>CAVYFP010000018.1:0-27204 GCA_963767805.1 uncultured Alphaproteobacteria bacterium | reverse complement strand
CGAACCCATGACCCTCTGATTAAAAGTCAGATGCTCTACCAACTGAGCTACGCGCTCTCTTAACGAGAGCCCGTCAACTAGCCTTATCCGCCCGCAGCGTCAACAGAGGCGAGGACCGCGCGGGCCGGCAAAGCGGCGGCGGCGGCGTCAGCTTTCGGCAAAATGCGCGAAAACGGCGACCGCGGCGAAGACCGCCGCCGAAATTACGGTCGTCCAGATCGCCTTGACGAGCAGCCGCGGCGCGACGGGCGCGCCAGGATCGGCGCCCTTCACCAGATTTCCGACTTCATGCTGCGACGTGACGCCGAACGGAAGCACCGCAAACAGCACCGTAAACCAGATGACGAAATAGATCGCCAGCGAGAGCGGGATCGAAAATGGCATGGTCGTCCCCGGCTGCGACATGAATGCAAAAACGCCGCGGCGCGCTTTCGAGCCGGAGCGGATCCGTGTTTCCTGTCAGAAAACGCGCCGCAAGGAAAGCCGGACCGCATGTCGCGGACGAGACCGCGCAACGACATGCGCGTCAGGCTTTGGTGACGGAACTCCCTAGTTTCGCCACATATTGCCATGGGTGGCGAAGGGCGCAATTATGGCGAAATTGCAGCACCGCGCTATCGGACTTCGAATTCGATTGATCCTGGAGGATCCTTTTGGATATGCGCCATCGATTTGTGGCTACGGCCTGCCTTGCAGCCGGTATCGCCGGGCCGTCGCTCCCCGTGGCCGCCTATCAATATCAGGGCTCGGCGGCGGTGTCCGGGCTTGCCACGCCGGATGCTGCGGATGATCCAACTGCACTTTCGGGCCGCCCGCAGGCCTCCGCGCCGCCGCGCGAACTCGTTCCTTACGAAAGCGCTTATCCGCCAGGCACGATCATCGTCTCGACGCAGGAGCGGCGGCTCTATTATGTTTTGCCGGGCAAACAGGCGATCCGCTATTGCGTTGGCGTCGGCCGCCCCGGTTTTACCTGGACCGGAATCCGGACCGTCGCCATGAAACGCGAATGGCCCTCATGGCAGCCGCCGCGCGAGATGCTGCGCCGGCGCCCCGATTTGCCGAGATTTCTCCAGGGCGGTCCGGCGAACCCGCTTGGCGCGCGCGCCATGTATCTCGGCGGCACGCTCTATCGCATCCACGGCTCGAACGAGCCGAATACGATCGGTCAGGCGGTCTCGTCCGGGTGCATCCGCATGACGAATGAGGACGTCGTCGATCTTTACGACCGCGTCAAGCTTGGCGCCCGCGTCATCGTTCAGTAGAGCGCCGCCGTCGCCGCCAGCCTCGAGACTTGCGTCAAGCCTCCCCCGGCCGGTCGCGATCGAGCCCCTTCGCTTTCAGCTCCGCCTCATAGCGCGCCCATTTCTCGGAAAATCGCGCGCCAAGCTCGTAAAGGTAATCCCAGGTAAAGATCCCGGTCGAGTGCATATCGTCGAAGCTGAGCCGCACCGCATATGTGCCGACCGGCTCAACGCCGATGACGGCGCAGCGGCGCTTGCCGCCGACAGTGATGCGGTCCGCCTCACGATGGCCCTGGACTTCCGCGCTCGGGCTCATGACGCGCAAATATTCCGCGGAGAGCGCAAATTCGGCGCCATCCTCGAATTTGACGGCGAGCGCGTGGCCGTTATCCTTGAGCCGCAATTCGCTCGGCCAACGACCCGGTTTGTTCATTCCCGGCTTGTTCATGGCGACGCCCACGCTCCTGAAACTTTTTTCATGCAATCCCCGTTGGCTTCCAGTATCGCTGTTTTCTCCGCGCCCGTAACCTAGCTAAAGACATGTCCATCTTCACACCAATCTCCCCAGTCGCCGCCCGGATCGCGCCGTCTCCGCTCGTCGATCCCTTCGCGCGGGTGATCAGCTACGTCCGCGTGTCGGTGACGGACCGCTGCGACATGCGCTGCATCTACTGCATGTCCGAAGACATGAATTTTCTGCCGAAGCGCGACGTGCTGACGCTTGAAGAGCTGGACCGGCTTTGCACCGCCTTTATCAGCCGCGGCGTCAACAAGCTGCGGATCACCGGCGGCGAGCCGCTGGTGCGGCGCGGCATCATGGGCCTTTTCCGCTCGCTTTCGCGCCATCTCGAATCCAGCGCGCTGACCGAACTGACGCTGACCACCAATGGATCGCAACTGGCGAACCGCGCCGCCGATCTCGCGGCGGCAGGCGTTCGCCGGCTTAATCTCTCAATGGACACGCTGGATCCAGACAAATTCCGGGCCATCACCCGATGGGGCGATCTGGCGCAGGTTCTGCGCGGCGTCGACGCCGCGCAGAACGCCGGCATTGCGGTCAAGATCAATATGGTGGCGCTGAAGGGCGTCAACGAAGTTGAAATCCCGCGCATGCTCGAATGGGCGCATGGGCGAGGCATGGACCTGACGCTGATCGAGGTCATGCCGCTCGGAGACGTCGAGGCCGAACGCGCCGATCAATTTCTCCCTTTAAGTCGTGTCGAGACGCGCCTCGCCGAGCGCTACGTTCTGGAGCCGATCGATTTCGCGACCGGCGGTCCGGCCCGTTACCTGCGCGTCAAGGAGACCGGCGGCCGGCTTGGTCTCATCACGCCGCATACGCATAATTTCTGCGAGGGCTGCAACCGCGTTCGCGTGACCTGCACGGGAACGCTGTACATGTGTCTTGGCCAGGACGATGCGGCGGATTTGCGCGCGCCCTTACGGGCCTCGACGGCGGACGATCTCTTGAACGGCGCCATCGACGCCGCGATCGCCCGCAAGCCAAAAGGCCATGATTTTATCGTCGACCGCCGGGGCGCGAAGCCGGCGGTGGCGCGGCACATGAGCGTCACCGGCGGCTAGGCGGCGATTCAGCGCCCGCGCTCAGGCGGCGCCGCTTCCAGCTTCCGCCTGCGCTTCCCGCGCAACGAAATCGAGCAGGAGCGATAGCCTCTCAAGCCCGGCGGTCCGAGCAAGCGCCACCAGCTCGCGCGACATTTCCGCAAGATATTGCGCGGTTTCGAGCGGGCTCGCTTTGAGCCCACGATGTAAATCGAGATCGTTCAGAACGGCGTCCGCCGCATGGGCTTTCTTCTGAATATTGCGGTGCTTTTCCATCGCGCTGCCCTCTCCTGAAAAGGATTTTCCTTGTTCGACGCTTCGATTCTCAGGGCCGGGATTAGCGACCCGACCTCGTCAGCGCCCAAAACGTACTGTACATAACGAACTGCATTTTGCAACACGGAATGTACAGGGGCGATCAAAATTTACAAATTGAAGCGGACCGTGACGAACGCGGCGCATGATCACCTTTTCGCAGCGACGCACTTGCGCCGCATGTCCATGCCAGCGGCTCCCGCCTCGCGCTCAACGCGCCCGGCGCGGTGCTTTCTCCAGCAAATTCCACTCGCCGGCGCGGATATTGCCGAACACCTTGCACGCCCATTCGATCTGAATGTTCAGGATCGGGGCGGCGTTATGGCTAACGAGATCGAAGCGGTCCTTGGCGACGCGCCGGATCGTCTTGAGATAGCGCCGGCCGTCGGTCAGCCGCACCGCAGCCTCCCAGCCATCCGCCTCGCCGCGAGTCTGCGCCACCTTCCAGCAGATGACGATGTCGCCGGGATCATAGCGCGGCCACATGCTGTCGCCGACGATCTCGAAGGCGACGGCGCCGGCCGGGACGGGATAGGGAATTTCGATCTCGGCGAAGCCTTCGGGCGGCTCCTGCTCGAAATCCGCGTCGATCACCGCGCCGGCGCCGATGCGCCCGACCAGGCGCACGACATTTTGCGGCGCTGGCGCGGCGTCCGCTTCGCCCTCGCCGGTCAGGAGCCAAGCGGCGCTGGCGCCAAACGCTCGCGCGTAGCGCTCGGCGATGGGAAGGCGCAGGCCGCGCTCGCCGTTCTCATGGCTCCGATAGGTGTTCTCGTTCCAGCCGAAAGCGCGCGCGGCTTCTGTCGCGTTCTCGAATCCGGCGTTGCGGCGGGCCGTCGCCAATCGATCGTGCGGCTCTTCCATGGCCAATTCATAGCAAAATGTGCTGTACGTTTCTATGGCAAAACACGATTTGCGAGGCGTTCTCCCGTCTGAACCATCGGGCCGATCCATCTCTGCGCAAGCTTCGAGCGCTCAATCGCTATTCGATGACGATCCTCGGCGAAGCGCGAGCCCTGCCCTTCTCGACCTTCGCCTTGATCTGCGCCGCTATGTCCAGATAGATCTTCGCATGGGCGCCCGCCGGCTCCGCCGCGACGACGGGTTTCCCGGAGTCGGAATGTTCGCGAATGCCCATATGCAGCGGCACTTCGCCAAGAAACGGGACGCCATAGCGCTCCGCCTCGCGACGGGCGCCGCCATGATCGAAAATATCCGAGCGGCCGCCGCAATGCGGACATAGGAAATAGCTCATGTTTTCGACGATCCCGAGCACCGGGACATCGACCTTGTTGAACATGGCTATGCCGCGCCGGGCATCGATCAGCGCGAGATCCTGAGGCGTCGAGACAATCACAGCGCCGGCGAGCGGCACATTCTGGGCAAGCGTGAGCTGCGCGTCGCCAGTGCCGGGAGGCATATCGACGACGAGGCAATCGAGTTCGCCCCAGGCGACCTCGCGCAGCAGCTGCTGAATGGCGCCCATGACCATCGGTCCGCGCCATATCATGGCGTCCTCCTCGCCAACGAGGAAACCGATCGACATGGCTTTGACGCCATAGGCCTCGAGCGGACTCATGACGCGCCCGTCGGACGGCGGCTTGCCCTTGAGACCGAGCAGTCGCGGCAGCGAAGGACCATAAATATCCGCGTCGAGAATGCCGATGCGCCAGCCCAGCGCGGAAAGGGCCAGCGCCAGATTGACGGCGGTCGTCGACTTGCCGACCCCGCCCTTTCCGGATGCGACGGCGATGATATTTGCGATGCCGGGAATGGCGATGTTGCGTGGCGCGGACGCCTTTGCGCCAGGCGGAGCGTGAGGGGCAGGCGCCGCCTGTGGCGCACGATCGGCGGTGAGGCTGACGAGCGCGCCGGCGACGCCGCTGATTTTCTTCACCGCGATCTCGGCCGCCGAACGCATCGGCTCAAGCGCGCCGGCGCGGGCGGGGTCGATGGCGATTGAGAGATAGACCTTGCCGTCCCTGATCGAAAGTCCCGATATGGCGCCCGATTGCGGCAGAGGGGTCGCTCCATCGGGGCCTGGAACGGCCTCAAGCGCGTTGAGAACATCCTGCTCGCTCGCCATTCTTTCGAGGCTCCAGCATCCATTTGCGCGCGGACAATCCGCACAAGTCCGGACCATGCTATAGGCGATCGACCCGATGCGTTCAATCAGCGGCGGCGCTCGCCGATTTTGGCGCATCGTGACTTCCAGAAAGGCCTTTGCGACCCTATATTGCCGCGCTAGGGCTCATGCGCGAGACGCAGAGATCCGCGAAGCCTTTTCACCAAACCCTTTGCATGGAGTGAGGGCCCTGTTCCCGAGCGATCGCTTTCGCTGTCTTCGCCATCGTTTCCGCCCGATCGCACGCGCGGGCTTGGCCGTGGCGCTCGTCGCCTTCGCGGCCGCTGCCTTGACGCTGTCGGGCCTCGCCGCGCAGGAACGCAGCTCGACGGAGATCCTGATCGCCAGCGAAGGCGCGCGGCCGCCCTATAATTACATCGACGGCAATAATGAGCTCGCAGGCTTCGAGATCGATCTCGGGCGCGATCTTTGCGCCCGCGCGAAACTGTCGTGCCGGTTCGTCCCCCAGGATTGGGATGGCCTCATTCCCGACCTGCTCAACCACCAATATGACGCGGTGATGGCGGCGCTGGAGATCACCGACGCCGCGCGGGAGAAAATCGCCTTTACAAAGCCCTATGTCCGCATGCCCTCGGCCTTCATGGCCGCGAAGCAGACTGTCATCGCAGAGACCACGCCGGAGGGCCTCAAAGGCAAGACGATCGGCGTCGAAGCGGGCGGCGCGCACGAGGCCTATCTCGACGACCTCTACAAAGAATCGGAGATCCACCCCTACGCGACTTTGGAGGAAGCCATCCTCGATCTCGCGGAAGGGCGCGTCGACCTCGTCATTGGCGACAAGGACGCGCTCATGGATTTTTTGAAAACGCGCAAGGAAGCGCAATGCTGCGCCCTCGTCGGCGACGCGCCGCATGATCCGAATTATTTCGGCGATGGCATAGGCGTTGGCCTGCGCAAGGAGGATGTCGAGCTGCAGGCGAAGTTCGACAAAGCCCTCGACGCCAGCATCGCGGACGGCTCTTTCGCGAAGATCCGCGCCAAATATTTTGATTACAAGATCGATTAGCCGTCGCTTGAGCCGAGGCCGCCGAACCGGCGAGCCAGCGCCTTCGCCGCATCGAAAAGCGGCCCGTCATCCAAGGGCGCGCCGGCGCGCTTTGGTCCCCGTCCCGCCTCCCAGCGCGCGTGAGCGCGCCTCAGACGTCCGCCGTCGCCTGGGCGCTATCTTCAGCGCCGTCCCGGGCGATCTCTTCCGCCATCTTCTTCTCCTCGCGGCGCATCAGCACGATTGCGACGACGACGGCGCCGACGACGAAGAGCAGCGCAATGACGCCGAGCGGCCCGCTGACACGCTGCATCGCATCGCCGAAGAGATAGCCGCCAGCGCCCATGATGGCCGCCCATATCAAGCCGCCAGACGCGTTAAAGAGGAGGAATTTGCCCCAGTCGTATTTATTGACGCCGGCGAGCAGCGCCGCGAGCACGCGCAGGAAGGCGACGAAGCGGCCGAAGAAGACAATCTTTCCGCCGTGGCGCTCGAACAGATATTGCCCAAGTTTCAGCCTGGATTCCGGCAGATGGATGAATTTGCCATAGCGCACCAGCAATCTGGCGCCGAAAGTCCGCCCGACCCAGAAGCCGATATTGTCGCCGATGATCGCGCCGGACGCCGCCGCGACGACGATCCAGACAATATTGAGATTGCCGGTCGCCCCCGCATAGCCGGATGCGAGCAGGAGGACCGTCTCGCCGGGCAAAGGCACGCCCGCGCTCTCCAGCATGACAATGGCGAAAACCGCCCAATAGCCATGCTGGATGATCAGCGGCTGGATATATTCGATGAACACGAAAGCTCCGGGGTTTTAGCCGCGATCCGCAGCAGATCGCGCGCGCAACAGGTTCCAGCAATTCCAGTCATGATTCCAATATATCCAGCCTGAAACGGAGACCCGCGCCGGCTTCAGGCCGATCCAGACAACGGTCCAGGCAGCGCAGCCTGCGCTTCCGCGACGAGCCGGGCCTCATTCCTTTTATAGAAGCGCCAGCAGAACGCAAAAATCGCCAGCGCGGCGGCGAGGCCGGCGAGCCCGATCGGGCCTGCGATGCGATGCGCCTCCGCCCCGAAGACGAAGCCAAGGGCGCCGAAAACCGACGCCCACACGATGCCGCCCGCCGCGTTGAAGGCGAAGAAGCGCCACGGCCCCATGCGATTGGCGCCGGCGAGAAAGGCGGCGAAAGCGCGCAGGACGGCGACGAAGCGGCCGAAGAAAACGACCGCGCCGCCGCGCTTCAAAAACAGATATTGGCCAAGCTTCAATCGGCCCTCATCGAGATGAATGAGATGGCCATAGCGAGCGAGCAGCCTGAAGCCGAGGGTGCGGCCAACCCAGAAGCCGATGTTGTCGCCGACGATCGCGCCCGCCGCCGCCGCCGCGACGACGCCGAAAATATTGAGGCTATCATGGCCAAGGCTGTGCGAATGGCCGGCGAAAATGGCTGCGGACAACAGGGTCGTCTCGCCCGGAAAAGGGATTCCGGCGCTCTCGATCATGACGACGCAGAAGATCGCCGCATAACCATAATGCGCGATGAGAGCGGGAATTTGAGCAGCAAGGGACATGCGATGCTTTGCGCGGGCGCCGCCGGGAGGCGAAAGAATAGCCCGCCGCGCGCGATCAAAGCAAAAATGGACGACGCGCAAGCCAGGGCCGACGCCCGCGCCGGCTTCATGCGTTCAGACGCGGGCGACCGCCGCTATATTCCTTCCCCGTTGAGGAAGAACGCGCCGCGCAGGATGCGGACGGGAACCTGTTCGCCAGGGCGATAAACGACCGATGAAGGCGTATCGACCTCGACATTCGCCGTCTGGGCGTCGATTGAGATTTCGGCGCGCCGCGTCGGGCCGCTGCGGCGCACGGATATGATCTCGGCCCGCAGCGAGTCCGGACCGCCTTCGCCAATGACAATATCCTGCGGACGCACGAAAAGCCGCCCTTCCCCCGCGGCGCCGCTGGTCTGTTTCGACGCGGCGGGCAGCGTCACCGGATGGGCGCCGATATAGACCTGTCCGTCGCGCAGATGCGCGTGCAGCGCGCCCGCTTCGCCGATGAATGAATTGACGAAAGCGGTGGCGGGATGATCGTAGATTTCGTCCGGCGTGCCGACCTGTTCGATGCGCCCGCCATTCAGGACTGCAACGCGATCGGCAAGCTCAAGCGCCTCGTCCTGATCATGCGTGACGAAGATCGTGGTGTGCCCCGTCTGCGCGTGAAGCTCGCGCAGCCAGCTGCGCAATTCGCGACGCACCTTGGCGTCGAGCGCGCCGAATGGCTCGTCGAGCAGCAGGACGCGCGGCTCGACGGCGAGGGCGCGGGCGAGTGCGACGCGCTGGCGCTGGCCGCCGGACAATTGTCCCGGCCGGCGGCCAGCGAGGCCGCTCAGCTGAACGAGATCGAGCAATTCGAGTGCGCGCCGGCGGATCTCCTCCTTCGGCGGGCGCAACGCGCGGTCGCGGACATCGAGGCCGAAAGCGACGTTTTCCTCGACGGTGAGATGTTTAAATAGCGCGTAGCTCTGGAAGACGAAGCCGACGCGGCGCTCCTGCACTGTCTTTTGCGAGGCGTCCTCATCGCCGAAAAACACTTTTCCGGAGGTTGGAATGTCAAGGCCGGCGATGATGCGGAGAAGCGTCGTCTTGCCGCCGCCGGAAGGCCCGAGCAAAGCGACGAGTTCGCCGCCGCCGACGGTGAGGCTGACGCCGGTCAGCGCCGCGCGGGACGCGCCCGCGAAGGTTTTGGCGATATCGACGGCCCGTATCTGCATTTCAAGCGCCCTTTGGGTGTAACCGGAATCGTTCAGTGGCCGCGCGCTTTTCCCGGCGGCGCGTCGTTGAAGCGGGATTCCAGCACGGATTTAACCACCAGCGTCACCAGCGCCAGAAGCGCCAGCAGCGAGGCGACCGCGAAGGCCGCCGAAATGTTGTATTCATTGTAGAGGATTTCGACCTGCAGAGGCATGGTGTTGGTCAGGCCGCGTATATGGCCAGACACCACCGAGACCGCGCCGAATTCGCCCATCGCGCGCGCGTTGCACAACAGGACGCCATACAGCAGCGCCCATTTGATGTTCGGCAAAGTCACCCGCAGAAAGGTCGTTATGCCGCCCGCGCCAAGCGACAGCGCGACCTCCTCGTCGGTCGTGCCCTGATCCTCCATGAGCGCGATGAGTTCGCGCGCGACGAAGGGAAAGGTGACGAAAACTGTCGCCAGCACGATGCCGGGCGTCGCGAAGATGATGCTGAAGTGATGCGCCTTGAGCCACGGGCCGAACAGTCCCTGCGCGCCAAAGAGCAGCACATACATGAGGCCCGCCACCACCGGCGAAACCGAGAATGGCAGATCGATCAGCGTGATGAGAAAGCTCTTGCCGGGAAAGCGGAATTTGGCGATGGCCCAGGCCGCTGCGAGGCCAAAGACGATATTCGCCGGCACGGCGATCGCGGCGACGAGCAGCGTCAGCCCGATAGCCGCGCGGGCGTCCGGCTCGGTGAGCGCCGCCCAATAGGCGGAGGCGCCGTTTCTGAACGCCTCGAAGAAGACGACGGCGAGCGGAAGAATCAGGAATAGCGCGAGAAACAGGATCGTTACGGCGATCAGCACGCCGGCCAAAACCGGGCCCTCTCCGGTCACGGGGCTGCGCGCGCGCCTGACGTTCGCGGCTTTCGTCGCGAGCCACGGCTCTTCAATCGGGGCGGTCAGTCCGGCCGCGGCGTCAGACATTGCCGAATCTCCTGCGGCTCCAGGCCTGGATCAGATTGATCGCCAAGAGGATCAAAAACGAGATCGCCAGCATCCAGACCGCGATCGCGGTCGCGCCCGCATAATTGAACTCCTCAAGCTTGACGACGATGAGAAGAGGCGCGATCTCGGAGACGAAGGGAAGATTTCCGGCGATGAAGATCACCGACCCATATTCGCCGACGCCGCGCGCAAAGGCGAGGGCGAAGCCAGTCAGCAGCGCCGGGGTCAGAGCCGGCAAAACGACGCGATACAAGGTCTGCAGCCGCGTCGCGCCAAGCGAGGCCGAGGCTTCCTCGACATCCTGCTGGAGTTCGACGATCACGGGCTGAACCGTGCGCACGATGAAAGGCAGGCCGATGAAAACAAGGGCGACGACGATGCCGAGCGGCGTATAGGCGACCTGCCAGCCAAGCGGCGCAATCAGCGCGCCGATCCAGCCGTTTGGCGCATAGATCGCGGCGAGCGAGATGCCGGCGACCGCCGTCGGCAAGGCGAATGGGAGATCGACCGCCGCGTCGAGGAGACGGCGGCCGGGAAATTCATAGCGCGTCAGAACCCAGGCGACGATCCCGCCGAAAACGACATTGACCGCCGCGGCCGCGAGCGCGAGCGTGAAGCTCGTCCGCAGCGCCGCGAAAATGCGCGGCTCGGCGGCGATGCTCCAAAGCCCGGAAAGACCGAGGTCGCTGGCTTTCAGGACGAGCGCCGCCAAGGGCAAGAGCACGATCGCGCCAAGATAAACGAGCGTATAGCCAAGCGTCAGCCCGAAGCCCGGAATGATCGAATTGCGTTGCGTAACCAAGGACACAGTCAGATTCTCGTTCCGGAGCAGTCGCGAGCTGCGCCAGCTGGGTTGAAGCGGTTTTGATTGCAGAATTCTATCGACTTTATGAACTTCAAATTAGCGGAGTTTTCAAGTCGGCACAACCTGTAATTATACGATCATATTATGTATTTAATTTTAAATATCGTAAATCTGGCGGATTATGCCTATATCATGCGGAACTGTTCTGATTTTGCAATTGCGACGCGCGGCGATGAGGTCCATTTCCAGATCGAACGCCCGGTGCGGGGCGCAAGCCGAAGGAGACGATCAATGAGCGGGCGTGAGCTCAGCGCAAATGGGTCGGGCGCAAATGGGCCGGGAAACGAACCGGGCGCGGATGCTCTGGCGTTTCTGGGCGACGCGGGCGCCCTCCGCGCGCTCGCCGGAAAGTTCGGGGCCCTCGACGCGCTGAGCCTGCTGCGCTTTTCGATCGAGCATCTTTTTCCGGGCAAAATCGCCCTCGTCTCCAGTTTTGGCGCCGACTCCGCCGTGCTGCTTCACATGGCCGCGCAGATCGACAAGGCGCTCCCCGTATTTTTCCTCGATACCGGCGTGCTGTTTCCCGAGACGCTCGCCTATCGCGACCGCCTGATCGAACGGCTTGATCTGCGCAATGTGGTCAGCATTGCGCCCTCCAGGGCCCGCCTCGCGGCGGAGGACCCCGAAACTTTCCTCTGGTCGAGCGACCCGGACCGCTGTTGCGAAATCCGCAAGGTTATTCCGCTGGCCGAGGCGCTCGAAGGGTTCGAGGCCTGGATCACGGGGCGCAAGCGGTTCCAGGCCGCGACGCGGGCCGCCCTGCCCCTGTTCGAGACGGAAGAAAAGCGCATCAAGATCAACCCTCTGGCGAGTTGGTCCGGCGCGCGGATCCTGGCCTATCTCGACGCCCACGAGCTGCCGCGCCACGAACTTGTCGCCAAGGGCTATCCGTCGATCGGCTGCATTCCCTGCACGTCAAAGGTGAAGCCGGGCGAGGACCCGCGCTCCGGCCGCTGGCGCGGCAAGGCCAAGGTCGAGTGCGGCCTGCACACGCAGCCGCTCGCCGGCGCGCTTGAAGAGGCGCCGGAGACGCAGACCTCATCGGCGGCGGCTGACTAGAGCGCTTTTCGACCGAATGGATCATTCGGTCGAAAAGAAATCGCTCCAAATTCAAATGCTTGAGCATATTCTTATCGATCAGATTGGTTCAATCTGATCGGAATATGCTCGAGGCGGGCTCAAACCGGATCGTTTCGGCGGCATGTCGGATCGGCGCCTCGATCTGTTCGGTCGGGGAGCGAAACCGGTCAAAAAGCGGATTCATGTGAAACACGCCGCCTGGAATATGCGCCCTGCCATGGCGCGGCGACGCGGCGCGCGAACCGCCCGCCCTCTGTCCCGGAAGCAGTGAAGATTATCCGATGGAGCAATGAAAAGCGCGAACAGCTGGCGAGACGCTTCGCCAGCTCCAAAGATTTCGGCGCGGATTGCGGGTTCAGGCGTCGACCACGCCATCAGCGCCGACGCGATCGACGACGGGCTTCAGAATTTGTTCGAGCGCGATCAGAATGGGCTGGTCGGTCCCCTGGATCATCCGCCGGAGAGCCTGCTTCTCTTCGCCGCCGCAAGTGCGATCGAACTGGATGACCGTGCGCGCCGTGAATGCGCCAAGCGACAGCCCATAGACATTGGCGGTCGCTCTGACCCGGCCCGCGAATTCGGAGCCGATCGAGGCGACTGCCGCTTGCGCGACTTTCTCGTTGGAGCAGGAATGCACGACTTCAGCGATCAAGCACATGACACCCTCGCTTTCTTCACGCCAACTCAGATCGAGCCATCGCGCGCAGCTTTGGCCGGCCTCCAACTTATCGGAGCGCCGCAGCTCAAATACAGCTGAAGCGCGACCGTCGACCGTGAAACTGATAATGCAGATTAATCAAATGTTATCGTGGCGTCAATATGGAATATTTATGTTGCTTTGCAGCAAAACTTTGAAACTCTCGCCACAATCCTTTTTGAACTCGCGGCAATGTTATCTCCGTCGCAAGTTTCGCAAGAAATGAAATAGTAAAATTCGTTTTAAGATTTCATGACAGTTTAATTATACTTCAATTGAATTTGATGCGGCGAAGCTCTGCCATCCCGGCGTCCAGACAAAAGCGTTCTGGTTACACAGCCGCGCCTGCGGCGCCGCAGATAGACCCGGCGCTTTTGCTAATTCATCCCGGCGCGGAAAGTTCCGCGGCTGGATCTCTTTTTTACAGAAAGATTTTCACGGGGTCGGCGCCGTCGCTTTGGCGGCGGGCGTCGCGGAGGGCGCCGCCTGCGATCCGGGCGCCGCGGCGACGGGCGCGCCTGCGCCGCCCACAGGCGGCGCGAGCGGCGTGGAGACGATGCGGTCATCCACGGGCCTGTCGCCGAGCACGGCCTGAACATTGGCGTCCTGCGGCCGCGGCGCCGCGATCTGCGCCCCGATCGTGCGCAGGGCGTCCGGCGCATCGGCATAGGCGCCATGGCCGATGAACATATCCGCCTCCCGCGTGAGATCATAGACCTTGACGCCGAGCGCTTCGAGCGCGGCCCGGTCGGCCGGATTGTTCGGATCCATCGCGCCGAGCCGCGGACGGTCGCCCGCAAGGCTGCGAGAGAGCGAGAGGGCGTGATCATTGGCGGCGACGAGGACGACGACATGCGAGGCGTCAAGCCGCGCGACCTGCTGCCGGAACACGTTGAGATCGATGTCGGGCGCGGCCAGCATGATGTCGCCCATCTTTTCGGCGAGCGCCGGGCTGCCGGCGATGGCGTCCTGGCGCAACGCCTCCATCGTCAGCCATGCGCCCATGGAATGGGCGAGAATATGCACCCGCCCGACGCCGGGCGTCTCGGTCAGCTGACGGATCAGTTTCGCCAGCGCGTCGCGCGAAACGGTCGCGCTTTCCTTGGCCGCGCCATAGTCGAGCAGACTATTGGTCGAGGGCCAGGTGAACAGCACGGGCACGCCGCCAAAGCGCCCGTCCTCGACGATCTGGGCGAGCCGGAAGCGCGACTCGTCATAGCCGGTGTTGAAGCCATGCACATAGAGGAGGATGTCGCGGTTCGAGCCGATGCGGCCGGAAAGATGCGATGCGAGCTCGGCCTGAAAGCCCGCCTCGTCGAGCCCGCGCCGGCTCATAAGCGCGAAATGTTTCGCCGGGTCCGGCGCGCCGATCGAGGGGCGCTCCAGCTGCCCGATCCGGTGGGCCGGCGGCACGCCGATCATCTGCAGCGAATCCCGCGTCTGCCCGTCATTGCCGGCCTCGCTCGCCGCGCCGCTCTCGCCCTTGCGCGTCGAGACGACGAAGACGGAGATCTGGCGCGGACCCGCCGCGGCGTCGCCGATCTCCTCCATGCCCATCGAGGCGCAGCCGGCAAGGCCGAGCGCACAAAGGCCGGCGCCGATGAGCGCCAGCAGCCTGAAGTCAAAAATCTTCCAATTCAGCGCCTTGCCGGCGGATCCCCGCCGCGCCGCGCATCTGTGAGCCAGCCGCATTTTTCAACTCTTGGCAGCCGCGCGGACGAGCCGCGCGCAAATCCCTCGCTTGAGCGCAGGGCTGATCGCTGCGATCATGCAGCGCACCGATCTTCCAGCATCGCTGGCGTCCATCAACCCATCGAATATTGCTGAAAAGTTAAGAAACGGGTTCCGTCGCCGTTTGCCGTGCTGTCTGAATGCCCCCCGATCGTGTCGGGAATGCGACCGCAGGGACGCGCCAAAACCTCGCGCCGGCGCGGAAAATCGCCAGGATCGAAGCGTAAACAATGACCTCCATCACGAAACAAGCCTGCATGACGAAACCCGGCCGCCGGAAGAGACAAGATTGAACGCCCCGCCGCTCCGCATTCTGGTCACCGGCTTCGGCGGCTTCCCGGGCGCGCCGAAAAACCCGACCGCCCGGATGGTCAGGGAACTCGTCCGCCACCAGCCCCGGCTGGCTCGCGCCGGGATTTGCCTGGAGCTCGCCACGCTGCCGGTGATCTACGCCGAAACCGTGCCCCGCCTCGAAGCTCTCGCGCAAAAAATCAGGCCCGACGCCATTTTGCATTTCGGCGTGGCGGCGCGGCGCAGGAAGCTCTGCGTCGAGACCCGCGCGCTGAACCGCGCAAGCCTCCTCCATCCGGACGCCAGCGGCGCCGTCGCCGCGGCGCGGACCATCGTCCCGAAGGCGCCGATGAGCCTCCGGTCAAGCCTCCCCTGCGGCCTGATCGCGGCGGCGTTGCGGCGGCGCGGATTTGACGCCGCCCTCTCGATCGACGCCGGCGATTATGTCTGCAACCAGACATTGTTCCTGTCGCTGAGCCAAAGCCGCGCGCTGCAGGGGTTCGCCCCGCTCGTCGGCTTCATCCATGCGCCGGGCCGGCGCGGGCGCCTGACGCCGGCGCGGCTGGGCCTTGCGGCGGCGACCGCCATCCTCGCCCTCGCCCCGGGTCTGCGCCGCGCGCGCCAATCGGCGCAAAAGTTGCTTGGATAGAGGCTTGAGGCCGCGCAACGCGGTTTTTTCTGTCGCATTGATGACAAACGCGAGGATTTGATGCCGCTTTACGCCTACACCTGCCAAAGCTGCAACGCCGATTTCGAGACCTTGGTCCGATCCTCCGACGTGCCGGCCTGTCCCGCCTGCGGCAGCGAAAAGCTGCAGCAGCAGGTCGCCAAGATTTGCGTCGACATAAAATATCCAGCCATCGCAAAATCCTGGCGGCAGGCCGCCGCCCGGGAAGGACACACGAGCAATTTCAGCCAGAGCGAGATCCAGGCGAAGAAGAGCTGAGGCCGCGCGGCCTGCCTGGCCGCCCGGACTGAACCTCGCGGCGGGGCCGCCGCTCTCCCCTCTGTTGCGCGCAGGCGCGGATCAAGCGCATCGTCAGCCCTGTTCCAGCCCCGGCTAAAATCGCCTTGACTCCGGCCTCCGTTGCGGGAATTTATAAGAACAAATAGCGAACAACACAGCCAGAGCCAATGGAGCAGACCGATGTCGCTTGAGCATTTTCAAGCGAAGCCGCCGCTTCGCGTCAAGAAAATGCGGCGAGACGAAGAACCAGGGGCGTTTTCTGAAAATGCCCCTGCCGGCAGATCGGAACGGCTGGCTTTTTTGCGCCAGAAAATCGCCTGCGCGGATGAAATCCCCTTCCCGCGCATAAGCATTGGCGGCCTCGACCGGATGTTGCGCGGCGGCCTGTGCGGGGGCGCCCTGCATGAGATCGCGCCGGGGGCTCCGAGCGATGGCGCGGCGGCCTGCGGCTTCGCCCTCGCGCTCGCGGCGCGCTTCACGGCCGCGGCGCCGGCCGGCCGCTCCGCCATCGTCTGGATCGTCGAGGATTTCGCCGCCATTGAAGGGGGCGCGCCTTATGGCCCGGGGCTCGCCCTCCACGGCCTCGACCCAGCCACCCTCATCCTCATCCATGCCGCCAGCGCAAAAGACGGCCTGTGGGCCATGGAGGAGGCCCTGAAATGCCGCAGCGTGGCGGCGGTGATCGGCGAAATATGGAGCCTTGAGAAAATCTACGATTTGACCGCCGCGCGCCGTCTCGCGCTCGCGGCGCAATCTGGCGGCGGAAGCGCCCTGATGCTGGCGGCGGGCATGGCCGGCGGGGCCGACAGGCTGGCCTCCTGCGCCCATACGCGCTTCGAGGTTTTTGCGCATAGAGGGGGGGACGCCCCGCGATCGTCCAAGGGATCGTCCAGGAACGCGTCGCCGCCGCCGGGGGCGTCTTTGCAGGGTTTGCCTTTGCCAGGTTTGCCTTTGCCAGGCCTGGCCTGCTGGTCGATCCGCATCGTCAAGGCGCGCGGCGGCGAGGGCGGCGTTTCCATCGCCCTTCTGTGGGATCATGAAGAGGGCTGTTTCCGTGATGCGTTTCCTCTCCATCTCATTGCCGACGCTGGCGACCGACCGGGTCATCCGGCTGATGCGCGCGCGCGGCCTCGCCAAAGCGCCTGACGCGCCGCTCGCGACGATCGCCAAAATCAACGGCGCGCAAAAACTCGCCGCGCTCGACGCGCGGGGCTCGGCGCTCGGCCTCCGGCCCGGCATGAACCTGCCCGATGCGCGCGCGATGCATCCGGCGCTCGTCTGCGCCGACGCCGATCCGGCGGCGGAAGCGGAGACTTTGGCGCATATCGCCGACTGGTGCCGCCGCTTCACGCCGCTCGCCGCGCTCGACGCGCCGGACGCAATCATGCTCGACGTCAGCGGCGCGGCGCATCTTTTCGGCGGCGAGGCGAACCTTCAGGCCGATGTCGAGGCGCGGCTGCGGGCGCAGGGATTTTTCGCGCGGGCGGCGCTGGCCTCGACGCCGGAGGCGGCCTTCGCCCTCGCCCGCTACGGCGGCGAGCGCGAGGGCCGCATCCTGCCGGCGACGCTCGACGCAGCGGCGCTGGCCCGGCGCCTTGGCGATCTGCCGCTCGCCGCCCTGGGGCTCGATCCGGCGACGCTGAAAGCCCTCGCGGAGGCTGGCCTGCGCCGCGTCAGCGACATCCTCATGCGTCCCCGCGCGCCGATCACCGCCCGTTGCGGGCCTGCGCTTTACGCCCGCCTCGACGGCTTGCTGGGCCTTGCGAAAACGCCCATCTCGCCGCGCTTCGAGGCGCCGGCCTTCATGGCTGAGCGGCGCTTCCTCGACGGGCTCGTGCGGCGCGAGGATATCGAAGCCTCGATCCTGTCGCTGGCGCAGGATCTCTCACAGCTGCTCGCGCGCCACGGCGAAGGCGCGCGGCGGCTCGAAGTCAGCCTGTTTCGCGTCGATGGCGCGGTCATGCGTTTTGAGGCCGGCGCGAGCCGCCCCCTGCGCGAGCCGGGCGTCATCGCAAGGCTGTTTCGCGAACGCTTCGAAGCCGCGAGCAAGGCCAATGACGGCGAGGCCTTCGACGCCGGCTATGGCTTCGACGTCATCCGCCTCGCCGCGCTCGAAGTCGAGCGCAGGGACGAAGAGGAGGCCGATTGTTTCGACATCGGAAACCGCCAGGGCGTCGAGGCCAGCCTCAAGGCGGCCGATCTCGCCGATCTCATCGACAGGCTCGGCGCCCGCCTTGGCGTCCGGCGCGTGACGCGGCTCGCCTTTCACGCCACGCATGCGCCCGAATTCGCCGTCACGGCCGCGCCCGCGGCGCAATATGCCGACAAAGGGCGTCATATAAAGCCGGCGGCGATGGCGCATCGCGCCGCCTTCGCCGACGAAGCCGGCCTCCTGCCCGCCCGCCCGATCCGGCTGCTGCCGCGGCCGGAGCCGATCGAGGCCATCGCCGGCGTGCCGGACGGACCGCCGCTGCGGTTTCGCTGGCGCCGCGTCCTGCACGAGGTCGCCGCCTTCGAGGGGCCGGAGCGCATCGCGCCCGAATGGTGGCGGCGCGACGAGCGCGCGCTCACCCGCGATTATTTCCGCGCGGAGGATACCGAGGGGCGCAGATTCTGGGTGTTTCGCGAAGGCCTCTTCGTCAGCGAGACGGCGCGCCCGCGCTGGTTCATGCATGGCCTCTTCGCATGACAGACGTCATGTCATTTTCATCTTTGCATGACAAACGTCATGCTTGGTCTTTTCGCATGACAAGCGTCATGCTTGGTCTTTTCACATGACAAGCGTCATGCATGGCTACGCCGAGCTGGCGGCGACGACGAATTTTTCCTTTCTGCGCGGCGCCTCGCACCCGGAAGAACTTGTCGCGGCGGCGATGGCGCAGGGGCTCGCCGGCATCGGGATCGCCGATCGCAATTCGCTGGCCGGCGTCGTGCGCGCCCATCGCTTCGAGAAGGCCAACAGGTCGGCCGATTTCCGCCTCGCCATCGGCGCGAGGCTGGTCTTTTGCGACGGCGCGCCAGACATTTTGAGTTTTCCGAGCGATCGCGCCGCCTATGGGCGCCTGACGCGGCTTCTGACCCGTGGCAATTCCCGCGCGCAAAAAGGCGCCTGCCTGTTGCGCTTCAGTGATCTCCTTGAGGCGGCGCAAGGCCAGCAGCTCATCGTCATGGCCGCCGAGCACCTTGGACGAGAAGGATGGCGCGAGAGCGGGCGGCGAAACCTATCCCGATTTGGCCGACGCCAGTTTATATGACAATAATCATGTGAAATAACAGATGGAGCCTGCGCCTGCTCGAACGGCTGCGCGAAGCCGCGAACGGACGGATCTGGCTCGCCGCCACGATGACCTATGGTCAGAACATGCGCCGCGATTTTGGCCGCCGCCTCGCGCTCGCCGCCAGGACCCGCCTGCCGCTTCTCGCCACCAATGACGCACTGCATGCATGTCCCCGCGCGGCGACCCTTGCAGGATGTGCTGACCGCCATTCGCGAGGGCGAGCCGCTCGACCGCATTGGCCTGCGCGTTGAGGCCAATGCCGAGCGACACATCAAGAGCAGCCGCCGAGATGGCGCGCCTTTTCGCCGACGCGCCGCAGGCGATCACGGAGACGCTGCGCTTTCTCGAAGGCGCCAGCTTCAGCCTCGATGAATTGCGCGGCGATTATCCCGAAGAGCTGCGCGAAGGGTTTGCGACGCCGCAGGCGGCCCTCGAATTCTTCGCCCGCGAGGGCGCAAAATTTCGCTACCCGGCTGGCGTTCCGGCGCATGTCGAAAAATCCATCGCGCATGAACTGCAACTTGTCGAGGCGCTTGATTACGCGCCCTATTTCCTCACCGTCCACGACATCGTGCGCTTCGCGCGCGCACAAAAGATCTTGTGTCAGGGGCGCGGCTCGGCGGCGAATTCGACGCTCTGCTTCTGTCTGGGCATTACGGAGGTCGATCCCGCCTTTCACGATCTCCTGTTCGAGCGATTCATCTCGCCCGAGCGCAATGAGCCGCCCGACATCGACGTCGATTTCGAGCATGAGCGGCGCGAAGAAGTCATGCAATATATCTACACTCGCTATGGCCGCGCGCGGGCGAGCCTGACGGCGAGCGTCATCACCTATCGCGCCCGCTCGGCCATCCGCGACGTCGGCAAGGCCTTCGGCCTTTCGGAGGACGTCGTCGGCGCCTTATCGAACACGATCTGGGGCCGCTCGTCGAGCGCCGTCGAGGCCGAGGCCACGCGCAGGGCCGGGCTCGATCCGACGGAAAAGCGCCTCGCCCAGGCCCTGAAGCTCGCCGAGGAGCTGATCGGCTTTCCGCGCCATCTCTCGCAGCATACGGGCGGCTTCGTCATCACGCGCTCGCGGCTCGATGAAACGGTTCCGATCATGAACGCCGCGATGGACAATCGCACCACCATCGAATGGGACAAGGACGATCTCGACGCGCTCGGCATCTTAAAAATCGACGTGCTGGCGCTCGGCATGCTGACCTGCCTGCGCAAAGGCTTCGAGCTCATCGAAAAGCATTATGGCGAGGCTCTGACGCTGGCGAGCCTGCCCGCAGAGGAGGCCGCCGTTTACGCCATGATCTCCCGCGCGGATACGATCGGCGTCTTCCAGATCGAGAGCCGGGCGCAGATGTCGATGCTGCCGCGTCTGAAGCCCGTGACATTCTACGATCTCGTCATCGAGGTCGCGATCGTGCGGCCGGGCCCCATTCAGGGCGACATGGTGCATCCCTATCTGCGCCGCCGCCAGCAGCTCGAACCCGTCTCCTATCCCTCGAAGGAGCTCGAAGAGGTGCTCGGCAAAACGCTGGGCGTGCCGCTGTTTCAGGAACAGGCGATGAAGATCGCCATCGTCGCCGCCGGCTTCACGCCGTCCGAAGCCGACCAGCTGCGCCGCGCCATGGCGACCTTCAAACATGTCGGAACCATTGGCGCATTCAAGGCGAAAATGGTGGAGGGCATGGTGGCGCGGAATTATCGCCGCGATTTCGCCGAGCGCTGCTTCAAGCAGATCGAGGGCTTCGGCTCCTATGGCTTTCCCGAAAGCCACGCCGCCTCCTTCGCCCTCCTCGTCTATGCGTCGGCCTGGATGAAATGCCGCTATCCCGACGCCTTCGCCTGCGCCCTTTTAAATTCCCAGCCGATGGGCTTTTACGCCCCCGCGCAGATCGTGCGCGACGCGCGCGAACATGGCGTCGCGATCGAGGAGGTCGACGTCAACCGGTCGTTCTGGGATTCGACATTGACGGAAGGCGCGCTGGCCGCGCCGCATCCGCGCCACGCCTCAATGCGGGGCGAGATCCGTTCGACGCACAAGATCCAGCTCGGCTTCCGGCAGATCAAGGGCATCAGTGAAGCCGACATGGGGCAGCTCGTCGCCTTGCGCGACAAGGGCTATGACTCGGTGCGCGATCTGTGGCTGCGGGCAAAACTCTCCCCGAGCGTCCTGGAGATTTTGGCGGGCGCCGACGCCTTCCGCTCGCTGGGCCTCGACCGGCGCGCAGCGCTGTGGGCGGTTCGCGGCCTCAACCGCGCCGGCGACAAGGACGACCTGCCGCTGCTTAAAGGTTTGAGCTGGCGCGCGGTCGAGGCCGACGCCAGGCTTCCGCCGATGCCGCTCGGCGAACATGTGGTCGAGGATTATCGCCATTTGTCGCTGTCGCTCAAAGCCCACCCGATCGCTTTTCTGCGCGAAAGACTGGCGCAAAAGAAAATTCTGCGCAGCGAAGAACTGGCGACGCTGCGCAACGGGGTCCGCGCATCGGTCGCCGGCCTCGTTCTCGTGCGCCAGCGCCCCGGCTCGGCCAATGGCGTGATCTTCCTCACCATCGAGGATGAGACGGGAACCGCCAATATCATCGTCTGGCCAAAGGTTTTCGAGGCTCTGCGCAGCATCGTCCTCGGCGCCAGCCTGATCGCGGCGAGCGGGCGCGTGCAGATCGAGGCCGGGGTCATTCACATCGTGATGGAGCGCGCCGAGGATTTGACGCCTTTGCTGAGGCTGCTGTCCGGGGATCGCGGCTCGGGCGGAAAAATCCCGGCTGAGGCCCGCGCCGACGAGGCGCGCCGACCGAACGCGCGCGATTCCCGCGCGCCGCGGGAGAAGATTTCAACAGAACCTCTTTGCTGACGCGTCCGCGCCGGCGAGCGACGCAGAGCTGCGGCGCGTCCTGCCGAAAGGCCGCAATTTTCATTGAACCGCGCCGCCGCTTCAACAGCCGGATTTGCAGCCGCATGCGAGACAGGGATAAAGCATCAACACGCCTCCCTTCATCACCGACAAAGAATCCGCCCGCCCATGCGAACGCTCCTTGGCCACTCGCGAACCGCCCTCAAGCGATTGATCCATCGCGCGCTCTTCGTCGCGGGCGGCCTCTGCGTCGGCGGCGCGGCGATTCTGATGGCCGTGCTCGCCGACCGCGCGCAAGCGATCTTCCACAAAATCATTGAGGCGACCCCTTACGCTTCGTTCATCCTGACGCCCTGCGTCTTTGGCCTCGCCGCCTTTCTGGCGCGAAACGTCTTTCCCAACTCCCAGGGAAGCGGCATCCCGCAAGTCATCGCTGCGACGGAACTGCGCGAACCAAAAGACAGGCGCGCGCTCGTCTCCCTGAAAGTCGCCACGGGCAAGGTCATCGTCATGATGATGGGCCTTGCCGGCGGCGCATCGGTCGGACGCGAAGGCCCGACCGTTCAGGTCGGCGCCTCCATCATGGCGGCCTTTGGCCGCTGGGCGCCCGCCGGCTATCAGGCAGGGCTGATGCTCGCCGGCGGCGCGGCCGGAATCGCCGCAGCCTTCAATACGCCCCTTGCCGGAATTGTATTCGGCATCGAGGAGCTGAGCCGATCCTACGAGACGCGCACCAGCGGCCTCATCCTCGCCTGCGTCATCGCCGCTGGCATCACGTCCTTCGCGATCATGGGCGATTACGCCTATTTCGGCTCGACAGCGGCGATCCTGCCGATCGGTCCGGCCTGGTCGATCGTGCCGCTTTGCGGAATCATTGGCGGTCTCGCGGGCGGCCTGTTCAGCCGCGCCGTGATCGCGGTTTCAAAAGCCAGTCCAAAAACGTGGATAAAACAGCGTCCGATCGCTTTTGCCATCGCCTGCGGCATAGGCGTGGCGATGTGCGGCTTCGCATCGGGCGGCGCGGCTTACGGGACGGGCTATGCCGAGGCCCGCTCCATTGTTCATGGGAACGCAAGTCTGCCGGAGTCATTCGGCGCGCTAAAATTGCTGAGCACGCTGTTCTCCTCCGTCAGCGGAATACCGGGCGGACTCTTCGCGCCTTCGCTCGCCGTCGGGGCGGGCCTTGGCCCAATCTCCACGCCCTTTTTCAAACCGTTCCGCTCGGCGCGCTGGCGCTGCTCGGCATGGTCGCCTATCTCACCGGCGTCGTGCAGACGCCGATCACATCTTTCGTCATCGTGTCGGAGATGACGCAAGATCACGCGATGATCATTCCCTTGATGGCCGCCGCGTTGATCGCCGACGGGACTTCAAAGTTGATCTGCCCGCAAAGCGTCTATCGCGCACTGTCGGAGGGCTTTCTGAAATCCGCCGCGCCCAGCGATCCTGCTCGAAAAAGCCCGCCTGCGAGCATTTGAAACGCGGCGCCGCCGCGCCCCCGGGAACCCTGCGCCGAAAAGGCTGGGCGCGCGTCCTTGGACACGCGCCCAACGCTGAGGATCCATTCAACAACGACGAACCAAAGCGCGGGATCGGATCGGGCGCGTTTTTACCCGCGCGGACGAGACGGCTCTACATCTTGCCGCCTTGCGCTTTATGAACCTTCTTCATGTTTTTGTGTTTGTGAGATGCTGTCTTGACGATCAACCCGTCATCACTCGACAGCGTCGTCACGCCCGCGCTCGGAATTGGCCCGGCCATCACAACCGGGGCGGCAAGAAAAGACGCAGCAGTCACGAAAAGTGCCAGTGTTCGCATCGCTTTTTCCTCCCAACAGCCGAAGCGTGACGCCTCGGTCAAAGCAAATTCTTCCGCAAATTCCGTAAAAGACAAGTCGAATTTTCCTCGCCTTTTTAGACCGCCCGCCGCGCTCACGCCTCGATGTTGCATCCTGCGCGAACAAGTGACGCCATTTCAAACATGCACTAGGATGCGCCCATGAGCAGCGGCGAGGCGGAGGCGGACGAGATTGCATTCGAGCGCGCCTTCACGGGCGCGCCGGGCGAACTCGTGCGCCTGTCGCCGCTGGTGCGCCGCATGGCCGCCGGCAATCCGGGGCCGATGACCTTCACCGGAACCTGCACCTATGTCGTCGGCGCGGGCGAAGTCGCGGTCATCGATCCGGGCCCCGATCGCAAGGAGCATATAGACGCTCTGCTCGAGGCGCTGCGCGGCGAGGCCGTCGCCGCAATTCTGGTCACGCATACGCACAAGGATCATTCGCCCGGCGCGCGCGCGCTGAAGGCGGCGACGGGCGCGCCGATCATCGGTTGCGCGCCAAACCTGCCGGACAGCATGGCGGGCGCCGGCGCGCGGCCCGAGGGGCCGCATGACGACGCCCATGCGCCGGATTCGATCTTGCGCGAGGGCGAGGCCTTCGAGGCGCGCAATTTCGCGCTTGTCTGCGTCGAGACGCCGGGCCACACGGCGAACCATCTCGCCTTCTGCCTGCCGCAGGAGCAGGCGCTTTTTTCGGGCGACCACGTCATGGCCTGGTCGACCTCGCTGGTCACGCCGCCGGACGGTTCGATGCGTGATTACATGGCCTCGCTCGAAAAGCTGCGCCAGCGCGACGACGCCATTTATTGGCCCGGACATGGCGGCCCGGTCCTGGCGCCGCGACGCTATGTGCGCGCGCTCGCCAATCACCGCCGCCAGCGCGAACGCGCCATTTTAGCGCGCCTCGCGGCGGGCGACGAGACGATCGAGGCGATCGTCGCCCATGTCTATGAGGGTCTTTCACCAACGCTGCGCGGCGCAGCTGGCCTTTCCGTTCTGGCCCATCTGCAGGATCTGACGGAGCGTGGCCTCGCCGCCGCCGACGGGCCTTTAGGGCTTGGCGCGCAATACCATCTGGCCTGATCGGCCTCAGCCTGTCGGCTTATTTCTTGTCGACCTGCGCCTGTAGCGCCGCCTCGAAAACCGCGATGTTGTGCTGATTTGCGCCGAAATCCAATGGCCCGAAGCGCGACGCGGAGCGCAGATCGACGCGGGTCTGGCCGGCGAGCGGCCGGATGCGCAGGGCGATGTCGCAAGGGAAGCCCAAAACCATGCTGTGGGCGATGGCGTCGATATGGCCGATGCCCATGCGTCCGCCGGGCGGGATCTCCTCAATGAGGCGCCAACCGCTGGCGGCGGCGGCCTTGCGCACCGCCGCAAAGGCCTCGTCCGTATCGAGATCGAGCAGGATCGGCAGGATTTTCGGGTAGGCCTGCGCCTGCGCCCGACGCAATGCCGCCGGCGGATTGCGCGGCGTCGCACCGCCCCGCGCGGCCTGAGCGACGCGCGAGGCCGAGAACACGGGAGGATCGGCGACGTCGGTCGTAAGATCGGTGAGCCGCGGCGCATGCGCCGCTTTCGCGGCGAGAAAAGCCGGATAGGCGAGAAGCAGAAGCGCCAGAATCAGCCCCGCCGCCGCCTGCCCGGCGCCCTGCCGGCCGGTGCGCCAGATCACCACGAAGGCCAGCAACGCGCAAAGGATCGCGCCGGCGGCAAGACCGATCGAGCCGCTGAGAACGGCGAGCGCGGCCGATGGCTCAATCCCCCAGCGCGCAGCGGCGACGCCGATCAGCGCGACCGCCAG
The DNA here is from genome assembly GCA_963767805.1 of uncultured Alphaproteobacteria bacterium. Lineage (GTDB taxonomy): Bacteria > Pseudomonadota > Alphaproteobacteria > Rhizobiales > Beijerinckiaceae > Methylocapsa. The sequence continues at coordinate 1,794 of CAVYFP010000018.1, read as the reverse complement.
CGCGAGCGCGGCGAGGCGCCGGCTCAGCAGAGCCGATGTGGAAAAGGGTCTTCGACGATCAGGCGCCGCATCGCTGGCTCCGCCCCGGCATTGGCGCAAATATTATCAGGTCAGGGCGCCTCAGCTAAGATCGCCGCGCGGATTATAGGGTTTGCCGCTCTCCCATTTGCGCATCAGGTTCGACAGTTCGGCGTCGGGCTCGTCGGGAAGCGTCACGCGCAGCGTCACGAGAAGATCGCCCGCCGGGCCATTGGGATTGGGCAATCCCTTGCCGCGCAACCGCAAGGTGCGCCCGCCCGTCGTTCCGGCCGGAACGGCGAGCTCGACGGCGCCGTCGAGGGTCGGCGCATTGATCTTGCCGCCGAGCACGGCCTCGTAAAGCGTCACCGGCAGATCAAGCCGCACATCCCGTCCCTCGACGCGGAAAAAGGGGTGCTTGGCGATTTTGACCGTGACGATGGCGTCGCCCGGCTCGCCGCCGGCGAGGCTCGAATGGCCCTGCCGCTTGAGGCGGATCTGCTTGCCGTCCTCAATGCCCGCCGGGATGGAAACTTCGAGCGTGCGTCCGCTCGGCAGGGTCACGCGCGCCTGGGCGCCGGTCGCCGCCTCGTTGAGGCTCACGGTCACGTTCGCCTGCACATCCTCGCCGCGCGGCGGCGGCGCGGCGCGCGCGCCACGGCGTCCGGCGGCGCCGCCAAAAAGCTCGCTGAATATGTCGTTGCCCTCGAAGCCAGACGCGCCCGCGCCCGGGCGCCCGCCGCCGAAATTGAATTCGAATCCTTCGAAGCCCGGACCCGCCCCGGCATGCGCCCTGCGGCCCGCGCCAGGCCCGTGCGCGAAGCCCTCAAAACCGGGATGGCGCGGCTTGCCTTCGGCGTCGATCTCGCCGCGATCGAAGGCGCCGCGCTTTTTTTCGTCGCCGAGAATTTCATAGGCCGAGCCGATCTCCGCGAATTTCTCTTTCGCTTTCAGCTCCTTGCTCTGATCGGGATGAAATTTCTTCGCGAGCTTGCGGAAGGCTGATTTGATCTCGGCCGCGCTCGCGGATTTTGGAACGCCGAGAACAATGTAAGGATCACGCATCGATTGAGCCCACTCCCGCGCTCGCCCAAATTCGCCCAAGAACGAGAATCGCCAAGTAGCGGTCAAAACCGGCTGGAACATATTCCGATCAGATTTCATCAATCCGATCGACTAGAAAATGCTCGAGCTTCTGAAGCTGGAGCGTTTTCTGTCAACAGAATGATCCATTCCGCCGGAAAGCGCTCCAGGAATTGGCGCGAACGCCCATGTTTCAGATTGAATTTGGGGGATGTCGAAGCAAGGCGCAAGGCTCGCGCGGCGTTCTCTTGCCGGCGCGCGGCGCGATTAGCGCAGCGCGGGCGGCTATTTCGCGCTCTTATCGGCTACGGGCGAAGCCATTTCAGCTATGCTCCATTCGCCGCTCTTGTCCGCGCAGGCGACGCCCTGCATCGTTTTGCCGCCAGCCTTGCGCTCGACGTCGGCGCTGAACCTGCGGCAGACTCCCGCATCCGACGGTAGGCTTTGCTGGTCGGCGAGAACGAACCCTTGACCCCGGACTGCGGATTGTCCCAATTACCGGCGAGCCGTCGCCCTGCGGGTCGAGCGCCGTCGAAAGAGCCGCCTTCGCCCTTCGCCAGTCCTCCGGCCCGAGCAGCCGCTCAAGCGGGGCGGACGGAATCGAGCCCGTCGCGTCCTCGTCGGCGACCGCATTGGCGTTCGCATTCATGAAAGAACCGATCGGCACGGAGACGGCGCATCCGGCCATCGAGG
>CAVYFP010000017.1:0-11074 GCA_963767805.1 uncultured Alphaproteobacteria bacterium | reverse complement strand
CAATGGGCCCGATGGCGAGCCAGGAGGCGATCAAGCAGCTCGGCACCAATGGCGGCGGCTTCCTCAACGTCAATTCCGCGCACCCCTTTCGAGAACCCCACGCGCTCTCGAACTTCCTGGCGATCTTCAGCATGCTCGCGATCTCGTCCGCGCTGGTCGTCAGTTTCGGGCAGATGGTTCGGAAAAGCGCGTCAGGGCTACGCCCTTTAGGCGGCGAGCTTCTACTTATCGCCGGCGTCACCGTCGTCGGCACCGCCGCCGAAAAACTGCACGGTATTCCGTAATCCTGACCGCGCTCGGCGTCGATCCCGCGGCCGGCAGTCCCGAGGGCAAGGAGATGCGTTTTGGCCAGGCCATGACCGCGCTTTTCGCCGCCGCGACGACGGGCCTTTCCTGTGGCGCCGTCAACGCCATGCACGCCTCTGGCCGACTTCGCTCGGCGGCCTCGCGCCCCTCTTCCTGATCCAGTCGGCCAAGTACTGCCGGGCGGCGTTGGGATCCGGCCTCTACGGCATCCTCGTCTTCGCCGTTCTGACCGTGTTCATCGCGGGCCTGATGGTCGGCCGCACGCCGGAATTCCTCGGCAAGAAGATCGAGATTTGCGCAGATGAAATTCGCCATGCTGGCGGTGCTGATCCTGCCGCTCGCGATTTTGCTCCTTCACCGCCATATTGGCGATGCTGCCGCTCTCGCGCTCTCGCAAGCCTCGCCAATGCCGGGCCACACGGCCTCACCTGAAATCCTCTACGCCTATTCCTCCGCCGTCGGCAACAATGGCTCGGCCTTCGCCGGCCTCAACGCCAACACGCCATGGTTCAACACGACACTCGGCATCGCGATGATGGCCGGAAGATTTGGCTATGTCGTGCCGGTGATGGCGATCGCCGATCGCTGGCGGCGAAAGTCAAGGTTCCGCATTCGCCCGGCACATTCCCGACTGACAAAGCCCTGTTCGTCGGCCTTCTCGTCGGCGTCATCGTGATCGTTGGCGGCCTGCAATTTTTTCCCGCGCTCGCGCTCGGCCCAATCGTCGAACATTTCCTGACGCTCGCCGGCAACACTTTCTCGGAATCCGTCATGTCCAGCAAAGCCCAAGCAACGTCTTTGTTCAATGCGCCGCTTCTCGCCGCCGCTCTGAAAGACGCCTTCATCAAACTCAATCCGCGCCAGTTGCTGCGCAACCCCGTGATCTTCGTCACCGAAGTCGTGGCGGCTCTTGTCACGGCGCTGTGGCTGCGCGATCTCGTCGGTCATAACGGCGAGGCGGGCTTCTCAGGCCAGATCGCCGCTTGGCTGTGGTTCACGGTCCTGTTCGCCACCTTCGCCGAAGCCGTCGCCGAAGGGCGCGGCAAGGCGCAGGCAGAAAGCCTCAAGCGGACCAAATCGGACCTCGTGGCGAAAAAGCTGCCTCGGCCGACGCGCCGATCCGCGGTTCCAGACGGTTCCGGCGACGCAGTTGAAGCGCGGCGACATCGTCGTCGTCGAGGCCGGCGACCTTATCCCTGGCGATGGCGACGTCATCGAGGGGCTCGCCTCGGTCAATGAAAGCGCCATCACCGGCGAATCGGCGCCGGTCATCCGCGAATCCGGCGGCGACCGCTGCGCCGTAACCGGCGGCACGATGGTGCTCTCCGACTGGATCAAGGTGAAAATCACCAGCGAACCGGGATCATCCTTCATTGACCGCATGATCGCGCTTGTCGAAGGCGCCGAGCGGCAGAAGACGCCGAACGAACTCGCGCTCTCGATCCTGCTTTCCGGCCTCACCCTCATCTTCCTCATCACCGTCGTGACTTTGTGGGGCCTCGCCAATTATTCGGCGACGGCGCTCTCCGTCGTCGTTCTCGTCGCGCTGCTCGTCACGCTGATTCCGACGACGATCGGCGGCCTTTTGTCGGCGATCGGCATCGCCGGCATGGACCGGCTGATCCGTTTCAACGTCATCGCCACCTCCGGCCGCGCGGTCGAAGCGGCGGGCGACGTCGATACGCTGCTGCTCGACAAGACCGGCACCATCACTTACGGCAACCGCATGGCGACGGAGCTTTTCAACGTCCCCGGCATCGGCGAGCAACGCATGGCGGAAGCCGTGTTGCTTGCGAGCCTCGCCGACGAGACGCCCGAAGGCCGTTCGATCGTGGCGCTCGCCAAGGCCGATTACGGCGTCAAGGAACCAGACCTTTCCGCCAGCCCGGCGAAAATCATTCCCTTCTCGGCGCAGACCCGCCTCTCCGGGATCGACCTCGACGGACGTTCGGTCCGCAAAGGCGCCGTCGACGCGATATTGAAACTCGCTGGACTAAAGGCCGAAGCCGCTCCCCTCGCCTTCCGCCAGGCCGTCGATCAGATCGCGCGCTCCGGCGGCACCCCGCTCGGCGTCAGCGAGAATGGCGTCCTGCTCGGCGTCATCCATCTGAAGGACGTCGTCAAGCCGGACATCAAGGAGCGCTTCGCCGAATTGCGCGCCATGGGCATCAGGACCGTGATGGTGACGGGCGACAATCCCATCACCGCCGCGGCCATCGCCTCCGAGGCCGGCGTCGACGATTTCATCGCCGAGGCGACGCCTGAAGACAAGCTCGCCTATATCCGCAAGGAGCAGACCGGCGGCCGGCTGATCGCCATGTGCGGCGATGGCGCCAATGACGCGCCCGCGCTCGCCCAGGCCGATGTCGGAGTCGCCATGCAGACCGGCACGCAGGCCGCGCACGAGGCCGGCAACATGGTCGACCTCGACAGCAATCCGACGAAACTCATCGAGATCGTCGGCATCGGCAAGCAGCTCTTGATGACGCGCGGATCGCTGACCACATTTTCGATCGCGAATGACGTCGCCAAATATTTCGCCATTCTACCCGCGCTGTTCATAGCAACCTATCCCGAACTCAGCGCGCTCAACATCATGCATCTCACCTCGCCGAAATCCGCGATCCTGTCGGCGATCATCTTCAACGCGCTGATCATCATCGCCCTCATTCCGCTGGCGCTGAAGGGCGTCGAATACAAGCCGGTCGGCGCCGCCGCCCTGCTTCGCCGCAACCTCCTCGTCTATGGCGTCGGCGGCCTCATCGCGCCCTTCATCGGCATCAAGGCGATCGATCTCATCGTCTCGGCCGCGCATCTCGTTTAAGGAGACAACACGCATGTTGCAGCATTTGCGCCCCGCCCTCGTCCTGCTCGCGCTGTTCACGCTGTTGACCGGGCTCGCCTATCCCTTCGCCCTTCTCGGCATCGCCGCCGCGCTGCCGGAACCCGCCAACGGCAGCCTCGTCAAAAACGCCGACGGAACTCGTCATCGGATCGAGCCTCATCGGGCAGAATTTCACCAAGGACATTTACTTCCATAGCCGTCCCTCGGCGACAAGCGCGACCGATCCGAATGACGCGACGAAAACCATCGACGCGCCTTATAACGCCGATAATTCATCGGGCTCGAATCTCGGGCCGACCTCCGCCAAGCTGGTCGACCGCGTCAAGGCCGACATCGAGACCCTGCGCAAGGATGACGGGCTCGCCGGCCCCATCCCCGCCGATGCGGTGACGACCTCCGGCTCCGGCCTTGATCCCGATATCTCGCCGGCTTACGCCAAGGCGCAGATTGCGCGCGTCGCCAAGGCGCGTAATCTCACCGAGGCGCAGGTCGCGGCGCTGGTCGAAGCCAATATCTCGGGGCGTCTTTTGGGCATTCTCGGGGAGCCACGCGTCAACGTCCTCGCGCTGAATTTGGCGCTCGACGGAACCGGCGCGAAATAAGCTTCTGGAGCGGCATGTGGAAAAGTGGAAATCGCTTTTCGTCCAGCGTCGCGCACTAAACTATTTGAATTCATCGCCTTCATGATCTTGGATCAAACGATCCAGGATCATCGCGATCTGGAGAGCGGTTTCCTCTTTCTGGGCGGCAATGGCGGGCTTTGAACGCAAAGGCGAAAAGCAGCGGCCGGATCCAGACGCGCTTCTGGCGCTGGCGAACAAGGACGCGCGGGGCAAGCTCACCATCTTTCTCGGCGCCGCGCCCGGCGTCGGCAAGACCTACGCCATGCTGTCGCGCGCGCGCAGCCTCAAGGCGGACGGCGCCGACATCGTCGTCGGCATCGTCGAGACGCATGGCCGCTCCGAGACGGCGGCGCTGGTCGAGGGCCTCGAAGTCCTGCCGCGGCGCGTCGTCCCCTATCAGGGCCATGATCTCGATGAATTCGACATCGACGCCGCCCTTGCGCGCCGGCCCGGCATCATCATCGTCGATGAACTTGCCCACACCAACGCGCCCGAAAGCCGCCATCCCAAGCGCTACCAGGACGTCGAGGAGCTGATCCGCGCCGGGATCGACGTCTGGACGGCGATGAACATCCAGCATCTCGAAGGCCTGTCCGACGTCGTCGCGCGCATCAGCGGCGTCGCCGTGCGCGAGACCGTGCCGGACAGCGTCCTGAAGCTCGCCGCGGAAGTCATTGTCGTCGACATCACCCCGGCCGAACTGATCCAGCGCCTCAAGGACGGCAAGGTCTATGTGCCGGAGAATGCGCGCCGGGCCATTGACGGCTTTTTCAAACCGGCGACGCTGACCGCCCTGCGCGAACTGGCGCTCCGCCGCACGGCGGACCGGGTCGACGACCAGATGGTCGATTTCCTGCGCCAGAATGTCATCGAAGGCCCGTGGGCGACCGCCGAGCGCCTGCTCGTCTGCGTCGGGCCGAACGCCTGTTCGGAAAAGCTCGTGCGCGCGGCGAGCCGGCTGGCCGACGGGCTCAACGCGCCCTGGACCGCCGTGCATGTCGGGCGCGACGGCGACGAATTGAAGCCAGACGAGAGCGCGCGCATCGACGCAACGCTGCGACTTGCGGAACGGCTCGGCGCCGAGACCCTGCGGGCGACGGCGGCCGATTTCGCCGCCGAGATCCTGCGCATCGCCCGCCGCGAAAACGTGACCCAGATCGTGCTCGGCCGTTCGACATCCAGCTTGTGGACGCGTCTGCGCGGCAAATCCCTCAGCGACGCCATCATGCGGCAATCGGCCGATATCGGCGTGCACATCATCGCCGATCAGGAAGGGGCGACCGAGCGGCCGCGCTGGCGCTGGCCAAAGTTCGATATTTCAGCTGTCCGCGCTTTCGCCACGGCGGCGTCGGTCGCCTGCGCGGTCCTGATCGGCCTTGGCCTGCAGATGCTCGTCAAGCTGCCCAATCTCTCGATGCTGTTCATGATGGCCGTTCTGCTCTGCGCCATCAATTTCGGCCGGTGGTACGCCGTTGCGGCGGCTGCGCTTTCGTTCTTCGCCTATAATTTCTTCTTCATCCAGCCGGTCTACACGCTGACCATCGCCGAGCCGCATGAACTCTTCGCGCTGATCGTATTTTTGATCGTCGCGGTCGTCGCCGGCGGGCTCGCCGGGCGCGTGCATGATGAGGCCGAAACCGCGCGGAGGCGTTCGGCCTCCACGCAAGCGCTCTACGAATTTTCACGAAAACTGTCGGGCGCGGCCAAGCTCGACGACGTCCTGTGGGCGAGCGCCTCGCAATTGCGCGCCGCGCTGAAGGCCGACGTCGCTCTCCTGCTTCCCGAAGACGGCGAGCTTTTGGCGAGGCTCACGTGGCCGCCGGACACGACGCTCGACGGCACCGACATGACGGCGGCGCGCTGGGCGCTCGAAAAGGCCGAGCCGGCCGGCCATGGCACCGGGACGCTGCCCAATATCGCCTTCCAGTTTCGCCCCCTGCTCACGCCGCGCGGCGCGATCGGCGTTTGCGGCTTCCGCCAGGCGACCTCGGCGCCTGCCCTCGACGCCGGGCAGGAGCGCGAACTCGCCGCCCTGCTCGACCAGACCGCGATCGCGCTCGATCGCGCCCTGCTGACGCGCGAGAGCGCAAAAACGGCAGCGCTGGAGCAAAGCGAAAAATTGAGTTCGGCGCTGCTTTCCTCGCTGTCGCATGATTTGCGCACGCCGCTGGCGTCGATTGTCGGCGCCGTCACCAGCCTGCGCCAGCTTGGGGCCCAGATGAGCGCCGCGAGCCGCGACGATCTTCTGATCTCGATCGAGGAAGAGGCGGCGCGCCTGTCCCGTTTCGTCTCCAATCTCCTCGACATGACGCGGCTCGAAGGCGGCGCACTGAACGCAAAGCGCGATTGGGTCGATGTCAGCGACGTGATCCGCGAAGCGGCGGAGCGCGGCCGAAAGACTTTTCCGGGCCGTGCGATCGATGTTAGCCTCGCGCCCAACCTGCCTCTCGTGCGCGGCGACGGCGCGCTGTTGCGGCAGGTGCTGTTCAATCTGATCGACAACGCCAACAAATATGGCGGCGCCGATGCGCCGACCGCGATTTTCGCCCGGCGTGAAGGGAACGAGCTGGTGATCAGCGTCACCGATCAGGGCAAGGGGATTCCACCAGCCGATCTCGAACGGATCTTCGATAAATTCTACCGTCGCGGCAAAGTCGACGGCCGGCTCGCCGGAACCGGCCTTGGCCTCTCGATCAGCCGCGGTTTCATCGAGGCTATGGGCGGGACCATCAAGGCCGAGAGCCCGGCGCTGCGCAAACGCGGAACCCGCATCGTCATCCGCCTGCCGGCGGCCGACGCCAATGTCGGCGAAAGGAGCCCGCCGTGAGCGAGGACCGCATTCTCGTCGTTGACGACGAGCCGCAAATTCAAAGAATTCCTGAAGCCCGCGCTGAAAGCCGCGGGCTATGACGTTCTAAGTGCGGACACGGGCGCGCAGGCGCTGAAAGCGATCGCCGTCTCCGCGCCCGACGTCGTCATTCTCGATCTTGGCCTGCCCGACATGGACGGCAAGGACATCATCAAGGAGGTGCGCGCCTGGTCGCGCGTGCCGATCATCGTCCTCTCCGCGCGGGATCGCGAGAGCGAAAAGATCGCGGCGCTCGATCTCGGCGCCGATGATTATGTCGAAAAGCCCTTCGGCATCGGCGAACTTATCGCCCGCATCCGCGCGGCGCTGCGCCACAAGGCCGAAGGCGCCGGCGAAAGCTTGCGGATCGAGGTCGATGGCCTCGTGGTCGACACAGTGAAGCGCGTCGTCACGCGCAATGGCGAGCCCATTCGGCTGACGCCGACCGAATATGACCTTCTCGCAATCCTCGTCCGGCACGCGGGACGCGTCGTCACCCATCGGCAATTGCTTGGCTCAGTGTGGGGCCCGGCGCATGTCGAGGATACGCAATATCTGCGCGTGTTCATCGGCCAGCTGCGCGGCAAGATCGAAACGGATCCGGCGAACCCCCGCGTGATCCAGACCGAGCCCGCGATCGGCTACAGATTCATCGGCGGCGAAAGCTGAGCGTCATGGCGTCGCATCTTGCGGCCGCCGTCATCAATGGTGGAATGAAGTTGGCGCCGCTTCCGGCCTCGCCCCGGACTATTTCCAGAAACGAAAATAGCGACCGTCTTTCAATGCAACGACGGAATGTATCTGGTGAGCGCGATGGGACTCGAACCCATGACCCTCTGATAATTAGTCAGCGCATCAGCGCATGAAATATTAGTGTTATCAATGCAAGTGTTAATCATGCAGCCATATAGGGTAACTGCAGGGTGACAATCCAGGCGGTTTTTGCTTGCTACGCTGTTCAATAGCTATGCCCTATCGGTCCAAATCTAACGCTTGATTCCCTCGATATGGAACGGAGCAAGAAGTTGCCGCTGGACCGCTTTTGAAACAAGGGAGACTTCGGCTAAACACAGGATCGATGACCGCTTTGCGCCGATTCCGTTAAAGAATATGCGTTGCAGCCGGACGCTGTCCGCGACGAGAATTTTCGCGGTCTGCAGGCTCCAGTCTCAAGCGGGCGCCAGGTTTCTCATCGGGATGAGCTTTCCGAGCTTCCGGAGGTTCTGAGCGGTGGCTGCGAGGTGAAACTCGTCGCGCGCGCCGTCGGGGCCGCGTAGTCGCAGTCGATCGAGGCGCATGATGCGTTTAAGATGCGCAAACAGCATCTCGATCTTCTTTCTCTGCTCGCGCAATATGCGGCCCGCGTCTGACCTGGCGATGCCACGCCATTTCTAAGGAAACGCGCCTGATGTCGGTTTATTGCGTGAAATCAGATAGATACTCCGAGGTTGGCATCACGCCTGTAAGCAGCAAATGCTCGCGTGCCCGCGTACAGGCGACGTAGAGCAGTCGCCGCTCTGTTTCGTAAATTTCGTCGAGCTCCGCTTCGTCTGCGGCGTCGGCCACACGCTCGTCGAGCGGCAGAATTCCTTCGTCGCATGCCATGACGACGACCGCGCGGAATTCCAATCCCTTGGCCAAACTCATGGGTAAAGTGACCATCTCGGCGGCGCCCTTGATCCCGGCGATTGCGGCCCGTGCACGAGCGACAAGCTCCGACGTGCGGACGAACAGACCGATCTCGTGGACCGCGATACCTTCGCTGAGCCAAGTCTCAATTGCGTCATGAACGGTTTCGGCCTCTGTCGCAGCCGTGGCGAGGGATTTAACCTCCGGCGCCGGGCCGTCAAAGACCGAGACGATCCCGCGCCGCTCGTCGTCAAGTCCGTCGGCATCGCGAAGCACGGTCGGCAACAGTCGATCGGCGGCGCGCCGAATTTGCTGCGAAGTGCGATAGCAGACCTTGAGCGTGTGCGAGCGGCCCCGAACATCGACCCCGAGGCTCGCCCACGAATAAGGGTGCTGGAAAATACGCTGGCCCACGTCGCCCGACAGGAACAGGCCATCCGCCTTTGCGGGCGCCAGCGCTGCGAAGAACCTCAGTTCGGCCGGAGCAAGGTCCTGCGCTTCGTCGATGATGACATGGTCGAACGGCTCGAGAGGCCGACCAGCCAGAGCGTCAGCCAGACCTGTGAAGACGTCCGCCCAGGTCGTATAGCGTTCGGCCGCCAGCCCATCGCGCACCGCCTGGAATACTGGCCACAAACGCGCACGCTGATTGGGACCGAGCTTGCTCTTGCGCCCCATCCGCTGGACGGTCGAATAGGCATCGAGCGATTTCAGCCCCCAGGCATCGATGACATTCGTCCACTCGGACAGCAGAAATCGCTCGGAGAAACCTTTGAGGCCTGTCGCGGTCGCGGCGGCGCGCAACCGCTCGCGCAGCACGGCGTCTGACGCGATGCGGGGGCGTACGCCATGTTCAAGCTGGTGCATCTGCTCGGCGATCCCTCGGAACGACGCTGTGGTAACCCGTGGAACGATGCCGCCCGTCTCGGGAGCCAGAACCTGAACCTTCTTCGCCATGGCGTCCGCCAGGGGCTGCGAGAAACTCGCGAGCAGAATGCGGGCATTAGGATTACCGCGTGCGAGCCGGACGGCGCGATGGATCGCCACGATGGTCTTGCCGGTTCCTGCCGAACCGGCCACGCGCGCAGGACCCGAAAAGGACCGTTCGACCAGCGCACGTTGCGATGGGTGGAGGAAGACGCCCCACTTTTCCCATGGAAAGGCGAGGGCCTGCTCCAGCTCCTCCTGATCGGCGATCAACCTGATCCGCCGCAACGCATCGGGATGCGCAAAGGGATCGGCGATTGCCAGCGCAGGCGCGGGCGCCGCTAACCTGCCAGTGACGACATATTCGAGCAGCGCTTCCGAGGCTTCGGCTGGCAGATGCCCGGCCAGCGCGAAGAAACCGTCTTCGCTCGCCGCGCGAACGTCGGCCAGCCAGTCGGAGGGCACGCCGATGGAGAGCAGCGCATTATCGTCCAGCGAGGAAAACAGCGCCGCCGGGGCTGTTTCCTTCTCCCTGCTCGTGGCGGGCTCGGGAAAGACAAAATCGAACGTCGCCGGCTTCGCCACTTCCTCCACACGCTCGCGCACTTCGACGATCTGTATCGCGCCAGTCCGTGGATGCGCCTCGATCCGCCGCCGCTCCGCCCAGGCATAGGCGTCGTCATGATGGCCGACATAGGCGACGAGAAGGCTATCACTCGTCTTGTGGACGATCAGCCGGATATCGCGATTGACGCGCGCCGACCAGAAATTCTCGTCCTTGCTCTTGTCGATGCGGTGCAGCTGGAGACCGTTGCCGGTCGGATCCATTTGCAAATCAAAGACGCTCGCCTTCACCGCCTTCTGGTCCACGCCGGAGAGCCTGTTGAACGACGCGGTGAAGGTGTCGGCGATCAGGAAGTTCACGGGCCTACACCCCGAATACTTTCATCACTTCATCCCCGAAGTGGTTGATGACCTTGACTGCAATCCGGCGCCCTTCCGGCCTCGGGAATGGGCGCGATGTGTCGGAATAGAGCGTCGCCCAGGCATCCTCGTCGATCTCGGCCTGAAGCGCGGTCTTGAGGCTCTTGTAGGGATCGTTCGCGCCCAGAAAATAGGCGTGACGGACGAAAAAGCTCTCCTCGTTGTAATCGGTGTCGATGAACCAGGCGGCTATGCCCGCCGTGTCGTTCGAGCGGATGTCGCCGGTATTGGGATCGAACACGTCGACACCGTGCACCTTCACGCGGATTTCTGGGCCGCCGTCATCGAGGATTTCCACATCAGGCTCGCCGAAGACGACGAACATATTGCCGCGTCCGGTGTTCTTCAGCTCCTTTGACATGTGCATGTCGGGGTTGATGCGCGCCTTGAGAATTTTGAGGCTTCCCAAACTCCCCAGTTCGGAGGAATGGGCGTCGAAATTGAAGGCGCAGGCGATCAGCACGTCGAAGCGCGCGTCAACCGCCTCGCGCGCGGCGGCGACAATATCCTGCCGGCCGACAGTGCCATATTCGGGACCGATCAGGATCGCGGCGCGGCGCTCGGGGCCGTTCTCGCCCTCAATGAACGTACCGCTGGCGCCGATGAAATTGCCCGGCCAAGGCGTCAGGCTCTCGAAAGCGATGCGGTCGCCCTTTTCCTGCTGCTTGACGCCCTCGGCCTTGAGATAGTCGATCACGATCGCGGAGAAGTCCTGCCCGGCGAGATCCGCGTCGGCGGGCGAACGTCGGCCCTCGGCCGCGTCGATCTCGTCGATTAGTTCCTCTTCGCTCGCGGGCAACACGCGGTGTGGCGATAGGCTCTCGACCGTGAACGGGCCCGCGACGCGGACGCGGGCGTTGTCGGTGTAGGGCTTGTCGTAGAGATATTCGACATCGGCGCGCGCGGCGATGC
>CAVYFP010000016.1:0-20342 GCA_963767805.1 uncultured Alphaproteobacteria bacterium | reverse complement strand
TTTCGAAACGCCTGCGCGCGATCTTCAGGAGCAGCCAAGCCGTGATCGTCATGGCGACGAAATAGGAAAACAGCATCGCCATTGAGGCGTTGGCCGGAATCGGACTCATGTCGGCCCATCATGCCGCTGACGAACATCATCGGCAGCAGAGCGGCGACGATGGTCAGCGTTGCGACGATGGTCGGGTTGCCGATCTCCGAGACCGCCTCGATCGCGGTGGCGACAAGATCGCGCTGTCCGCGCATATGCCAGTGGCGGACGATGTTCTCGACCACGACGATGGCGTCGTCGACGAGGATGCCGATCGAAAAGATCAGCGCGAAAAGGCTGACGCGATTGATCGTGTAGCCCATCAGCCAGGAGGCGAAGAGCGTCAGGAGGATCGTCGTCGGGATGATGACGAAGACGACGACGCCCTCGCGCCAGCCGATCGTCAGGGTGATGAGCGCGACGATGGAGACGGTGGCGAGCGCGAGGTGGAACAGAAGCTCGTCCGCTTTCTCGCTCGCTGTTTCGCCGTAGTTCCTGCTGACGACGATTTCGACGTCGTCCGGAACGATGCGTCCCTTCACGGTTTCGAGCCGGGAGAGGATCTCGCGCGCGACGACGACGGCATTGGCGCCCTTGCGCTTCGCAATGGCGATGCTGACCGCGGGCCGTTTGTCGAGGCCCCCGCCGGCGGCAGGGGTCATGGTCCAGGCGCGCTTGTCGAGTTCAGCCGAGCCGACGCGGATTTCGGCGACATCCTTGACATAGACCGGCCGGCCATCGCGGGAGGTCAGCAGCAGGAGGCCGATGTCGGGAACGCCCTGCAGCGTCTGTCCGGCGACAGCCGGGATAGCGCGATCCTTGTCCCGCAGATTGCCGGCGAGAAAGGCGCGGTTGGCGTTGGTCAGCTTTTCGGTCAGTTGCGCGAGCGTGATCCCGTATAGCGAAAGCTTCTCCGGATCCGGCTCGACGCGGATCTGGTTCGGGCTGCCGCCGACGATATAGGTCGCGCCGACATTCTCAACCTTGGCGAGATCGTGCCGCAACTCCTCGGCGATCTGGAAGAGGCCGTTTCGGACCAGCGGTCGGAACGCCCGGGCTTCGCCGCGAGCGTCAGGACGACGGTTGCAACGTCGTCGATGCCGCGGCCGACGATCAGAGGTTCGGGAATCCCTTTCGGCAATTCGCCGATGTGAGCGCGGATTTTCTCGTGAATGCGCAGCGCCGCCGTATCCTCGTCGGTGCCGACGAAGAAGCGCGCGGTGACGACGACCTTGTCGTCCTGCGTCTGCGAATAGACATGCTCGACGCCATTGACGCCCTTGATGATGTCCTCCAGAGGGCGCGTTATGAGTTCGACCGCGTCACTCGCTTTGTAGCCATTGGCCTCGATGAGAATGTCGACCATCGGCACGCTGATCTGCGGATCCTCCTCGCGCGGCAGGGAGGCGAGCGCGAGGCCGCCGACCATGAGGGCGGCGAGAAGCAGGAGCGGCGTCAGGGGCGAAGTGATGAAGGCGCGCGCAAGGGCGCCGGATATGCCAAGTTTCATGGATGCGCCGCCACATCGCCATCAGTGAGGCCGAAAGAATCTCGACGCCTCCTGCCGCGTCTCGCCGGGCTGGACGACGATCTCCGCGCCATCCTTAAGCCGCACGAAATTGACGCCGGCGCGCTGATAGACGTAAGCCGCCGGAACGATGATCGCCTCGCGCTTGCCGGTCGCGACATAGACCCGGGTGCGTTCGCCGACGAAATAATCGCCGAGCTGATCGACATCGACGTCCGCGATGACGCGGCCGCCCTGAATCTCGGGATAGACGAGTCGCACTTTGCCCTGCCGCATCGTTTCACCGGCTTCCGTTTGATCGCCGCGCGCGCCGATCAGCACCTTGTCGCCGGCCCGCATGAAACGGGCGTGCCGCTCGGGCAGGGAAAGCCGCAAAATGTAATTGTCTTCGGCGAGCGTTGCGATGGTCTCGCCCGGCAGAACGACGCGTCCCTCGGATACGGGCACCGTCAACACGCGGCCGGCGCCGGGCGCGAGAACGGCGCCTTCGGCGGCCTGCTGCATGATGACGTCGCGATCGGAACGCATGGCAGCCAGCGTCCGCTCGGCGACGTCGAGGGCGGTGCGGGCCTGGTCGAGCTGCATTTGCGAATTGACGCCGCGCCGCATCAGCTCCTGCACTCGATCGAAATCAATTTTTGCCTGATCGCGTGTCGCCTGCTGCGACTTGATGCGCGAATCGAGCGCCTGCATCTGCAGCGCCAGTTTTTCGTCGACGACGGTTGCGACCTCGGCGCCCGCCGCGATGCGGTCGCCCTCCCTGACGTTGACGCGGATGATGGTGCCGCCGATGCGCGCGCGGGCGACGAGCATATGGACGGGCTCGACCGTGGCGATCACCGCCTTGCGGTCATCGACCTCGCGCGTATGAATGGTAAACTCCTGCGCCGAGGCGGCGGAGGCGAAGATGGCGATAAAGAGCAGGGCTGGTAGAGAAGCGCATGATAGCGATCCCGGGACCAGAGCGCTTGACTCATAAAACAGAAGAAGCTAAATTAGCAAGAATGAAATTAGATGATTTCGCATCGCGGGCCGGCAACGCCGAGGGTTTTCTCAAGGCGCTCGCCAATCGGCATCGGTTGATGATCCTTTGCGAGTTGCACAAGGGCGAGCGCTCGGTTGGCGTTCTTCATGAGGCGATCGGCCTCAGCCAGTCGGCGTTGTCGCAGCATCTTGCGCGCCTGCGCGAGGACGAACTCGTCACGACGCGGCGCGAATCGCAAACGATTTATTATTCGCTGGCGAGCAAGGAGGCGAGCCGCATGATCGCGCTGCTCTATGATCTGTTCTGCGCGCCCGGTTGCGAGCTTTGAGTGAGGCCTCAGCCGGTCGGAGGCGCGCCGGCGTGGCGCGGGCGGCTTTAGAATTCTTCGGATCGTGTGCAAAGGAGCCGATAACATGTTTTCGCGTCTATTCGCCAACCGCGCCGCAAACCCAGATCCGACAACAATCGGGCGCGACGCCCTTGCGGCGGAGTTGAAAAGCGGCGCCTGCATCCTCGTCGACGTTCGCGAGCCGCAGGAATACGCCGCCGGCCACATTCCCGGCGCCGTCAATCAACCCTTGTCGCGTTTCGATCCCGGCCGTTTGCCCGCCGGGAAGCCCGTCGTGCTGGTATGCAAATCCGGCGCGCGTTCGGCGGGCGGGTTGCGTCAGGCGCTCGCGGCCGGACGCCGCGACGTCCGCCACTACCCGGAAGGAACCATGGGCTGGCAGGCGCGCGGCGGCGAAATCGTGAAAGGCTGACGCGGCCTCGTCGCCGGCGCGCCTTTGCGCCGCTTCGGCCATGTCGGGCAAATCCACCGTCGCCGAACAGCGGCGGACGAATGACAGGAACAAGCCGCGTGGCGGCGTCGAAAAACGGGAGGCCGGCGAAATGCAGATATGGCGCATGTCGATGATCATCGCCGCGCTCAGCCTCGCGGCGGCGCAAGCCGCGCGGGCGCTGGACATGATGGATCAGGTCGATCTCTCGAGCCCCATGTTCACCACGGCCGAAATGACCCGCGCGGACATTGAGGCCGCGTTGAAGGCGGCGGCAGGACATCCCGCTGATCTCGCGGGCAAGAGCCTCAACGGGCTCGATCTCTCAAATCTCGATCTCTCCGGCGTCGATTTCCGCGCGGCGCGAATGAACAAGACGAATTTCGCCAACAGCAATCTCAGCGGCGCCGTGCTGGATCAGGTCTTTGCGCTTGGCGCTGATTTTTCCGGCGCAAATCTCAAGAACGCGCATCTCTTCGCGAGCCAGATGCGCAATGCGAAATTCGACGGCGCGGATCTCTCCGGCGCGCGCGTCACCGCCGACATGACCCATGCGAGCCTGCGCGGCGCGAGGTTCAAGGGCGCCGATCTTTCGGCCGACATGAAGAACCAGTCGATGGGGCTGATGCGCGCCATCCTGACATCGGCCGACGCCGCCGGCGCCGATTTCGAAAACGCCAATCTTGGCCGCGACGATCTGCAATTCGCTGATCTCAGAGGCGCCAATTTCACCGGGGCCTCGCTCGCCGGCGCCGACGCCAGCGGCGCGGATTTCCGCGGCGCGATCTTCGATCACGCCGATCTGACGGGCGTCGACATCGCCTCGGCGAAAATCGGCGCGGCGCAGGACGAGGCCTTCGCCAAAGCCAAAAACCGGTCCCGCGCCATCAGCGAATGATCAGCCTTCAGGCTGTTGGCGCTGGCGGGTCCAATCCGCGGCTTCAAAAGAAGCATGATGCGTCAGGGTCGGTTGCGCATGTTGCGTGGCTCGGGCGCGAAGGCGCCAGCGGCAAGTCAGCTTCGCAGTCCTGGAGCCTCCTGGCCGGTGCGCGCAACATATTCCGTGTAGCCGCCGCCATATTGGTGGACGCCATCCGGCGTCAGTTCGAGTACGCGATTGGAAAGCGCCGCCAGGAAGTGCCGGTCGTGCGACACGAACAGCATGGTGCCTTCATATTGCGACAGCGCCTTGATCAGCATCTCCTTGGTGACGATGTCGAGATGGTTGGTGGGTTCGTCGAGCACGAGGAAGTTCGGCGGATCGTAGAGCATTCTGGCCATGACCAGCCGGGCTTTTTCGCCGCCCGACAGAACCCGGCAGGTTTTCTCTACATCGTCGCCGGAAAATCCGAAGCAGCCGGCCAGCGCCCGCAGCGAGCCTTGCCCCGCCTGCGGGAATGAATCCTCAAGCGTCTGGAATACTGTGCGCTCGCCGTCGAGCAGATCCATGGCGTGCTGGGCGAAATAGCCCATCTTGACGCTGCCGCCCAGAGCTACAGAGCCCTTGTCGGGCCGCGTGGAGCCGGCCACGAGTTTCAACAGCGTGGACTTGCCCGCGCCGTTGACGCCCATCACGCACCAGCGTTCCTTGCGGCTCACCACAAGGTCGAGACCCTCGTAGATGATCTTGTCGCCGTAACGCTTGTGCACGTTTTTCAGGCTCACCACATCATCGCCGGAGCGCGGCGCAGGCGGGAACTCGAAGGCGATCGACTGGCGGCGTTTGGGCGGCTCGACCCGTTCGATCTTGTCCAGCTTCTTCACCCGGCTTTGCACCTGCGCGGCGTGTGAGGCGCGCGCCTTGAAACGCTCGATGAACTTGATCTCCTTGGCGAGCATCGCCTGCTGGCGCTCGAACTGGGCCTGCTGCTGCTTCTCGTTCAGGGCGCGTTGCTGTTCGTAGAATTCATAATCGCCCGAATAGGTCGTCAGCGCGCCGCCGTCGATCTCCACCACCTTGGTGACGATGCGGTTCATGAATTCGCGATCATGCGCGGTCATCAGCAGCGCGCCGTCATAGCCCTTCAGAAAACTTTCGAGCCAGATCATGCTTTCGAGGTCGAGATGGTTGCTCGGCTCGTCGAGCAGCATGGCGTCCGGACGCATCAGGAGGATGCGGGCCAGCGCCACGCGCATCTTCCACCCGCCCGAGAGGGCGCCCACATCGCCGTCCATCATCTCCTCGGTGAAGCTGAGGCCGGCGAGGACCTCGCGCGCCCGGCCCTCGAGCGCATAGCCGCCAAGTTCCTCGAAGCGCGCCTGCACCTCGCCGTAACGCTCGATGATGGCGTCCATGTCATCGGCCCGGTCCGGATCCGCCATGTCGGCTTCGAGTTCCTTCAACTCGGCTGCGACGGCGCTCACCGGGCCGGCGCCGTCCATCACCTCGAAGACGGCGCTGCGGCCATTCATCTCGCCGACGTCCTGGCTGAAATAGCCGATGGTAATCCCCCGATCCGCGACCACCTGACCCTCGTCGGGCTCCTCCTGCCCCGTGATCATCCGGAACAGCGTCGTCTTGCCGGCGCCATTGGGGCCGACGAGGCCAACCTTCTCGCCTCTGAGGAGCGCCGCCGACGCCTCGACGAAGACGAGCTGCTTGCCGTTCTGTTTACCGATGTTGTCGAGACGTATCATGAGCGTATGGCATCCGGAGAAGATCCGGTGCCTTTACCCCATGGGGCGCCGAAGCGAAAGGGCGGGCGGGTCGGCGTCTATCCCGGGTAGGCGCTTTCGGCGGCGCGCCAGGCCGGCGCCATTTCCGCCAGGACCCGCCGGACCGGCGGATTTTCGCTGATGCGCGCGAGATAGCGCGCGATCAGGGGGTAGGCCTGAAGCAAGGCTGGTTTGTCGAAGGCGGCCGCAACCTTCGTCACCATGAACAGAGCCGGCGCGAGCTCGCAGTCCGCGATCGTCAAACTTGAACCATGGGCAAAAGCTTCGTCGCCGACATAAAGCTGCAAGGACGAGAAGCCGCGGATCAGGCGGGTCAGCCACATTGCAGCGCTTGGATCGCGGCTTGAGGGATCGGCCTGGCGGGCGAGCTCGACCAGCGGCGTCATGATCTGGATCTCGCCGATGCGCTGCAGGAGCCGCACGCGCGCCCTTGATTCCGGCTCCGCCGGCAGCAGCGGCGGCGCCGGAAACTTGTCCTCCAGATATTCCATTATCGCCGCCAATTCCGGCAGCGGCGCGCCGTCTTCGAGAACAAGGCAGGGTATCGTCCCGACCGGATTGATCGCGTGAAACGTCGTCGACAGCAAGCCACCGGGCGGCGATTCGACATCGATATCAAGGCCTTTGGCATAAATCGCCAGTCGAACCGGAGCCGAGTAAGGCGAACTATCTTCCGAATAGAGCTTCATGACCCTTCTCAGCGATGGGGCCTCGGGGCGACCGGGTGAGGCGACTGCTGGCGAAACCGACCAGGCGAACCAGAGTTGGCGTGAAACTCCGCACGCTATTCAAGCTTTTCGAAGGCGCTGTCGCCTTCATCAAGTCTATTGCGAAAGGCGAGGTTGCTATCTTCAGAGGCGGAGTCTCTATCCGGGGCCAGAACCTCGCCTCGCCGCCGCTTCCCGCGCGCGTGGAACGAGCTATTCCCAAATCTCAAAACCGCGCCGTGACGCCGGTGTAGAGATTGAGATCGGGCGAGGCTTCGGTGAGCCCGAAATTGGCCCCCGCATCGAGCTGCACATTCGGCGCGACGAGATAGGCGAGGCCGACGTCAAACGTATAGACGGCTGGCGTAAAGGGGTCCGTTCCGACGGCGGAGAAGAATTCGATCGAGGCGGTGAGGTCCTTGCTGATGAAGGATACCGGATGGCTCAGATTGACGATGTTGACGAGATTGGCGTAGCGCTGGCTGTCATTGGCGTTTTTCAGCGCGTCATATTCCGTTTGCACGGCGAGAGCGAAATCGGCCGGCAGAGTGATCTGCATCGGCAGGGCGACGCCGCCCTCGACGACGCCATTGCCGAGGCCCGGCGCGGCCGAGGGAACCTTGACATAGGGCTCAATGGCCATGGCGAAGGGGCCGCCGTCATTGCCGACGAGATTAATCTTGAATTTCAGGAAGGTGTCGCCGAAGCCATGGCCGTTGGCGACGAGCGCGCCGGTCAGATTGCTGTGCGTTGCGGTATTCTGATAGCCGTTGAGGACCAGCTCGAAATCGATTGAATTCGTCAGGCCGAGCTTGATCGTCGGATCCGCGGTCTCGATGAACCGCGTCGAAAATCCCTGGTAATTCGTCGAGATGTAATTGACGAAATCGCTTTCGATCTGGAAGTGCCCGGCGTCGATGGTGAAAGGCGTCAGAATTTTGGCCGGCCGCTCCGGCTCAAAGGCGCGCATCGCGTCGACCGGGGTCGGATTGAAGAGGTTGTACATGCTCTTGTCCGCCGGCGCCGCGGCGTCATCAGCTGACGCCGATTGCGCGCCGAATAGCATTGCCTGGAGGAGGGCGGCGCCCAATGCTGTGCGCGTGCGATGCGAATTCACGGATTCATCGACCGGTTCAGCGTGGCCGCCTAATTGTTGCACAACAAAACTTTCCCAACAAAAAAAGTCACCTGTTGAGCCAGTCATGTCAAGCAGATCAGCAGACCAGTCAGGAAGGTTCCGCCAGGCTGTGATATTTTAGATACCACCCCTTAATCGATAATTCGAAGCGACAGCCGCTTGGTCTCTGGAACGCGGCTAAGCTCGTTCGCATGAACGATCTTCTGCTCGCCAATTATCCGGCTCAGCTCAAGGGCCTCCTCCAGTTTCGATCCCGAGGCGGCTGCCCACTTCCTTTGTAATTGTATTGCCGCAGCGTTTCCGCATGGATTATTTTCTCGCTTTCCTTGCTCGGTTCGAAAGCTAACAAGGTCTGGAGGAGTGACGTAATACGTTTGCTTCCACCCGTCGCGACGACGCCTTTGCGCTGCTGCTCCCAACCTTCCCCTACCGATCCGCAGACACGAGCGCGTCGTCGCGCGCGCCCGTGAATATATCAACGCCCATCTCGATGACCCCATCCGCGTCGATGCGTTTGCGGAAGCCGCCGGCGCCTCCCGCCGTTCGCTTCAGCGCGCATCTTCAACGTACTGGAAGTGAGCCCGCAAGACTATGTCAATCGCATGCGCCTGCACCGGATCCGCTCCGACCTCGTCGCCACCAGGTTCAGGATCGCTGACGCCTCCAACCGCTGGGGCATCGGCGAACTCGGCCGTATGTCCGGCCGCTATAAAGCGATTTTCGGCGAGCTGCCATCGCAAACCCGTGCGGCTGCAAGACCGGCGGCGGTGAATTCGGGACGACTCAACTCATAATGGAGGACGAGGAAGCGGGTTGTATCGGCGCTTGAGGCTCGACGACGAAAAATTGGCGGACCCAGTTCGCAGTGTCCAACCGTCGACGGCTTATGCCATAAGGGTCAAAAGGTCCCCTTCGGCTTTGTGAGAATCTCTACGTCGGGCTTGATTTTGGGATCGTCGAAGGGCGCGGACGGAAGCGGCGAGCAAACAGCCCCGCAGATCCACCATGGGTCGCCGGCTGCCCAATAACGGGCCCGCGTATCAGAGCGACCGATTTGTGCGGATTGGCAAAGCGACCTCTTTGGGCTGACAGCGGACTGGATGTTTAGGCCGCCGTCGTCGAGACGCGAAACAGCGCTTGCCGCTACTGCTAACGGCGATTGCACCAGGCTCAAATCTTGCTATGCTTTCTGGCCCAAAAAGCGCCGTCTTGGGTTCTGAGGCGGCCATCCGGCATAATAATAAGAGCAATGTATGCACGAGGTTCCGTTTCCATATGCGGTGGACCGATCTGGCCGCCCCGTTGACATCACTGACTTGCTTTGGTCCAGCGCCGATACGCGCTGGTCCGGCTTTCCTCTCGCAATGCGTAGATGGCGGGAACGTGGGCGCGTCAGCCAGATAATTTGCGGACCAAAAAACGCAAAAATTTCAATGTGCGTTTCCGGTGTTACGCACTTGGAGAGGCGCGTCGGCAAGATCGAAGAGCGCGGTCTCGTCGTAGCGCGAGGCGCGATTCACTTGGCTGAACGCTACGAGATCGATTCTGTTTCGTGGTCGGGCTCCATGATTGTGCTCGACATAGAGATCGACGTAGCTCGCATAGGAGCGGTTACAAAATCAGACTTTTTCCCTGCTAAACTGAGTCCAGGTCTGCAGATTATACAAGATCCTCAGCTCACGAATTTCTTAAGCGCCATGATGGCAGAGGTGAAGGACGGGTGTCCGCGGGGAAGGATATACGGTGAATCAATCTCCATGGCCTTAGCGGGCTATATCATAGGCCGATACAACGTTGAGGGACGCAATCAAAATCCGTCAACTGCGAAGCTCTCCGCCACGCAGCTTCGGAGCGTACGCGATTACGTGCAATCACACCTCTCCGATGATGTCAGCTTGCAGGAACTTGCTGACGTTTTGACCCTAAGCAGTCGTCATTTTTGCCAGCTTTTCAAGAACACTTTGGGCGTCACGCCTCATCAATACGTGCTTTGCGAACGCATTCGTGAAAGTCTAGCTCTCCTCTCCTCAGGTCGAATGTCGGTCAGTGAAGTAGCACAAGCGACGGGGTTCGCCGACCAAAGCCACTTCGCCGGGGTATTCAAAAAAGTGACAAAGATCACGCCGAAGCAATACCAGTTGGAGCGCCGCAACTTTTCACGCTGAGTCCGGCGATGGTTGCTAGAGCGTAGTGTCGGACCCGGACAGCGCAACGACATGACCCGAGCGCGCGCTCTGGTCAAAGGGCGTTGGGGTGGAGCCCATCATCGCCGATGAGGGCTATGACCCCGATCACTTGGGCGCGGCCGTCCTCGCCAGCGAAGCCAGCCGGTCACTCTTCAAAACCAAATCGCCGCGCGCCGCCCTTCCTACGAGAAGCCGCTCTATAAAGGCCGCAACCCGGTCGAGCGTTTGTTCATCAAATCGAAGCAGCTCCGGCGCGTCGCGACGCGCTACGACAAGCTCCTCGGGCCGTCGAGCGGTCGGGGCGACATTGCAAGAAATCCCTTATGGCTAACCGAGCAGAACAGGGCTCTCCTACGTCGAAAACTTGCAAAAAATTCGTCTCCGGATCCTACAAGACCCGCAGGCGTTCCTGGAATACAGAGCAAGCTTGGGCAATAAATGCCCAGGACCGTCACGCTAAAGTGGCGGATTACCAGGGGGGAAGCTGTGCTCAACTTATTCAGGCCACGATTCTCAACCACGTCCGGTAATTCAAGGAGGACCAGGTTCGGCCTCGGCATCGCCTTGGCGATTGGAACAATGTTCGCCGCGTCGCACGGCGCCGCCGCTGCGCCCGGCCCGCTGGTCCCGACCAAAGAGGGGATCGTCGAGGGTTTTGTCAACAACGGCGTCGCCGAGTTTCTCGGCGTTCCCTACGCTGAACCGCCGGTCGGCAACCTGCGCTGGAAGCCGCCGAAGAACAAGGCGGCATGGTCCGGCGTCCTGAAGACGCAGGCCTACGGGCCGATCTGCGCACAGATCAGCACCCTCGGGGTGTTCGCAGGTCCAGCTAACAACAACGAGGACTGCCTCTATCTCAACGTCTTCACGCCGAACCTCGACCCCTCAGCGCGGCTTCCGGTGATCTTCTGGATTCACGGGGGCGGCAATTTAGATGGCGAAACTCCCGGCTACGACGGCAGCAAAATGGCCTCGGACGGCAAAACCGTCGTCGTCACGGTCGAGTACCGGCTGAACCTCATGGGCTTTATGGCCCATCCAGCGCTGGATGACGAAGGTCATCTGTTCGCCGATTACGGCATCCTTGACCAGCAGCTTGCTCTAAAATGGGTGCAGCGCAATATCGCGAAGTTCGGAGGCGACAAAAATAACGTCACCGTTGGCGGCCAATCCGCAGGCGCGCACGATACCGGCATCGCATTGTTGTCGCCTCTTGCGGCTGGCTTATTTGAACGCGCCATTTGCGAAAGCTTCTGCCCCGGCAATTGGGCTCCGAGCGCCCCGGGAAACGGCAATTATGTAACGCTGGCGTCAGCCGAGTCGACGGGCGTAGCCTTCTCGGTCGCAGCTGGCTGCGGCTCCGGGACTGGCTCGGCCACTGCAAAATGCCTGCGTAGCCTTACTGCGGCACAGGTCGAGAACTTAGCGGGAACCACAAGCGGCCCAAGCCAATACGTCGTTGGCGGCCCGGTAGGCGCGATAGTTGACGGCATCATTATCCCTGAACAGCCGGTCGCGGCCTTCAAGAAGGGCCATTTCAACCACGTGCCTTTGATGAACGGGAACACGGAGGACGAAATGAACTTCAGCCTGGCCGTTGGCGAATATTTCTCGGGCCCGCCGCGCACCCCTCCGACCGCCGACCAATACCGGAACTATGTCAACACCACCTTTGTCCCGCCTGATTTTCCGGCTGGAGCGGCAGCCAAGGTTCTGGCTAACTACCCGCTCAGCGCCTTCGCGAGCCCGGAACTCGCCTGGGGTAGGGTTTGGACTGACTCAGGGATATGCGCCGAACATGCTCTCGACCGAATCCTTGCCCCCCAAATTCCGCTGTATGCGTATGAGTTCGACGACCAGACGGCGCCGTTCTACTTCCCGAAGATGCCGGGGTTCCAATCGCTCGCCTATCATACTGCCGACATCCAGTATCTTTTCCCGCTCTGGCATGGCGGTCCGGACGGAATCCAGCATGCGCTCAACAAGAAGCAGTCCGACCTCTCCGATCAGATCGTCGCCGCCTGGACGAACTTCGCCTGGACGGGTAACCCGAACGGCGTCGGCAACTATCCCTGGCCGCGCTACACCAACAGTTCGACCAAGCCGCAATGGCTGATCCAAGACACCCCAGTTCTATCGACGCTGACGGATCCGCAGTACGCCGCGCTCCGTAAATGCGGCTTTTGGGACGCTCTCGCGGCGTCACATAACTGAACAGATTGGTTTCGACACAATATCTAGAAGTCAGTTGGTTAGCCAACAAAGGTGACGGCCAGTTTTATGGCCGTCATTCTTTTTTGCCCACCGCGCTCAGAGAACGCTCGATGACGAGTGGCGCTTTGCTTCGTTGCGACTTCCGTCGTCGAGAGTCGTGAGCCGAAGTTCCGCAAAGGGTCGAAGTGTGCCGTCTGAGTAGTGCGCCGGGGCGTCCATCAGCGGAATCGCGGAAGCATATTCACGCTAATCTTGGCTCGGTCTTCCAGGAAATTCCGATGGATATAATGATCGGGAGTTTTCTTGATGAATTCATCGGTGGCGTACGTTGCGCCAAATGGATTGTTCGGCGAGGTTTGTCCGATTGGTTCGGGGCGCGTTATGCCCCCCAAGTGCCGGTTCCGTCGAGCTTTGAAAATTCCACATTTCGGCTTTTCATGTTCGTGGACGCGGCCGCGCGCTTGCGTAAACAACGGCTCTAACGCGTCATATTTAATCCTACACATATTGTAGAATACTTTTGGTCCGGCTATTTTGACGCAACGATAAAACGTCCCCTGGAAACGCCGGAGTCATGCAATGACATCGAGGCAAAAGGAATGCGGCGCTCGCTCGGAGCATCCCAAGAAAATAGTGAGACTGGTTGCCTTTTCCGCAACGACGATCCGGCGGCGATGCGCCGTGTTTGCGGGCGTTGGCGCGTGCTTCCTCTTCGCCTGGGCATTGGAGCCGATGCGCGATCGGGCATGGGCCTCCGTGAGGGCGCCGGATCGAGCGCCTCAATCCCCGCTTCTGGTCGTCCAAACCACGGACGGTCCCGCCGCGACGGCAACGGAACAGCCGTCCGCGCAAGTAGATCAGCCGACCAAGGCTCCCGAGGCCTTCGACGATGCTGGCGACGCTTCCCTATTCGTCCTTCACCACGAGGGAGCGGTCACGCGCGTCGCCTTTGAGTTGTCGGGCGACCGCTTAGTCACTTCCGCGCGAGATGGGACCGCCCGCATTTGGGACGCCCGGACCGGAGAGCCGATCGGTAAGCCGCTGCAGACGCTTGTCGCAGTCTACGCCGCCGCCTTCGACCCGAAGGGCGAGCGCGTCGTCACGGCTTCATGGGATAAGACCGCGCGCATCTGGAACGCTCGCAGCGGCGAACCAATCGGCAATCCTTTGCAGCATGATGACGTTGTCTACACCGCCGCTTTCGATTCGAAAGGCGAACGCGTCGTCACCGCCTCGAAAGTAAGACAGCGCGTATCTGGGACGCCCATACTGGAGAACCAATCGGGCACCCGCTCCAGCATGAAGCCGGGGTTAATGCCGCCGCGTTCGACCCCACAGGCGAGCGCATCATCACCGCCTCTGCAGACAAAACCGCACGCATCTGGGACGCCCGCACCGGCAAGCCTCTCGGCAACCCGCTGCAACATGACGCCTATGTCTTCGCCGCCACCTTCGACCCGAAAGGCGAGCGCGTCGTCACCGCCTCATTTGACAAGACCGCGCGCATCTGGGACGCCCGCACCGGTGAGCCAATCGGCAAGCCGCTGCAGCATGAGGGCCCGGTCTACGCCGCCGCCTTCGATCCCGAGGGAAAGCGCATCGTCACGGCATCGAAGGACGGCACGGCTCGCATCTGGGACGCCGCCACCGGCGAACCGATCGGCAAGCCGCTACAGCATGACGGACCGGTCTACGCCGCGGCTTTCGATCCGAAAGGCGAGCGCGTCGCCACCGCCTCATGGGATCGGACCGCACGCATTCGGGATGCCATCACCGGCGAGCCCATCGGTGAGCCCTTGCGGCATGAGGGCGAAGTCTACGGCGTGGTCTTTGATCCCAAGGGTGAACGCGTCGCCACAGTTTCGGCGGACAAGACCGCTCGCGTGTGGGACGCTAGTCGGACCGCGAGTACGCCCTGAGCCACCACACGATGGTTCAATCCCAATTTGCGACCTTAATTTCTGAAAACGCGAATACCTCGTAATTCCACGAATCCGCGGACGATGCAGGCCTGCCGGTCACTTAAATCGCCCGGCCGTCGCGAATGGTTTGATGCGCCCTACTGGAGTTCCATGAATTGGACCGCTTGGACCAGGCGGGGCCGAG
Source organism: uncultured Alphaproteobacteria bacterium (assembly GCA_963767805.1). GTDB lineage: Bacteria > Pseudomonadota > Alphaproteobacteria > Rhizobiales > Beijerinckiaceae > Methylocapsa. The sequence goes on along the minus strand of CAVYFP010000016.1, from coordinate 5,993 downwards.
GCGGCCTCTTCCGTTGCGGGCGCCGTCGCGGCGGCCGTCTCGGTATCGCGAGTTGGTAGCTCCAGCTTCACTTGCTGCTCCGCCTTTTCGAGTGTTGCCGCCCTCGGGTTGACGCCATGCACGATCCATCCGCGGACGGACTCGCCAACGCGAAGCCTCAGCAACGACTTGTCGGTTTCGTCGACGAAAACCCCCATCTCTATGCGTGGTCCACGCACGACGCCGACCAGCGTGACCTGGGGCGTTTCTGGCGTCGCCGCCGGTTGCGGCGGCGTAGGGGCGCTGATTTTTGGCGCCTCCGCGACGATGGGGGGAGGTGGACGCCGCGAAGGGGAAAAAAGAGGGCGTTCGCGGGCCATGTGCAAAGATTCCAGCGGAATGGCCCAGAGCGGATTGCCTTGACTGGACTGCGGGACCGCTGTCCCTGAGGGCTGGCCTCGAGGCTGAAGATCGGGCTTGCCACCTTGCGCTGCAACAGGCTCGGCGGCGAGTGCTTGTTGATCGCCGACCGCCTCACCAGCCCCCAAGCCCTGGCTCGGCGTTTGTCCAAAAGCGACGGCGCCGGTGCAAAAAACGGCCAGCGCCGAAAGCAGAATGACCGATCCCCCCAATTTCATTTCTCAATCCACAATTAACGAGGGACCTTGGATTTAAGGCACGATCATACGACGCGCCCGATCATAAGGCAAAGGCCTCCGCCGCTAGCGCTCGGGGAGGGGCGGGCTGCAACAAAGTGACGGCCGCGAACCCGGCCGTCACACTGCTATCCAACATACAATTGTGGGGCGTACAACCCGGCGCCATTCAGTTGGTCGCGCTAAGCGAATCCCAGAAGTCGCAGTTGCGGACCGCGCCATACTGCGGGTCCGTCAATGTCGACAGGACTGGCAGGTCCTCGATCAGCCAGGCCGGTTTGATCGTGCTATTGGTATAGCGCGGCCAAGGATAGTTGCCGAGCCCATTCGGATTGCCGGTCCAGGCGAAGTTCGTCCAGGCGGCGACAAGCTGATCGGAGAGATTCGTCTGCTTCCTATTCAGCGGGTGCTGGATGCCGTCCGGGCCGCCATGCCAGAGCGGGAACAGATACTGGATGTCGGCGGTGTGGTACGCGAGCGAGATGAACCCGGGCATCTTCGGGAAAAAGAACGGCGCTGTCTGGTCGTCGAACTCATAGGCGTATACCGGGATTTGCGGCGCCAGGACCTTGTCGAGTTTGCGTTCGCTGCATAACCCGGGATCTGTCCCGAGCCTGTCCCAGGCGAGCTGTGGGCTCGCATAGGCGGCGAGCGGATAGCGGGCCAGAACCTTCGCCGCGGTTCCGGCCGGATAGGCGGGCGGGGCGTAGGTCGTTTTGACGTAGGTCAGATATTGTGCGGCCGTCGGTGGCGTGCGCGGCGTTCCCGAGTAATATTCGGTGATGGCGAGGCTGAAGTTTTGTTCATCCTCCACGTTGCCGTTCATCAAGGGCATATGATTGAACTGACCATTGGCGAAGAGCTTGAGCGGCTGATCTGGTATGATCTGGCCATCCACGATGCCGAAGGCCGTGCTCGATATGTAGGGGCTTTGCGCGCTTTCCGTTCCCGCGAGCGCCTCGACTTGCGCCGAAGTCAGGTTACGCATGCATTTGGCGGTGGGCGAGCCCGTGCCGGAGCCGCAGCCCGCTGCGACGGAGAAGGAGACGCCGATCGTCTCGGCGGATGCCTTCGTGGCGAGTGCGAAAACCGGGCAGAAGCTTTCGCAGAGCCCGCGATGAAACAGGCCAGCGGCAAGCGGCGAAATCATGTTGATCCCTGTGTCGAGCGCGCCCGCCGACTGGCCGCCGAGGGTAACGTTGTTCTTGTCGCCGCCGAATTTGGCGATGTTGCGCTTCACCCACTTCAGCACGGCCTGCTGGTCGAGAATGCCGTAGTTGGCGAAGGGGTGGCCTTCGTCGTCGAGCGCTGGATGCGCGAGGAAGCCCATGAGGTTCAGGCGATATTCCATAGAGACGACCACGGTCTTGCCGTCCGACGCCATCTTGGCGCCGTCATAGCCGGGGGTCTCGCCGTCGACATTGCCGCCGCCGTGAATCGACACGACCACTGGCAGCTTGGCTGACGGATCGAGGTTCGGCGTAAACACGTTGAGGTAGAGGCAGTCCTCGTTGTTGTTGGCGGGACCAGAGAACACGCCGAGCGTCGTGATCAGCGCGGAGATCGGCGCGTAGGCCTGCGTCTTCAGGACACCGGACCATGCCGCCTTGTTCTTCGGCGGCTTCCAGCGCAGGTTGCCGATCGGCGGTTCGGCGTAGGGAACGCCGAGAAACTCGGCGACGCCGTTAGAGATTAAGCCCTGGACGATCCCCTCTTGGGTTCCGACCAATGGGCCTGGCCCGCGACCGCGCCATGCAACGAGGCGCATAGCGCCCCAAGGGCGAAAACGACACCCCGGCAGAGGCTTCTTCTAGTAGATATGTGGGACGGATGCGGCGCATCAGCGCGTAGTCGCGCGTCCGCCCACAGCTTCAAAAGCTTGAGCATGGTTCCCCCTTTTTTCCCCACGTTAAGGTGGCGGCGGGCTAGCTAGGCGCTTGGCGTTCGCTTTGTCTTCCGCAAAACTCCGGGGGATATCGAAAAACTCCGGCAAATTTCCTTTTATCGCTATTACATTTGCTGCAAGCGCTGGCTTTGGCGCTTTCTGATGCAGTTGCGATGTCGACGGCGTTCAATGCCTCCACAACTTGTCGCACACGCTTGAAAAGCGCCAGGCGTGACGTCCCGTTTGCACGGGTGGGTGCTGATGTGAGCGAAGTAGGCGAGTGGGCGGCGTGCGCTCACCAAAATCTCGCCGGATCAGAGGACTTCCCAAGGCCCCTACGTTTCAACTATATTGGCTTTGGATCTCGGTAACGGAATGTGCGATCTGCTCAAGCCATTGGCCGCGCCGTCCGCCAGGCCATTTTCAGGGGCGGGACGGATAAAAATGTGGAAGGGAACCAATCAAATGTGGATGGTGATCCGCCTTTTATTCGCTGCTCTGTTGTTCGCCGCCATCGCGCCGCGGTTAGCAGCGGCGCCTGCCGCCACACTGACGACGGATAGCGTCCAAAACTCCGCTGTTGAGTGGTTTGACAGAATGCGATCAGGTCAGATCGATCGAACGCAATTGACCGCTGACTTCAGCGCCGAGCTCACGGATGATACGGTTGCCACAACTTCGCGGTTTTTGCAGGCGCACGGTTATATCGACTCCCCAACGGGCGCGAAGCTCGTCGACACCCGGACCGCTGAGGATCAGACGCTCTATATTGTCAAACTGTCCTTCGCGCGCCGCAATCCCGCGAACCTTCAGATCGCCATCGGTAGCGACGGCAAAATAAGTGACATAAGTCTGTTGAACGCGGGCGGAGACTGAGGCAGTTCCAGGCGATCTGCGTTATCCTCCGCCCATTCGTCGGCAATCGCCGGAGCGCGTCGAACAGCCGCGGCTGTCGCCAAAGGCAAGTCCGCGTGGTCTTATGAGTTGTCTTCGCGGTTATCGCGCTAAATCTCGCTGCGCCGGATGAGTTAGCTTCTTTATCTGCTCTCGGTTTCGGCGGTCGACCTTTGGCGCGTATCTTGACGGCGGGGGCGAGCATAGGCGGGAGCTTAATCTTCCTTGAAATCCCGCTCGCTCTAACAATCCCGATATTCAGCGCCGGAAGGGTCCCGTCGATGCGGACGCACCTCAGCTCTGTAGCGAGCCGGCGTCACGCCGACGATACGGCGGAAATAATCGTTCAGGTGACTCTGGCTGCTGAAGCCTACCGCCAACGCAATGTCGATCAGGGACATGTCCGGCAGAGGTAAGAGCTTTTTCGCCCGTTCTATCCGCCGCTCGATCTGAAATTGATGCGGCGGCCTCCCCAACGCCTCCTTGAAGGCGGCGCAGAAATATCGCGGGGACAGATCAACGAGTGTCGCCAGTTCTGTCAGCGTAACGTTGCGGTCAAGGTGGCCCTCGATATATTCAATTACCATCGCCAGTTTCGCATCGGAAAGCGCGCGGCTCGGCTCGCTCCGCGGCGCGACGCCGTGCAGCGCAAAGCCCAATTGGGCAACAAGACGCCAGCGGCGCTTTCGAGGAACATAGGCCCCCGCGGAAAGCCGTTCGCGCATTCCTTCCTGATTTCCGAAAAATTGTCCACGCGAGCCGGTCCTTGACCCACGAGCCGTCCACGCGGGGCTCCTTGGCGAGCGCCTCGAGGCGTTGCTCTCTCGCTACGAGTTCGGATCGACAAATAGCCACAATCCCTGACCGCGCCGCGGCATTGAGCGCCGAATTCGCAGCCAGGCGGAAGAATGACCATCTCGTGGGAGATGGTCGAGTTTGTCCAAGCCTTATCCAGCGCCAGCTTACCATCGAGTTGCCAGTTTACCTGGCTGCCCGGATTTTGAAATAGCACCCCGATCGCCAGATCGCTGCGTAGGAAGTGGCGCTGACAAGTGCTGCCCGCAGACTGGGTGCGCATCAGCGCCGCGCCAGCCGTCCAGCAAGTTGCTGCTCAACGCTCACGTCATTCAATGGCGACGCATTTTGCCCAAAAATGAACGAACTAGCCATGTATTTCCCCTCCCCCTGTTTGTGTTTGTTCTTAAGTGGAAGGGTAATGCGGCGCTGTTAAATTATCAATCTTGCACCGCACAACATTAATACACGGGCCCGTCTGTAGATTGTGCAATGTCGATCGCAATATTCAGTTTTGCATACGCGCGAAGATCTGCGAGGTTGCCCTAAACCACGCTGGCTAAGCCCAATTTGCGATCCCGGACTACGGAAGTGATCCGGCAGAAAAAAAATGACGGCCAGTCGGGGCCGTCACCTGCGCTCGCCCGAAAGGCTCGCCGCATATCGTGCCTTAGTAGGCCGGGCCATAAGTGTAGGGCAGAATGCCGCTCCAGAACGCGCACTTGTGGTTTGCAGCGTATTGGGCGTCCGTAAACGTCGAGAGACCCTGGATGTTCTCCGACAGGAAGTTAGGCGCGTTCTTCTTGCCGGCAACGTAGTGCGGCCAAGGGTAATTGCCGAGGCCGTTGGGTTTCCCGTCCAGGCAAAGTTCGTCCAGGCGGCGACCAACTGATCGGACAGGTCCTCCTGCTTGTTGTTGAGCGAATGGATAATGCCGTCCGATCCGCCGTGGTAAAGTGGGAACAGGTACTGGATGTCGCTGGTGTGATAGGCGAGGGATACAAACCCAGGCATCTTAGGGAAGTAAAAAGGAGCGGTTCGCTCATCAAACTCATAGGCGTAATATTGCGTTTGAGGAGCGAGGATTTGATTGACGTGCTGAGTGGCGCAGGCTCCGAGGTCTGTCACAGCGGCGTCCCAAGCCAATTGCGGACTGGCGTAGGCGCTAACCGGATATGTAGCCAGAATCGATGCTGCGTCCCCGCCGGGTAAGGCACACCAGGCGCACCGGGTTCGGCGCGCTATAGGTCGCATTGATGGAGGCTGTGTATTGCGCGGCGGTCAATGGCGCGCGAGGCGGCCCGGAGAAATATTCCGTAATGGCGAGGGTAAAATTCTGTTCATCCTCGACGCGACCGTTCATCATCGGCATATGTCTGAACTGGCCATTGTGCCAAGCTGCAATCGGCTGGATTGGTATGATCGTGCCGTCCACGAGCGGTCCGTTTATGTAAGCGCTGTTGCCACTGGCCGTACCTGCAAGCGCCTCAATCTGCGCGGCGGTCAGGCGACGCAAACATTTGGCGGTTGCCGAATCCGCGCCCGCGCCGCAGCCAGCCGCAACTGCAAAGGCGGTACCGCGTCTCCGCGAGAGACAGCGGCAACTCGTTCATCGGAACGCTGCTTTCGTAGAGCGCTCGATCCACAGTCCATCGGAGAGCGGCGATATGACGTGGATGCCGGTATCGGTTGCGCCCGCGGACTGTCCGCCGACTGTGACGTTATCCTTGTCGCCGCCGAATTTGGCGATGTTGCGCTTCACCCATTTCAGCGCAAGCTGCTGG
>CAVYFP010000015.1:0-41924 GCA_963767805.1 uncultured Alphaproteobacteria bacterium | reverse complement strand
GCGCCGCCCTCCTCCAGGCAATGCTATTCGGCGCGCAATCGGCGTCGTCTACCACGCCGCGGCGCCGGCGGACAAGAGCATGTACAACCTCTTCAATCCGACCCCGTCGACGCGATGCGCGCCTTTGAGCCGGAGCGGCCGGCCAAAATTCTGACGCCTTTCACCATCGACGCCGGGCACTTCCAGATCGAAAGCGATTTCGTCAATTACATCTCGACGAATTACCAGGGATTTTCGACGCGGTTCATCGAGACCGCGGATCCGACGATCAAGCTCGGCCTGACGAATTCAATCGATTTCGAGCTGGTCCTCAACGGCTATCAGAATACCGCAACGCACAGCAATCTGACCGGCGCGCTCGTCGCCAACGGCCATGGCTTCGGCGACACCTTCCTGAAATTCAAGATTAATCTCGTCGGCAATGACGGCGGCCCCTTCGCCATGGCCATTGAGCCCTATGTCAAGGTTCCCTCGGCCGCGCCGGGCCTCGGCAATGGCGTCGTCGAGGGCGGCGTCGCCCTGCCGATGCAGATCACTCTGCCGGCCGATTTCGCTCTCGCCGTGCAAACGGAATATGACGCGCTGAAAAACGCCAATGACAGCCAGCGCTACGCCAATCTCGTCAACATCGTCAATCTGGGCCATCCGGTATCCTTCATCAGCAAGGACCTCACCGCCTCGATCGAATTCTTCTCCGCCGTCGGAACGGACCCCTTTACGCCAGCCGTCTATACGTTTGACGTCGGCCTCGCCTATCTCGTCGCGCCGAATGTGCAGCTCGATGCGGGGGCCAATTTCGGGCTCACCGAAGCCTCGCCCGATCTCAATCTCTACACCGGCGTCACGGCGCGGTTTTGAGATTTGGGAATAGCTCGTTCCACGCGCGCGGGAAGCGGCGGCGAGGCGAGGTTCTGGCCCCGGATAGAGACTCCGCCTCTGAAGATAGCAACCTCGCCTTTCGCAATAGACTTGATGAAGGCGACAGCGCCTTCGAAAAGCTTGAATAGCGTGCGGAGTTTCACGCCAACTCTGGTTCGCCTGGTCGGTTTCGCCAGCAGTCGCCTCACCCGGTCGCCCCGAGGCCCCATCGCTGAGAAGGGTCATGAAGCTCTATTCGGAAGATAGTTCGCCTTACTCGGCTCCGGTTCGACTGGCGATTTATGCCAAAGGCCTTGATATCGATGTCGAATCGCCGCCCGGTGGCTTGCTGTCGACGACGTTTCACGCGATCAATCCGATGGGGACGATACCCTGCCTTGTTCTCGAAGACGGCGCGCCGCTGCCGGAATCGGCGGCGATAATGGAATATCTGGAGGATAAGTTTCCGGCGCCGCCGCTGCTGCTGGCGGAGCCGGAATTGAGGGCGCGCGTGCGGCTCCTGCAGCGCATCGGCGAAATCCAGATCATGACGCCGCTGGTCGAGCTCGCCCGCCAGGCCGATCCCTCAAGCCGCGATCCAAGCGCTGCAATGTGGCTGACCCGCCTGATCCGCGGCTTCTCGTCCTTGCAGCTTTATGTCGGCGACGAAGCTTTTGCCCATGGTTCAAGTTTGACGATCGCGGACTGCGAGCTCGCGCCGGCTCTGTTCATGGTGACGAAGGTTGCGGCCGCCTTCGACAAACCAGCCTTGCTTCAGGCCTACCCCCTGATCGCGCGCTATCTCGCGCGCATCAGCGAAAATCCGCCGGTCCGGCGGGTCCTGGCGGAAATGGCGCCGGCCTGGCGCGCCGCCGAAAGCGCCTACCCGGGATAGACGCCGACCCGCCCGCCCTTTCGCTTCGGCGCCCCATGGGGTAAAGGCACCGGATCTTCTCCGGATGCCATACGCTCATGATACGTCTCGACAACATCGGTAAACAGAACGGCAAGCAGCTCGTCTTCGTCGAGGCGTCGGCGGCGCTCCTCAGAGGCGAGAAGGTTGGCCTCGTCGGCCCCAATGGCGCCGGCAAGACGACGCTGTTCCGGATGATCACGGGGCAGGAGGAGCCCGACGAGGGTCAGGTGGTCGCGGATCGGGGGATTACCATCGGCTATTTCAGCCAGGACGTCGGCGAGATGAATGGCCGCAGCGCCGTCTTCGAGGTGATGGACGGCGCCGGCCCGGTGAGCGCCGTCGCAGCCGAGTTGAAGGAACTCGAAGCCGACATGGCGGATCCGGACCGGGCCGATGACATGGACGCCATCATCGAGCGTTACGGCGAGGTGCAGGCGCGCTTCGAGGAACTTGGCGGCTATGCGCTCGAGGGCCGGGCGCGCGAGGTCCTCGCCGGCCTCAGCTTCACCGAGGAGATGATGGACGGCGATGTGGGCGCCCTCTCGGGCGGGTGGAAGATGCGCGTGGCGCTGGCCCGCATCCTCCTGATGCGTCCGGACGCCATGCTGCTCGACGAGCCGAGCAACCATCTCGACCTCGAAAGCATGATCTGGCTCGAAAGTTTTCTGAAGGGCTATGACGGCGCGCTGCTGATGACCGCGCATGATCGCGAATTCATGAACCGCATCGTCACCAAGGTGGTGGAGATCGACGGCGGCGCGCTGACGACCTATTCGGGCGATTATGAATTCTACGAACAGCAACGCGCCCTGAACGAGAAGCAGCAGCAGGCCCAGTTCGAGCGCCAGCAGGCGATGCTCGCCAAGGAGATCAAGTTCATCGAGCGTTTCAAGGCGCGCGCCTCACACGCCGCGCAGGTGCAAAGCCGGGTGAAGAAGCTGGACAAGATCGAACGGGTCGAGCCGCCCAAACGCCGCCAGTCGATCGCCTTCGAGTTCCCGCCTGCGCCGCGCTCCGGCGATGATGTGGTGAGCCTGAAAAACGTGCACAAGCGTTACGGCGACAAGATCATCTACGAGGGTCTCGACCTTGTGGTGAGCCGCAAGGAACGCTGGTGCGTGATGGGCGTCAACGGCGCGGGCAAGTCCACGCTGTTGAAACTCGTGGCCGGCTCCACGCGGCCCGACAAGGGCTCTGTAGCTCTGGGCGGCAGCGTCAAGATGGGCTATTTCGCCCAGCACGCCATGGATCTGCTCGACGGCGAGCGCACAGTATTCCAGACGCTTGAGGATTCATTCCCGCAGGCGGGGCAAGGCTCGCTGCGGGCGCTGGCCGGCTGCTTCGGATTTTCCGGCGACGATGTAGAGAAAACCTGCCGGGTTCTGTCGGGCGGCGAAAAAGCCCGGCTGGTCATGGCCAGAATGCTCTACGATCCGCCGAACTTCCTCGTGCTCGACGAACCCACCAACCATCTCGACATCGTCACCAAGGAGATGCTGATCAAGGCGCTGTCGCAATATGAAGGCACCATGCTGTTCGTGTCGCACGACCGGCACTTCCTGGCGGCGCTTTCCAATCGCGTACTCGAACTGACGCCGGATGGCGTCCACCAATATGGCGGCGGCTACACGGAATATGTTGCGCGCACCGGCCAGGAGGCTCCAGGACTGCGAAGCTGACTTGCCGCTGGCGCCTTCGCGCCCGAGCCACGCAACATGCGCAACCGACCCTGACGCATCATGCTTCTTTTGAAGCCGCGGATTGGACCCGCCAGCGCCAACAGCCTGAAGGCTGATCATTCGCTGATGGCGCGGGACCGGTTTTTGGCTTTGGCGAAGGCCTCGTCCTGCGCCGCGCCGATTTTCGCCGAGGCGATGTCGACGCCCGTCAGATCGGCGTGATCGAAGATCGCGCCGCGGAAATCCGCGCCGCTGGCGTCGGCGCCGGCGAGCGAGGCCCCGGTGAAATTGGCGCCTCTGAGATCAGCGAATTGCAGATCGTCGCGGCCAAGATTGGCGTTTTCGAAATCGGCGCCGGCGGCGTCGGCCGATGTCAGGATGGCGCGCATCAGCCCCATCGACTGGTTCTTCATGTCGGCCGAAAGATCGGCGCCCTTGAACCTCGCGCCGCGCAGGCTCGCATGGGTCATGTCGGCGGTGACGCGCGCGCCGGAGAGATCCGCGCCGTCGAATTTCGCATTGCGCATCTGGCTCGCGAAGAGATGCGCGTTCTTGAGATTTGCGCCGGAAAAATCGGCGCCAAGCGCAAAGACCTGATCCAGCACGGCGCCGCTGAGATTGCTGTTGGCGAAATTCGTCTTGTTCATTCGCGCCGCGCGGAAATCGACGCCGGAGAGATCGAGATTTGAGAGATCGAGCCCGTTGAGGCTCTTGCCCGCGAGATCAGCGGGATGTCCTGCCGCCGCCTTCAACGCGGCCTCAATGTCCGCGCGGGTCATTTCGGCCGTGGTGAACATGGGGCTCGAGAGATCGACCTGATCCATCATGTCCAGCGCCCGCGCGGCTTGCGCCGCCGCGAGGCTGAGCGCGGCGATGATCATCGACATGCGCCATATCTGCATTTCGCCGGCCTCCCGTTTTTCGACGCCGCCACGCGGCTTGTTCCTGTCATTCGTCCGCCGCTGTTCGGCGACGGTGGATTTGCCCGACATGGCCGAAGCGGCGCAAAGGCGCGCCGGCGACGAGGCCGCGTCAGCCTTTCACGATTTCGCCGCCGCGCGCCTGCCAGCCCATGGTTCCTTCCGGGTAGTGGCGGACGTCGCGGCGTCCGGCCGCGAGCGCCTGACGCAACCCGCCCGCCGAACGCGCGCCGGATTTGCATACCAGCACGACGGGCTTCCCGGCGGGCAAACGGCCGGGATCGAAACGCGACAAGGGTTGATTGACGGCGCCGGGAATGTGGCCGGCGGCGTATTCCTGCGGCTCGCGAACGTCGACGAGGATGCAGGCGCCGCTTTTCAACTCCGCCGCAAGGGCGTCGCGCCCGATTGTTGTCGGATCTGGGTTTGCGGCGCGGTTGGCGAATAGACGCGAAAACATGTTATCGGCTCCTTTGCACACGATCCGAAGAATTCTAAAGCCGCCCGCGCCACGCCGGCGCGCCTCCGACCGGCTGCGGCCCACTCAAAGCTCGCAACCGGGCGCGCAGAACAGATCATAGAGCAGCGCGATCATGCGGCTCGCCTCCTTGCTCGCCAGCGAATAATAAATCGTTTGCGATTCGCGCCGCGTCGTGACGAGTTCGTCCTCGCGCAGGCGCGCAAGATGCTGCGACAACGCCGACTGGCTGAGGCCGATCGCCTCATGAAGAACGCCAACCGAGCGCTCGCCCTTGTGCAACTCGCAAAGGATCATCAACCGGTGCCGATTGGCGAGCGCCTTGAGAAAACCCTCGGCGTTGCCGGCCCGCGATGCAAAATCATCTAATTTCATTCTTGCTAATTTAGCTTCTTCTGTTTTATGAGTTAAGCGCTCTGGTCCCGGGATCGTTATCATGCGCTTCGCTACAGCCCTGCTCTTCATAGCCATCGCCGCCTCCGCCGCCGTAGCGCAGGAGTTTACCATTCATACGCGCGAGGTCGATGACCGCAAGGCGGTGATCGCCACGGTCGAGCCCGTCCATCTGCTCGTCGCCCGCGCACGCATCGGCGGCACCATCATCCGCGTCAACGTCAGGGAGGGCGACCGCATCGCGGCGGGCGCCGAGGTCGCAACCGTCGTCGACGAAAAACTTGCGCTGCAGATGCAGGCGCTCGATTCGCGCATCAAGTCGCAGCAGGCGACGCGCGATCAGGCAAAAATTGATTTCGATCGAGTGCAGGAGCTGATGCGGCGCGGCGTCAATTCGCAAATGCAGCTCGACCAGGCCCGCACCGCCCTCGACGTCGCCGAGCGGACGCTGGCTGCCATGCGTTCCGATCGCGACGTCATCATGCAGCAGGCCGCCGAAGGCGCCGTTCTCGCGCCCGGCGCCGGCCGCGTTTTGACGGTGCCCGTATCCGAGGGACGCGTCGTTCTGCCGGGCGAGACCATCGCAACGCTCGCCGAAGACAATTACATTTTGCGGCTTTCCCTGCCCGAGCGGCACGCCCGTTTCATGCGGGCCGGCGACAAGGTGCTGATCGGCGCGCGCGGCGATCAAACGGAAGCCGGTGAAACGATGCGGCAGGGCAAAGTGCGACTCGTCTATCCCGAGATTCAGGGCGGCCGCGTCATCGCGGACGTCGATGTCGATCAGCTCGGCGATTATTTCGTCGGCGAACGCACCCGGGTCTATGTCGCGACCGGCAAGCGCGAGGCGATCATCGTTCCGGCGGCTTACGTCTACCAGCGCGCGGGCGTCAATTTCGTGCGGCTTAAGGATGGCGCGGAGATCGTCGTCCAGCCCGGCGAGACGCGGCAGGACGGCGTCGAGATTCTTTCAGGCCTCACTGATGGCGATGTGGCGGCGCATCCATGAAACTTGGCATATCCGGCGCCCTTGCGCGCGCCTTCATCACTTCGCCCCTGACGCCGCTTCTGCTTCTCGCCGCCCTCATGGTCGGCGGCCTCGCGCTCGCGTCCCTGCCGCGCGAGGAGGATCCGCAGATCAGCGTGCCGATGGTCGACATTCTCATCGAGGCCAATGGCTACAAGGCGAATGACGCGGTCGAACTCATCACGCGGCCTCTGGAAGACATCATCAAGGGCGTCAATGGCGTCGAGCATGTCTATTCGCAGACGCAGGACGACAAGGTCGTCGTCACCGCGCGCTTCTTTGTCGGCACGGACGAGGATACGGCGGCGCTTCGCATTCACGAGAAAATCCGCGCCCACATCGGCGAATTGCCGAAAGGGATTCCCGAACCTCTGATCGTCGGCCGCGGCATCGACGACGTTGCGACCGTCGTCCTGACGCTCGCGGCGAAGCCCGGGCGTTCCGACCGCTGGTCCGACAACGGCCTCTTCCAGATCGCCGAGGAGTTGCGGCACGATCTCGCCAAGGTTGAGAATGTCGGCGCGACCTATATCGTCGGCGGCAGCCCGAACCAGATCCGCGTCGAGCCGGATCCGGAGAAGCTTTCGCTATACGGGATCACTCTCGCGCAGCTGACCGAAAAGCTGACCAACGCCAACCGCGCCTTTCTCGCCGGCAATCTGCGGGACAAGGATCGCGCTATCCCGGCTGTCGCCGGACAAACGCTGCAGGGCGTTCCCGACATCGGTCTCCTGCTGCTCACCTCGCGCGACGGCCGGCCGGTCTATGTCAAGGATGTCGCCGAAATCCGCGTCGGCTCGGCTGAACTCGACAAGCGCGCCTGGACCATGACCCCTACCGCCGGCGGGGGCCTCGACAAACGGCCGGCGGTCAGCATCGCCATTGCGAAACGCAAGGGCGCCAATGCCGTCGTCGTCGCGCGCGAGATCCTCTCCCGGCTCGAAACCGTGAAGGGACGCATCGTTCCCGACGACGTCGAAATCGTCGTCAGCAGGAACTACGGCGAAACAGCGAGCGAGAAGGCGGACGAGCTTTTGTTCCACCTCGCGCTCGCCACCGTCTCCATCGTCGCGCTCATCACCCTGACGATCGGCTGGCGTGAAGGCGTCGTCGTCTTCGTCATCATCCCGACGACGATCCTCCTGACGCTCTTCGCCTCCTGGCTGATGGGCTACACGATCAATCGCGTCAGCCTTTTCGCGCTGATCTTTTCGATCGGCATCCTCGTCGACGACGCCATCGTCGTGGTCGAGAACATCGTCCGCCACTGGCATATGCGCGGACAGCGCGATCTCGTCGCCACCGCGATCGAGGCGGTCTCGGAGGTCGGCAACCCGACCATCGTCGCAACGCTGACCATCGTCGCCGCGCTGCTGCCGATGATGTTCGTCAGCGGCATGATGGGCCCCTACATGAGCCCGATTCCGGCCAACGCCTCGATGGCGATGCTGTTTTCCTATTTCGTCGCCATGACGATTACGCCCTGGCTGCTCCTGAAGATCGCGCGCAGGCGCTTCGAAAGGGAGGCCGGCGGCGGTCATGGCGGGCACGACATCGGCGCCATGGGCCGCTTCTACGCCTTCGTCTCGCGCCCGCTCCTCACCGGCCGCATCCGCTCGAAAATCTTTCTACTGACGATTGGCGCCCTAACGCTCGCCTCGCTCTCCCTCTTCGCGACGAAAGCCGTGCGCGTCAAATTGCTGCCCTTCGACAATAAATCGGAAATTCAGGTGATCGTCGATCTTCCGCGCGGCGCCTCGCTGGAGACGACCGACCGCATGCTCACGGCCATCGCCGGGCGGCTCAAGGATCTGCCTGAACTGACCTCGATCCAGGCCTATGTCGGAACGGCCGCGCCCTTCAATTTCAACGGTCTCGTGCGGCATTACTATCTGCGCGACCAGCCGGAGCAGGGCGATCTCTCGGTCAATCTCGTCCCCAAGGCTGAGCGCACGCGCGCGAGCCACGCCATCGCGCTCGACATCCGCAAGCGGCTCGAAGGCTTGCCGCTGCCGGAGCACTCATCGGTCAAAGTCGTCGAGGTTCCGCCCGGGCCGCCGGTCCTTTCGACCCTGCTCGCCGAAGTCTACGGGCCGGACGCCGCCGCGCGGCGCGAACTCGCCACAAATATCCGCAAGGCGTTCAAAACGGTCGATTTCGTCGTCGATGACGACGATAGTTTCGGCGTGCGCAATGAGCGGGTGCGATTCTCCATCGACCAGCAAGCGTTGGAATTCCACGGCGTCGAGGAACAGGCGGTCTATGACACGCTCAGTGCGCTGCTCGGCGGGGTGAAGATCGGCTATTCGCAGCGCGGCGACGGGCTGAAGCCAATCGACGTCACCGTCGCTCTGCCAAAATCCGCGATGGCGCTGAATGAACGCCTGCTCTCGACGCCCCTGCCCGCGGGTGGAACGCCGCGCCAGGGCGCCAATGTCGAGCTTGGCGATGTGGTGCGCGTGACCCGCGAACCGGCCTCCTATCCGATCTTCCGCCACAACGGACGTTTCGCGGAGATGGTCAGCGCCGATGTCGCCGGCCGCTTCGAGGCGCCGGTCTATGGCATGCTGGCCGTCGAGGATGCGTTGAAGGGCGTCGATTGGGGCGCGGCCGGGGCGCCGACGATCAAATACCACGGCCAGCCCATCGACGATACGAAGCCGACGCTGCTCTGGGACGGCGAATGGGAGGTTACCTACGTGACCTTCCGCGACATGGGCGCGGCCTTCATGGTCGCCATACTCGGCATCTATCTGCTTGTTGTCGCGCAGTTCGGCTCGTTCAAGCTGCCGCTCGTCATCCTGATCCCCGTGCCGCTCACCCTCATCGGCATCGTGCTCGGCCATTTCATGCTCAACGCAGCCTTCACGGCGACCTCCCTCATCGGCTTCATCGCGCTCGCCGGCATCATCGTGCGCAACTCGATCCTGCTCGTCGATTTCATCCGCCACCGGCGCGCGGAGGGCGTTAGCCTGCGCCGCGCGCTGATCGACGCCGGCTCGATCCGCTTCAAGCCGATCTTCCTCACGGCGGCGGCGGCGATGATCGGCGCGGCCTTCATCCTGAACGATCCGATCTTCCAGGGCCTCGCCATCTCCCTCGTCTTCGGTCTCGCCTCCTCGACGGCGCTGACCGTGCTGGTCATTCCGGCGATCTACATCTGGCTGCGCGACGACGGACGCGGCTTCGATGACACGCCGTCGGCGCAGGAAACGGCGCCAGCGCGCGATGCGGCGCATCCTGCTTGACAAGCAAAACAGCATTAACTAATTTAGCACTATACGAATTAACAAGCGACCGCCGCTAGATTGCCTCTTGGTCGCCACACGGCGCTGCGTCGCGCGAGCGCGAATAGCCAATCGGCGTTCGCCGCGCGCCACGACGCAAAGCCTCGGAGGAACCGCAACAATGAGTATCGATCGCGTCGTCATGGCTTTCGCCGGAACCGTCATCCTGTCGAGCCTCGCGCTCGCGCATTGGTTTGGCCCCTACTGGCTGCTGCTCGCCGCCTTCGTCGGCCTCAATCTTCTGCAGGCGGCCTTTACCGGTTTCTGCCCGCTCGCGCTCATCCTGAAGCGGCTCGGCTTCAAACCAGGTTGCGCGTTCCAATAGACGCGAAACAACAGCCCTTCACGCAGAGGGGGGCTGAAAATAACATAAAAATAAATACCACATAGGGAGAGGCGCAATGCCCAAGGTTGTCATCATAGGCGCCGGAATCGGCGGGATTCCAGCGGCGTTCGAGTTACGCGACTTGCTCGGACGCTCGGCCGATATAATGGTCGTGTCCGATTGCGACTATTTCCAGTTCGTACCGTCGAACCCGTGGGTGGCGGTCGGCTGGCGGCGCCCGGAGGATATCAAGGTCTCCTTGCCCGAAGTTTTCGCCAGAAAAGGCATCGGCTTCACCTCGGTCGGCGCGAAGCGGCTCTCACCCGAGAAGAACAGCATCCTTCTCCGCGACGGGACCACCCTCAATTACGATTATCTGGTGATCGCGACCGGCCCGAAGCTCGCTTTCGATGAGGTGGAGGGCCTCGGGCCGACAGGCCACACGCATTCGATTTGCGCCGTCGATCACGCCAGCGTCGCCGCCACGCAATGGGAAGCGTTTTGCCGCGATCCCGGCCCCATGGTCGTCGGCGCCGTCCAGGGCGCATCCTGCTTCGGCCCGGCATATGAATACGCGCTTTGCGCGGTCGCCGATCTCCGCAAGCGCAAAATTCGCCACAAGGCTCCGATAACCTTTCTCACCTCCGAACCCTACATCGGCCATCTCGGCCTTGGCGGCGTCGGCGACACGAAAGGAAGGCTGGAATCGGTCATGCGCGACCGCGACATCAAGTGGATCGCCAATTGCAGGATCGACCGGGTGACGGCCGACGCGGTCGAGGCCACCGAGGTCAATGAGGACGGCAGCGTCAAGCGCACGCATAAGCTCGCTTCGAAATTCTCGATGTTCCTGCCAGCGTTTCGCGGCGCCGACTGCTTCCGGACCGACGATGGCAAATGGATCGACGGACTGACCAATCCGCGCGGATTCATCCTGATCGACCAACATCAACGCAACCCGAATTACCGCAACATCTTCGCCGTCGGGGTCTGCGCCGCGATCCCGCCGGTCGAGCAGACTGCGGTCCCGACCGGCACGCCGAAGACGGGTTACATGATCGAATCGATGGTGACGGCGGCGGCGCATAACATCGCCGATCTCATCGCCCACCGGGAGCCTCGCCACGAAGCCACATGGAACGCTGTCTGTCTCGCCGACTTCGGCGACAGCGGCGTCGCCTTCGTGGCCTTGCCGCAGATCCCGCCGCGAAACGTCAACTGGTCGAGCCAGGGCTATTGGGTGCATCTGGCGAAGATCGGCTTCGAGAAATATTTCCTGCGCAAGATCCGCACCGGGTCCAGCGAGCCAATTTACGAACGCTTCCTGATGAAAAAGCTCGGAATCGAGCGATTGCAACAGCCGGTTCGGCGGCGCGCCTCCTGACGATCCACCCGCCGGTCTGGAGGGCGGCCACGCGCGATTTCCCTTCCGGCGCGCCGCGAGGCCGACGAGACTCTGGCCTCGGCCGGCCCAATGCGCTATCTCTTCTACGAGCGCCGCCCACCCGGGCGGGCCGCTCTTGAGACGGGGGATGGGCGATGGCGAGCCGGATCTTGGCTTTCTACGGATCCTATCGGTCTGACCGCCTCGGCATCCGGTTCGCCGACTATATCGTGGCTGGACTCAATCAGCGCGGCGAGGCCGCCGAACTCGTCGACGCCAAAGCGGTCGGTCTGCCGATGCTCGATCGCATGTACAAGGAATATCCGCGCGGCGAAGCGCCGCCTGCGATGGAGGCGCTGGCCGACAAGATACGGGCGGCGGACGCCTTCGTGTTCGTCGCCGGCGAATATAACTGGTCCATCCAGCCGGGCCTGAAAAATCTCACCGATCATTTTCTTGAGGAATGGTTCTGGCGTCCGGCGGCGATCGCGACCTATTCCGGCGGCAGGCTCGCGGGCGCGCGATCAAATTCGGCCTGGCACGCGATCCTCTCCGAGATGGGCATGGTCGTGATCTCAAGCACGCTTACAGTGGGTCAGATAGCGCAGGCGCTGAACCCCGAAGCCAAGCCGACCGGCGACGGCGGAAAAGCTCTGGAGCAAGCCTTTCCGCGCTTCGCCGACGACCTCGCCTGGTGGACCGAGGCGGCGAAGGCCCAACGCGAGCGCAAGGCCCCGCCCTATTGACCGAAGCCTGCGCGCCGAAGCGATAGCGCGCCGGCTTCCGCCGCCTGACTAGGGCGCGACCGGCGCGCCGCTCACGGCGCCGCCATGCTGTGGCCTTCAGCGCGTTCGAAAAGATCGTTCAGGTCTTCCATGGGAATGACCGCCATCGTCTTGCCGTTCATCTCGCCAAACATCACCGTCACGTCCTTGCCGCTCTTCAGCTTGACGGTTCTTTGCATCTTGTAGGTTAAACCTTCGAGGCCAGCCGCGAGAGCGGCGGAACCGATGCCGATGGCGGCGGCGAGGATCAGAGAACTGAGCAATTTGATCTTCATGACAGCCCCTCACAACTGGAATGATGGCCCGCTCGATCTGAAGAAGCATTCGCGCAAGCTACAACGCCGCTGATGCTTCCGATCCAAGATAACACGGCTTGCATGATGCTACAAACATAGCTGTGAGCGGCGGACCTTTACATAATTGACAATTCTACTTTCAACGGGCTTGTAGAAGACGCGGGTCGTTCGGTGCGCGAAGCTATGACTTCGCGCCAAAAGCAACCGCGCCCGAACCGTTACTTTTTCGCCAAATAATCGACCCCACTCGGCGCGATCCGTGAGCGCGCGCTTCAGGCCTTGCGCAGGCGGCCTGCCCTTTTGAACGGGGTGATGTCCCTTTTCGTCGAGCGCGTAGCGGCGGATCTTGTTGGCGAGGCCGACGCGCCTCATCGGCAGCACGCGAACCGGGCAGCCCGGCCCAGGCGCCAGCTCGATTGCGGGCGGCGGCATGTTGGATCGGCGTGGCGATGCCGCGCTTCGACAATAGGCATGCCACGCTCGCACGCTGGTTGGCGGCCGAATTTTGTCGAGAGATAATCCCGGGCGGAGACCGACCGCGCTGGCCGCCTTGGGCTAGCCCCGGTCGCCCGAATGCGCCAGCAGCGGACGCGCCATGCGTCGGGTGACTGTCGAAGTCCAAAACTGCGCGGCGCGCCGACTGCCGTCCGGCAACAGGCGCGCCGCGATCAGTCGCCTACCGTCAGTAGCAATAGCGGCTCGAAACCCGGCGCCATTGATTGTAGCCGACCTGAACGTAGCAGCCGCGGCGATAATAGTAATAGCCGTTGCGGCGCTGCTCGGCCTCATTGCCGATGATCGCGCCAGTGGCGCCGCCGATGATGCCGCCGGCGATTGCGCCGCCGGCGCTGCCGCTCACCGCGCCGCCTATCGCCGCGCCCGCCGCCCCGCCAAGCAAGCCGCCGATCAGCGCATCCTGCGCCGCGGCTGGTCCGGCCGGAAGAGCCGTCGCGGCGGCCAGCAGCGCCAGAGCCCCAATTGTATGTTTCATCTTGTCATTCCTTTCGCCGCGCGCCCCGGCGGCCGCCCATTATCCGGCCTTCCGGCTGCAGGCGTCAACCGCGCGGGCGAGGCGGCGATAATGCGCCGCCTCATTTGGTTGAAGATCCCTCCTCGAGAAGCCGCGCGATCGCGCGGGCGTCGGCGGGCGAGGCCGGCGTGAAAACGATCATTGTCAGCCCGTTCGCGCCGTCGACGGCGAAGCCCGAGGCCTCGAGCGTGAGCGGGCCGGCAAGCGGATGCTGAAGGCGTTTCAGTACGGGCTCATGGCTGCGCATTTCATTGGCGGCCCAAATCCGGCGGAAGTCGGCGCTGGTCGCCTGAAGTTCGGCCGCGATCGCTTCGGCTTCGGGGCAGTTGCCCGCGCGCGCGACGTCGAGACGGAAGACTTCAATTGCAAAACGCGCATTCTCCTCCCAGTCCGGCAGAGCGGCGCGCGTGGCGGGATCGCCGAAAAGGCGTCTCAGCGCATTGCGCTCGGCAGACGGGAGCGAGTTATAGTCGCCGAGCACCGCGATTGCGGCCGCATTCCATGCCACGACATCCCACGCCGGCGTTTTCACGATCGCGGGGCTCGTCGGCATCGCGTCCAGCACGCGCTGCAGGGCCGGCGTGACCGCGGGCGATGGCGTTGGCGCGAAGGGCGGCGGCCGCTGCTGTGCCAGAAGGAACAAAAATCTCGCGGCCAGCGGCGTCGAGTTCCAGCGCGCGGGAGAGCCGCTCCAGCACTTCATCCGAGGGCGACCCGCCGCGTCCCTGCTCCAGCCATGTGTACCAGATTGTGCTGACGCCGGCCCGCGTCGCCACCTCCTCGCGCCTCTGCCCCGGCGTTCGGCGCCGGCTCTGGGCGCCCGGCCCCGGCGGCAAACGCTCCCGGCGGTCCCGAAGGAAGGCGCCGAGCGTAAGCGCCGGACCCCGCAGGGTGTTAGTCGTCATACCCGTATAATCTCTCGACTTTTCCAGCGCTGACCCAAAGAGGATAACACGCCCGCAAGACAACGAGGAGATCGATATGCGGGTATTTGTGACGGGCGCCAACCGGCTTCCTGGGCTCAGCTATCGTGGTTGAGTTGCTTGAAGCGCGGCATGAAGTGCTGGGTCTCGCGCGAAACGACGCCGCCGTCCACGCCCTAGCTCGGATGTGCCCAAGGCGCGACCGGGCGACCTTTCGGACGCCGAGAACCTCGCCGCCGGCGCGCAGGCGTGCGACGGCGTGATCCATACGGCCTTCATCCATGATTTCTCGAAATTCGCGGAAGTCTGCGAGACGGACCGGCGCGCCATCGAGGCGCTTGGCGGCGCGCTCGAAGGCTCCGATCGCCCTTTGCTCGTCACCTCCGGGACGTGGATGGCGTTCACGCCGGGCCGCCTTGCGACCGAGGAAGACGCACCGAAATCCCCGTTTCCCCGCGTAGCTTCGGAAGAGGCGGCGGCTGCAGTGGAGGCCCGGCGCGGGCGTGTTTCAGTGATGCGCCTTCCGCAGGTTCACGACCCGCTCAAGCAAGGCCTCGTCACCTATTTTATCGCCATAGCGCGCGAGAATGGCGTCTCGGCCTATGTCGGCGATGGACTTAACCGCTGGCCCGCCGTGCATCTGCTCGACTCCGCGCGCCTCTACAGGCTGGCGTTTGAGAAGGGAGCCGCCGGAGCCCGCTATCACGCAGTTGCAGAAGAGGGCGTGCCGCTTCGCGACATTGCAGCCGCAATCGGCCGAGGCCTCAATCTGCCGGTCGTCGCCAAATCTCCCGAGGAGGCGGGCGAGCAATTTGGCTGGCTCGCGATGTTCGCAGGCGCTCACTTGCCGGCTTCCAGCGCGCTCACGCGGGAACGGCTGGCATGGCGTCCGACAGGGGCCGGTCTGATTTCCGATCTCGATGAAGGTCGCTATCTGGACGACCGCAAAGCGTAGGCCAACGACAACTTGTTGATCATGTGGATAAATGCCTCCAGATACCCGGGAGCTCGGCCTCCGGTTTCATCCGCTAGGCCAATAAACGACCCCGTTCCTATAGCCCCCCAAAGCTTGAGACGGTCTCAATTGAAGTTTTGAAACAAAAGCCACACAGGACCTCAAACTGGAGAATCTCAGTTTGTAAGCTTGAGCTTGATAGCATCGATCGAATTGCAATAGTAGATAGCCCATCCGCGAACCGGCGAAAACGGAGTTCGACGCCATGAGCCAATCGGACACCGGAGCGTCGGCGGGTTTTCTTTGGGCGCTCGTCGCCATGCTCGTCCTCGGCGGCTGCAACGAGAAGAATTTATATGCGGCGCCGCCGCCGTCGAAGGTCACCGTGGCGGCGCCTGCCGACATGCCGGTGACGCTCTATGCTGAATTCACCGGCAACACCGCGCCCGTCGCCAGCGTGGATCTTGAGGCGCGCGTCCAGGGCTTCATCACCTCCATCCATTACACTGATGGCGAGGCGGTGAAGAAGCACCGCATCCTTTTCGAGATCGAGAAAGACCAGTATCAGGCTCAAGTGGATTTGCAAAAGGCGCAGCTTGATTTCGCCAGCGCCACCCAGGCCAACGCCAAGCGCGATTCCGAGCGGCAAGTCACCCTCGGGAAGACCCAGTCGGCGAGCCAGCGCGCCGTGGACGACGCCCGGACGGCCTTCGACACCGCCAATGCTAAAATGGAGGCCGCCGCCGCCAGTTTGAAGCTTGCCGAAACGTCCCTGGCCTACGCCACCGTGCGCGCGCCTTTCGATGGTGTTGTGACGCGCCGTCTCGTGAACGTCGGCGCGCTCGTCGGCTCGTCCGGCCCCACCCAGCTCGCCACCATTCTGCAGGTCTATCCCATCTACGTCTATTTCAATATTTCCGACCAGCAACAGATCGACCTCCGCGATTCCCTCGTCAAAGCGGGCAAGACGCTGAAGTTTCTGCGGGAGGAGAAGCAGGATTTGCCGATCCAGGTCGCCCTCTCGGAGGACAAAGCTTTCAACTATTCCGGCCGGATCGACTATATCGCGCCCGATCTCGACGCCAAGACCGGAACCCTGCAAATGCGCGCCGTTCTTCCCAATGCGGACCTCAGCCTCGTGCCCGGCCTTTTCGTGCGCGTGCGCACGCCCATCGGCAAAATCGACAAGGCTCTCCTCGTCAACGACACGGCGGTGATGTCGAACCAGACCGGCAGCTATGTGATGGTGGTCGGCGCGGACAATATCGTCGAGCAGCGCCCCGTCGTCGCCGGCTCGGTGGAGGGTGAGCTGCGCGTCATTCTCAAAGGACTTTCCGCCACCGACAAGGTGGTCATCGGCTCCGTCCAGCGCGCCATCGCAGGCAATAAGGTGGAGCCGGTCGAAGGCGCGATGGCGGCCGCGCCATCGGGGCCAAAGCCCGCGCCGGCCTCTTTGAATCCCAATGCCGACGGCAAGATCAATCCCTGAGGCAAGAGACAGTTTCGAGGCCGGCCATGTTCTCGCGCTTCTTCATTGAACGGCCGGTGCTCTCCAACACCCTGGCCTTTCTGATCGTTCTCGTCGGCGCGCTCGCGCTCTTGCGTCTTCCCGTATCGCAATATCCCGACGTCGTGCCGCCCACGGTCTCGGTGACGGCGTCCTATCCCGGCGCGAGCGCCCGCACGGTGATGGACACGGTCGCGCTGCCCATCGAGCAGCAGGTGAACGGCGTCGAAGGCATGATCTACATGCAGTCGACGAGCGCCAATGACGGTAGCTACTCCCTGGTGGTCACTTTCGATATTGGCACAAATCCGGACATAGCGCAGGTTCTCGTGCATAATCGCGTGTCTCTCGCCACCGCCAAATTGCCCGCCGCGGTCTCGACTCAAGCGCTGTCCGTCAAGAAGAAGTCGACGGCAATCCTCCAGTTCGTAAATCTGTATTCATCAGATGGACGCTACGACAACCTGTTTCTTTCCAACTACGCCACGATCAACATTGAAAACGAGCTTGCGCGTCTGGCCGGGGTGGGCGACGTCACCGTTCTCGGCTCTGCCTCATACGCCATGCGCATCTCGCTCGATCCGGACCGGATGCAGACCTTTGGCCTTACCCCGAGCGACGTGGTCTCGGCCATCCGGCAGCAGAGCACGGAGGTCGCGGCCGGCCTGCTCGGCGCGCCGCCGACGCCCGAAATGGTGAACTTTCAGTATGTGCTCAACGTCACCGGCCGCTTCGACGAAGCGAAGGATTTCGAGACCATCGTGGTCAAGTCCGTCGACGAGGGCGGCGGCAAGATCGTCCGCATCGGCGACATCGGCCGCGTCGAGCTTGGCGCCGCATCCTATGGCCATACAGCGACAGTCGACGGCAAGCCGTCCGCAGCCATCGCAATCTCGCAGCTCTCCGGCGCCAATGCGCTGAGCGTCGCCGAGAGCGTAGACGCGAAAATGAAGGAGCTGGCGAGATCCTTTCCCGCTGGCCTTGGCTACAAGGTCTCCTTCGACAGCACCAAATTCATCACCGCCTCAATAGACGAGGTCTATGTAACGCTCGGCGTCGCAGCGGCGCTCGTGCTGGCGGTGATCCTGCTCTTTCTCCAGCACTGGCGGGCGACGCTGGTGCCGGCGACCACCGTTCCGGTCACCATTATCGGCGCCTTCGCCGCGATGGCGGCGCTCGGCTATACGGTCAACACCACGAGCCTGTTCGCTCTGTGCTCGCCATCGGCATTGTCGTGGACGACGCCATCGTCATCGTCGAGGGCGTCGCCCGGCATATCGACGCCTGAATGTCGAGCCGCGAGGCGGCGGTCAAGGCCATGTCGGAGCTGTTCGGCCCCATCATCGGCATTACTTTGGTGCTGATGGCGGTCTTTCTGCCTGCTGTCAGCCTGTCGGGCCTCACCGGCAAAATATACCAGCAGTTCGCCCTGGTCATCGCCGCCACCGCCGTCATCTCAGCCGTGAACGCGGCGACGCTGAAGCCCACCCAATGCGCCCTATCGCTGCGGAAATCCACGCCGCTCGAGAAGCGCAATATCGTCTTCCGCGCCTTCAACGTCGTCTATGCGCGGTGCGAGGATCTCTACGCAGCACCTGTGCGCCCGCTGGTCGATTTCGCGGCGCTCACATCGGCGGCGGGGCTTATCCTCGTCGGCGTGGCTTTCTGTGGACTTGCGCAGACGCCGACCGGCTTCCTGCCGAGCGAGGACCAGGGTTATTTCATCATCAGCCTCAACCTGCCTGACGCCGCATCCGCTCAACGCACCGATGCCGCGGTGGCGCAGGCGGAAAAGCTGACGCGGCAGGTCGATGGCGTCGAAACCGTCATCGGCGTTTCCGGCATCTCGCCGCTCGACAACAACGCCACTCTCTACAACGTGGGCATGCTTTACGTGGTGCTCAAGGATTGGAGCGAGCGGAAGACCCCGCGGCTGAGCATAGACGCCATTGCCGCAAGGACGCGCGTCGCGCTCGATGGCATGGGTACGGCCGTGGCGCAGATCATGCTGCCGCCGCCCATTCAGGGAGTCGGCAATTCCTCGGGCTTCACAATGATGGTGGAGATGAAGGACGGCGGCTCCGATTTCCTCGCCCTGCAGAGCGCCGCCGATCAACTCGTGCAAAATGCCTCGACCCAGAGCAGCCTCGCCCATGCGGCGTCCACCTTCAATGGCGGCGCAAAGCAGCTGCGTCTGGTGGTGGACCGGACGAAGGCCGAGACGCTCGGCCTCACGGTGGGCCAGGTGTTCGATGCGCTGCAATCCTATCTCGGCTCCACCTATGTGAACCAGTTCACCAAGTTCAATAGCGTCTTCCAGGTCTATGTGCAGGCGGATGCGCCATTCCGCCTGCAGCCCGACGACGTGCTGAAACTGAAGGTGAAGGGCGCGGACGGGCGGATGGCGCCCCTCGGCGCTGTCGCGCGCATCGTCGATGTGGCGGGGCCGCCGTTGATCACGCTCTACAACCTCTATCCTGCCGCGACGGTAATCGGCGCGCCCGCCGCCGGCTTCAGCTCCGGCGAGGCGATGACGTTAATGAGCGAGATCGCAGCGAAGTCTCTGCCGCCCTCCATGGGCGCCGCATGGACTGGCATGTCCTATCAGGAGCAGGCGGTCGGAAATCAGATCTACTACGTATTCGGCGTCGCTCTGCTGCTCGTCTATTTCGTGCTGGCGGCCCAATATGAGAGCTGGCTTCAGCCTCTGGCCGTCATTCTCGCCGTGCCACTCACCCTCCTCGGCGCCGTCGCCGCCCTCTCCGCCACCGGCCTGCCAAACAATCTCTACACCCAGATAGGCATCGTCCTGCTCATCGCGCTCACGGCAAAGAACGCCATCCTGATCGTGGAATACGCCCGCGACAAGCGCGCCTCGGGCATGGACCCGGCGGCCGCCGCGGTGGCGGCCGCGCGCCTGCGCTTCCGGCCGATCCTGATGACCTCTTTCGCCTTCATCTTCGGCATGCTGCCCCTGGTGTTCGCCACAGGCGCTGGGGCCGGCGCCCGCGTCTCGCTCGGCCTCGCCGTCGTCAGCGGCATGTTGGCCTCCACTGCACTCGCCGTCTTGTTCGTACCCGCCTACTTCACCGTGCTGGAGCAGGCGCAATTGCGCCTCGCGGCGGGTCGTAGGGCGCGGGTGGTCGCGGACTAAACAGCCAGGGTCCGGTCGACGGCGCGAACAGGCGCGAAAGCACATAGCCCCTCAACCCCGCTCGCCATTCGCCCTCGCAATAAATCTCGCGCGAATTGTCGACGCCGTTGAGCCGGAAGAAATCCGCCGCGTGAATGGCGCGGTCGCCGCGCGCATTGATCTGCTTGATGAGATAGCCGCCGGCGTCGGGCCCGATCAGCGGCATGATATGCAGGTCGTCGTCCTTGCGCAGCAGCGCGACGGAGCCAAAATCCGCCATCTGCGCGGCGTAGGCGGCGGCCGGCAGATAGAGATGATCGCGATGGAGCCGAAACATGATCCGCCGTTGCTCAGCGCTCATGCAGCGGCGCCGACATGCGCTTCGACGAGAGCGGCGATTCGATCAGCCACAATCGTCGCGGCGCGGTCGGCCTCCGGGGAAAGATCAAGGCCATAGCCGCCAGGTGCCAGATAGCTCGAATGCGGCCATTGCTCGCCGAGCAGCGCGTAAATCGCGACCGGACGGCCGGAAATGGTGACGAGATCGCAGGCGCTCGGTTCTTCAGCGTTGCGAAAGGACAGGGTGTCGCCGGAACAAGCTCCGCCCTGGAGCCAAAGCAGATTGGCCACATTTTCCTCCCGGTTCAGCCGCGCCGGGTTGCGGCCTTTTTCATCGCTCCAATTCGAGAAGGGAGGGCGTCATCTTGATAGCGTTATTAAATTAACAATTGGATCAACGGCTTCTAAATCAACGGCGATAATTTTTACGAATTTGGAACCTGGGTGACAAGAAACTTTGTTGGCGTCCCGCAAAGTGGATTTACACAAGCTCAAGCCGATCGCGGCGAAGGCGAAGCCATTGCGCCGGCTGCCCGCTTGCGGCGTTAAAAAAAGGCGGCGGCCGAAGCAAGGATTCGGCCGCCGAGGAAGAGAGATGCCTTCTATTCAGAAGGGTCGCGGCGCATCGCGCCACGACTTGTTTCCATCAATGACCCGCCAGAGCCCGGCCCTCGGGCGCGCAGCAAGAGTCTAACGTGAGCGCCGCGACGCAAAAATCGATCATCTGATCGAGCGCGGGCTCTGGTTCTTCCGCATATTCCACCATGACGCGCGGATGGCAGAATTTAAGACAGGCGCTACGGACGAGGATCGCCGCCAGCCCGCAATCCTCAACCTGGAACGCACCGGCTTCCTGGCCGTGCGAGATGATCTTCGCGAGAAGCTTGTCCAGTTTCTTGATGTGATCCTTAACGATCGGCCAATTCTCCGTGAAGGCTCTTTCCAGCAGTTCGTGCAGCTTTGGATTTGAAAGGAAGCGCTGCGCGTTCAATCTCTCGATCGTCGCTATGGTCGCGCGCAATTTATCGCTCGGAGAGACCGAATTATTGATGCTGTCATGGACGGCAACTTCCATTTCCGCCAAAAGGCGACGTCCAACTTCATTGTTGATTTCGGCTTTCGACGCGAAAAACCGATAAACATTAGCTGGAGACATGTGCAATGCATGGGCGATGTCGCCAATGGTCGTTTTTTGGAAACCGATGTCGGCGAAAAGCCGCTCCGCGACGTCGGCGATGCGATCATATGGGTTCTGTTCGACAGGTGCGAAGGCGTGCCTCATCTAACTCCTCCCAAGTGACGTCACGATTAAAAGCAACCACTCATCCGTGACGCCAGGCGACTGAAGTCATCGATCAATAGAGTATTGGCATTTTCGTTTTTCTTTTCCATTATCATAAGCTTATCAGATTGCAATCACATTTTTGCCATCTTTTGCAAGGTTATAGTTAGAAAATAATAACTATAGACTTTCGTCACGAAGCGATTCCGATCCACTTTCAAAGCAAATACTGTCAGCGCTTTGCCAAAACAGCGGAATTCGCGTCCGGCGTCGGCGCGAAGGGCGTCCAGCTCGTCTTCGCAATCCTGCATCGCAAAACTCGCCGGAACCAATTCGCCACGCGCTTCCTGGTTGCGTCGCGCATGACCGTCGCGATTCAGGCGCCTGACGAGGGCGCTGAATCATGCGTTTTTTGTCATTCTTTCCCCGGCTAAGTAAAAGATGCATGGATTTCACAAATTGCAATGTATTTTTATCGGATATATAAGATCACGCGACAACGAAGAATAATATTTGAAACAAAGAAAGGCACCCCCATGGCGAATACAACGTCGGAGCTCGAAGCGCTCCTCATGCAGCGATCGCTGACCGATGCGCAGCTTCTGGCGGCGGCGGAGACGGCGCCGGACTTCCGGATCCTGCCGGACGCGACGGTGATCAAGATCGGCGGACAGAGCGTCATCGACCGCGGCCGCGCCGGCCTTTATCCGCTCGTCGACGAGATCGTCGAAGCTCGCAAGACCCACCAGCTGCTGATCGGCACCGGCGCCGGCACCCGCGCCCGGCACCTCTATTCGATCGCGGCGGGGCTTGACCTGCCTGCGGGCGTGCTCTCGCAGCTGGGCGCCTCGGTCGCCGACCAGAACGCCGCGATTCTGGGGCAGCTCCTCGCGCAATACGGCATCTCTCTCGTCAGCGGCGCCGGCATGTCGGCCATGCCGCTCTACCTCACCGAGGTGAATGCGGTCGTCTTCAGCGGCATGCCGCCCTACGGCCTCTGGACCCGCCCCGCCGCCGAAGGCGTCATCCCGCCTTACCGCACTGACGCCGGCTGCTACCTCGTCGCCGAACAATTCGGCTGCAAGGCGATGATCTTCGTGAAGGACGAAGACGGCCTCTTCACCGCGAACCCGAAAACCTCGAAGGACGCCAAATTCATCCCGAAGATCTCGGTTGACGAAATGAAGGCGCAGGGGCTGCACGAACTCGATCCTCGAGTTTCCGATGCTCGATCTGCTCAAGTCGTCGCGCCACATCCGCGAGGTGCAGGTCGTAAACGGCCTCGTCCCCGGCAACCTGACCCGCGCGCTCGCCGGCGAGCACGTCGGCACCATCATCACCGCGAGCTAAAGAGACAGCCATGACCGAACTCCCCAACACCATCAAGCACGTCGCTTCGCCGCTCGCGCGTCAGACGCTCCAGGACAATGATCTCACCCGCCCCGTCGCCGGCAGACGCCCGGTCCGCATCCTCCCCTGGCTGCAGGTGGTCAAGATCGGCGGCCGCTCCATCATGGATCGCGGCCATGAAGCGATCCTCCCGATCGTCGAAGAGATCCGCAAGCTGCTGCCCGAGCATCGACTGCTCATCCTGACCGGCCCCGGCATCCGCGCCCGCCACGTCTATGGCGTCGGCCTCGACCTCGGCCTGCCGGTCGGGTCGCTCGCGCCGCTCGCCGCGAGCGAGGCCGGCCAGAACGGCCACATCCTCGCCGCGCTGCTCGCGCCCGATGGCGTCTCCTACCTGGAGCACCCAACCATCGCCAGCCAGCTCGCGATCCATCTCACTGCAGCCCGCGGCGCGGTGGGCAGCGCCTTTCCGCCCTACCACCACCATGAGTTCCCGAACTCGCGCATCCCGAACTCACCGGGCTGACACGGGCGCCTTCCTGCTCGCCGACGCGCTCGGCGCGGCTGGCCTGACGATCGTGGAAGACGTCGATGGGGTCTATGACATCGACCCCAATGGCGCCGAGGGCAAAAAGGCTCAACTGATCCGCGAGACAAGCGCCGCCGAGCTGGCGAAGGCCAAGGGCACATCGCCCTTCGACCCCGCGCTCCTCGAGGTCATGGCGACG
Source organism: uncultured Alphaproteobacteria bacterium (assembly GCA_963767805.1). Taxonomy (GTDB): domain Bacteria; phylum Pseudomonadota; class Alphaproteobacteria; order Rhizobiales; family Beijerinckiaceae; genus Methylocapsa. Next base: position 18,329 of record CAVYFP010000015.1, on the reverse strand, counting down.
GCGCGCAACCTCGAGCGCGTGCAGATCGTGAACGGGCTCGTGCCCGGCCGGCTCACCGCCGCGCTGCGCGGCGAACATGTCGGAACGATCATCCACACCGGCGCGCGCCCGGCCTGAACGCGCACGCCCCGGCCAGACCGATCAGCCCCCCCGCGGGGCTGATCGGAGCCATAGCCGCGCAGGCGATCAGAGATATTTTTCGTCCTGGAAAAGATCTCTGACTTTTTTTTGCTTTTGGGCGTTTTCTTGACGCGAAGCGGCATCGGCTTCGCTCGAAAATGCCCTGGGGAGACGAACGCGGCTTAAGCTCTTGATGGCGCCGTCTTCGGAATTGATTAAGCGCATTGCGCGCCGACGAGCTTACACGAAAAGTAAACGGCAGGTTTGAGGAGATAGGCAGTCATGCTTCATCTGACAATCATAGCGGCGGTCATGGCGATGGGCGCTTTTCTGAGTTCCGCGAATGGCGCAACACATTGCGCCAAATGCGTACGCGCCCGGAGCGATTAGGCTCAGTCGCCATTAGCCGCCGCGGATTCCCGGCGCAGAGGGCGTTGTGCAAACTTCAACGCATTAAGATATTCGTTGCTCCGACAAAACGGCGGGGGCCGAAACGGGTAGCCGCGCGGCCGTCAGTCGTCGTCTTCATCCCGTTTGCCTTGGACGCGATCGAGAGTCGCCGGGTCATACTTGGCGTCGAGGCGCGCTCCTCCAGCCTTCGTCGCCCTGACCTTGTAACAGCCGTCGTCAGAGCGGATCGACAGCACGGTCCAGCCCTCCGCCTCAAGCTTGGTCTGCAAAGCCTGGCGCGGCTGCCAGTCGGCCAGCGGCGCGCTGCATGCCTCCTCCGCCGCAACCGGCGCGGCGCCAAGACATGGCGTGAAGGCCAAAATAGCCGCAACCAACGCGTTTTTCACTGATGCTCTCCCGCTGCCGCCCCGAATAACCGAGGAAGCACGCCGAACTGACGCCTTCCTGAACGACTGAAACAATTTTAGGACCACTTCGCCGGCCCGGCAGGATAAGTTTGCACAAGACACGCCGGGGCGACGCATGCGCATTCTTTTGGTCGAAGACGATCCCATCCTTGGAATGGCCGTGCGCGACCAGCTCATCGACGACGGACATACCGCCGACTGGGTGAAGCGCCTCGACGAAGCGTTTGACGCGATCCATGCCGCCGCCTTTGAACTCATCCTGCTCGATCTGATGCTGCCGGACGGACGCGGTCTCGACTTCCTGAAGCGCCTGCGGTCGGCGGGCGACGTCACGCCGGTGATGGTGCTGACGGCGCTGGACCAGATCTCGGACCGCATCGCCGCCCTCGATGTCGGCGCCGACGACTATCTGATCAAGCCCTTCGACCTTTTCGAATTGTCCGCGCGGATCCGCGCGGTCGGACGGCGCTATAGCGGCAATCCCAATCCGCTCGTCGCCTTCGGCGATTTCGAGGTCGATCTCGCCGCCCGCTCCGTCCGGCGCGGCGGCAGGCTCATTCAGCTGACCGCCCGCGAGTGGTCGCTGTTCGAAGCCTTCGTGCAGCGCCCCAACCAGCTGATTTCCAAATCGCAGCTCGAGGAGAGGCTCTATTCCTTCGATGCCGAGATCCAGAGCAACACGATCGAAGTCTATATCGGCCGCCTGCGCAAGAAGCTCGGCGCGGAGGCGATCGAGACGGTTCGCGGCATGGGCTATCGTCTCGGCTCGCCGAGAACGCGCGCATGAGCGGCGGGCGCCCGTCCGCCGCATGGAGCCTGCGCCGACGCATCGGATTATGGCTCGCCGTCGCGGTCACGGCCTTGTGGCTCGCCGCAGCGACTGTGGCCGGCCTCGTGCTGCGCCGCGAGATCGATGAAGTGTTCGACAGCGCGCTGCAGGAAGTCGCGCAGCGGGTGCTCCCCCTTGCCTATTCCGAGTTGCTCTCGCGCGAGGATGGCGGCGCGACCCAGCACGTGGCGCCGATCGGTCCCCACAGGGAATACATCGCCTATGTGGTCCGCGACAAGGAGGGACGCGAACTGCTCCAGTCGAGCGGCGCCGACCTCATGAACATTCCCGGCGGCCTCGCGCCCGGCTACCATTCCACCGACCGGCTGCGCACCTATACCGAGGCCGCCGTCCGGGGAACCATCTTCGTCACCACCGCCGAGGACCTGCGTCACCGCGAGGCGGCGGTCCGGCGCGCCGTGGCGGCCCTGATCTGGCCCCTCGTCGCCCTCGTGCCCATCGCCCTCCTTGGCGTGTGGCTCACGATCCGGCTGTCCATGAAGCCCGTGATCGCCTTCCGCCGCGCGATCGAAGCGCGTGGCCGCGGCAATCTCGCGCCCGTCGCCGCGGCCGGGCTGCCGGACGAGATCGCGCCCGTCGCGGCGTCGGTCAACGCCTTGATGGAGCGCTTGCGCGGCGCGCTCGAAGCCGAGCGCAGCTTTACGGCCAACAGCGCCCATGAACTCAGAACGCCGATCGCCGCCGCGCTGGCGCAGACCCAGCGCCTCATCGCCGAACTGCCGGAAGGCCAGACCAGCGACCGCGCCCGCTCCATCGCGACCGCGCTGCGGCGCCTCTCGCGCCTCTCCGAGAAGCTCCTGCAACTCGCCAAGGCCGAGGGCGGCGGGCTTCTCGCCGAGACTCCGGCGCCGCTCGGCTTGGTGCTGCGCCACGTCATCGAGGAAATCGACCGCCAGACCGATCGCGGCGAAGCGCTGGCCGTTCGATCACGCCCGGACGGCGGCCCCCTGTCGGATCTCGATCCGGACGCCTTCGCGATACTCGCCCGCAACCTCATCGAGAATGCGCTGAAGCATGGCGCCCCTGATGCGCCCGTCTCGGTGCGGCTCGCAGAGGGGCTGTTCGAGGTTTCAAATCACGGCGCCGTCGTACCGGCGGAACAGCTGGAGCGGCTCGTCCGGCCATTCGAGCGCGGCCCGACGCGGTCGGAGGGGTCGGGCCTTGGCCTTGCGATCGCCGCCGCCATCTGCCGCGGTGCGGGGCTCGCGTTCGACCTCGCCTCGCCGATCCCCGGCGAAACCGATGGCTTGCGCGCCACAGTGCGCTTCGCCACGCCAGCGCCGCAAGCCTGACGGGAAGCTGAACGCAAATCAGCATTTCCTTCAGGCGGCCGTCAGGCGCGATGGCGACAATGCTCCGGTCAATGCAACCGGAGACATCCCATGAAGAAACCCGTTTTGATCGGAGCGGCGCTCCTCCTTTCCACCGTCGCCATCGGCGTCGCGCTGGCGGCGACCGACCGTGATTTTCTGGATGGCCATCGCCAGGAAGCGCGTCACGGCGGCGAGGCGGCCCAGGAGGCGGCCCAAGCGGAGCGGGCTCCGCTCCGCGTCGCCGAAGAATCGCACGGACGGGAATATTCCGCGCGAAACCACCATGAAGAGGATGACGACGACGATGACGATGAGGGCGGCGGCCGCGGCGCGATCCCGCAGGCCGGCCCGACCGATCCCAATGCGCCGCTTCCCGACAATGGCCTCTTCAATGGCCACGCCCGTCCAAAGGTCGAGGTCCAGTGATCGACCGCCGCGCCCGCCTGAATCTCCTTCGAGGAACAGACCGATGAAATTCGTCCTGCCCGCCATCGCCGCATCCGCCGCCTTGATCGCGCCCGGCTTCGCCGAGGCCCGCCAGATCACCATCGAGACGACGCTCAAGCCCTATGGCGGCAATGGCGCCTATGTCGTCCTCTATGTCACCGACGCCGCCGGCAAATACAGGGGCACCCTCTGGATGGCCGGCGGCAAGGCGAAATATTACCGGCATCTCTCCGACTGGCAGCGCGCCTCGGGCGGCGCGCCGGCCGAGATCGACGGCGTCACCGGCGCGAGCATTGGCTCCGGCAAGACGCTGAAGATGAGCTTTGACCTCGCCGACGCCATGATCGACGCGGGATACACGCTCCACGTCGACACCGCGGTCGAGGACGGCAGGGACAATCCCTCCGAGGCCATCGTGCCGCTCGACGCCTCAACTTCCGGCAAGCCGGTCCCGGGCAAGGGCTATGTGAAGTCCGTCTCGGTCTCCTTCTGAACCGATCGGAACGTCCCGCCATGCTTCGCCGTTTTCATTCGCTAACAGGCGTCGCGCTTGCGCTCGGCCTCGCCGTCATCGCCCTCTCCGGGGCGGCGCTCTCCGTCCAGCCGGCGCTCGACCGCCTCGCGACGCCCGCAATCGCGCGCGGCGTCAGCGTCGCCGCGCTTGCCGAAGCGGTCGGCGCCCGCCACCAAAGCATCGACTCGATCCGCAAACGGGCGGACGGATCGATCACCGTCGCCTTCACCGATGGCGACACTGCCGGCGTCGAACGGGTCGATCCGGCGACCGGGATGGGGCTTGGCGACTACAGGGCGTCCGAATTCACCCGTTTCATCACCAACCTGCACCGCTCGTTTCTGGCGGGCGACGCGGGCCGCGCAGCCGCTGGAGTCGGCGCGCTCGCCATGCTCGCGCTGACGGCGTCGGGCATGATCATGCTCGTCCGACGTCTTGGCGGACCGCGCGCGCTGTTTCGCCCGATCCCGGGCGCGCCCGCGCAGCGCTGGCACGGCGCGCTTGGCCGTCTCGCCGCCGCCGGCCTGTTGCTGTCGTCTCTGACCGGCCTTTGGATGTCGGCGAGCACGTTTGGCCTCATCCCCGAGAGCGACGCCGCGATCCCGGCCGTCGTGGCGAGCGCCGGGGCGCCGGCGCCCGTCGGGACTCTCGCGGCGCTCAAGACCGCCGACGTCGCCGACTTGCGCGAACTGACCTTCCCGGCCCCTGGGGACAGCACGGACGTCTACCGCCTGCGCAGCTCGGCGGGCGAGGCGCGTATCGACGCGGCGACCGGCGTCGCGCTCGCTTTCGCGCCTGCGACGACGCTCGACCGCATCGAGGATCTGGTCCGTATGCTCCACACGGGGCGAGGCGCCTGGGCGCTCGGTCTGTGGCTCGGCCTCTCGGCGGCTGCGGTCCCGGTCTTTGCGGCGACGGGTTTCCTGTCGTGGCGCCGCCGCCGCGCCGCCCGGCCGCGCATCGCGGGGAATGTTTCGGCCCGCTCGGCGGATACGATCATCCTCGTCGGCAGCGAAGGCAATTCGACCTGGGGTTTCGCCGCGACGCTGCACGCGGCCCTGACCGCCGCCGGCCACCAGGTCCACACCGGGGCCATGAACGATCTGGCGCCGGTCCACGCGCGCGCCGGGCGCCTGCTGATCCTTGCGGCGACCTGCGGCGACGGCGCGGCGCCCGCCTCGGCGAAGAACTTCCTCGCGCGCCTCGCCGCCCTGAAGGATCCCGTCCCGGTGGCGGTGCTTGGCTTCGGCGACCGCAATTTCGGGCGTTTCTGCGGCTTTGCCGAGGAGGTCTCGGCGGCGATCGAGGCGAAGGGCTGGCCGCAGATCCTGCCGATGAAGCGGATCGATCGCCGCTCGGCGCAGGAATTCGCGCAATGGGGCCATGGCCTTGGCGCCGCGCTCGGCCATGATCTCGCGCTGGAGCATGTCTGCGAGCCGCCGAAGACCTTCGCGCTCGAGCTCGTCGAGCGCGAGGATTACGGCGGCGCCGTCGGCGCGCCGGTTGCGATTCTGCGCTTTCGGGCGCCCGGAACTGGCGCGAAGGCCGGCCGGCTGCCGTCGTTCGAGCCGGGCGATCTCGTTGGCGTCCTGCCGCCGGGCAGTCCGATGCCGCGGTTCTATTCGCTGGCGTCGGCGGCGCGCGACGGCGTGCTCGAAATCTGCGTGCGGCTGCGCGAGGGCGGGCTCTGCTCGACCTTCCTCCATGCGCTCGCGCCCGGCGACCTCATTCAGGCCTTCGTCCGCGAAAATCCGGCCTTCCGGCCAGCAAGAGGCAGCGCGCCCCTCATCCTGATCGGCGCGGGCGCGGGCATCGGCCCGCTGGCCGGCTTCGTGCGCGCCAATCATGCCGGTCGCCCGGTCCATCTCTATTGGGGCGGCCGCAGCGCGGCGTCGGATTTTCTCTACGAGCGCGAACTCGCCCGGCACCTTGCCGAAAAACGCCTGACCTCCCTCAGGACCGCCTTCTCGCGCGGCCCGGACGGCGGAGCCTATGTCCAGGACCGCATCGCCGCGGATGCGCCCCGCCTGCGCGAACTGATCCGGCAAGGCGCGCAGATTCTGGTGTGCGGGGGCCGCGACATGGCGCAGGCCGTAACCCATGCGCTCGACCCGGTCGTCCGGCCGCTTGGCCTCGACCTCGCCATCCTCAAATCCTCGGGACGCTATGTCGAAGATGTCTATTGAAACGCTCTCCGGTCCTGCGGCGCTTCGCCGTCGCGCGCTGAACGGCCCGACAATGGGATCGCGATGGTCCGCCCTCTTCTGGGCAGCCGACGACTTCGATGTGGCCGCGCTCGGCCGCTGCCTTCAGGGCGCCGTCGATCGCGTCGAACAGCAGATGTCGACCTGGAGGCCGGATTCCGATCTCGAGCGCCTCAACGCCGCCCCGATCGGCGCCTGGGTCGAGATCCCGCACGAACTCGGAATCGTGCTAGACGCCGCGCTTGAAATCGGCCGTCTTTCGGACGGGGCCTTCGACATCGGCGTCGGCGACCTTGTCCGCGCCTGGGGCTTTGGCGGCGGATCGCGCGCGCCAAACGCCGGGCTGATCGCGAGCGTCGCGGGACGGACGTCATTTGAACCGCCGAAGACGCTGCAGCTTGACCTCGCTGAACCGCCGCGCGCGGCGCCTTGCGCCGCTGCGGCTTGATCTCTCAGGGATCGCGAAGGGCTTCGGCGTCGACGAGCTGGCGCGCGAGGCGCAACAGTCCGGCCTCGATTGCTGCTTGGTCGGCATAGATGGCGAGATGCGCGCCATCGGCCGGAAGCCCGACGGACGCCCCTGGACAGTCGCCCATGAAAAGCCCGATCCCGGCGAACGCGCTATCCTCGGCGTGCTCGAACTCTCCGGCGCCGCCGTCGCCACATCGGGCGCCTACCGCCACATGGTCGAGCTGGACGGACGGAGACTGTCGCACACGATGGACCCGCGCCGCGGCGCGCCGCTTGAGAACGACCTCGCCGCCGTCACCGTCCTCGCAGAGACCTGCATGGCCGCCGACGCCTGGGCCACGGCGCTGATGGTCGCAGGCGCCGATCACGGGCTGGAGCTAGCCAATCGCCTCGGCCTCGCGGCCCTGCTGGTCCGCGCCGACGGACGTCTCGTATCGACTATACCGTGAAGAAGTCGCGGCGACGCGCTGCGACCGAAACGCCGCCAACTTTCCACTGAAATTCAGCCGGGCGCCGGCCGCCTCGTCGCGGCCACTTTTCGGACGCCGCGCGCCTTCGCCGCGCCGCCGCAGCCGCGCGCTTAATCAATTAAGCCATGAAAAATCACAATTTTAATCGGGGTTTAACCAAAAATCGCCCCAATATAGCGCGAGCAATGCTGCGAAGCTTTTTGTCCGAACGTCCGGAAAGGCGGTGAGACGCTGCCCTCGCAGCTCTTGGGGTTTCCTCGGGTTCCTTTGGGTTTCTCGGGGTTCATTGCGCGATCGCGCGCCGGGAAAAAATTTGGCGGAGCCGATGAGGCGCCGCGAAATGAAAGCATTACGGAAGCGAGACGAATGACATACGGGTTCGATACGCCGGTCGATTTCATTCCCCTGGAGCGCGGCCGCTTATCCCGCAGAAGCCCCTATTTCCAGATCGCGCCTGGCGCTCTCATTCTCGCCCTCGGCGCCCTGTTTGGCTATTGGACGCTGTATCTTCGTCCCGCCCCCGCCCCCAAACTCGCCCGGGCGCCGGCCGTCGCGGAGCCGGTGAAACTCGCCGCGAACCCCTATGGTGCGCTCTCCGACCCGCGAGCGTCCCTCGGATCGACGCCGTCGGCATCGACCTCGGGCTCAACCTCGGCTTTGCTGACCCAAAACTTCCCGCTTGTGGCGAGCCTCGATCAGACGCCCCCGGCGGACGTCGCCAGCGCGGAGCCCGACAACGCGGCGCCTCAGGCTGTGGAATCCGCGGAGAACGCGCCATTGCCCGTGCCGCGTCCCGCCGATCTCGCGCCGCCAGCAGACCGCATCCCGCGCCCAGGAGCCCGGCCGCCGGCTGGCGCATGCAGAACGCACGGAGCGCCCCGACGACCGCCACGCCCGACAATCGCACCTTCTTCGAGAAGCTCTTCGCCGCGGTGCAGCCTTCGTCAGCCTCAACGCCCGCTGCGCCTTCGAAACAGGTTCTCGCCTATGCGGCGCCCGACGACGGCGCCGTCAGCCCGGTGCAGCGCCTCACGGCGCCGCCCGCGCCCCGCGCCGCCGGCGGGACCGCCATTTACGACGTTTCAGCGCATACTGTTTATATGCCCGACGGCACCCGGCTTGAGGCGCATTCGGGCCTTGGCGCGCTCAAGGACGACCCGCGCTACGTCAGCGAGCGCATGCGCGGCCCGACGCCGCCAAGCACCTATGACCTTTCGGTGCGCGAGCAGCTGTTCCATGGCGTCAAGGCGCTGCGCCTGACGCCGGTCAGCGGCAGCGTCTATGGCCGCACGGGTCTTCTCGCGCACAGATACATGCTCGGCCCGAACGGCGATTCGAATGGATGCGTGTCCTTCAGGGACTATAACGCCTTCCTGCAGGCCTATGAGAGAGGCCAGGTCCAGCGCCTCGTCGTCGTCGCCCGCGCGAATTGACGATTTCGGCCGACCGCCGTCGATCCAGATAAATTAGAGCGGGATGCGGGAACCGCGCTCGCCAGTCCCGATCACCCGCGCCGGTTGCCGCATCGCGGGCACGCGACTTCGAGCGCGCAGCCGAACCAGATGCGCGGCGGCGGCGCCAATGGCCTGTCGTCTGGCGCTCGGGCATGCCTCGGCGCCGCACCATCGGCCCGGCGCCAGGATCGACGAAACGGCCCGCCGTCGCGGACGGGCGCGTGCGCGAGAATGGGAAGCGCAGGAGCCGCGCTGAGCCGACCGGAAAAGATCCGCAGCATCGCTTGATCGCCGCCACGATCCGTCGTTAAATATAATTACTCAATGGATTTTGTATATTTTTAATACAGAAGGGATGCCGCAAATGAGTCATGTCGTGTCGGAAGTCGTCGCCGCCAATGCGCAATATGCGGCCGATTTCGGCGAGAAGGGAAAATTGCCGCTGCCTCCGGGCCGCCGATTCGCGATCCTGACCTGCATGGACGCGCGCCTTGACCCGGCCAAATACGCCGGGCTCGCGGAGGGCGACGCGCATGTGATCCGCAACGCCGGCGGCCGGGCCAGCGACGACGCCATCCGTTCGCTCGTGATTTCCTACAAGCTTCTCGGCACGAAGGAATGGTTCGTCATCCACCACACCGATTGCGGGATGCAGCTCTTCGACGACAAGATCATCAGCGGCCTGCTGGAGAAAAGCCTTGAGACCGCGACGATCGACGAACATGGCTGGCACGATCATGGGGCTGGCCCCGGCAGCGTGCATGGTCATTACGTCAAATGGCTGAGCATCGGCAATCTCGAGGCCAGCGTGGTTGAGGATGTGCAGCGCATCCGCTCGCATCCGCTGGTTCCCGCCAATATCCCGATCTATGGCTATGTCTATGACGTCCGCAGCGGCAGGCTGATCGAAGTGCCCGAGGCGACCGCCGCCGGCCGCGCCGCCTGAATCAATCGGTCTCCAGCGCACCTTCATCGGCGGGCGGCGGCCATGCCTCGCCCGCAGGCGCCGGCGGCTCGATGGGGCGTCTCGCATAGCGCTGGGCCAGAATGGCGCAGGCGAACAGCTGGATCTGATGGAACAGCATCAGGGGCAGCACGATGAGGCTGATCGCCTGGCCCGGAAACAGGATGCTCGCCATCGGGATGCCGCTGGCGATGCTCTTCTTCGAGCCGCAGAACACGATGGCGATTTCATCCGGCTTGGAAAAGCCAAGCCGCCGGCTGAGCAGCGTCGTAGCGACCAGCGCAGCGGCGAGGATGAGGCAATCGAGCGCCAGAACCAGCGCGAGGCTCGCCCAGCTTAGTTGCGACCAGACGCCGGCGACCATGCCTTCGCTGAAGGCGGCATAAACGATGAGCAGGATCGAGCCGCGATCGACGAATGAGGTCAACCGCTTGTGGCCGCTCAGCCATTTGCCGATGAGCGGCCGGAAAAGCTGACCGGCGGCGAAGGGCGCCAGCAGCTGTAACGCCACATCCTCCAGCGCCTTGAAGCTGAATCCGCCGCTCTGCGAGGTCATCAGCAGACGCGACGAGGGCCGGCGTCGCGACGACGCCGAAGAGATTGGAGACAGAGGCGCTGCATAGCGCCGCCGGCACATTGCCGCGCGCGATCGAGGTGAAGGCGATCGACGATTGCACCGTCGAGGGCAGCACGCAGGCGTAGAGAAGGCCAAGTGCGAGAGCGGCCGGCAGCAAGGGCCGCGCCGCCGAGGCCGCGGCGAGCCCAATCAGCGGAAACAGGATGAAGGTCGAGGCCAGCACCAGCGACTGCAGCCGCCAGTGCATCAGCCCCTCGACGACAGCCTGCGCCGAAAGCCGCGCGCCATAGAGAAAGAACAGAAGCGCGACGGCGCCGGTGACGGCGTAACGAATCGCCGCCTCGGCCGGGCCGCGCGCCGGAACGAGCGCGGCGAGAGCGACGGCGCCGATCAGCGCGAACAGGTAAGGGTCGATGCCCATTCGGGCGAGGAAGGCGCGGCCGACCATGTTTTCCGCTATTCGAACCGCGCCGCTCTCGGCGTAAGGAATAAGGAATGCGCCCGCATCGCGATCAAAGCTGCGGAAGGCAAGCAGTTGCCCTGTTGAAGACTTCGTCAAATTCAGTCTGCATAAACACACGCTCGCACAGGTTCTACCGGTAATTGACGAGATTTTTTAGCTGGACTCTCCCGCCGCGCTTTTGCACCTTCAGTAGTCCTCACCAATTCTTTGTGTGGTTTGGGCGGTGTGCTGAGGAGCGCGACGGATCGCTTCGTCGCGGCGGCGCGTATCCGTTTCGGCAAACAACGCAATGCGAACGTCTAGTATTAGTCGCCTCATCAGGAGTGAGCAATGCCTCACCTCAATCTTGAACTTCTCCCGATCGGCGAAAGGGAGATTGCACGTCAGTTTAACGCCCTCGTCGAACTTTCGGCAAGGGCATCTGATTTTAGGACAGGCTTGGAGCTATTTAGCTACTGTTCCTTAGAACGACAGAAAGCACACGAAACCAAGGATGAAGGTGGCGCCGCATCATTCTTGAAATGGATGGAACTTGCATCCCGCGATTGCGTAATGAGTATTTACCATTTCGGCCATGTTATTAATGGTATCGGTGAAACCCTTGGCAAATGCCCAATCTTAAAGAGCAAGATCAACCCAAGAGATCTTCGCAAAGCTAATAACAGGTTTTCGACACGCTTCTCTTGGTGTGTTCATTTGCGAAACGCTTTGGCGCACTCCGCAGAACGCGGAAATACGCCACGAGCGCAAAGGCGACATTCGGTCGCGGGACCAAATAAAATATCGAGCGGAAACGTACAAATTTCTGTCGCGGAAGGAGATAGTGTCGGAATGGTTGAGGGCCTAAATGGGACAACATATTATTCAATGTGGGGCGGAAAAATATATTCGTGCAATATAACAGAGGAAACAGCAATTGAGATCGACGCGATTAAGGACAGTTTTCTGAAAGTTTTTTCACCCATAACCTATTATGAGCCTCCGCCAATTGTAACATTTACTGACCGGATACCTCCAGATGCGACTATAATATCTATTACGTGACGTGCAACGTGCATTATGTCGAATTGACCGTCTATTGTTGTTAGATCGTGAGGACGCTCTCCGGCGAGTACGTAATTACTATCTGGCCCGCACCTACTCGCGCTCAGGCCTTCCAAAATCGCGTGCGCAACCAATCGCTCCATACGCTGCCTTTCAGGTCTACTCCCCTTCATCGCTAAGCCCTCTCGTCAACTTTCGAGGTATTTATACCTTGAAAACTAGGTGCGCTCAAAAGTCATAATCGGTCATCCTACCGGTGGCGATGATGGGATAATACAGGAAGAGGAAACCTTATCCCAAACTAAAGCCGCCGCGCTGTTTCAGCGCTGGCGCGCAATCGCCGAGGTCAGATCCCAATCGGACGGTTTGCCCTCCTGCGGCGCGGCGGGGACGGGATCGGGCGCGTAGGAGCGCACCGCTGGCGACCGCGTCGCCGGAATCGCAGCCGGCGGCTTCAGCGCCGCGTTGAAATAAGCGTCCGGGATGCGCGCGACCGGCGCCGGCCCGGGACCTACTTGCAAAGTCCCCGCCTGCAATGACCCCTCCCGCGAACCGGCGTCGCGCAGCGCGAGCGCATCCTCGCGCAGCACCCTGCCCTGCGCGGTATCGACCTCCTCGTCGATGTCCGGCGCGTCGGGCAGGCCGTCGGGCGGCGACGTCGGGAGCGGCAAAGGCCGCAGCAGCGGCTTGCAGACGCGCCGCGGGCCCGTCGAGGAATTGCCATGCATCGCGAGATCGACATGGATGTGGTTGTAATGAAAGATATTTGCGCCGGGGCCGAGCACGGTGGTGAAATGCGCGCAGGCGCCCATATGGACATCCTGCAGGAACGCGCGGGTCTGATCGTCGCCGCGCGTCCAGTCGCGCACGATCGAGATGTCGCGCCCGTCGGCGAGGCGGAAGCCGGCGATGTCGAGGGCGTTGCCGAAGGCATGTTCGGAGATGCGGGCGCCTGGGATGCCATTCATGCCGCGGCAGCTATAGGCGCCCATGCTCATGATCTCGACGACGCGCTGGCCAAAGTGCGCCTGCGCCGCCGGCTGCACCACGTTGCGCAGCCATTCATTGAGCGCGGCGACCATCGGGCAGTCGAGCGTATAGGCATTGTCGAAGCCGACCGCGCCATCGGCCAGCGCGGCGACGCGCAAGGGCCGGGTCAGCCCGCAAATGCCGGGGCCGTTGATCTCACGCGCGGGCTGGATATAGGCGGAAAGTTCGAAAAGGGCCGCTCGGCGAAACAAGCGTTCTCCGCCTGGGCGCGCCAGGCCGGCCGCTGCGGCGCCTGATAATTCGAGCAGCCCGCCAGCGTTGCGATGAGCGCCGCCAGCGCGGCGAATGGCAGGATGCGACGCGCCATCTCGTAAAGATGAGCGAAAACCTTTAAGCGGTGCTAAAGCATCGCGGTTAATGGTCGCTGAAAGGGCGAGGCCGCCAGCGCTGAAGGCGCGGGGCCGCCGCGCGGAGGATGGAATTTTGGCGCGGATCGAGGTGACGCCGCAGCTTTCGATCGACGAGGCCGAGATCGACCTCACCTTCGTGCGCGCCAGCGGACCCGGCGGCCAGAACGTCAACAAGGTCGAGACGGCGGCGCAATTGCGCTTCGACGCCGCGAACTCGCCCTCTCTGGACGATTTCGTCAAGCGCCGCCTGTTGCGCCTCGCCGGCGCGCGGGCGACGAAGGATGGCGCGATCGTGCTGTTTGCGCAGCGTTTCCGCTCGCAGGAGCTTAACCGGAAAGACGCCATCGCGCGGCTCGTCGCGCTGATCGCGGAGGCGGCGGAGCGGCCGAAGTTCCGCGTCAAGACGCGCCCGACCCTTTCCTCGCGCAAAAGGCGCGTCGATTCGAAGGTCCAGCGCGGCGAGACCAAGAAATTGCGCAGCGGACCGCACCCCGACTGATATGCGCCCGGAGATCGCCATGACCCAACGCAACATGTCCTTCCTGATATTGGCGCTTTGCGGCGCCGCGATCTCGGCCGGCCTCAATCCAGCGCGGGCGCAGTCGCCAGCGCCCGGCGGCGGCGATGTCGCGCTCAGGATCAGCGCCGCCGACAATGGCGGCGTGAAGCAAGTCCGGATCGGCGACGCGTTTGAGGTGACGCTCGCCGAAAACCCGTCCACCGGCTATCAGTGGACTTTGCGTGCGCCGCTCGACCCGGCGCTCGCCGTCGAAGGAAATTCCTATGTCGCTTCGGCGCCGGGTCTCATCGGCTCGGGCGGCTCTGCGCAGCTGGCGGTTTCGCGCCGTCAAGGCGGGCGTCGCGCATCTTGCGATCGACGACAAGCGCGGCTGGGAGCCGGCGCCGGTCGAGAGTTTCGCAATCACTATCGACGTCAAGGCGAAATGACCGAAAGAAAGGGCGCCTGAAAAGGCGCCCTCGTAATTTTGCACGGCCGGATCGCGATCAGCCCAAGATCAGACTGATGTCGTTCCACGGTTGTCGCGCTCGCGCATGAAGCGGTCGAATTCCTCGCGGTCGCGCGCGTGGCGCAGCCGCTCCAGGAATTCGGCGAATTCGCGCTCGGCTGCGACCAGCTTGCGGCGTTCCTCTTCGAGACGGGCGAGTTCGCCCGCGCGCCATTCGTCGAAGGCGTAATTGCCGGTCGAGCCAAAGCCCGCGCTGCGCCAGCTGCGCGCCGCGAAGCCACCAGCCTGCCCGGTAAAGCTCCAGTTCGAGGCGCTTTCCCATTTCTCATGGGCGAAACTGAAGAGATCGCCCTGATAGCCGCTTTTCTTCTGCCAGAATTTCCAGCCGAGAATGGCGAGGCCAATCGGCCAGTAAAGGGCGAAGCCGAGCACCATCGCGCCGATTTCCACCGGCTTCCAGCCGCGCCCGGCGCAGGCGTGCCGCGCGCTACGGTCGAAGCCGGGATCAAAAGGTCTTCCCATGTCTGGGCTCATCGTAAAAAGCTCCATGTTCGCCGGACGCAGGCGCCGGTGACGGAGCTAGATGTGGGGCGCGTTTTGGTTTCGTCGAGCGGCGCGCAAAAGAAAATCGCACTTCCGCCGAAGTTCAAGCCTGCTTCACGAGCCCCAGCAGGGCGCGGTGGATCATGTCATTGCCCGCGCAGATCGAGCCCTTGGCGAGCATGTCGGCGCCGCCATCCGCGTCGGTGACATAGCCGCCCGCCTCGCGCAGGATGACGATGCCGGCGGCCATGTCCCAGCTTTGCAGGCCGCGCTCCCAGAAGCCGTCGTAATTGCCGGCCGCGACGAAGCAGAGATCGAGCGCCGCCGAGCCGAGCCGGCGGATATTGCCGGCCTTGGCCATGACGGCGTCGAATTCGGCCCGGAAGCGCGCATGGCCGTCCCTTTTGCCGATATGGGGTATGCCGCAGCCGATCAGCGCGTCGGAAAGGTCGCGCCGGGCGGCGACGCGCAGGCGCCGGTTGTTCAGATAGGCGCCCTGCCCCTTCTCGGCGATGAACATATCGTCATTGGCCGGATTATAGACGAGGCCGGCGACGAGCTGGCCTTCCCGCAGGAGCCCGACCGAAATGGCGAAGATCGGCAGGCCGTGCAGGAAATTGGTGGTGCCGTCGAGCGGGTCGATGATCCAGGTGTGGCTCTTGTCGGGGCCCTCGACCTCGCCCGATTCCTCCATGATGAAGCCATAGCCGGGACGCGCCTTGGCGAGTTCCTCGAACAGCACCTTTTCGGCGCGCTTGTCGGCGGCGGAGACGAAATCGCCCGGCCCCTTGACGGAGACCTGCAGATTTTCGACCTCGCCGAAATCGCGCTTCAAGCCGCGCCCGGCCTTGATCGCGGCGGCGGTCATCACATTCATGAGGGCGGAGCGGATCATGAGGAGCCTTTTCGAGCGAAGCGGACGCGCCTCGCGTGGAGATGCGCGATAAAATGAAAGTTCAGCTTTTTCCGATCCCCAATCGGAAAAAGCTAGTCCGCCCGGCGCATATAGGCGACTTCGCTGGTGTCGACGACGATCCGCTCGCCACTGCCGATGAAGGCCGGAACCTGGATGCGAAGTCCGTTTTCGAGCAGCGCGGGCTTGTAGGAAAGCGCCACCGACTGGCCCTTCAGGGCGGGATCGGCCTCGACGATGGTCAAGGTGACATAGGCCGGCAGGCGAATGCTGATCGGGCGCGCCTCATGCATCTGCAGGGTGACTTTCATGCCGTCCTGCAGAAAGGCCGCGCGCTCGCCGACCCAGTCCCTGGCGAGTTCGATCTGCTCATAGCTTTCGAGATCCATGAAGACGAGCGCATCGCCCTCGGCGTAGAGGAAGCTGAAATCCTTGAGTTCGAGGTCGATCGCCTCGACAGTCTCGTCGGCGCGGAAGCGCTCGTTGAGCTTGCGGCCGTCAATGAGGTTCTTGAGTTCGACCTGATTGAAGGCGCCGCCCTTGCCGGGCTTTACGGCATTGGTCTTGACCGCGACCCAAAGGCCGCCGTCATGCTCGATGACGGCGCCGGGTGTGATCTGGTTTCCGTTGATCTTGGACATTAGAGGCTCCGGCGGCCGAAGGGCCAGCATTGAAGCCGCCATAAGCCCGCTGGGAGCGCGGGCGTCAAGCCGGGGACGCGCAAACTCGGGCCACGTCATGCCCGGCCCTGAGCCACGGCTGTCCGGTTCAGCATGGCATGAAACTCAAGACTAGCTGGTTGGCGCATTGGTCGGGTATCGGGTCGATCTCGCGCAGGCGGTCGGTTCTGCGGCGGAGCATGAGGTTGGCGCGCACGAGCCGGGCGAAGGCGAGCAGGCCCGGCACGGCTTTCTGGGCGTGATGCGCAAGACGCAGCAGCACGAAAGCGATGAGGGCGACGGCGAGCTGGATGCGCACGGCATTCTCGCTGCGTCCGAGGAAATGCTTGATTTTCAAGGTCTGCTTGACCCAGCGGAAGAACAGCTCGATGCGCCAGCGCCGCTTGTAGAGGGCGGCGATCTCGTCGGCCGGCGCGTCGAGATCGTTGCAGAGGATGCGCAGGACTTTGCCGGTTTCGATGCGCACCCTGATTTCGCGCACCGGATCGGCGAAGGGATTGCGCCGGCTTGCGGCGAGACGTTGCGGCAGAAGCCCGATCCTGTCGCTGAGGACGCAGCCCCCCTCGGCAATGGCGTTTTCAACCACATTCGACAGCTTCGCATTGGCCTTCAGCCGCGTGACGATGCGGCATCCGGCGGCGTCGAGCTGCGCCCACCAGCCATAATCATAATAGCCGAGATCGAATACACAGGTCGCCGCCGGGTCGATCGGCATTTGCTTCGCCGCCGTGATGTCGTTGACCCGCGGGCCGCTCAGCGCGGCGTAGAGCGGATAATCGGCGTCCGGATCATAGACGACATGCAGCTTCGCGCCGCAGGCTTTGGCCGAAAAGCCGGCCCAGCCGGCGCAGAGCGCGCTCAGCCGGAAACTGGTCGAATTCGATGAGATGCACGCTCTCGCGCATCGCCTTGCGAAAGCCCGGCAGCGCCTGGGCGACGAGGCGGCTGAAAAGCCCGGCGAACACGTCCGGAGAGCGAAGGCTGTTGGCGTCCGGCAGGGTCGAGCGCGACGCTTTGCCTGCGCCCAGATGATAGAGCCGGGACGCATGGCTTTCGAACGCGCCGACGATGTCGCGCAGGCTCTCGGCGCCGGCCAACTGGCCATAGAGCAAGGCCAGAAGCTGGGTCCTGGTCGTCAGCTTGCGCACGCGCGCGTCGGCCCCGTGCTTTTCAACAAGCCGGTCGAAGGCGCCCCATGGAATATGCTTCGTGATGGAATGGAATACGCTATTTTGATGCCGCACGGCGTTGCTTCCTTCTCGTGTCCGAACCCGTCGCCAAACGATTCGAACCAAGAAGAATCAATGCCGTGCGCCCCGTCCACCAAAATCGAACCGGACAGCCGTGGGCCTGACCCGGCCATGACGATTGAGGGACGGCCATGACGCGAGGCGGGAAAGCGCTTAAAGTCGTCAGCGATGAAGGGCGGCTATGTTTACATCACGTCCAACAGACGCGACGGCGCGCTCTATATCGGCGTGACGAGCGATCTATCGCGCCGCGCCTTTGAGCATCGACAAGGCGTCATCGACGGCTTCACCAGGCGCTATGGCTTGAAACGGCTGGTCTATTATGAACGCTACGAAGACATCCGCGATGCGTTGCAGCGGGAGAAAAACCTCAAGCACTGCCGCGCGTGTGGAAGCTCGCGCTCGTTCATGACCTGAACCGCGATTCCAATAGTTTAGAGCGGGATGCGGGCGAAAAAGTGCGCACACTTTTTCTCATCCCGCTTTGGGACGACCTTTACGAGCGGCTGAACGCGTAGCGTCGTATGGTGGAGTCTGGATGGCCGGGTCGCGCGCGGGGAATATCCATGTGGCAAGCAATATTCGCAGTTGCGGTGTTTATCGCCGCCTTGGCGCCATTCTCATCCGCCCAATCCGAGCAGCAGCTGATCCCGACGCCTTATCCCGAGAGCCTCGGCCGCAACGCCCAGATCGGCGGCGGCGCGCGGACGGGCGGGCGCCATCAGCATCTCATCCCTGATCCCGTGCCGCAAAGCCTTGGGCCCAATGCGCTCGGCAATCCGGAGGAGGGCGGCGTCCACAAGCATCAGCATTTGCTGCGCACGCCCTACTGGCGGCAGTATCATCATTTTCAGTAAAGGCGCGTT
>CAVYFP010000014.1:0-53247 GCA_963767805.1 uncultured Alphaproteobacteria bacterium | reverse complement strand
GTGCTGCTTGCGACTTTCACGCCGGCCAGCCAGACCTGCCAGTCTTTCGCCGAGCCGTTGAACGCGTTGCGGTCGACATTGCCCTTGATGCCGGCGACGCGGCCCTCGGCCGTATGCTGCCAGAAACGCCATTTGCGTGCGCCATATCTCAGCGCCGGATGGCATTTCACGCTGCGTACCCAGATCGGATAATCGTTGAATTCGCCCTGCATCACGTCGCGATGGAAGTCGATCGACGTATAGATGACGGGCCGCTTGCCATAGGCCTGCTCCATCGCCGCGAGAATGATCTTCATCTGGGCGATGGCTTCCTCTCGCGGCAGCTTTCTCGGGCAGGTCTTGGACTGCCCGTTCCACTCGACGTCAAGCACCGGCGGCAGCGCGTCGGGATCGTTTGGGACATTGCGGGTGAACCACGCCGCCTGCTCTTCCGCGGCCCGGCACCAATAGGCGAAATGATAGGCGCCGCGCGGGATGCCCGCCGCTTTGGCGGAAGCCCAGTTCTGCGCGAATTTATCGTCGACGCGGTCGCCGCCTTCGGTCGCCTTGATCCAGGCGAACTGGACGCCCGAGGCGCGCACGCTGTTCCAGTCGATGTCGCCCTGATATTTCGACACATCGATGCCGTGCACTTCGTAATCCGCGGGACCCGGGAACGGATCCTCGCTCAGCGCGCCGCCCCCGGCGCAGCCAGCGACGCACAGCGCGAGCAAAATCGCGAAAAGGGGAAACAGAAGCTGCCGCATAACGCCTGAGCCACGAGTTGAATTCAGAAGAACTATCGTCACCTTAGTAAAAACGCGTTAACAAGTCGAAAAAACGGCGGGCGCAAAATCATCGGCGTCTTTGCCCCTCCCGGCGACGGCATCCTCGCGCTCTACGCGCCCGCCGGGCCCAGCGCGTGGCTCGATTCCCGATTCTGGTTAACGGAATCTTTCCGACCGACCGCGGCCATTCTTTGGTGGCAGACAAAGCTAAGCAGGACTATCAAGGGAAGTTCATCGAAAATGGCGACCCGCCTCTCCCGCGCATCCCCGCCGAGCGACGGCCTCCCACCCATGATTTGAAGTTACAAATCAATGAGACATAGAAATTACATATGAATGAGACATAGTCAGGCTAGCGATCAGCTTGCCGCCGTGCGCAGGATCGGTTCGCGGTCAGAGATGGCGTTTGCGCGACGGTTCCGCCCGGAACGAAGGCCTGTTGCGCATCGCGGCCGTTGAAGGCAAAGCATTATTCCCGTCTGAAGTTCGCCGCCTCCGCCTCAACCCCGCCCGCGAAAGCCTGAAATGCGCTCCCAATTCGTCGCCTTCACGTCGCTGGGCCGCAAGGCCCTGCCGAATCAATATGACCTCCTCGCGCTCGCGTTGATCTTCGCCGCGTTCATCGCGATCGCGCATCTTTCGACCGGCCTCACCTTGCCGATCGCCTCGCCCGAATCGACGGTCACGTCGCTGAGCTATGCGGAACTGCCCTATTACGCCCTGCGAACGACCTTGCGCATGTTCGCGGCGATGGCGGCCTCCCTCGTCTTCACCTTCACCTATGCGACGCTCGCCGCCAAGAGCCGGCGCGCCGAGATGATTTTGATCCCGCTGCTCGATGTTCTGCAATCCGTGCCGATCCTCGGCTTTCTGTCGTTTACGGTGACTTTTTTCCTCGGCCTGTTTCCAGGCTCGATTTTGGGCGCGGAATTCGCGGCGATCTTCGCCATCTTCACCTCGCAAGCCTGGAACATGGCGTTTTCCTTCTATCAGTCGTTGCGCAGCGTGCCGCGCGACCTGAATGAAGTATCCGAGGGGTTTCAGCTCTCGGGATGGCAGCGCTTCTGGCAGTTGGACGCCCCCTTCGCCATGCCGGGACTGATCTGGAACATGATGATGTCGATGTCCGGCGGCTGGTTCTTCGTCGTCGCGTCGGAGGCGATTTCGGTCGGCGACACGACAATCAAACTGCCCGGCATCGGCTCCTATCTCGCCCTCGCCATCGACCAGAAGCGGATCGACGCCGTGTTCGCCGCCATCGTCGCCATGGCCGTCGTCATCCTCCTTTACGATCAGTTGCTGTTTCGCCCCCTCGTCGCTTTCGGATCGCGTTTTCGCGTCGAACTTTCGGCCGGTCAGGTCGAGTCGCGATCATGGGTCGCGCAAGTGTTCGCCCGCACGCGCTGGCTGCGCGCCCTGACGCATCCGCCGGCCGAGCTGTTCCAGAGCATCGCTCTGCTCCGCCTTCAATTGCCGCGCCGCTCCGTGCGCTTCGCCGCGCCAAATCCGCAAGTCAGCCGCGTCATCGACGTCCTGTGGCTGCTGGCGATCGCGGCCGCCGTCATATGGTCGGGCTGGCAAATCGTCGAATACGTTCGCACTGAGCTCAACTGGAGCGATGTCGGGACCAGCGTCGAATACACGCTCTTCACCCTCCTGCGCGTCGTCATTCTGATGACCCTCGCGACGCTCTTCTGGGTTCCCATCGGCATCTGGATCGGGCTTCGGCCGCGGATCGCGGAAAAGGTCCAGCCGCTGGCGCAGTTCCTCGCCGCCTTTCCCGCCAACGTCATCTTTCCGATCGCCGTCGTCCTTATTTTGCGGTTTTCGCTCAATCCGGACATCTGGCTGAGCCCGCTCATCGTGTTCGGCACGCAATGGTACATTCTGTTCAATGTGATCGCCGGCGCCTCGGCCTTTCCAAATGATCTCAAGGAAGCGGTCGCGGGGTTCAAAATTCGCGGCTGGGACTGGTGGAAGAGCGTCATGATTCCGGCGATTTTTCCGTTCTACGTCACCGGCGCCCTGACGGCTTCCGGCGGCTCGTGGAACGCCGCGATCGTCGCCGAATACGCCAAATGGGGCGATAAAACCGTCGCGGCCCATGGCATCGGCGCGTATATTGCCGAGGCGACCGAGGCGGGCGATTTTCCGAAAATTGTGCTCGGCGTCGCCGTGATGTCGATTTTCGTCATTTTGTTCAACCGGCTTTTCTGGCGGCCGCTGTTCGGCCTTGCGGAACGCCGTCTTCACCTGGAATAGGGGCGCCCCATGCTTGACGCAAAAGCGAGAAGTTCTCTTGAGACCCGGCAGCCCCTGCTCGAGGTCAAGAACGTCAGCCAGCATTATCAGACGGGATCAGGGGAACAGGGGCCGACTGTCCTCGACAATGTCTCCATTTCCCTGAAAGAGGACGAGATCGTCGGACTCCTCGGGCGGTCCGGTTGCGGCAAGTCGTCCCTGCTTCGCATCGTCTCCGGCCTCGTGCGGCCGGCCACCGGCGACGTCAGCTACCTCGGCAAGCCTGTCGAAGGGCCAGTCGATGGCGTCGCCATGGTGTTCCAGAGCTTTGCGCTGTTTCCCTGGCTCTCGGTGCAGGCCAATGTCGAGCTTGGCCTGCGCGCCCGCAAAGTGCCGAAGGAGGAAGCCCGCCTCCGCGCCCTCAAGGCGATCGACCTCATCGGCCTCGACGGTTTCGAATCGGCCTTTCCGAAGGAACTGTCCGGCGGCATGCGCCAGCGCGTCGGCTTCGCCCGCGCGCTCGTTGTGCATCCCAATATCCTCCTGATGGATGAGCCTTTTTCGGCGCTCGACGTGCTGACCGCCGAGACCTTGCGCACCGATCTGCTCGACCTCTGGGTCGAGGGGCGCATGCCGATCAAGTCGATCCTGATGGTGACCCACAACATCGAGGAGGCGGTGCTGATGTGCAATCGCATCATCGTCCTCTCGTCGAACCCCGGCCGCATCGCCGCCGAAATCACCGTCACCTTGCAGCATCCGCGCAATCGGCTTGATCCCGAGTTCCGCCAGCTCGTCGACAAGATCTATGCGCTGATGACGAAACGGCCGGAGCCCGCGGCGCCAGGCCGGGAGGGAACTTTCCCGGGGACGGGCGTCGCCATGGCGCTGCCGCAGGTCTCGACCAATACGCTGGCCGGCATGATCGAGGAGGTCGCCGCCGATCCCTATCATGGCCGCGCCGATCTGCCCGCGCTCGCCGACAGCCTGCAAATGGAGATCGACGAGCTCTTCCCCGTCGCCGAAACGCTGCAGCTTTTGCGCTTCGCCGAGCTTGAGGAAGGCGACATCAAGCTGACCCCGGCCGGCGCGCGTTTCGCCGATCTCGAAACCGACGCGCGCAAGAAGCTCTTTGGCGATCATCTGCTCGCCTATCTGCCGCTCGCCGCGCGCATCAAATCCGTGCTCGAAGAGCGCCCGAACCATACCGCCCGCGCGACGCGCTTCCTTGAGGAGCTTGAGGATCATATGTCGGAGGAATACGCTGAGCGGACCTTGAAAAGCGTCATCACCTGGGGCCGCTATGGCGAAGTTTTCGCCTATGACGAGACCTCCGAGACGCTCAGCCTGGAGAACCCGCAATAGCGCGCGGCCTCAAGGCGCCATCGCGGCCCGCGTCGGGGCGGACCGCAGATCGGACGCGAGTGATGGACAAGATCCTTCTCGCCGCCGGCGCGGTCCTGCTTGGGCTTGCGGTATGGCCATGCGGCGCAGCCGCCGGGCCAGCGCCCTGCCCGCCCGACGCGCTCGGCGTCAGCCGCACCCTGAAGCTCGACGCGCGTGGCGGCTTTGCCGTCGGCCTCAAGACCTATCCCCATACGCTGGCGCTGAACGACCATGAGGTCGTCCTGACCTTTGACGACGGACCGAGCGAGCCCACCTCGAAAGTGCTCGACGCGCTCGCCGCGCAATGCGTCAAGGCGACGTTTTTTCTCATCGGCCGCAACGCGCAGGCGCTTCCCGCGCTGGTCAGGCGCGAGGTCGCGGAAGGCCACAGCGTCGGCCACCACACCTTTTCGCATCCGGGCGCGACCATGCGCCGCCTCAGCGAAGCGGCGGCGAAACAGGATATCGACAAGGGCTTTGCGGCCGACGACCGGGCGGCCTATGGCGCAGCCGGATCGCAGCCGCGCGTCGGCTTTTTCAGATTTCCGGGTTTCGCCGATACGCCGGCTCTCGACGCCTGGCTCGCCTCGCGCAATATCGCGGTCTTCGGCGCCGATCTTTGGGCCTCCGACTGGCTGCCGCTTTCGCCAAGCCATGAACTCGCGCTCGTCCTCTCGCGGCTCGAAGAGACGAAGGGCGGCATTCTTCTGCTGCATGACAGCAAGGCGCAGACCGCCGCCATGCTGCCTGATTTGCTGCGCGAACTGAAACAGCGCGGCTTTCGCATCGTGCATATCGAGCCAGGCGACGAGTCCCCGCCCCTGCGCGCCGCGCCGGCCGGCTGGAGCTCGGAAACGGAAAAGATCATCGCGCAGGTTTTTGCGCGCGAGGCGGGGCGAAAAAGCGGACAGACACCCGCCCCCGGATTTCCCGAAGGCGGTATGGGCGGCGCGACAAAGCCGTAGCCCGATCCAACGGCGTCCTCGATCGCGTAGATCGCCTGAGGCAAACTTCCATCGGCCGCTCAGGCCGGGAAGCACTTCCCGAACGCGCTGAGCAGGCGCGGCGAGCCGTTCAGGCGCACCGCGCCGGTGGCGAGACAGCGCAGGATCGAAATTTCGCGGTTGAGAAAGCGCAGCCAGCTGCGGCTGTCGGCGTTGACGCGCAGATTCGGCGCGCCGACATGGCCTTCCGATACGCTGAGGCGGCGGTCTTTTATGACGACGGTCGCCTTGACCGGCTCTGCGCCCCGGAAGGTGAAATGATAGGTGGCGTTGAGACCGGCCGCCTTGCCCGGCTGAAAGCTCAACCCGAGGCCAAAGAGGAACGCCGGAATCGTCGTCGCGCGCGCGCTCGGGCGAACCCAGCGGATGCGCTTGTGCGGAAAGCGCCGCGCGACATGATCGGCGGCGTCGCTTCCCCTGACGACATAGACCGGCTCCTCCTTGCTGGTGAGCGGATCGACGATAGATTTGAGATGCGCGCGCTTGTCGGCGCGATAGGGGCCGATCACGTCGGCGCCGGCGGGACAGACCGCGATGCAATAGGCGGCGTTGTAGTTGGGGCCATAGGAGAGGCTTTGCCAGCGCGTGGCGGTCTCGGCGTAGCTGACCTTGCCGCGATAATCGGCGATTGATTTCGAACTGGCGATGTCCTCGACGAAATTGACGAAGCCGCCCATGAATTGCTGATAATTATGGGTCAGGCAGGCGGAAAAATCGAAATAGCCGTCGGGCTTCAGCGCGCCGACCGGACAGGCTGCGACGCAGAGTTTGCATTCGAAACAGGGATTGTAATCGAGCGGCTCAGGCGTCGCCTCGACGTCGGCCGCGATCAGCACGGTCCCGAGCAGAACGAAGCTGCCGAATTTGGGATGAATGAGGCTGCGGTGGATGCCCATCCGCCCGAGCCCCGCCGCCTCCGCGACGAGCTTGTGCGAAACGATCCAGCCGCGCTCGGGGAAATTATCCATCTCCATCGGGAAGGCCATCGCCGGATTGAGCGCGCGCACGCCTGCGTCCTCCAGGCGCCTGACGATCCGGCCTGCGCACCTCGTCGATCTCATGGCCTGCGCGATGGAATTCCAGATTGGCGACCGACCGCGCCGGCGAGCGCACGGGCTCGCGATGCATCCGGCCGATGATGGAAAGCAGGGTTCGCGTCGCGGGAAAGGCGCGCGCGATGTGTCGCCGCTCCCCGGCCAGCGCGGGCGCATCGATCGAGACGACGCCGCAATCGTCGGCGCCGCATTCCCGCGCGATCTGGAGAAGCGCCGCCGCGGTCAGGCCGCCGGCTGCGTCTGGCTCGCGAAATCCAACGCTCGAACCGGGGTTTTCCTGCAACGACATCGCGGCGGCTCCTCTCGCAAGGGAGTGTGGGCGCTCCAAAATGGCGGCCCATATAGATGTTATTCAACATCCATTTGAATGGATGTCAAATATAATCTATATTCGCTGCAAGCCGCCGTTTAGAGCGGGATGAGGAAAAGTGGGTCCACTTTTCCGCCCGCATCCCGCTCTAACTTTTTGGAATTGATCACGTCATTTGCGTTTAGGTCGATTTCGACCTAAACGCATCGTGGTCTGATGGGGTATCAGCATGCGCGTATCGCGAGTTGCCGCCGCCGAGAGCAAAAGCTCGCGTCGTGGAGAAAGCCTCCCGGATGCTGCGGGAGCGCGGCGTCGAGGCCGCCAGCATCGCCGAAGTGATGCATGCCGCCGGCATGACGCATGGCGGGTTTTACAAGCATTTCGGCTCCAAGGACGAACTCGCCCGCGCCGCCGTGCGCTTCGCCTTCGACGAGATCATCGAGCGCTTCGACCGCCGCAAAGCTGCCGATGGCGCCGCGGCCGCCGTCGCCGCCTACATCGACGACTATCTGTCGGCGGCGCATATCGCCAATAGCGGCTTTGGCTGTCCTGTCGCGGCGCTGGGCGCCGAAGCCGCGCGGTATGACGACGAGCTTCGCGCTGAATTCATCGCCGGTTCGGAACGGCTGATCCAGCGTCTCGCCGAACCGGCCGCAACGGAGCCGCATGGCGACGGAAAGCGCGCGCGCGCCGCCGCCATCGGGACCTTGACGCAACTCGTCGGGGCTGCCGTCGTCGCCCGCGCCGTCGGCCCGGGCGCGCTGCAGGACGAAATCCTCGCGGCCTGCGCCAAGCGCCTGAAAGGGCGGCTCGACGGCTTGGCGGAATAGATCAGCCTCACGATTTTGGATGTTTTCATCCAAAAGCATCGTGATCTAAAACCAGCGCCGGACCTGCTGCGCATAATCCTCGTAAACGCGGCCGAACTTCGCGCGCAGCGCACGCTCTTCCGGCATGATCTGAAACCGCGTGATGAACAGCACGAAGGCGACCGGGCCCAGCGCCGCCCAGGGCGCGGCGAGCAAGATCATCCACGCGATCAGCAGGGCCGTCAGCGCGACATACATGGGATTGCGCGTGTAGCGGAAGACGCCGTCCGTGACGAGCGTCGAGGCCGCTTCGATATTCCGCGGATTGGTTGTCGTTTTGGCGCGGCGAAAAGCGGCGATGGCGGCCGCGGCGAACAGAAAAGCCAGAGCGACGAAAGCGCCGGCGATCGCGAAGCGCCAGCCATTCTCCATCGGGATGCGGCCCGTCATCCGCGCGACCGCCCACATGGCTGCGCCGACGAGCACAAACACGAGCGGGGGCGGAATTTTATGTTCCAAAGCACGCATGATCTGTCCAATCTTCCCCCGCCCTATTCGAAGGGCGAAGGCAGGCACAGAAAAGCACCGCCTAGATCAAAAATATATTCGAGTTGGTGCGGCCAAGAGGACTCGAACCTCCACCCCTTTCAGGACTAGCACCTCAAGCTAGCGCGTCTACCAGTTCCGCCATGGCCGCATCGCCCGTCGCTGGAGCGAAGCGCTCCACGGGCAGGCGCGTCGTCTAACAAATGCCAGAGCCCGTGGCAAGGCCGCTGCGCCATGATGATGCGCCGGTCGCGACTGCAAATAAGACTTTCGCGGTTCGATCAGAGCATTTAGCGATGGATCGGATGATGCGCCCATTCCCGACGCCGCGAAACACAGCGCAAATCAAGGCCCGCGAATCATGCTTTCCCGCGACGCTCTTGCGCCAGCCCTCTGGACCCGCGCCGATTCCTCCCCCGTCGAGTGGCGCGTCTCGCCGGGGCTGACGCCCTACCCCGACGCGCTCGCCTTCATGGACGCGAGGGCCGAGGCGATCGCCGCCGGCGCCGCGCCGGAACAGGTCTGGCTGCTCGAACATCCGCCAATCTATACGGCGGGAACCTCGGCGAAGGACGCCGATCTCGTTGAGGCGCGCTTTCCCGTCTTCAGGACGGGCCGTGGCGGCCAATACACCTATCATGGGCCCGGACAGAGGGTCGCCTATGTCATGCTCGACCTGAAGCGCCGGAGGCCCGACATTCGCGCCTTCGTCGCGGCGATGGAGGCATGGATCATTGCGAGCCTCGCGGCTTTCGGCGTCGAGGGCGGCCGGCGCGAGGACCGGGTCGGCGTCTGGGTCGCCCGCCCCGACAAGCCGCGCGGGCCTGGCGGCGAGATCGCCGAGGACAAGATCGCGGCGCTTGGCATTCGGGTGCGGCGCTGGGTCTCGCTGCATGGGATTTCGCTGAATGTCGCGCCGGATCTCACGCATTTTTCTGGCATCGCGCCTTGCGGAATTCAGGACGGCGCATTATGGCGTAACAAGCCTCGAAGATCTCGGGATTGGCGCGTCGATGAGCGAAGTCGACGCCGCGCTGGCGCGGGCGTTTTCAGCGATTTTCGGCCCGATTTCGCCAATTTGATCTATTGCAACTCGACGAGCAGCCCGTCGCGCAGCGTGATGCGGCGGTCCATGCGGTCGGCCAGCTCCATATTATGCGTCGCGATCAGCGTCGCGAGGCCGGTCGCCCGCACGATGGCGTCGAGCGCCTCGAAGACGTGACTGGCGGTTTTGGGATCGAGATTTCCCGTTGGCTCATCCGCCAGCAGGAGGCCGGGGCCATTGGCCACCGCCCGCGCGATGGCGACGCGCTGCTGTTCGCCGCCGGACAGTTCCGCCGGGCGATGATCTCCGCGCGCGGCGAGCCCGAGATAGTCGAGAAGCTGGCGCGCCCGCTCCCGCGCCACATTGCGCGAATGGCCGGCGATCATCTGCGGCAGCATGATGTTTTCGATCGCCGAGAATTCCGGCAGCAGATGATGGAACTGGTAAACGAATCCGATCTCGTCGCGGCGCAGCGCCGTGCGCGCGTCATCCGCCATGCCGACCGTCGGCGCCCCGGCGATATAGACTTCCCCGCCATCAGGCCGTTCGAGCAGCCCGGCGATATGCAGAAGGGTCGATTTGCCGGCGCCAGAGGGCGCGATCAGCGCCACCGACTGGCCGGACCAAAGGCCGAAATCGGCGCCGCGCAATATGTCGAGAGGCGCGCCCGCCTGCTCGTAGCGGCGTTCGACTTTCTCGAGATAGAGCGCCGGCGGCGTTGTCATGGCTATTCGTATCGCAACGCTTCGACGGGATCGAGCTTCGCGGCGCGCCAGGACGGATAGATCGTCGCGAGCACGGAAAGCGTCAGCGTCATGGCGACGACCATGATCACGTCCATCGGCGCGACGGAGGATGGCACTTGCGAGAGGAAATAGATTTCGGCCGGAAACAGATTGGCGTTGAGGAGCCATTTCAGAAACTGGCGAATGGCCTCGACATTGCTCGCCAGCAAGAGGCCAAGCAGCAGGCCGGCGAAAGTGCCGACGACGCCGATCGAGGCGCCCGTGATGAGGAAGATGCGCATGACGCCGCCGCGCGTCGCGCCCATGGTGCGCAGCACGGCGATGTCGTGGCTCTTGTCCTTCACCAGCATGATGAGGCCGGAAATGATGTTCAGCGCGGCGACGAGAACGATCAGGGTCAGGATGATGAACATGACATTGCGCTCGACGTTGAGGGCGTCGAAAACCGTTCTGTTGCGTTCGCGCCAGTCGGTCATGATCATCGGCCGCGTCACCGCCGAATCGATGCCGCTGCGCACCGCTTCGAGATTCTCGGGCCGGTCGAGAAAGACCTCGACGACGCTCGCCTCGCCATCCTTGCTGAAGAAGCCCTGCGCCTCGGGCAGCGGCATATAGACGAACAGATTGTCGAATTCCGCCATGCCCATCTGGAAAATCGCCGTAACCGGATAGACCTTGCTGCGCGGCGCGACGCCGAAGGGTGTCTGCGGGCCGTTGGCGATGAGGACCTTGATCTTGTCGCCGAGGCGCAAGCCCAGATTTTCGGCGATCCTTTGCCCGATGGCGACGCCGCCGGCCTTGTCGAAACCATTCAGCGTGCCCTGCCGGACATTGCCCGCGATGCCGGGCAGCCGCTTGATGTCGGCCTCCCTGACGCCGCGCACAAGCGCGAAGGCCATGCTGGTCGTCGAGACCGCGGCCGGCCCCTCGATCATCGGAATGGCGAGGGCGACGCCGGGCACGCCGGAGACTTCGCGCGTGACGTCGTCATAATCGGTCAGCGGCGAATCGATCGCCTGCAGGAAGATGTGGCCGTTGACGCCGACGATCTTCGCCAGCAAATCCTTGTGAAAGCCGTTCATCACGGCCATGACGACGATCAGGGTCGCAACCCCAAGCACGATTCCGGTGAAGGAGAAATCCGGCGATGACCGAGACGAAGCCGGTCGAACGGCGCGCGCGCAGATAGCGCAGCGCGATCATCCATTCGAACGCCGCGAAAGGCCGCGCGCCGCGTGGCGAGGGTTGCGGCTCGGCTTGAACCTGCGTCATGCGGCCGTCAGACGTTGCAGCGCCTCTTCGACGCTGAGTTGCTCGCGCGCGCCGGTTCCGCGCGCCTTCACCTCGACCGTGCCGCCGGCCAGCCCTTTGGGACCGACGATGACCTGATACGGCAGGCCGATCAGATCGAGCTTGGCGAATTTCGCCCCCGGCCGCTCGTCCGTGTCGTCATAGAGCACGTCGATTCCGGCCTTTTCGAGCGCTTTGTAAATCGTTTCGCAGGCGGCGTCGGTCGCCGCGTCGCCGACCTTGAGATTGGCGATGCCGACCTTGAACGGCGCGACGGCTTCGGGCCAGATAATGCCGGCCTCGTCATGGCTGGCCTCGATCAGCGCGCCGACCAGCCGGGAGACGCCGACGCCGTAGGAGCCGCCCTGAAACGGCCGCTCGACGCCATCTTGTCCCGTGACCACGGCGTTCATCGGCTTTGAATATTTGTCGCCAAAGAAGAACACCTGCCCGACCTCGATGCCGCGCGTCTGGATGCGCCTGTCTTCCGGCGTTTCGCGCTCGAAACGCGCCGCGTCATGAACGTCTTCCGTGGCGGCGTAAAGGCTTGTCCATTGCTTTACGATGGGCGCGAGATCGCTGTCGTAATCGATGTTTTCATCGGGAATGGGCAGCTCGAGCACCCGCGAGTCGCAGAAGACGGCCGATTCGCCGGTCTCGGCGAGAATGATGAATTCATGGCTCTGGTCGCCGCCGATCGGCCCGGTCTCGGCGCGCATCGGCACGACGCGCAGCCCCATGCGCGCGAAAATGCGAAGGTAAGACGCGAACATGCGGTTGTAGGTCAGCCGCGCCGCGGCCTCGTCGACGTCGAAGGAATAGGCGTCCTTCATCAGGAACTCCCGCCCGCGCATCACGCCAAAGCGCGGCCTCTGCTCGTCGCGAAACTTCCACTGAATGTGATAGAGCACCTTCGGCAATTCGCGATAGGAGCGGATATAGGCGCGAAAGATCGCCGTAATCATGTCCTCGTTGGTCGGCCCGTAGAGCAGTTCGCGCTCGTGCCTGTCCTTGATGCGCAGCATCTCCGGCCCATAGGCGTCGTAGCGGCCCGTCTCGCGCCACAGATCCGCCAGCTGCAGGGTCGGCATCAAAAGCTCGATGGCGCCGGCGCGGTCCATTTCCTCGCGCACGATCTGGCTGATCTTTTGCAAAACGCGCAGGCCGAGCGGCAGCCAGCTATAGATGCCGGCCGCCTCCTGCCGGATCATGCCGGCGCGCAGCATCAGGCGGTGCGAGACGATTTCGGCTTCCTTGGGGGTCTCGCGCAGGATCGGCAGGAAATAACGGGACAGGCGCATAGGTGAGGCGATCTATCTTGGAGGGGGCGAATAGGAGTTGAGGTTTTTAGGACGCCAGCTGCTAAAAGGCAAAGGCATAGCGCCCGGTGCAGTCCACCTCCTGATCACGCGCGGTATAAGGCCGTGGATCTGCCTGGAGGCGAAACTGGCGCGTGATCTCGCCGAAAAATTCTGCGATGCTGCGCCCGTCCACACCTTCGCTGTTCCTCGCCGCCCTCATGATTGCGCTAGCCATCGCCATTGCCGCTTTCCTCGCCATCGACGTCGGCGTGACCGCACTCGCCTTCAAAATGACTCTCGCGGCGCATGGGGACCCCACCGCCTTCTGGCTAAGCTTTTGGTCTGGCCTCGCCTATAGTTTCTGGGTCGGCGGCGTGCTTTTCCTCATCGCCGGCCTCATTCTCTGGCAGTTGGAGGACAGGTTGGAGGAACGCTGGCGGCGCTTCAAGGAGCGCGCGCAAATGAATGTCGACGCCATCGCGCTCGCCAATGCGCTTTACGCGGAATTTCCAGCAAAACCTGTGTTCCTCACCAACAGCCAGACCGCCGCTGCGCGGTTCGAGGCTGAGCATCAGGCGCAGCGGGAGCGCATCCTCGCGCCGATCATCGCAGACAAGGCGGTCGATTGCCCGCCGCGCGCGGCGAGGCGAATCTATCGCCGCATCACGGGCGCTTCGCCTCTTGTGTGGAGCGCAAAGTCGCCCGCGACCCCGCTTCTCATTTTCTTTTCAGAGTTCACCGCAGCCTATGAAGGCATGATGGATGCGGCAAGAACGCTCGATTACCGCCTCGGCTATCACGCGCGGAGGTTCAACCGAAGCGCCGCCGACGACATTCGCAGCGAGGCCGACCGCTGTTTTTTCCTGGGCAAGTTGCTCGGCTTTTCCGACGCGACCCTATGCGCGATTCTCGCGGCCGAAGACCCGGAGGAGCAGCGCGCGCTGCCCGAGCGCCACGCCCGGCTGAAAAAAGTCGCGGCGCTCAAAGAGCCGGGCGAGCGCTTCAAAGCCGGACTTGAAACGATCCAGCAGCTCATCGCGTCGTTGCGCGATGCGCCGCGAACCGTCCCCTCTGACTACAAGGGTTTCAGCCCGGCCGGCGCGCCTTGGAGCATCGACGAAAAATATTGAATCGCGCGCCAGGCTACCCCCTACTCCACCGTGACGCTCTTCGCCAGATTGCGCGGCTGGTCGGCGTCTTTCCCCATCACCACCGCCGTGTGATAGGCGATGAGCTGGATCGGCGCGGCGTAGACGATCGCCGCGAAATCCGGCGCGACCTGTCGGCATCACGATGGCGGCCTCGGCCTCATCGGCGAAGTCACGCGCGAGGGTTTCGTCGCCGATCAGGATCAGGCGCCCGCCCCTGGCTGCGACTTCCTGCATGTTGGAGATCGTCTTTTCGAGCACCAAATCCTGCGGCGCGATGACGATGACGGGCATGTCGCCATCGATCAGCGCGATCGGTCCATGCTTGAGTTCGCCCGCCGCATAGCCCTCGGCGTGGATATAGGAGATTTCCTTCAGCTTCAGCGCGCCTTCGAGGGCGAGCGGATAGGATGTGCCGCGGCCAAGATAGAGCACGTCGCGCACCTTGGCGATTTCGCGCGCGAGTTGTTCGACCGCGCTTTCGCATTTCAGCGCCTGCGCCATCAGGCCCGGAATGAGTATCAGCTCGCCGACGAGCCGCGCTTCGGTCGCGGCGTCGAGAACGCCCCGCGCGCGGCCGAAGGCGAGCGCCAGCGCGGCAAAAACGGCGAGCTGGCAAGTGAAGGCTTTCGTCGAGGCGACGCCGATTTCGGGGCCGGCCAGCGTCGGCGCGACGCGATCGCTCTCGCGCGCGATGGTCGAGGTCGCGACATTGACGATCGAGACGGTTTTCTGTCCCTTTTCCCTCGCGCAGCGCAGGGCGGCCAGCGTGTCGGCGGTCTCGCCCGACTGCGAAACGACCATCGTCAGTCCGCCCGCGTCGAGCGGCGGATCGCGATAGCGAAACTCCGAGGCGATCTCGACGTCGACGGGCAGCGCGGCGAAACGCTCGAACCAGTATTTCGCCATCAGCCCGGCGATATAGGCGGTGCCGCAGCCGCAGATGGTGAGGCGCGTGAGCCGCGCCGCGTCGACCGGAAGCTCGAAGGGCAGCGCGACCCGCCCGGCCGACATGTCGAGATAATGCGCCAGCGTGCGCCCGATGACCTCGGGCTGCTCATGGATCTCCTTCGCCATGAAATGGCGATGGTTACCCTTGTCGATCAGGAAGGCGGAGGCGTTGGTCCTGATCCTGCGCCGCTCCACCGGCAGCCCCGCCGCATCGCGAAACGACGCCGAGCCGCGGGTCAGGGCGACGAAATCGCCGTCGCCAAGATAGGCGATGGCGTCGGTGAAGGGCGCCAGCGCGAGCGCGTCGGAGCCAAGGAACATGTCGCCGTCCCGCTCGCCTTCGCCAAAGCCGACGGCGAGCGGCGCGCCCTGGCTCGCGCCAATGAGGAGATCGGGCTCGCCCTCGAAGATCATGGCGAAGGCGAAGGCGCCCTTGAGGCGCGGCAGGCTGACGGCGACGGCGTCGATCGGCGAAAGCCCGTCGTCCAGGGCCTGCGTCACGAGATGGGCGATGACCTCGGAATCGGTGTCGGACGCGAATGCGTGTCCCTTGGCGCG
This sequence comes from uncultured Alphaproteobacteria bacterium, assembly GCA_963767805.1. Lineage (GTDB taxonomy): Bacteria > Pseudomonadota > Alphaproteobacteria > Rhizobiales > Beijerinckiaceae > Methylocapsa. Next base: position 38,090 of record CAVYFP010000014.1, on the reverse strand, counting down.
CAATTCGTCGCGCAGCTGACGGAAATTCTCGATGATGCCATTATGCACGACCGCGAGTTTTGCGCTGGCGTGCGGATGGGCGTTGTTTTCGGTCGGCTTGCCATGCGTCGCCCAGCGCGTATGGCCAATGCCGATCGAGCCGCCCAGCGGCTCCCTGGCGAGGAGCTGCTCCAGATTGTGGAGCTTGCCGCTGGCCCGGCGGCGGCCGATGTGACCGTCCTCGATCGTCGCGACGCCTGCGGAATCATAGCCCCGATATTCAAGCCGCTTCAGCGCGTCGATGAGAAGCCCCGTGACGGGACCGCGCCCGAGAATGCCGACAATGCCGCACATGACCTCTCCTGCTGAATCTGTCTCGCCAACCCGATTGCGCGAGCGCCCCGGCGCGCCTGTCGCGCGCTTTTCCGAAGACCCCTATTTCTTTTTCTGGTTCTTCTCGCGAAAGCCGATCGCCCAGCCGGGCTTCTCGATTTGATGCTGGCGGGCGAGCGCGAGCGAATCAGGCGCGACGTCCCGCGTTATGACCGAACCCGTACCGATATAGGCGCCGTCGCCGATCGCGACCGGCGCAACCAGCGAGCTGTGCGAACCGACGAAGACGCCATCTCCGATCAGGGTCTCGAATTTGCCGAATCCGTCGTAATTGCAGGTGATGGTTCCCGCGCCGACATTGGTTTTAGAGCCAATCCTCGCGTTGCCGATATAGCTCAAATGGTTGATTTTCGAGCCATTGCCAACGACCGAAGCCTTGATCTCGACGAAATTGCCGATGCGGACGTCCCCCATCAAGGTCGCGCCGGGCCTGAGCCGCGCAAAGGGACCGACCTGCGCGCTCTCGCCAACATGCGCGCCCTCAAGATGCGAAAAGGAGCGGATCATGGCGCCCCTGCCGACCGTGACGCCCGGGCCGAAGAAAACATGGGGCTCGATCGTGACGTCCTCCGCGAGCGCCGTATCGAAGGCCAGAGTGACGCTCGAAGGATCGATGAAGGTCGCCCCCGCCTGCATCGCCGCCTCGCGCAGCCGTGTTTGAAACAGCGCCTCGGCCGCCGCGAGCTGCGCGCGGTCGTTGACGCCGCGCACCTCGTCCTCGGGAACCATCAGGGCCGCGGTCGCGAGATTTTTCGCCCGCGCGATGCCGACGATGTCGGTGAGGTAATATTCGCCCTTGCTGTTTTCGCAGCCGACGGCGTCGAGAAGTTCGAGCGCATGGCGCCCGGCGATGCCGATGACGCCGGCGTTGCAGACCGTCAGCCTGCGCTCGTCCGCGCTGGCGTCGCGATCCTCGCGGATCGCCTCCAGCGCGCCGTCCTTCAGAATCAGCCGGCCGTAGCCCGCCGGATTCTTCGCCTCGAAACCCACCACGACGACGGCGTTGTCGCCATCGGCCAGCGCCTTTCGCAGCCGGACGAAAGTCTCCGGCCGCAGCAGAGGCGTGTCGGCGAAGGCGATCAGAATGTCGTCGAAGCCCTCTGCGAGCGCCTCGCGCGCGGCCAGCACGGCATGGGCCGTGCCGCGCCGCTCGGACTGGATCGCTGCGCCGATGGCCGGCGAGATCCTCTTCGCCTCGCTGGCGAGGGACTCATGATCCGGCCCGACGACGGCGACGATCCGCTCGGCCCCGGCTTTGAGGACGGCGGACAGCACATGGCCCAGCATGGAAAGTCCGGCGATCTTGTGCAGCGCCTTCGGCACGGCCGAGCGCATGCGCTTGCCCTCGCCGGCCGCGAGAACGACGCCAAGGCAGGTCCGGCCTGCGGTAAGCGCCGCCGGGCGGCTCCGTTCAGACGAAACAGCAGGCATGAAACAAATCTCTCCGCATTGATCGCAACCCCGGCGCCGGCCTGATCAAGGGCGCCCTTCAAAGCATCATCCGAAGCATCAAATGCAGCTTGACTGCAACGTTGCGCCGCACAATCCTATTAGGATGCGTCGCACAAAAATCCCAGCCAAAAGCGCACGGACCACCTTATCGGCGCCCCAATATGCGCTATAAGGCTTCATTCTCCTTTACAGCAATCGACGGCGCTCAAGGCGCTGGACAGACGGGTTCATGGTCCATCGACGGGAGGTTCTAAAGCTTGCGTTCGGCGTCTTGGCGGGAGCGGTGAGCGCCGACGCGCGGGCCGGAGGAACGCCAGCTGCGGCGGCGGGTTTTCCCTTGGGGGCGCCGGCGCCATTCGATCCCGCAATGGTGACGGAGCTGGCGCGAAGCCTCGCCAAACTACCCTATAAAGCCCCGCCCGCCGACCTTCCCGACGCATTCAAAAGCCTGACCTACGATCAATATGTCGCGATCCACCTGCGGCCGGGCGCGACGATCTGGGCGACCGACAATATCGGCTTCGCGCTCGAGCCCCTGCATCGCGGCTACCTCTTTTCGACGCCGATGCAGATCTATCTTGTCGCGGATGGGCAGGCGCAACGTCTCGCCTATGACGCCGCCCGCTTCGATTTCGGCAAGCTCGCGCCGGCCGCCAATATGGGCGACATCGGCTTTTCTGGCTTTCGCGTTCTGGCGCCGCTCGACAAGGGCGGATTCTTCGAACTTGCGACGTTTCAGGGAGCAAGCTTCTTTCGCGCGGTCGGGCAAGGTCAGGAACCGGGCGTCATGGCGCGTGCGCTCGCCATCCGCACGGCGGACCCTCGCGGCGAGGAGTTTCCCGCCATCCGCAGCGTGTGGATCGAGCGCCCGACGCTGGCCGCCGACACGCTGATCATTCACGCGATCATCGATTCGGAGAGCGTGACCGGCGCCTATCGCTTCACCCTGCGGCCGGGCGATGCGACCTTGATCGATACGGAATGCACCCTCTTCGCGCGCGCGAACCTCGATCATTATGGCATCGCCGCGATGAGCGCGACGCATCTTTCGGGCGCAATCGACAGGACGCGGATCGACGACCTTCGCCCGAATGTCGGCGAAATCGACGGGTTGCAGATGTTCACCGGCAAGGGCGAATGGCTCTGGCGGCCGGTTTCGAACCCGAGCACGCTGCAGACCTCGACCTTCGTCGACGAAAACCCGCGCGGCTTCGGCTTCCTCCAGCGCAATCGCAATTTCGACGATTATCAGGACGATGATCAGCACTGGGAGAACCGCCCGTCCCTGTGGATCGAGCCGATCGGAGACTGGTCCTTCGGCGGCGTTCAGCTTGTTGAAATCCCTACAGAATCAGACGTCAATAACAACATCATCGCCTATTGGCGGCCGAAACAGCTGCTCGCCGCCGGCGCCGAAATTTCCTTCGCCTACCGGCAGTTCTGGTGCAAGCTGCCGCCGGAGCGCCCGCCTCTCGCGATGGTCGAACTTGTCGCGCTCCGGTCGCGGTTGGAGCGCGAAACACCGCCGCTTTCTCGTCGAATTCGCAGGCGAAATTTTCAGGCAGAGCAAGAATAAGGACGATTTCAAGCCAAGGCTCAATGTGTCGCCGGGATCCATTGCGTTCATTCGTACGTTTATGTCACCGGACCAGGCGACCTACAGAGTGCTGTTCGAGATCGATCCCGGCAGCGAAACCTATTCTGAACTGCGCCTCGTCATCGAAGCGGAAGGCAAGCCGATCAGCGAAACATGGATATACCGATGGACGGCGTAAAAAACTCGGAACCGCTGGTTCGACGCTTGCGGGCGCCTGACGCTGCAGGCGACGTCGTCGCGCCATTCGCCTGCATGCCGCCGGAAGCGCCGCAGGCGATGCCGGCGCAAAGCCTGTCGAAGTTCGACCCCGCCAGCCGGCGCAAGACTGTCCTGCGTCATCGCCGCCTCGGCACGCTCGTCGCGCGAATGTTCGTTTTTGGCGGCGGCCTTGCGCTGACGGGTTATGGCGCGAACGAGATGTATCAGGTCGTCGCCGTCGGCGAGGTGACGCTGCTCAAATGGGCGCTGCTCATTCTTTTCGTCGCCAATTTTTCATGGATCGCGCTCGCCTTCACCAATGCCATCGCGGGCCTTTTCTGGCTCGCCTTCCTCGCCCCCAGGGCGCCGGCGCGGCCAGACGCCCTGCGCGAACGCACCGCGATCGCGATGCCGATCTATAACGAATCCCCGGCGCGGATCTTCGGCGCCCTGCAGGCGATGTATGAAGATGTCGAAGCCTCGGGGCTTGGCGCGTCCTTCGAGTGGTTCTTTCTCTCCGACACCACCGATCCCGACGTCTTCATCGCGGAGGAGCAGGCTTTCCTCGGCATGCGGCGAAGCCTCGGGCCCGAGGCGAAGATCTATTACCGGCACCGCGCCAGGAACATCAACCGCAAGTCAGGCAACATCGAGGATTTCGTGACCCGCTGGGGCGGCCGCTTCGCCCATATGGTGGTGCTCGACGCCGACAGCCTGATGACGGGCGATGCGATCATCGGCCTCGCCGCCGCTATGGAGAAGGATCCCGACGCGGGCATCATCCAGACCTTGCCGCTGATCATCAACCGCAACACGCTGTTCGCGCGCGTGCAGCAGTTCGCCGCGCGAATTTACGGCCCCGTCATAGCCGCCGGCGTAGCCGTCTGGTCCGGGCGCGAGGGCAATTACTGGGGCCATAACGCGATCATCCGCGTCGACGCCTTCGCCGCGCATTGCGGCTTGCCGACGCTGCGCGGACGGCCGCCCTTTGGCGGCCATATCCTCAGCCACGATTTCGTCGAGGCGGCGCTCATGCTGCGCGCCGGCTACGCCGTCTACATGCTGCCGACGCTCGGCGGCAGTTTCGAGGAGAGCCCGCCTTCGCTCATCGATCTTTCCGCGCGCGACCGCCGCTGGTGCCAGGGCAATCTGCAGCATCTGCGCGTGCTTCCCGCAAAGGGCCTGCGCCTCGCCTCGCGCCAGCATTTCGTCACGGGCATCATGGCCTATGTCTCGTCGCCGCTGTGGATGCTGCAGCTCTTCGTCGGCATCATACTCGTGCTGCAGGCGAGCTACATACGGCCGGAATATTTCACCCGCGAATTCGCGCTTTTTCCGGCCTGGCCGCGTTTCGACGCCGCGCGATCACTGAGTCTTTTCGCGCTGACCATGACGATATTGCTTCTGCCCAAGGCGTTCGGCCTGCTTCTCGCCCTCTTCCAGGGCGGCACAAGGCGCGGCGGCGGCGGCGCGATCAGACTCACGCTCTCAAGCCTGTTCGAAGTCATCATGTCGGCGCTGCTGGCGCCGAGCATGATGCTGATACAGGCCGGGCACGTCATGCATTTCGTGTTCGGCTTCGACACCGGCTGGGATCCGCAGCGGCGCGACGACGGATCGATTCCCTTCAAGGCGATCGTCAGGCGCCATCGCTCGCATGTCGCGATGGGCGTCATCACCCTGATCGCAGGACTTTTGATCTCCCCCTCGCTCGTCGCCTGGATGTCGCCGACGATCCTTGGCCTCGTGCTGGCGATCTTCCTGTCGTGGTCGACCGGGCTCCTCAATGTCGGCCTCGCCTTCCGGCGCGCGGGACTTCTCGTGACGCCCGAGGAACAAACCCGGCCGCCGCTGGTCACGCGGGCGAACGAACTCGCGGAGGGCTTCGACAGCGAAGCCGCGCAGGAAGCGCAGGGGCTCGCGGCCCTTTACGAGGATCGCAAACTGGCGGCCCTCCATGCCGCCTGGCTGCCCGAGGTCGCGCGTCGCAGAAATGGCGAAATGACGGCGGAAAGGGCGCTCGCCGAGGCCAAGCTGAATGAAGCCGAGACGATCGAGGAGGCGCTCGCCTGGCTCAAGCCGAAAGAGCGCATGGCGCTGCTTCTGGATCGAACCCTGATCGCCAATCTATTGGCTCTCCCCCGGCAAAAAAATGCAGCGGGGGCGCTCTCCTCAGTCGGCTGATTTTTGCATGCGCGCGCCGGGCCTTCAGTCTTCGCTGGAGGCTTTCGCGTGAAGCGCCGCCTGCGCGGCGGCGAGCCGCGCGATGGGCACGCGGAAGGGCGAGCAGGAGACATAGTCGAGGCCGATTTTCTCGCAAAAAGCGATCGTTGCCGGATCGCCGCCATGTTCGCCGCAAATCCCCAGCTTGATGTCGGGCCGCACGGCGCGGCTGCGCTCGACGCCAATCGCCACGAGTTCGCCGACGCCTTCCTGATCGATCGTGACGAAGGGATCGGCGGGCAAAATCCCCAGAGCCACATAGCGGCCGAGAAACGAGCTGGCGTCGTCGCGCGACAGCGCCATGCAGGTCTGCGTCAGATCATTCGTGCCAAAAGATAGAAACGCGGCGCTTTCGGCGATCTCGCCTGCGCGAAGGCTCGCGCGCGGCGTCTCCACCATGGTCCCGACCGTATAGGGAACGGTTTGCCCGGTCTCCTGCGCGACGACGCGCGCGGTCTCGTCGACTTTCGCCTTGACGAGGTCGAACTCGGACCTCGCAATGATGAGCGGCGTCATGATCTCCGGCCGCACCAATTCGCCTGTCGTCCGTTTGACTTCGACCGCGGCCTCGAAAATCGCGCGCGCCTGCATTTCGGCGATTTCCGGAAAGACGATGGCGAGCCGCGAGCCGCGAAAACCCAGCATCGGATTGACTTCGCGCAGATCGCCGAGCCGGCCGCGGATTTTCTCGGGCGGCACATTGAGCGCCGCGGCCACCTCGTCGATCTCCGCCGCGGTTTGCGGCAGGAATTCATGCAGGGGCGGATCCAGCAGGCGGATCGTCACCGGCAGACTGGCCATGATCTCGAACAATTCAATGAAATCGCCGCGCTGCATCGGCAACAGCTTTTCAAGCGCGGCGCGCCGGCCGGCGAGATCGTCGGCGAGAATCATCTGGCGAACGGCGGTGAGCCGCTCGCTCTCGAAGAACATATGCTCCGTGCGGCAAAGGCCGATGCCTTCCGCGCCGAATTTCCGCGCCGCGCGCGCGTCCGCCGGCGTCTCCGCATTGGCGCGCACCTCCATGCGGCGCACCTCGTCGGCCCATTCCATCAAGGTGGCGAATTCGCCCGAAAGCTCCGGCTGGCTCATCTCGATCGCGCCTTCGATCACCTGGCCCGAGCCGCCATCGAGGGTCAGCATGTCGCCTCGCCTGAAGGTGACGCCCGCCGCCGACATGGTCGCGCTGGCGTAATCGACCCGGATCGTGGCGGCTCCGGTGACGCAGGGCTTGCCCATGCCGCGCGCGACGACGGCCGCATGCGAGGTCATGCCGCCGCGCGTCGTCAGCACGCCTTCGGCCGCATGCATGCCGTGAATATCGTCGGGGCTGGTTTCGACGCGCACGAGGATGACCTTGCGGCCCATGCTTTTCAGCTGCTCGGCCTCGTCCGCCGTGAAGACGATCTCGCCGCTCGCCGCGCCCGGCGAGGCCGGCAGCCCGGTCGCCACGATCCTGCGCTTCGCGGCCGGATCGATCGCCGGGTGCAGCAGCTGATCGAGCGAGGCCGGGTCGATCCGCGCGATCGCCTCCTCCCTGCTGATCAGGCCCTCATGCGTCATGTCGACCGCAACCCGCAGCGCCGCGGCTCCGGTGCATTTGCCGGTACGGGTCTGCAGCATCCAGAGCTTGCCGCTTTCGACGGTGAACTCGACGTCCTGCATGTTGCGGTAATGGCGTTCGAGCAACGCCGCCGTGCGCTGGAACTCGGCGAAGACGGCGGGCATCGCGGTCTCCATCGATTCCCGGTCCGAACAGGCGGCGCGGCGGCTCGCCTCCGTGATCGCATTCGGCGTGCGAATGCCGGCGACGACGTCCTCGCCCTGCGCGTTGAGCAGGAATTCGCCATAGAGTTCCTTTGCGCCCGTCGACGGATTGCGCGTGAAGGCGACCCCCGTCGCCGATGTCGGCCCCATGTTGCCGAACACCATGGCCTGAACGGTCACGGCCGTGCCCCAGTTCGACGGAATGCCGTGGATGCGCCGGTAGGTGATCGCGCGCGGCGTCAACCAGGAGCCGAAGACGGCGGCGATGGCGCCCCATAATTGCTCCTGCGGCGCTTGCGGAAAAGGCTTGCCGCTGGCCTCGATCACCCGCGCCTTGAAGTCGACGATCAGCTTGCGCCAGTCCTCCGCGTCAAGCTCCGTATCGAGCGAAACGCCTTTCGATTCCTTGTAATACTCGACCGCGTCTTCAAAATGTTCATGGGCGATGCCAAGCACGACGCTGGAGTACATCTGGATGAAGCGGCGATAGGAATCATAGGCGAAGCGCTCGTCGCCCGCTTGTCGCGCCAGGGCTTTGACGGTGACGTCGTTGAGGCCGAGATTGAGCACGGTGTCCATCATGCCGGGCATCGACGCCCGCGCGCCCGAACGCACCGATAACAGAAGCGGAGCCTCGACGTCGCCGAACCCCTTGCCGGTCAGGCGGCCAAGATGGGCGAGCGCCGTTTCGACGTCGCCGCCGAGCTGGGCGGGAAAGCTTCGCTCGTTTTCATAAAAATAGGTGCAAACCTCGGTGGTGATCGTGAAGCCCGGCGGAACCGGCAGGCCAAGACTGGCCATTTCGGCGAGACCCGCGCCTTTGCCGCCGAGAAGGTCGCGCATCTCGCCCGATCCCTCGGCTTTGCCGGCGCCGAACGTATAGACCCATTTGACCATTTTGGTCCTTTAGCGTGGCCTTATGCCCGGACCTTTCGCCTTGTCCCGGCGAAAACCTCGCCGGGGCCGCGGGCAAGATCAGGCGGGAAGCGCTCGATAAACCCGGCGCCGGGTCCGAGGGGACCCAAACGGTGCTGGAGCGTGTTGCGAAACTGAATGACGGTGAGGCCGGGACATCGGGTTAGATCAAACGGGGCGGATCAAAACGGACGGAACGGCGGCGGCGCGCAGCTTTCGTCCCCCGGCGGCCGCGCAGACCGACCTGTGACCCGAAGGTCGCGGTCCTCGTCGAAATGTCCAGCGGACGGCCGTTTTCGTTGCGGCGCGAAAAGTAGTTGGTTATTCCTGTTTTGAAGCGGTTGGCAAGATCAAAATAGGCAATATTTCCTTTTGGCGGCTCCACTTGTGTGGATTTCGCATTTTCTTTAAGGCTGCGAGCCCCGGCCTCTCATGCGCCGGGCGGCGCGGTTCGGATCAATCGAACCCGCGCAAGAAGAATACGAGGCGTGCGTGACGACTTTTTCGACGACCCCCCTTCTCGACACGATCAATTCGCCCGCTGATTTGCGGAAGCTGCCCGAGTCCGATCTCGCTCAGGTGGCGGACGAGTTGCGGACCGAGACGATCAGCGCCGTGTCTGTGACGGGCGGACACCTCGGCGCGGGCCTTGGCGTCGTCGAACTGACGGTGGCGTTGCATTATGTCTTCAATACGCCGGACGACCGGATCATCTGGGACGTCGGCCATCAGGCCTATCCGCACAAGATTCTCACAGGACGCCGCGACCGCATCCGGACCCTGCGCCGCGCCGGGGGGCTTTCCGGCTTCACCAGACGCTCGGAAAGCGAATATGATCCTTTCGGCGCCGCGCATTCCTCGACGTCGATCTCGGCCGGCCTTGGCATGGCCGTCGCCAACACGCTATCCGGCAAACAGGGCAATGTCGTCGCCGTGATCGGCGACGGCGCGATGTCGGCCGGCATGGCCTATGAGGCGATGAACAACGCCGGCGCGATGCATTCGCGCCTCATCATCATCCTGAACGACAATGAAATGTCGATCGCTCCCCCGGCGGGCGCGCTGTCTTCCTATCTCGCGCGCCTCGTCTCCGGCGGCGCCTACCGCTCCGTGCGCGAGGCGGTGAAGCAGCTTGGAAGGCTGTTGCCGCGCTTCGTCTACGACAGGGCGCGCAAAACCGAGGAGTTCGCCCGCAATTTCTGGGCGGGCGGAACGCTGTTCGAGGAGCTCGGCATCTATTATGTCGGCCCCATCGACGGGCATAATCTCGACCAGATGCTGCCCGTTTTGAAGAATGTCCGCGACTTCAAGGAGACCGGCCCTATCCTCGTCCATGTCGTGACGCAGAAGGGCAAGGGCTACGCGCCGGCCGAAGCGACGAAGGACAAATATCACGCCGTAAACATGTTCGACGTCCTCACCGGCAAGCAGGTGAAGCCGAAGCCCAATGCGCCGGTCTATACGACCGTGTTCGCCGAAGCTTTGGTCAAGGAAGCGCAGAAGGACGACAGGATCATCGCGATCACGGCCGCCATGCCGAGCGGCACGGGGCTCGACATCTTCCAGAAGGCGTTCCCGGAGCGCACGTTCGACGTCGGCATCGCCGAGCAGCACGCGGTGACCTTCGCGGCCGGCCTCGCCACCGAGGGCTACAAGCCCTTCTGCGCGCTCTATTCGACCTTCCTGCAGCGCGGCTACGATCAGGTCGTGCATGACGTCGCGATCCAGAACCTTCCCGTTCGCTTCGCCATCGACCGCGCCGGCCTCGTCGGCGCCGATGGCGCGACCCATGCCGGATCCTTCGACGTCTCCTTCCTCGGCATTCTGCCGAACATGGTGGTGATGGCGGCGGCCGATGAAGCCGAACTCGTGCATATGGTCGCAACCGCGGCCGCCTATGACGCGGGTCCGATCGCGCTGCGCTATCCGCGCGGCGAAGGCATCGGCGTCGAGATGCCGCTGGAGGGCAAGCCGCTTGAAATCGGCCGCGGCCGCATCCTGCGCGAGGGCTCCAAGGTCGCCATTCTCTCCTTCGGCGCGCGCCTCGCCGAAGTGCTCAAGGCGGCCGAGGATCTCGCCGGCTACGGCGTCTCGGCGACGGTCGCGGACGCGCGTTTCGCCAAGCCGCTCGACGTCGATCTCCTGATGCGCCTCGCCGCCAATCATGACGTGCTGATCACCATCGAGGAAGGCTCGATCGGCGGCTTCGGCTCCTTCGTGGCGCAGAAGCTCCTTGAGGAAGGCGCCCTCGACGGCTCTGGCTCTCACGTGCTGAAATTCCGCTCGATGGTGCTGCCTGATCTTTTCCTCGACCACGACAAGCCCGAAGCGCTTTATGCGCAAGCGGGCCTCGACGCCAAGGCCGTGGTCGCCAAGGTGCTCTCGACGCTCGGCCGCGAGAGCGACGCGCTGAAAAGCCGGATCGCCTGAGCTGTGAAAAGCGACCCGACGTTAGATGATTGAACAGACCGAACTACGGTCTTTGGCGGAAATTCGTCTGCAGGAGGCGGCGTGCCTTTTGCAGGCCGACTTGCCCTGCGGCGCTTATTATCTGGCTGGATTAGCTATCGAATTGGCTATCAAAGCCTGCATCGCCGGGAAATTTCCTGCTCGCACCATACCCGACAAGAAATTCGTAGACAGCATTTACAGTCATGAACTTGGGAAGCTGTTTGCCCTCACCGATCTTGGAGCCTGCACTAAAAGCCGAGAAAAATGCACACCAGGAGTTCGACGCCAATTGGGAAATAGTTCTACGCTGGAATATTAATTGCCGTTATGAATCCATTGAAATGACCGATGCTCGGCTCTATCTGGAAGCCGCGTCCCATTCGCACCATGGAGTTTTTACATGGATCCGGGCTCATTGGTAGAAGGCGGCGAGGCCGGCCTGCGAAAAATTGCGCAAGCTTTTCGGGACGACGGCGCGGATGTCGAGGGCATCTATTTGATTCGCCTTCGCTCCGAGGATGGCGTAGCCGAGTGGATTGTGCGCCTCATAACAGGCGACGACGTCCGATCTATGATTTATCGACACGTGAAACTTCGGCGCGCGGGGAAATTGCCCCGGTTTTTCGTGCCTGTCCGATACGACTACCTCAAACCCAGCAATCCGGAAGCGTCCCGGGTCATCGAGTACGCAAATGCCATGGGCAGATTCCCCGCTCGTCATCGAGGATGCGGCGTGGCGAGGCATGTATTTTGAGTATGTTCTTCGTCGGCGGTTATCCTCGGAATGATCACCGTAGCCGCCTGATGCGGACGCCCGCGCGCTTGACGCCACTCTCAGAACGCCGAGACGGCCTCCGAAACGACCGCCCGCCAGCGCGCCGATCTCGCCCTTGTCGAGCGAAAATTCTTCGAGAGCCGCGCCAAGGCCCAGGAGGCGATCGCGGCCGGCGGCGTGCGCGCCGGCGGCAGGCTCGTGCGCAAGGCGTCCGAACTGATCGACGCCGGCGCCGAAATCGAGGCGCTCGCGCCCTACCCCTGGGTCTCGCGCGGCGGCGTCAAGCTCGCCGCGGCGCTCGACGCCTTCGGCTTCGATCCGGCGGGGCGCGTCTGCCTCGACATCGGCGCCTCGACCGGCGGTTTCACTCATGTCTTGCTGACACGCGGCGCCGAAATGGTGATCGCCGTCGACGTCGGTCGCGGGCAATTGCACTCTGACATAGCGAGCGATCCGCGCGTAACGTCTCACGAGGCGACCGACGCGCGCAATCTCAGCCCGCATGATCTGCGGGAGCCGCCGCAACTCATCACTTTTGACGTGAGCTTTATTTCACTTGCCCTTGTTTTACCGTCTGTCTTGCTGCTGGCGGCGCCGGACGGGAAGCTCATCGCATTGATCAAGCCGCAATTCGAGGCGGGTCCGGCCCATGTCGTCAAAGGCATCGTCCGGGACGCCGCCATCCACGAAAAAGTCTGCGCCAAAATCTCCGCCCTGATCCAATCGCTCGGCTGGCGCGTCGACGGCCTGATCGCCTCGCCCATCGAAGGCGGTGACGGCAATCGCGAATTCCTCATCGGCGCCAGCCGGGAATGATCCATCTCAACGCACGGCTCAGGATCGAAAGGCTCGGGCCCCGCGGCGAGGGCGTAGCGATGGGGCCGGAAGGGTCCGTGTCGGTCCCCTACGCCCTGCCCGGCGAAGCGATCCTCGCGGAAGTCGATGGCGCGCGCGGAAAACTCGTCGAAGTCCGGACGCCAAGCCCGGACCGCATCCCGCCCTTTTGCCGCTATTTCGCAAGTTGCGGCGGATGCGCGATCCAAACGCTGGCGTTCGGACCTTACGCGCAATGGAAGAAGGGCCTGCTTGTCGAGGCCCTGCGTCAGGCGGGGCTAGAGCCCAGCGTCGAAGAGCTTGTCGACGCCCATGGCGAAGGCCGCCGGCGCGCAACCTTCCATGCGCGCACGGAGGCGTCCGGCGCCGCCGTCTGCGGCTTCATGGAGGCGCGCTCGCACGCGATCGTCGAGATCGACGAATGTCCCGTGCTGGCCCCGGCGCTGCGCGAGGCGCCTGCGGTCGCGCGCGCGCTGGCGCGGACCCTCGCCGCGTCCGGCAAGCCGCTCGACATTCTCGTGACGGCGACCCAATCCGGCCTCGACGTCGATCTCAAGGGACATGGCGCGCTGAACAGCGACGAGACGCAGCGCCTCGTGCGTTTCGCGCTCCGCCATGATCTCGCGCGCCTCACCAATCACGGCGCCGTCGTGACGCTGCAGCGCCCGCCCCTCGTCGCCATGGGCCGGGCGATGGTCGCCATTCCGCCCGGCGCTTTCCTGCAGGCCACCGCCGCCGGCGAGACCGCGCTCGCGGCCGAAGTCTGCGCGCAGCTTGCGGGGTCGAGCCGCATCGCCGATCTTTTCGCCGGCGTCGGCACTTTTTCTTTGCGGCTTGCGGAATTCGCAGCCATTCACGCCGTCGATTCCGACGCGGCGGCGCTTGCCGCGCTCACCAAGGCCGCGGGCGGCGCGGGACTGCGGCCCGTCAGCATCGACGCGCGGGATTTGTTCCGCCGCCCGCTGATCGCGGCCGATCTCGCCCGTTTCGACGCGCTCGTCTTCGATCCGCCGCGCGCGGGCGCCGAGCTTCAAGCCAGAGCGATCGCGGGCGAGCAGCATTCCGCATCGTCGTCGCGGTTTCGTGCAATGCGCAGACCTTCGCACGCGACGCCGCGATCCTTTGCGCCGGCGGCTATGCGCTGGAGCGCGTGCTGCCGGTCGACCAGTTCCGCCATTCGCCGCATATCGAGATTGTCGGCGCCTTCCGCAAAACGGCGAGGCCGCGCGCGCGGCGCCTTCTGGGCTAGATGTTTAGTCCCGGCATTTGGTGGATCGGATTGAGGATGAATTGCTGTGGCTCCTTTGTCCAGAGCTTGCAGATGTATTCGTAGGGCGTCAGGCCCTTGAGGGTCTTGAGCCGGCGGGCGAAATTGTAGGCCGTGACGAAGTCGCCGAGGTGCGTCCGGAGCTGATCGTGCGTCTCGTAGTAGTAGCGCTTGACCGTTGCCTCCTTGAGGGTTCGGTTCATGCGCTCGACCTGGCCATTGGTCCATGGATGCTTCGGTTTGGTCAGCCGATGATCGATGTCATGGCGTGCACAGGCGTATTCGAAGGCATGAGCCCAGAGCGGCTCTCCAGCTGCGATCGCTGCCTTGATGTCGGGCGCGGCTGAACGCGCATTGCCCGGCGTCGTGAAGTGGGTTCCATTGTCGGTGAGCACCGTATGGATCTTGTAAGGCACAGCCGCGATCAAGCGCTGGAGGAAGTCCGCCGCCGTGCGCCGGACAGCCTTCTCATGCAGCTCGACGAAGGCGAACTTCGAGGTGCGGTCGATCGCCACGAACAGGTAGAGCTTTCCCTGCGCGGTTCTCATCTCGGCGATGTCGATGTGGAAGTAGCCGATCGGATAGGCCTTGAACTTGCGCTTGACGGATGCCTCGCCCTCGACCTGGGGCAGCCGGGAGATCCCGTGACGCTGCAGGCAACGATGCAGCGAGGAGCGCGTCGAGATGCGGAAGGGTCGGCTGCAACGCGTAAAGACAGTCGTCGAGTGGCAGCAATGTGTGGCGGCGGAAGGCGACGATGAGCGCCTCGTCCTCCACCGACAGCACCGTGGATTTCGCCTGCTTTGGCCCGGTCGGGAGATCCGCCGCCGATGTGCGGCGCTTCCACTTAGCGACGGTCTTCTGATTGATCCCGTACCGTTTGGCCAGAGCCCTCAGGCTCTCTTGACTATGCTGTATCGCTCGACGCACCGCCGCTGTCGTCGTGGCGCTTCCATGGAGTATCTGGCCCATAGCGCATCCTTCCATTCGGAAGACAATAATGCACCATCAAAGCCCGGGATCAAACATCTAGCCTAATCAGAACCAGTGGTTCGCGATCCGCCGCCGCTTCGCCTCCTCGGCGGAAAGGACTTCGCCGGAGCGTTTGGCCTTGGCGCGCAGGCCCTGCCCGGCCATCAGCATTTCGATGACGAAAGCGATCAGCGCGCCAAGCGTGAAAAGGACCGCGGCTCCGAACAGGAAAAACAGGATTCGCGCGATGGTCGCCTCGAACAGAAAGCCCATGAAAAGCGCAAGCACGGCGGCGCAGGTCGCGCCGCCGCCAAGCGCGGCGAGCACGACGGCGATGTCGAGCGCCACGGATCTCTTGCGCAGATAATCGAACTGCAAGCTCAACTCGGCGGCGTCCTCGTCCTCCGCGGCCGCGATGGCTTCGGACAGGGTGTCGACCTTGTCGGCGACGCGGCCAAGGCGCGTTGAAAACACGCTGAGGAGGCCGGCAAGCCCCGAGAGCAGAAAGACGGGGGTCAGCGCCACCTGAATGATATGCGCGACCTCTTCGAGCGAGCCGCCGGCCTCGTGGAGCGCGTACATTGCTTAAAACCGGCCATCTGGCGCGGGCGGCCATTTGAGCGCAGCCACGGGCGATGGCGGATCGAACCAACGGAAGGCGAGAAAGCCGACGAGGAAGCCGCCGATATGGGCCTGCCAGGCGATGGTCGCGTCCGCCATGCCGATCACCGCCGGAAAGACCCCGAACAGGAGATTGGCCAGAAACCAGAGACCCAGAAAGCTCAGCGCGTTGCGGTTCGAGACGACCTCGCGCAGCGGCAGCGCCGGCAGGCGATAGACATGGTCCGCGCGGCGATCCGAAAACCCCAGCGCCGCGCCGAGCGGCGCCCCCGGCTGGAAGGCGAAGCGCACCACCGCCGCCATGGTCCCCGACACCATGGCGGATGCGCCGACGACCGGCTGCAGGTCCGCCATATGGGTGAGGTAATGGGTCAATGCGCCGGCCACGGCGCAGACGGCGCAGAAAGCGAGAAAGCGCGTGGCCCCGAACCGCCGCGCCACGGCCGCGCCGAAGGCGACGAGCCAAAGGCTGTTCATGCCGACATGGGCCCAGCCCGCGTGCAGGAAGGCGTAGGTGAGCGGCGTCCACCAGAGCGGGCGGCCGTCGCCGAGGAAAAACGTCGCCAGTTGCGCCTCGCGCTCGCTCGAACGCGCCGTGGCGTCGAAAGCGGCGTTGACGAGGCCCGGGTCGAAGGCGAAGGTGAAACGCCCCGGCACAAAGGCGAAATTCGCCAGAATGTGGAACTGCGTCGCCGGCGAGAGCGCGTCCATCGCCGCCTGGATGACGACGAGAACGGCGACGAGGCCGAGAACCACCGCCGGGACATTGAAAACGCGTTCTCTCTCAGGGGGCATGCTGACGGCCTCGGTCGATGGATCGCAGGGGGTCGGAATTAATCCACGTCCTCCACCACCGGCGCGACAAGGCCCGACACTTTCTGCGCCAGAGCCGCCTCCATGAAGGCGTCGAGGCCGCCGTCGAGCACGTCGTCCGGCGTTCCCGAGGTTGCGCCTGTGCGAAGGTCCTTCACGAGCTGGTAGGGCTGCAGCACATAGGAGCGGATCTGGTGTCCCCAGCCGATCTCGGTTTTCGAGGCCTCGGTGGCGCTGGCGGCGGCCTCGCGGCGCTCGATTTCCTGCTCATAGAGGCGCGCCCGCAGCATGTTCCAGGCGGTCGCCTTGTTCTTGTGCTGCGAGCGTTCGCCCTGACAGGCGACGACGATGCCGGACGGAATATGGGTGATGCGCACCGCCGAATTGGTGGTGTTGATGTGCTGCCCGCCGGCGCCGGATGAGCGATAGGTGTCGATGCGGCAGTCGCTTTCCTTGACGTCGATGTCGATCTTGTCGTCGATCACCGGATAGACCCAGACCGAGGCGAAGCTGGTGTGACGGCGCGCGTTCGAATCAAACGGCGAAATGCGCACCAGCCGGTGCACGCCGGATTCGGTCTTGGCCCAGCCATGGGCGTTATGCCCCTTGACGAGCAGCGTGCCCGATTTGAGGCCGGCTTCGTCGCCAGCCGTCTCCTCGATGATTTCGACCTTGAATTTATGGCGCTCGGCCCAGCGCGCATACATGCGAAACAACATGCGCGCCCAGTCGCAGCTCTCGGTGCCGCCCGCGCCGGAATGGACTTCGATATAGGTGTCGTTGCCATCGACCTCGCCGGAGAGCAGCGCCTCGATCTGAAGCCGCTCGGCCTCGAGCTTGAGGCTCTTCAGCTGGTCGATCCCCTCTTTCTCGGTGGCGGAATCATCTTCCGCCTCGGCGAGTTCGACGAGGGTCGCGGCGTCGTCGAGTTCGCTCTCGAAACGCGCGATGGAGCCGAGACGGTCTTCGAGTTCGGTGCGCTCGCGCATGATTTTCTGCGCGGCTTCGGCGTCGTTCCAGAGATTTGGATCTTCGACTTTGGCGTTCAGCTCTTTGAGACGGCGATCAGCAGTCTCGACGTCAAAGATGCCTCCTCAGCAATCCCATGGATTGCTTGATGGCTAGAACCAACGCTTCGGCTTCGGCGCGCATTATTTTTTAGCTTTCAGGATAGAGCGACGGAGGGTCGCGGGATGGGCCGGAACATAGGGACGGGCGCCCGCGATGTAAATGGCGGGCTGCGACGAGCGACAGAAAGCGGCGACAACCGCCCTAGCTTGACATCCATCCCGATTTTTAACGAATTGACTGGTCAATATGACCGATTACAGTTAAATTTTTTCATGCGCGAAGTTCAGTCCTCCCCCTCCATGCGCTTCAGTCCTCCGACGCCAAAGCGAATTGTCTCAGCTTCTGAGCGAGGTGGAGCGCGGCGAAACAATCATCATCACCCGGCATGGCCGGGCGATTGCGCGGCTCGTCCCCGAGACCGACAGGCGGCGAGAAGAAATTGCGCTGGCCCTCGCCGAACTCGAAGAGTTTCGCAAGACCATGCCCCTGCTCACGCTCGATGAAATTCTCTCCGCCCGTCACGAAGGCCACAAATACTGATGCCCTTCGTTTTGGACGCCTCGGTAACTGCCTGTTGGCTCATGCCGGATGAAACGCATCCGCTCGCTGCCAGCACGCGCGGGAGACTGGCGAACGATCATGCCTTGGTCCCGCGCATCTGGTGGTTCGAGATCCGTAATCTGCTTGTCACCAACGAGCGGCGAGGCCGAATCGACGCGGACAAGAGCAACCGCGCGCTTGCGATCCTCAGGCGGCTTCCGATTGAGTTCGATCGCGGGATCGACGAAGAAGCTGTTCTCGGCATCGCAAGGCGCTACAGGCTCAGCGTCTATGACGCCGCCTATCTGGAGCTCGCCCGGCGGGAGCGCATTGCTCTCGCAACGCTCGACAGCGCGCTGGCCAAGGCCGCTCGCGCCGAGAATGTCCAGTTGTTCGGGGCGGCGTAACCCGCCCGCTCACGCCTAATAAAGCCCGCCGGTCCCCGTCCCCACCACGCGATCGGCGTCCGGATTGACCGCCTGCGCGCGCGGCGAGGAATTGCTCGCGGCGTAGGAATTGGGCGGCGCCGTGCCGGGCTTGAAGGCTTCGAGGATCGAGCCGGCTCCGCTGGAGCGCATGCCGCTTTTCACGTCGACCGAGATCAGCTTGATTCCCGGCGGGACGCGGAACGGCACGTCGGGCTTGTCCTTCAGCGCCATCTTCATGAAATCGCGGAAGATCGGCGCGGTGTAATGCGCGGCTTGCGCGGAATCGCCCAATGAGCGCGGCTGGTCATAGCCCATGAAGACGCCAACGGCGAGATCGGGCGAAAAGCCGACGAACCAGAGATCCTTGGCGTCATTGGTCGTGCCGGTCTTGCCGGCGAGATGCTTGCCGACCTCCTTGATCGACTGCCCCGTGCCGCGCTGGATCACGCCTTCCATGATGGAGGTAATCTGATAGGCGGTGAGCGGATCAAGCACCTGCTCGCGCTTGTCGATCAGGCGCGGCTCCGGCTGGTTGTCCCATTTCGCGGCGTCGCAGCCCTCGCAGACGCGTTCGTCATGACGGTAGAGCGTGTGGCCCCAGCGATCCTGAATGCGGTCGATGAGGGTCGCCTTGATCCGCTTGCCGCCATTGGCCAGCATCGAATAGGCCGTGGTCATGCGCAAAAGCGTCGTCTCGCCCGAGCCGAGCGACATCGAGAGATAGGGCGGCAGATCGTCATAGATGCCGAAGCGCTTGGCGTATTCGGCGATGAGCGGCATGCCGACGTCGCGGGCGAGGCGCACGGTCATCTGGTTGATCGAATGTTCGACGCCATAGCGCAGCGTGTGCGGACCGCCCGATTTGCCTTCGAAGTTTTCCGGACGCCAGACGCCAAGACCCGGCCCCTGATCGATTTCGATCGGCGCGTCGAGGATGATCGAGGACGGCGTGTAGCCATTGTCGAGCGCTGTCGCATAGACGAAGGGCTTGAATGAGGAACCCGGCTGGCGCAGCGCCTGCGTCGCGCGGTTGAACACGGACTGGTCGAAGGAGAAACCGCCGACCATGGCGAAGACGCGGCCCGTATAGGGGTCCATGGCGATGATCGCGCCGCCGACCTCGGGGATCTGGCGGAGGCGATATTCGCCCGGCCGCCCGTCGATCGCATCGACATAGATCACGTCGCCCGGCGTCAGAGAAGACCGCCCGCCGGCGCCGCGCGTCCAGCGCATGCCGACATTGGCGAGCGTGCCGGTTTCGCGCTCGCGCACGATCTCGCCGGACTTCTCGCGTCCCGGCTGCAGGCCAATGCGGGCGCCGGCGTCATTGGTGTCGGTGACCACGGCGAGCCGCCAGCTTCCGACATCGCCCAGCGTCGGGATGTCGGCCAGCGGGACGCCCCAGTCCTGGCTGATGTCGATATGGCGCATCGGTCCGCGGAACCCGTGCTCTTCGTCATAGCGCACGAGGCCGTCGACGAGGGCGCGCCGCGCCATCAGCTGCATCTTCGGATCGAGCGTCGTGCGGACCGAAAGGCCGCCCTCATAGAGCTTCTTCTCGCCGTAGCGGTCGTTCAGTTCGCGGCGCACCTCTTCAGCGAAGAAGCCGGCCTGCAACGCGTTGGGCGAGAGCACGCGCGGATTGACGCCGAGCGGCTCGCGCTTGGCCTTTTCGCCGTCGGCGCGCGAGACATAGCCGTTCTCGACCATGCGATCGATCACCCAGTTACGCCGTTCGATCGCCCGTTCGCGCTTCAGGAAGGGATGATAATTGTTCGGCGCCTTCGGCAGCGCGGCGAGATAGGCGGCCTGCGCGACCGTCAGTTCATTGACCGATTTATCGAAATAATTCAGCGCGGCGGCGGCGACGCCGTAATTGCCGAGGCCGAGATAGATCTCGTTCAGGTAAAGCTCGAGGATCTTGTCCTTCGAATAGGCGCCCTCGATGCGGAAGGCGAGCAGCGCCTCCTTGATCTTGCGCTCGAACGAGCGCTCGTTGGTCAGGAGAAAATTCTTGGCGACCTGCTGCGTGATCGTCGAGGCGCCTTGGACGTGTTTCTCGCCCTGCACCAGCACGAAGGTCGCGCGCAGGATGCCCTCGGGATCGACGCCCGCGTGATGGTAGAAATTCTTGTCCTCGGCCGAAATGAAGGCGTTCTTCACGAGCGGCGGAATGGCCGCGCTCGGCAGGTAAAGCCGGCGCTCGCGCGCGTATTCCGCGAGCAGCGAGCCGTCGCCGGCGTGAACCCGCGTCATCACTTTCGGTTCGTAATTCTTGAGCTGGGTGTAATCGGGAAGATCTTTTTCGAAATTCCAGATGACCAGCCCCACAGCGCATGCCCCGACGACGAAAAGGATCGCGGCGGTCGTGAACATGAAACCGAGGAGACGGGCGATAAGCCGCATGCGGACAGGCCTTTTCATCAATTTTGCGCCGGATTCGGCGGAACGCCATGGACGTTCTCGCGCGAAAACGCGTTAAAAATACAGGCAACCGAACGGCGTCGTGGAAGCCGCTCACCCCTTATATGGCGCGTCTCATGCCGCGCATTCGTAATCCGGTCCAGCGTGATCGCTCATCCCTGCGGCGCTTTTGTGTTATTAGTTTGTCAACCAAACCCGCCGGGATCTCGCTCGCACGCGCGCCAGAGGCGCGCCTTCTCATCCCGACGGCGAATTTTTCGGCGGGCGAACGCAGCCTTCAGCCAAGGCCGCGCTGAACGGATGCCGACTCAAACCTCAAGCCAGACAATCTTCTTTTTATTTCATGTCGCGCAATGTGCGGTTACGCACCCGGCTCCGCGCCTCAAGCGCTCACTGCGACGGCCCGGCCACGGCTGCGGTCGCGGCGCGCGAACCTTCCTCGGTCGCGCTTCTTCCCGTCGCCTGACCGGCCTCGGGCGGCAGGGCTGCGGTCGCGGCTGCGCCCGGGGCCTGATCCTTGACCGCGAGACCCGCCGGATCGCCGCGCTCGGCAAAAAAGGCCGCGATCGCCTCCGTCATGCGGGCGACCGCTTTTTCGCGCCACGCGGGCGAGGTCAGCGCGAGATCATCCTTCTCGTTGGACAGATAGCCGAGTTCGAGCAGCACGGAGGGAACGTCCGGCGCCTTCAGCACGCGGAAACCGGCCGAACGCTGCGGATTCTTATTCAGCCTCGCGGTCGCCTTCCAATAATTCACCAGGGTGTGAGCGAAGACGTGGCTATAGGCCCGCGTCTCCCGCCGGGTCAGGTCGAACAGGATGTCCGACACCTCGGACGCGTCTTCGGCATGGTCTATGCCCGCCGCTGAATCGGCCTGATTCTCTTTTTCGGCGACGCGCGCCGCCTCCGCGTCCGAGGCGCGATCGGACACGGTGTAGACCGTCGCCCCGGAAACATCCGCCGCCTCCGCCAGCGTGTCGGCGTGAATCGAAACGAACAGCGCGACTTTCTGGTCGCGCGCCATCTGGACGCGGACGCCAAGCGGGATGAAGCTGTCGTCGTCGCGCGTCAACACCGGATGGTAGCGGCCGTCGGCCTCGAGCCGCGCCGCCAGAGCCTTGGCGAAATCGAGCACAAGATCCTTTTCGATCAGCCCATTCACCGTCGCGCCGCGGTCGATGCCGCCGTGACCCGGATCGATCATGACCACGGGCTTGCCGCCGGCGGCCTCGATTTGCGCCGCGATCCGCGCTTGGCTCGGCTGCGCCAGCGCGGCGCGCGCGCTCTGCGCCGCCGTTGTGAAATGGGCGCGGTCGGTCTTCGCCAGTTCAATGACGAGGCGTGGCTTCTCCCCGTTTGCGCCGGGCTCGCAGGCCGCCCGCACGACGCGGGCCGGCGCGGCGAGGTCGAGGACGATGCGCGAGCGCCCCTTTTCGAGCTGGCCGAAGCGGAACGACCCGATCAGTCCATCGGCCTTGACGAGGGTCCTGGAGCCAGCGCCGGATCGGCGCGGATGGCGAACCGGCGCCGCGGCCTTGCCGACCTCGGGGTCGATCAGGAACTCGACCTGCGGCGCATCGACGATGACGCGATCGGGATCGGCGAGGACGAAGGCGGAGACGTCGACAGATGCGGAAAGCTCGAAGGTAAGCTTCGCGCCTTCGCCGCTGTCCTCAAGATCGGCCGAGGCGGCGACGGCTTCAGCGGACGTGGCCGTGACGGATGGCGGCGGCGCGGCTTCCCCGGCTCGCAGCCCGGCAGTGGGCGCGAGCGCGGCGGCGATGAACGCCAGAGCCGCGATCTTCAATGCCATTCCTTAATCCCTCGCCATTCAATGGCTTCCGCGTCGGAACGCCGCCGCGCCGACGCGGCAGGTTACGCCCCCTCGCTGTCATAGGGTGAATGAAGTTAACGCCCTGTAATCATCCTCCCAACGCAGACGGCCGCCTATTGCAGCTCAGACACAGGTGACGAAAAACTTGCCAAACCGCTAACGAACCCGATATGTAAGCGCATTCTTTCCCGGGTTTGGAGATTCGATGGTTCATTCGAGCCATCGGGCAATCTCCAGTCTTTAGGGGATCGTGGTTTCTGCGCTCTCTGTCGCTTCGGCGTTTTCATGAACGGGCGCCACGTTTGACGTCAATTTGGAATTCGCCAGCGTGACCGTCGGCATCTTGAACTCTTCAAAAGATGTGGTGACGCAGGGACTGGCTGGACCGCGACCCCGCCGACCCGATGGGGAAAGTATTTTCGGACGGTTTTTTGACAAAAAAGCCGTTTCGCACAGGTAACGAGGACTATGAATTTCGCCGCGACGCATCGATCCGGAAGCGTCAGTCACATTTCTGCATTGCGCGACTCGGCTGCATTGCGCGAACTCGGGCGTCCAAATTCATCGTCGCGCCGGCATTGTCAGAACTGCCGGAGCAAGAGGCGTCCCGGCGTCGCGGTTTTCCGCTCCGGGAATGCGGCTGGATCGCAGCGGCCGCTTCGGCGGATTTAGCAACGCGCGACCGAGCCGCTCCAACTCTCCATTCGTAGCGGGCTTCGACCCGCCGCATTCGGTTTCACCCTATCCCCCCCATCCAACGCCTGACGCGCCACCGTGTCGGCTGCCACCCGCCCAGCGGTCTCAAGTCGAGATCTCGACTGGCGGAGGCGGCCCCGCGCGCGTTGCGCCCGAACGAGTCTATCATGGCCAACAAAATGCTTATCGATGCGTCCCACCCGGAAGAAACCCGGGTGGTGGTCCTCCGCGGCAATCGCGTCGAGGAATTTGATTTCGAAGCCGCCAGCAAGAAGCAGCTGCGCGGCAATATCTATCTCGCCAAGGTCACGCGGGTCGAACCCTCGCTGCAGGCCGCCTTCGTCGATTATGGCGGCAATCGCCACGGCTTTCTGGCGTTCTCCGAGATTCATCCAGATTACTATCAGATCCCCGTCGTCGACCGGCAGGCGCTGATCGACGAAGAGGCGCGCGCCCAGCGCGACGAGGAAGACGACGACGCGGGTCAGAAGCGCAGCCGCCGGTTCCGCAGGGGCGATCGCGAGGGCCGCGGCGACCGTGACGGTCGGCGCGCCGAAAAGAGGAGCGCCGGCGGCGAGACAATCTCGGAAGCCGAGCCCGCGGCGCCAGAAGAGGCGGAAGAGCGCGCGCAGGATTTCGACGAGCGCGTTGCGCCGACGCAGCCCGAATCGGAGCCCTCCTTCGCGCTCGCTGAGGAGGACGCAGAGCCGCCGCGAGGAAAGCCCCGCCGAGGCGCCGCCGCTCGGAGTCGCCTACCCGGCCGGCGAAGCCGCAAGCTCGACGGATGAAGTCACCGTTGACGCCTTTTCCGCCGCCCCCTCCACGGACTTCTTGCAAGATTCCTCTGCCCCGAACGACGCAGGCGACGATCGCCCGCGAGCCGCGGACGAATCCGACGAAGCGCGCGGCTTTGCGGTGAACGAGACGCAGGACGACTTCCGCGTCGAGGCGCCCGCTCAGGACGCGACCGCCGACAGCGCCGAGCCCGAATCGCGTTCGCCTGACCGCCGTCCCGCCGACGAGGAGGGCGAGGACGAAGACGAGCATGTCGAACAGCTTGGCGGCGACGCGATGGAGGACGTTCCGGCGCGCCCGCAACGCTATCGCAAGCAGTATAAAATCCAGGAAGTCATCAAGCGCCGTCAGGTGCTTCTGGTGCAGGTCGTCAAGGAAGAGCGCGGCAACAAGGGCGCCGCGCTGACCACCTATCTGTCGCTCGCCGGCCGCTATTCCGTGCTGATGCCGAACACCGCGCGCGGCGGCGGCATCTCCCGCAAGATCACCGATTCGACCGACCGTCAGCGGCTGAAGTCGATTGCCCAGGAGCTTGAGGTGCCGGAAGGCATGGGCGTCATCCTGCGCACGGCCGGAGCCAGCCGCACCAAGCCCGAGGTCAAGCGCGACTTCGAATATCTGCTGCGGATGTGGGAGACCGTGCGCGAGACGACGCTGCAGTCGACCGCGCCGACGCTGGTTTATGAAGAAGGCTCGCTGATCAAGCGCGCCATTCGCGATCTCTACAACAAGGACATCGACGATATCGTCGTCGCTGGCGAGCAGGGTTTCCGCGAAGCGCGCGACTTCATGCGCCTGCTGATGCCGAGCCATGTGCGCAGCGTTCAGGCCTATCGCGACCCGCAGCCGATCTTCGCGAAATCGGGCGTTGAAGCCCAGCTCGACGCGATGTTCGTCAATCAGGTCACGCTCAAATCCGGCGGCTATATCGTCATCAACCAGACCGAGGCGCTGGTCGCGATCGACGTCAATTCGGGCCGCTCGACGCGCGAGCACAATATCGAGGACACGGCGCTCCGGACCAATCTTGAGGCCGCAGACGAAGTCGCGCGGCAATTGCGCCTGCGCGATCTCGCCGGGCTGATCGTCATCGATTTCATCGACATGGAGGAAGGCCGCAACAATCGCTCAGTCGAGCGCCGGCTGAAAGACGCCCTGAAGAACGACAGGGCGCGCATTCAGGTCGGACGGATTTCGCATTTCGGCCTGATGGAGATGTCGCGCCAGCGCATCCGCACCGGCGTTCTTGAAGGCTCGACCGAGATCTGCCCGCATTGCACCGGCTCCGGCATGCTGCGCTCCACCGCCTCCATCGCGCTGCATGTGTTGCGCGTCGCCGAGGATGCGCTGATCAAGAGCGCCAGCAACGACCTCGTCATCCGGACGCGGACGCCGGTCGCGCTCTACATCCTGAACGAGAAGCGGTCGCATCTGCGCGACCTCGAACGCCGTTTCGGCGTCGCCGTCACGATCGACGCCGACGACACGCTGATCGGGAATGTCTACCACTCGATGGAGCGCGGCGAACCGGCCTCGGGCGGCCACGAGCCGCTGGCCATCGCGCAGGGCGAGGCCATCCGTCTCCCCGCCGATGATTTCATCGAGGAGACCGCGGGCGAGCCTGAGGACATTCGGGACATCGACGCGTCCGCCGCGCCGGTCCCGGTTGAGGCCGGCGATGACGAGGACGCCCAGGACGAGGGCGGCGAAAGGCGCGAGGGCGAAAGCGAAAGCGACGCCGACAACCGTCGCCGGCGCAGGCGGCGGCGCAGACGCGGCCGCGGCGGCGATCGCGAAGGATCGGGGATCGCGGCCAATGCGCCGCAACCGCCAGACGACGCTCTCGAGGTGATGGCGCGGATCGGCCAGTTTCAGCCCGTCAGCGCAGCCGCGCAGTCATCTTTCGAGGCGCCCTTCGGCGAGGAAGCCCCGCTCGACATGGAAGTCCCCCTGAGCGAAGAGGCTCCGTTCAGCGAGCAGCCTGCGTCCGGCGAGGAGGCCCCAACCGGCGAGGAAGCCCCTCGTTCAGCGCACAGATCCCGTTCAGCGCCGCTTACGAGGAAAACGCCGCCGTGACGGAGGTCGAGGCGAATATTGTTTCGCTCGAAAATCCGGTCGAAACGACGCCGCTCGCCGATGAAGCGCAGGCGGCGCCAGCGAAATCCGGCGAACGCCGGCGTCCGCGCCGCGGCTCCAAGGCGCGCGAGGCGAAGGAAAGCGCGACGGATGCGCCCGCCGAAACCGCCCCCGAGCTTGCTTTGGAGGCGAATGCGGAGCCGCAGGCGACCGACGCCGACGCCGCGGGCGAAGCCGCCCCGGCGCCGCGTCGCACTCGCCGCGCGCCGCGCGCCCGCACGCCGCGCCGGGCCGCCGCTGGCGGCGAGGCCGAAACAGCAGCGCCCGAGACGGAAGCGCCGGCCCGGAGCCTCAAGCGCCCGCCGTAGAAGCGCCGGCCCCGGAGCCGCTGAGCGCCGCGACCGAAAGCGTGAGCGGCCCCTTGTTCGGTGGCGCGCTCGACGCCGACTTCGTGGAGCCGCAGGGCGAGGCGCCGCGGACTGACGGCGCCGCGCCGTCTCCCGATCACGAAGCGAACCGGAACAGCCCCCCGGCGGAAAGCGAATCGCAGCCGCAAGATCAAGATCAGGATCCGTCGCGGCCGAAGCGGTCTGGCTGGTGGCAGCGCGCGAAAGCGAGCCTCGGCAGATAAAGCAATTTCGAGCGGGGCTGACCCAAGGACGAGGCGCTGTCCGGTTCCGAGGACCGGACAGCGCGCCGGAGTTTTGGTTCGCCTCACATTTCCAAAAGGCGCGGCGGCCGCTTAAGATGAGGCCGTGCGCCCCAAGTCGCCATCAAGGAGTTTGGATTATGTTGAAGCGGAGCCTTGCGCTTTTCGCGCGCCGCGCCGGTCTGGCGCTCGCCACATTCGCGCTCATCGCCCTCGGGCCAGTGCGCGCGGACGAATTTTCGGCTGCTCAGAAGTCAGAAATCGAGTCCATCGTAAAATCCTATCTCCTCAAGAATCCGGAAATTCTCCGCGAAACGGCGGCGGCCCTCGAGGAGCGCGAGAAGCAGGCCGAAACGGCGGCGCGCCAGCAGGTCATCGGCGATCCGGCGAGCCCCCTTTTCGACGTCGCCAATCAGGCCGTCATCGGCAACCCGAACGGCGCGATCACGCTGATCGAGTTCTTCGATTACAATTGCGGCTATTGCAAACGCGCGCTCGGCGACCTTGCACGCCTGATGAAGGACAATCCCGACCTCAAGGTGGTGCTGCGCGACCTTCCAATTCTGTCGCCAAGCTCAGCCGACGCCGCGAAAATCGCCAATGCCGCGACGAATCAGTTCAAGGGCGATAAATTCTGGCAGTTCCACCAGAAGCTTCTCGGCTCGCACGGCCAGGTCGGCAAGGCCGAGGCAATCGCCGCCGCCAAGGAGTTCGGCGCGGATACCGACAAGCTCGTCAAGGATTCGGAGGATCCCGCGGTCAAAGCCGCCATCGACCAGTCCATGGAGCTTGCCAAGAACCTCGCGATCACGGGAACGCCGAGCTATGTGATCGGTGAGGATGTCGTCGTCGGCGCCGTCGGCTACGCCGATCTGCAGGCCAAGATCCTCAACATCCGCAAATGCGGCAAGGCAATCTGCTCGTAAGGGACGAAACGGGGGCGCGGCGGCCGAGTCTCCTTGCGCCTTTGGCAGGAGAGGAGGGACTCGAACCCCCAACCCCCGGTTTTGGAGACCGGTGCTCTAACCAAATTGAGCTACACTCCTACGCAGGCCGCATCTGTAGCGTGAAGCCCCGAAGAAAATCAAGCTTCTGAACGCGCAAAGCGCAAGGTTTATCCGGCGCGCTTCCGGCGGCGGGCGGCAATTCGAAAGACGGGCGCCAATCGCGCGCCTTTTGAAGGACCGCAAGTGACAGGCTTCAGCGCGCCAATCCCGGAAAAGCAGGGCTTCATCGCCGCTCTGGAGGCGATCGTCGGCCCTGCGAATGTGCTGACGCAGCCCTCCGATATGGCGGCTTATCTCACCGAGCCGCGCGACCTGTTCAGGGGCGGCGCGCTCTGCGTCATCCGTCCCGGCTCGACGGCGGAGGTCGCCGCCATCGTCAGGCTTTGCGGCGCGGCGGGCACGCCCATCGTGCCGCAGGGCGGCAATACCGGCCTTGTCGGCGGCCAGATCCCCTCGCCAGAGGACCGGGCGATCGTGCTTTCGCTGCAACGCATGCGGGCCCTGCGCGACATCGACCTCGCCTCCGGCACGATGACGGTCGAGGCCGGCATGGTGCTCGCCACGGCCCGGGAAGAAGCCGATCGC
Organism: uncultured Alphaproteobacteria bacterium; assembly: GCA_963767805.1. Taxonomy (GTDB): domain Bacteria; phylum Pseudomonadota; class Alphaproteobacteria; order Rhizobiales; family Beijerinckiaceae; genus Methylocapsa. The sequence continues at coordinate 9,729 of CAVYFP010000014.1, read as the reverse complement.
GTCGGCCGCCTGTTTCCCCTCTCCCTCGCCTCCGAGGGCTCCTGCACCATCGGCGGCAATCTCGCCACCAACGCCGGCGGCACGGGCGTCATCGCCTATGGCTCCGCGCGCGATCTCGTGCTCGGCGTCGAGGCCGTGCTTGCCGACGGACGCATCTACGCCGGTCTTTCCAAGCTGAAAAAAGACAATACCGGCTATGACCTCAAGGATCTCTTCATCGGCTCGGAGGGAACGCTCGAAATCATCACGGCGGCCGTCCTGAAGCTCTTTCCCAAGCCCCGGGCGGTCGCGACCGCCTTTATCGGCCTGCCCTCGCCGGCCGACGCCCTCGCATTGCTCGATCTCGCGCGCGAAAAAGCGGGCGGCGAGATCACCGCCTTCGAACTGATCCCGCGTCTTGGGCTCGATTTCGTGATGGCGCATGCGCAGGGCGCGCGCGACCCGCTCGCCGGGCCGGCATCAATGGTATGTGCTGCTGGAGCTTGGCGCCCATGCCGACGGCGCCGCCGACCGCCTCGTGGAACTGCTGGCGGACGCCGCCGGGCGCGGCCTGATCGAGGATGCGGCCGTGGCGGCCTCGGAAGCCCAGCGCCGCGACTTCTGGCGCCTGCGCGACGAACTATCCGAAGCGCAGCGCCGCGAGGGCGGCTCGATCAAGCATGACGTCAGCGTGCCCATCGCCGATATTCCGGCCTTCATTGAAGAAGCCGGACGCGTCGTCGAGGCGGCGGCGCCCGGCGCGCGGCCGGTTCCGTTCGGCCACCTCGGCGACGGCAATATCCACTATAATGTGTCGCAGCCCATCGGCTCGGACAGGGACGCCTTTCTGGCGCGCTGGGCCGAGATCAATTTCCTCGTGCACGCCATTGTGACCCGTTTCGGGGGTTCAATCTCGGCTGAACATGGCATAGGCCAGCTGAAGCGTGAGCTGCTGCCCCAGGTGAAGGATGAGGTCGCGATGGATCTGATGCGCGCGCTCAAGCGGACTTTCGATCCACACGGGCTGTTCAATCCCGGCAAGCTTCTCTGAGCCTCTTTTGTCGAGCCTTGCGCATGAAGATTCTCCCTGCAACGCTGATCCTCGCAACCTTCGGTCTCGCCGCAGCGGCGACGGCCGACGCCGCAACCGTCGCCGCGCCCAATATCGCCTGTAGAGCCGAGGCCAATTCGAAGAAGATCCTCGAATTCGACGCCAAAAAGGACAGTGGCGGGCGCGAGACCTTCTCCGCCGCCAAAATCGCCAGCGGCGACTGCACGCGGCTTTTCCGGGGCATGCCGGTGAGCGTCGATAAACAGGACGGCCCGCTGCTCTGCGTGCGCGAGACCGGCGGCCTCGATTGCTATTGGGCCGTCGCCGACGCCATCAATCGGAAGCCCCCGCCCGAGGCCGCAGGCCGCCCGGGACCGCCGGACGGGGACGAAAAGAAGGGTGGCGGAGGCGGCCCGGGCGGAGGCGGCGGCCGCGGCGGCGGCTTCGGCCCTGGCGGCGGGAGCAGCGCCAGCGGCTTTAGCGGCGGGTTCGGCGGCCCGCCCAACTCCGGCCAGTGAGCGCGCGGAGAGCGGCGCCGCGCGGGGAGAAAGCCGGATGTTGCGATATGTCTTGCTTGCTTTGCTGGCCGCCATCGCCCCGGCGCGCGCCGACAGGCTGGAGAAATGCCCTGTCGAGAGCCTCGATCAGGCCGAGATCGCGGAGGCCGTGAAAGCGGCGCCAAGCTGCGCGCAGGCCTATGAAGTCATGAATGTCTGCCGCACCAATACGGGCGGCGACGTCGCGCTCGCCAATATCGTCGTCGACAGCTGCGAGAAGGTTTTTCTGGCGACGCTCGAACCGGCGGCCTCAAAGGCCTACAAATCCGCGCTGGACGCCTGCGCGCGCCGCTTCGCCCATCGCGACGGAACCATGTCGGCCTCATTTCAGGCGACCTGCGAGGCGGGCGTCGCGGTCGTCTTCGCGCATCGCGCCGATCTCGCGGCGATGCGCTCGCGCGGCTCGCCCTATGGAACGCTGGCGCCCATGCCGCAATGAGATTTAACGCAACGAGACTTAAGAAGAGAACGATCGCCCCAACGCGTCATGGCCGGGCTTGACCCGGCCATCCAAAACCGTGGCCTTCGCGACTGGATGCCCGGGTCATCCCGGGACTTGATCCGGGGACCGGGCATGACTGCAAGAGTCACGAACAATATGATTTGATATTTCGAGAGCTTTACTCGGCCGCGCGCGAGCGGGGGCTGTCCGGGAACGGGATCAGGGCGACCATATAGCGATTGCAGATCGCCAGCGACTTCGGCGTCGCCCTTAAGCTCGGTCAGGCTTCGCGGCGAGGGAATCGTCTGGCCGTTCTCCAGCATCGCCTCGGCCCAGAGGCCCAGCGCCTCCTGCGCATTCAGCATGGCCTCGTCGAGCGTATCGCCGGCCGAGACGCAACCCGGCAGATCGGGAAACCAGACCCCGACGGCCCTGCCCGGCTCTTCTTCGACGATGGCGACATAGTGGGTCATCGGAGATTCAATCTTTCGGCCAATTCGCCGCTTTGTAGATTTCACGCACCAAACCCTCGCCCAAATCCTTCTTCGGGTGAGGAAGCGAAATTATCACACCCGTTTTCGGATTGCGAAATATATGATGGGAGCCCTTGATGCGAACGAGCGTCCACCCGTCGCGCTCAAGGCGACTTTTGATCTCTCGGCTATTGGTAAGCATTGCGGCACGATCCCGGTAATTCGGATGTGCCAATATGAGTGGATCAAGTCGGCGACGCGGAGATTTATCACCACAATACCGCTATCCACAGGCTTGGAGAGCGATGAAATGTGATCTTTTCCCCTACGCCGCCTGCACGAAACTCTCCAGCACCATCTTGCGGCCGGCCTTGTCGAAATCGACCGTCAGCTTGTTGCCGTCGACCGCCGCCACCGCGCCATAGCCGAATTTTTGATGAAACACCCGCGCGCCCTTCGCGAAAGCCGAAGTCGGCGCTCGATTGCGCGACGAGTTCGCCCTCGATCTGCAGCGGCCCGCGCCGCGCCGCGCCGCCGAAGCCGGCTGACTTTGCGGCGCTCCCCCGCGTCTCTTCGCCCCGCTGCTGCGCGCGCCGCCAGCCGGGCGTCGAATAGGATGAGCCGAAACTGTCCATATTGGCGAAGCGCGACTGCGCATAGCCGCCATAGGCCGCGCCCGTCGCCGCCTCGACCACATCGACATGGCCCGCCGGCAGTTCATCGAGAAAGCGCGAGGGGATCGTCGTCTGCCACAGCCCGTGTATGCGCCTGTTGGTGGCGAAATAGATTTTCGCGCGGCGGCTTGCGCCGCGTGACGCCGACATAGGCGAGGCGGCGCTCCTCCTCCAGTCCGGCGCGGCCCGATTCATCGAGCGAGCGCTGATGCGGAAACAGCCCCTCCTCCCAGCCGGGCAAAAACACCGTCTCGAATTCGAGGCCCTTGGCGCCATGCAGCGTCATGATCGAGACGCGCGGGCCAACATCCTTGCCCTCCGCCTCCATCACCAGCGAAATATGCTCCAAGAACGCGCCGAGGTCGGGAAACTCCTCCATGGCGCGGACAAGCTCTTTCAGGTTTTCAAGCCGTCCCGCCGCCTCCGCCGTGCGGTCCTTGCGCCACATGTCTGTGTAGCCGGATTCCTCTAAAATCATCTCGGTCAGTTCGCCCTGCGGCTTTTGATCGATGAGGCCGGCCCAGCGCGCAAAATCACTCAACAGGCCGCGCAACACCTGCCGCTGCTTCGGCTTCAGCTCGTCGGTCTCGACCATGAATTGCGCCGCCTGCATCAGCGGAATGCGCTGGCGCCGCGAATGATCGTGCAACAGCTGCAGGGTGGCGTCGCCAAGGCCGCGCCGCGGCGTGTTGAAGATGCGCTCGAAGGCGAGATCGTCGGCGGGCTGGGCGACACAGCGGAGGTATGCAAGCGCGTCGCGGATTTCGGCGCGCTCGTAAAAGCGCGGGCCGCCGATGACGCGGTAAGGCAGGCCCAAAGTGATGAAGCGCTCCTCGAATTCGCGCATCTGAAACGAGGCGCGCACAAGGATCGCGATTTCATCATAGGCGCCGCCCGCGCGCGCGAGCTGCTCGATCTCCTCGCCGACGCTGCGCGCCTCCTCCTCCGAATCCCACACCCCCGTAACGGTCGGCTTGTGGCCGGCCTCGTCATCGGTGAAAAGCGTCTTGCCGAGGCGCCCTTCATTATGCGCGATGAGGCCCGCCGCCACCGCGAGAATATGCCCCGTCGAGCGATAATTGCGCTCAAGCCGGATCACCTTCGCGCCCGGAAAATCCTTCTCGAAGCGCAGGATGTTGTCGACCTCGGCGCCGCGCCAGCCATAGATCGACTGATCGTCGTCGCCGACGCAGCACACATTCTGGCGCCCCTGCGCGAGCAGCCGCAGCCACATATACTGGATCGCGTTGGTGTCCTGATATTCGTCGACGAGCATATATTTGAAGCTGTCCTGATACTGCTTCAGCACTTCGGGATTGTCGCGCAGCAGGCGTAGACATTCGAGCAACAGGTCGCCGAAATCGGCGGCGTTGAGGATTTTCAGCCGCTCCTGATAGAGCGCATAGAGCGCCGCGCCCTTGCCATTGGCGAAAGCCGCCGCCTCGCCCGCCGGGACATGCTTTGGGTCGAGGCCGCGATTCTTCCAGGCGTCGATCTGGAAGGCGAGCGCGCGCGCCGGCCAGCGCTTGTCGTCGACATTCTCGGCCTGAAGCACCTGCTTCATGAGGCGGATCTGATCGTCCGTATCGAGAATGGTGAAGCTCGATTTGAGGCCGACCAGCTCGGCGTGGCGGCGCAGGATCTTGGTCGAAATGGCGTGAAAGGTGCCAAGCCAGGGCATGCCTTCGGCGACCGGGCCGGCCAGCATGGCGACGCGGTCCTTCATCTCCCGCGCGGCCTTGTTGGTGAAGGTCACGGCGAGAATTTCATAAGGCCGCGCCCGCCCCTCGGCGATGATATGGGCGATGCGCGTCGTGAGCACGCGCGTCTTGCCCGTGCCCGCGCCCGCCAGCACGAGCACCGGACCATCGAGCGCCTCGACCGCCGCGCGCTGCTCGGCGTTGAGGCCATCGAGATAGCGCGGCCCGCCCGCCGCCGCCCGCGCCCGCGCGGCGATGCCGCCCGGCTGCGGCGCCGGAGCTTCAAGGCCAGCGCGGGAAAAAGGATCGGTCAATGCGATGCGGCTCCTGTTGCGGCGCGCCCAAATCACGCCCCGGCGCCCATTATGCGCGCCTTCGGCGGGCGCTCCAGCATCGGAGCGCGGCCCGCCTCAATGTGGGGCTTCAGCGCCGCCCTGTCCAATTCGGCCCAAGGCGAACATCCTCATGATTTTGCGGGCACGGCCCGGCCGGGCCGATCCCGCGCGGTCCTTTTTGGGGAAAACAATTCTGCGGCGGCGGTTTGAGGCGGCGTCGCGGGACGCGACGCGCGATCGCAGCTCCCCGCAATCGCCATGACGGCCGTGCTTTCGCCTGCCTGAGGCGGCGCGGCCGGACCGGGGCGGCTGACGCCCGCGCCTATGCCGCCAGGATGATCACCTTCGTCTTGACCGGCGTTCGCGAATAGAGGTCGATCATGTCCTGGGTGAGAAGGCCGGTGCAGCCGCTCGTGACGCCGGTCCCGATCGAATCGGGGCGGCTGGTGCTGTAGATCGTGCAGACCGTGTAGACGCCGTTCTGATAAAGATAGAGCGTGCGGGCGCCGAGCGGATTGTCGAGGCCGCCCGGCATGCCGCGGGCATATTTGGCCGCTTCCGGCTGGCGCGCGATCATCTCCTTGGGCGGGGTCCAGGTCGCCCATTCCGCCTTGCGCCCGACATAAGCGTCGCCGGTCCACAGGAATCCCTTGCGGGGGACATTGGCGCCGTAGCGGGTGGCGTTTCCATCGCCTTCGACGCGGTAAACATAGTAATTGGCCGGATCGATGATGATCGTGCCGGCCGCTTCGCGCGTCTCGTAGCGCACCGTCCGGCGAAAATATTTCGGATCGATCTTGCTGACGTCGACCGCCGGCACCGGGAATTTCTCGCCCGGCAAGGGCCCGTAGAGCTTCGCGGCTTCGGCGCGGATGAGGTCGTCCGTCGTCGCGCAGCCGGCGAGGCCAAGCGCGCCGAAACTGACGGCGGAGCCGAGCAGAAACGACCGGCGATCGAGACCTTCCGGCCGAAGCCGGGCTGCGTCGCCCCTCTCGCCGGCGCCGGCGATCTCACCGTCCATGTTCATGAGCTGCCGTGTCCCCTCGCCCGACCCGGAATCCCGGGCTCACCCCTTCGCCGGACGGAGCTGGCCAAAAGCCACAGCCCGACGCCAGAAGCCCGCCCGGGCTCGCAGTCGCATCGCACGCGACTTCGACAAAACCATGGCGGCGTCCGCTTTTCACGAGCCGGGATCGTTGAAAAAAATAGCGCGCCCGAATGGCGCGCGGGCGCCCAACATGCGCGCCTTCGGCGGGCGCTCCAGCATCGGCGCGCGCCCGCCTCAAAGTGGGGCCTCGGCGCCGCCCTGTCCAATTTCGGCCGAAGGCGAAGACCCTTATGATTTTGCGGGCGAATTGTTGGCAATGCGCCATATCCGGACATTGCAGGAAAGAAGTTCATGCTATGGTAAATTACCGTCTCACTCCGCGCAAGAAGTAGCGTGATCCGACAAGTCCGGAAACTCATAAATGTTAAAACAGTGGTCTATAGCTAATTTTAAGTCATTCAACGAGAATGTTAAGATCGCGCTTGCTCCGATTACGTTGTTCGTTGGTGCAAATTCAAGTGGAAAGAGTACTATAATTCAGAGTATCTTGTTACTCAAACAAACATTGCAATATGCTCCGTTAGAGCGCGCTTTGGCGCTAAATGGCCCCCTTCTAAAGCTTGGAAATTTCAATGACATTAAGAATGGTGCTTCTAAGAGCAGCTCATTAAGCGTTTCATTTGTCATTGAAGCAGAACAGGCGGCCCCGTTTGCCGCGCGGGTCAGCCCTGGAATCGACACGCTTTCCTCGCCGTACCCAAACTTAACGGATTTCTCAAAAATTGCTTGCGAGCTCGAATTTGATGTCGATGATAACGCTCAGGCTGACGAACTTAGCTTGCTACAGCCGTCTTTGCTCAGCGCGACGTTTACTCTGACCCCCAGTGAGGTATCTGGTGTCGTTGGAACTCGCGAAATTTCAGTTCATCGCCTCGGTAATGATCCAACAGCGTCGCACGACCTGAAGATCGCCCTGCCATCAAAGCGCGATATGGGTCCGATAAAATATGAAGTGACGAAGATCGATGACGTTACGAAAGAAGACATTACGGAAACGCGCCCGGACAGCGAAATCGTTGGGGTGTGGATCCGTCATTTTTTTCCACTTAACGTAGCCGTCAGTTTCGACCAAGCGAAACAAAAGGCACTCGCTATCGCCGATGCAATCTGTGGTCGCAGACCTGTGCATCGCCTTTCACAGGAGCTTCAGACTACAGCTCTTCCCGATGGAGTTGTCGCACTTATAGCGCGAGTGATAACCGAAGATAATTATAAGCTTCCCTTGCCAGAAGGTGCTCAGGACCGTCATTGGACGGTTGGAGATGCCGTCAATAATATTAAGCATGCACGAATTGGGCGTCGTCCGAATTCAATTCCAAATCCCACACATTTGGGGTAGTTGACGACAGCAAAATACAGAGCCTCCATTTGCAAATCCAAACACTCTTATCCGAACATTTCGACAGCCGAGAGTTGATTGAACCAGCACGTGCGCCGCTAGTCGGTGACGCTGCTTTTTTTCTAAGGAACTACTTTTCGAAACTTGTCTTGTATCTTGGACCTTTGCGGGACGAACCGAAACCACTTTATCCATTGGAAGCGCTCGCAAATCCCACGGATGTAGGTTATCGAGGCGAACACACAGCAGCTGTCTTAGAACTAAATAAAAAGAGGATTATTCAATATATTCCGTCGTACTGCTTTGGAGACAATGATGTTAGGGCGGAACCTGCGAGCGAGACACTAGAAAAGGCAGTTGTCGATTGGCTTTCATACATGGGAATTGTTGATGATATCACCACGGGCGATCGAGGCAAATTTGGACATGAATTGCAGGTCCGAACGCCCGACATGCAGAAATATCACGACCTCACGAACGTAGAAGTCGGCGTTAGCCAGATTTACCGATCATTGTTATGGCCCTACAGCGCCCCCCGGTGCGTTGCTTATTTTCGAACAGCCTGAATTGCACCTGCATCCACGGGTCCAAACGCGCTTAGCCGATTTCTTCATCTCGATATCTCTTTATGGGAAACAGTGCATTCTTGAAACTCACAGCGAATATTTTATTTACCGAATGAGAAGACGTATTGCTCAAGATGACGACAACTCCCTTGTTGAACTGAGCCGATTGTACTTTGTTTCTCGTGTCAAAGGAGCAACGCAGTTCGACCTGTTGAAATTTCAAGATATGGTGCGATTTTGACTGGCCAGAAGAATTCTTCGATCAATCTCAGGATGAAGCTGAGCGTATTCTTCTTGCCGCTTCCCGCAAGCAAAAACAAAAAGACTGACCCCGTTCATGCTTCCGATAATCGCATTATGCCCAAGTATCTGTGCTGTTCCTGCTTTAGCAAGAAACAGTGAAGATGTTCATATGGCTTTACAGACGATTAGCTCGATCAGCAATTTGATCAGGAACGCGAGTTTATTCAACATCACTGTGTTACCGGATGGAGTTGATAGGCTTGAGCAAGCCGGCTTGTTTCCGCTGGCCGAGAAAATAAAAGCTATGTTGAAATTGCACGGCCTAGCTGGAATTTATAGCGCCGAGGATGTACGAAGATCAATAAATTATATTCTAGAGCGCGGCACCCCTGTCTCAACCTTTAGTGGTGTCGTTTTTCTTGTTCCTTTGCTTATTCGTTACACCTCCGATCTTGGAGGTTGATAAAGCCTTGGCGGAGGGTGTATTAGTATTGCTTTCTCACTTAGGTATATGCGTGGAACTAGGCATAATTCCTGAAGGATTGATAGCAATAGCCACTGGATGTTTTCTAAATGCCGGGGCTGTCGACCTAGAAGCCGGGGTGGACTGCATCGATCCTCCGATTCAAAAAGGGGACGTGCTGCATACGAATTTGCAAATAAATTTGCACGTACCAATCGCAAATGACTTAGAGGACTTTCTCTCTAAGATCGATCCATTGGTTGTTTGGACTTCCGCTGATTGCGAGCGAGGATTTAAACTAGCAATCGCTCTGAAAACTTCTTCAATTTGCGAGATAGGGGAGTATCACGTAGTCCGTTTGAAATAGAGTTCGATGTCGGGCCGGAATTTATCAGCTCGCTTCGGAAATGGGAGGGATTCGGTAGTGGGTGGTACTCAAGTTCAGTTCTCGAAACTTGTCGAGAATCCTGGCTGGAACACCGAAGTATGAAATCAATACGTTGACGAAAAACTGCAGTTCAAAAGGAAAGGGTTTAGCACCTTGGATCAGGAGCGCGGATAAGGCGCAGGCCCGGCGCACCCATATATCGAAGAAGGGGGAGGCATACGGCTTATGTTTTGGGAAACGGCAAATAAACGAATTGAATTTGCTAATATTGGGCCGAAGGGCGAACTCGAAATCACTGAGTAGGCTGTCTCAAGTTGACGGTCGTAAATCACCCTTCGATACTCCTGTCTACCAACAAACAGCGACCGCTCAGTTTCATGAACGGCCGACCATGGGGCGTCGGCGACGCGC
>CAVYFP010000013.1:0-120120 GCA_963767805.1 uncultured Alphaproteobacteria bacterium | reverse complement strand
GCTCTGTCGGTCAAAAAGGCGGGGGGAAGGACCCGCAAACAATGGAGGTACTGCCTTCGGCGACCGGGCGGCGCGGGCCGCAGGGTCTCCGCATTCCCGAGCCGCTGCGGGGAAAGCCTCTCGCTGATCCGTCAGATTGGACTGCATCGTGCCGGGCGTCGTCGCCTCGCCGATCGCGAAGCGCGGCCGGCCTCGCACCCGCGGCCGTCGACCGCTCAAGGCCTCATCAGGGCGAGCCTACAACGCGTGGCCGCATGTGGGCGCGTGCCGAAAAATGCGATCAGGAGGGCGTGGGATAGCTACCGCGTAGCATCTCTCAACAAGAGACACCCCTCGACTGAATTTTGGAAAATGGAGGGTCAGCCGCCGCCAGCGCGGAGGAGGCCCCACAAGGCCAGCGCCACACCGCGGAGCCGCTGTCGCGGCGCCGTCAGGACGAGCGCCACGCTGGCGCGCAGCGGCGTCAGGCATCGATTTTACGGACGATAGAGATCATTCTCTCGCCGCTTTTCCGTCTTCGATGATGATCCCCTTGGTGCGCAACAGCGGTAGACACCGCTCCAGGCAATTCCCAAGGGCCTGTCGCTGTTTTCGGCCAAATGCGCAACGTCCGCACCTGGTCAGTTGCATAGTCTGAGAGGCGACCCAGAAGACCCGTCGCCGTCCCGTGCCACATTGTGAGCAACTCTTTTACCATCAACTCGTTGATCGCGACGGCGACCGGATCGCTCTCGAACGCGGCGTCCACGGAATCGCGCCTGCTTTGCCCATAGGCCGCCGAAAACGTGCCAGGATCCCGTCCGAGCCCGGGTTCTGCCGCAGTGAGCCATTTCTCAAAATCGGCCATGCGCCCGGCGCGCGGCAGCCGGACGGCAGCGACATGGCGTAGCGCCGCCGAAACCGCGTCGTAAAGCGCGCCAAGCACGCGAGGGCGCGCAATTTCCCATTGCAACTCCATCTCGTCCTCGGGAAGGCGCTTGTCCTCCGGAATTGCCGCCAGGCGCGCGATGATGGATCGCTCGTTCAGATCGGCCCTTTCCGCGAGCGCCGGAATTCCGTTTACGACGATCGGCCGCGCGCCATCAAAAATATTTTCATCCTTGTCGGTGTGGAGCGCTCTAACCGCGAAGCCGCTTCCAGTAGCCAGACGGCAAAGCCCATCTGACAATGTCGCGTCGATAAACGACAAATTATCGAATGCGATCAGATGACCATTTTGCGCCGTAACGATCAGATTTTGCTCGTCTTTCGGCGGCCCTTAAATCGCCGGTGATGACGGATCGACAAGGCTGCGCAGCAAGCGGGAGAAAAAAGATTTTCCTGATCCCTGCTCTCCATTCACAACCAAAATCGGGTAAGGGCCGCGCGGTCGAATCGACGCCACGAGCCAGGCTACCATCATGATAAAATCGTCGTCCGTCGCGACGTTTGCGAACTGCCGCAGATCATCGATCGAATAGCCCGCTTCCGGTTCGCAGAGGACGCGCATTCTGGGTGAACGCACAAAAGGCAAGTCCCGCCCTTCCACCACCTTCCAGCCGTGCGGCGTAATTTCCACGGCCCCCCATTTCGGGTCACAGAGGTCGACGTATAGATTGCCGTCGCGCGCGCCCACGCGGCGCCATGGAGCTTGTTCAGGACCATCGCTGATCGCCCGGGCCTCAAGCACGCGGATCGTGTCCTCAAGGGCCTGCGATCCCGGCGTGAGGCCTAAGGCCTCATAGGCGCGGACCGCGAGCCAGCGCCGAAACGCCTGCGAGCGGATGGGATAATTCTCGCGATGGCTATTCACGGGCACGGTCGCGAAACCCTCATAATCCGGCCCGTGCCAAAGCCGGCAATCTTCCGTCAACGCCATGAGCGAGTCGCGCTGGGGCCGGCGCGGTGTTTTCTTGGGCTTCTTGCCGCTGGGGAGCGAGCTGCTCGCCGCCGCCTTATCCGCTATCGGAGCGGCGCCGGCGAGCAAATCGAGAGCCATCTCCGGCGACCAGCCCGCAGCCAGAGCGTCGGCCGCATCCCACCCTTCGGCGACTTCCGGCAGGATGGCGATCGAAACAGCCGCGGCGCCGGCTTCAAGCGCGAGTTTCCCGGCCTCGCGCGCATAGGCTGCGCCTGGCGCGTCGGCATCTGGCCACATGATGACCTGACGCCCCGCAAGCGCGCTCCAGTCCGCCTTGGCGGCCGATTTAGAGCCGTTGGGCGAGGCGACGCACACATGGCCCGACAACAGCGTACTGGCGGCGTCCGCGGCCTTTTCGCCCTCGCACAGGACGACGGGCGCCTGAGGCCTCGCGGCGAGGCGATCGAGGCCGTAAAGCGGACGCGGCGCGGGCCATGTTTCCCAGCGCCAAATGCTCGCGCCACCGGCGGCCGGTTCAAAGAAAACCAGCGGGCGAAACTGTTTCTCGCCCTTCCTGTCAAATCTGTAGATGAAGCCGAGGATCGCGCCGTCGCGATCGCGATAGGTCCACCGCGCCGACGGAGCGCCGAGCGTCGGATGCGCTGCCGGCGGCGCCGGCGCTTCGCCAGGCACCGGAAGCACGGCGCGGAATTGCGGGGTCTTGTCGAACTCGCGCAGCGCCTCCACCGTCGAGCGGCGCAAAAGGATCACTCAAACGGGTCGACCCCCATCATTTCGGCCACCTTGAGGGCGGCTTCGCTTTGTTTCAAGCCGAACAAATAGGCGGCGAGAGAGATCAGATCGCCGCCGCCGTCGCCGTTGGAAAAGTCGCCCCACCGGCCGTTTTTCAGATTGACCTTGAAGCTCCCCCTCGCGGCGATCGGCGCGCGTCGGATTTCGGGCGATCCATTCATGGCCCTCGCGGCGGCCGTCTGGCAGCCATCGGCGCATCAGCGCATCGGCATGGCCCGCAGCCTCCGACGCAAGGCGAGCGAAGGCGATGGTCCGGCGCACCGTCATTTAGGCAGGCCTCTCGCGCGCAGCGCCTTCGAACGGGCCTCCTTCAAGGTGCGGCGCAACTCGGCGACATATTCGAAAATGTTGCGTCCGAAATCTTGGAACAGCTGGTTTACGAAGTCGCTCTCGGGGCGACCCGTGAACGCGACCAGCGCAGGGACGATGCCCCGTCCAGTCCGCACGCCGCACGACCATTTCATCGCGGACACATTGAATTTCAGCTCTTCGGGGCGTCCATCGATGCGATAGAGCATCCACGGAATCGAGCCGTCGCTCTCAGTCGAAATCGCGGCCAAATAGTCGGCGAGAGCCGTTTCGGTGAGGCAAGCGGCGATATTCTCGCGATCAACAATGGGCTGAGCGATGGAATCGTCGGCGCTCTCGATATGCAGCGCGGAGGCCGCCCATTTAAGCGCCTCATGGAGGGTCTCAATTTTGGCTTCGATTTCCACAACCGCTGGCGACGTAGATCTCACGGGACTGGCTCCGGCGCGTTGGCAATCGCCTGCTTCTCAAGCCACACGTCGAGGTCTTCTCTCCGATAGCGGATGCACCGGCCGACGCGGATAAAGATCGGGCCGCGCCCGTTCATGCGCCACACACGCAGCGTCTGGCGCGAGATGCGAAAGACTTCCGCTACGTCTTTCTCGTCGAGCAGCGCCTCGACTTGATTCGCCCTACCGTTCATTCTGTTTCTCTGGTGTTGACCGAGAGATGAGAAACCGATTCGCGCGGTTTTTGAACGAGAGTTGGCGGCCAGATGCGCGCGGCCATGCGGCCATGGATTTGCGCTTTTCTTAGCTCGCGCTGGAACGCTACGCCGCATCACTATGTGCAATCGGCGCGAAACTTGGCGCGCGTATCCATCATTGACATTCGGAGACGAATCGGCAGCGGCACGCGCGGAGAGTTGCCGCTCGCGGCAGGAAGCCGTTTGGCCGAAGAAATTTGGCGCAGGGCGTCGCCCCGGGTCGGAATTGAGAGGCGATCGCCGTTAAATATCGGGTATATTCAACGAAAAGCGTTTGCAATAAACGCCTTTCTCTGAAATTTATGTACATCAACGGTTTTCGTTTATAGTATACGAAAAGCGGAGATAGCTTATGACGATCAATCCCGCACAATCTCGGGCCGCGCGAGGGCTTATCGACTGGTCCCAGACTGAGCTCGGATTACGCTCAAATTTGAGCGAGAGCACAATTCGAGATTTTGAAAAGGGACGGCGCTCGCCGGCGATCAATAATCTCTCCGCAATCTCGAGCCGCTCTTGAAGCCGCCGGCGTCGAGTTCATTGCCGAGAACGGCGGCGGCGCAGGCGTCCGGCTTAAGAGGAGTGTTCGGACAGGCCAATCCGCGTCTCTTCCTATCGAAGATCTGAGCAGCCAGAACGACGAGTAGGTTGCATTACCGCCATGCCCCTCGATCCGGAAACGATGCATTATTACGAAGCTCTCGCGGAACTCTTTCCAGCGGATAAGTCGGCGGGAAAACAGGGCTATTATACACCGTTTTCATGGCAGCCGGGGACTAAGCCCAAACGCCCTCAATCCATCCTTTTTGACAATGAAATCGAGAAGCTTCGTCTCAGGACCCGTGATCCTCGCCTCCGCGATCAAAGAGTCACTAAAGGAGATCAAAATCTTCTATGGATGCCCTTATTACCACGCCCGCCTCGCAATAGCTGTGGCGGTAGATAGGGCCACCGTGGCAAGAACGACCGAAAGGACGCAGCTGCAGCGGCGCGAACATCTTTTTGAATACGCCGAGAAAATGAAAAGGTTGGCGCACGATCTGAATAATCTTGTCGAAAAATGCGCTACCCCTGCTCACAGCTCGCACCTTTTTGAAATCAACTGTAGCCCAGAACTCGCGGAAGCAGCGCAGCGATCAAATGAAGCTTTGGACCAAGTTCGAACCGCGGCCGAAACCTTCGCTCGGACTTCCGAAATAGCAAGGGACGAACGTGAACAGGTTAAAGCGTTGAAGGCGAACGCTGATATCTGGGGGGAAACGTTCGCGGAATTTATCGGCTATCTTTGGCACGATCTGACCGGTAAGAACCCCTCGTCTTCGTCTGCCTACTTTAAAGATTTCGTGCGTGCTGCATACGAGTGTATTGGTGGACAGCGGACAAAGAATTGGACTTACCAAATAAGGAAATCCGTCGAGCGGATCAACTGCAACAACGGGTCAGTTAAGCGCGGGTTTGGTCGGTTTGAGAGGGGGCGCTTGCCGCGCGGCGTATCGGGGCGAGCAGTCGCTATCGCGCCGAATTATCTAATTTCTGAGCCTGCTGGTCCTGAAGGAGCCATTAAGGTCGTGCCGAATTCACGGCCCGAGGTGGCCGAGCGAACAAATGCGTATTTTTGAGGCCTTAAGAGCTCACGCACAAGCGCTGATCAAGCAGGCGAACAACGGCGATCGTCAAGCCGCCATTGCACTCAACCTCATGTATAAAACTCAAAGTAATATTGGCCGATTTTTGATCAGAGAACTCGGCTGGCGGCCTCTTCCTGAGGACACAATCGGGAAAAACGAAAAGCCTGCGCCTAAAGAGAAATAAGCCAGCGCTATTTTAACCTATCTCGCAACGCCATCTAAGCTAAGGAGATCGCTGTGGCGACAGGCAGGGATGGCGCTCAAGGCGCCCGCTCGGTCCGGAAAAGCATCGCGCGCGACCTTCGCTCAACCATCAAGCGCAGCCTTCGGAGAAGAGCGGAAGCCGCAGCATCACACCCCCACGCATAAAGGATTTGGGACCCCGCGGCGCTATTTGGATTTTGACCCACGCATCGCATCGAGGCGCGCGGCGATCACGTTGTGAACGTCACGCGGGTCGACGACGTAGCGGATGCTGCTCAATTCCCCACTCTGCCTTGCGCGCAGCGCCGTCGATCGGCGCCGGGCTCGGCAAATCGGTCAGGCGCTAGCCGATCGCGATCAAGCCTCGTCGCCCTTGGCCTCTCGCAGGACGGCGAGATGAGCAACCTTGCGCAAGCGCCTGGCATGCCATTTCTTGATTTTTTTGATCTCGCCGCGCCCCCAGCACAGCATGCGGCGAGCGCGGCGCGAAAACGCATCCAACTCGAAGCCGCTATAATCGCCGCGATTCCCCATCATGAGACACATCCCTTGTCGCTCTGGCGAACATAAAGGAAAACTGCGCCGTAAGGCGAATTGAGGACATTTGGATAATCGGCGCGCCGCGCGACCGAATTTTCAAGCCGAGACGCTGTCCCCGCCTCGCTCGCAGACGGCGACCCGATGGCCGAGGCTGATGAGCATCCAATGATAGTCCTGAGCGCGCTCGAAGGGCGCGCCGCACATCGGAATATCGCCGCCCTGCTGGCCGACGCGCTTGGCGAGATCAACCCGAAGCGCCTTCGCCGCGACCTCGGCGTCCTCAAAGAAAAGCTCATAAAAATTGCCCATCCTGCACAAAAGCAGCGAGCCGGGACATGCCGCTTTGATCTCGCGATATTTGCTTTCATCAAACGGAACGGCGGAGCGGCCGCGCGCATGAAAGGTCAACAGCTCCATTTGGATTTTGACCCACGCATCGCCTCGATCGAGGCGCGCGGCGATCACGTCACGAACGTCGCGCGGCTCGACGACGAACCGGATGCTGCTCACTTACCCGCTCCGCCTCGCGCGCTGCGCCGTCGATCGGCGCCGGGCTCGGCAAATCGGTCAGGCGCTGGCCGAACGCCGTCGCGATCAAGCCTTGTCGCCCTTGGCCTCTCGCAGGACGGCGAGACGCGCAACCTTGCGCAAGCGCCTGGCGTGCCATTTTTTGATTTTTTTGATCTCGCCGCGGCCCCAGCAAAGCACGCGGCGAGCGCGGCGCGAAAACGCGTCCCACTCAATCTGATTGCAAGCTCCCCGATTCCCCATCATGAGACACATCCCTTGTCGCTCTGGCGAACATAAAGGAAAACGGCGCCGCAAGGCGAATCGAGGACATTTGGATAATCGGCGCGCCGCGCGACCGAATTTTCAAGCCGAGAGGTTGTCCTCGCGGCGCTCCCAAACGCTGACCCGATGGCCGAGTTTGATGAGCATCCAAAGATAGTCCTGCGCGCGCTCGAAGGGCGCGCCGCACATCGGAACATCGTCGCCCTGCTGGCCGCAGCGCTTCGTGAGATCGACCTTCAGCGCCTTCGCTGCGATCTGGGCGTCCTCAAAGAAAAACTCATAAAAATCGCCCATCCGGCACCAAAGCAGCGAGCTAGAATTCGCCATTTTGATCTCACGATATTTGCTTTCATCAAACGGAGCGGCGGCGCGGTCCAAGGCGCATTTCTCCGCCTTTCGCGCGCCGATCGCGATGCTCAGGCAGACCTCGCGCTCGATTTCGGTGAGATCAACGGGCAAGCCGGCATAAGCCGCTGCGATGCTGCATTTCGTCATTGTCGTGCTCCACGGTTGAAAAAGCTGAGGTTGGATTTGGCGGTTGGTCCGGCGGCCATTCGGTCGGGAACCACCATCCGCCGCGCCTGTTCGTTGGCGGCGTGCGCCCGGTTTTGGCTTTGTGGAAGGCCCACCACGCTTCGCCTTGCGGCGAGTTGCGCATGACGTGAATTGAGTTCGGAACCTCGGCCAGCGCGCTCGCCGCCGGCGCTCCTGGCCGCCCGCTGGCGCGTTTGGCGTCGGCGTCGCGGCGCATGAAACGGCGCAGCGTCGCATGCCAGTCGGCGCGCAGCGCTTTGACGCCGACCGCCTCAGCGGCCCAAAGGCGCAGATCGTCGATCGCCCGGGCGATCTCGACCTCGCTCAAACCCTCGGCGGCGCCGAAAGCGCGATCCTCGGCGCTAGCCTCGAAATCAGCTGACAGGCGGCTCGCCACGGGCGCGGGCGCGCTCTCCCCCGAGGAAAGGGGGGTATTTTCTTTAGGGGGTACGGGGGGGATTTCTTTTGGGGGGAAGGGAGGTCTCGCATCGTCACAGCGTGACAGGCGTGACGCATGTCCGGACGCGCGCTTGCGCTCCCTGCAGCGTTGCTGCCGCAGCCGCGCGCCCTCGCGCAGGCGCGCAAGCCGCTCTTCGCGCTCGCGCTCCCTGGCGCTTTCCAGAGCGATCACGGCCGCGGCGATTTGGTCCGCCGTGCAGCCTTGAGCAGCCATGGCGGACGATATCGGCCCATACGTCGCCATCGATTTACGCCTCCGGGCCGGCGAGCGATCTTAAAATCGCGTCGACGCTCACGGCTCCGAAATCGTCATTCTCGATCAGATAGGACGCCCAGCGACGCACGGCCGGCAGCGTCGCCGGCCGATAGGAAACGATACGGTCGAAGGCGGCGTCCATCGCGTTGCCGCTTTGATCGAAGATTTCCCACGCTCGCGCGAACCCGGACGACTGATTTGCGGCGTTAACCTCGGCGGCGATGCGATCGAACGCCGCCAGGCGCTCCTCCACGAAATGTTTCCAGGCCTTAAGCAACGGCGTTGGCCCGAGGCCACTGACAGCGTCTATAAGCGAAGTTTTGCGCTGCTCCATACATTTAACGAAACTCGCGCGGCAGGTCGCAATGTTCCGGACGTCGGGCAAAAAGCCGTCGCCAGGATCGATAGCGCTCCAATCAATTCGCGCGGTCATTGCCTCGAATCGATCCTCAGCCTCACCGAGGGGATCGGCGTCCAGCGCGTGAACTTCGCTAGCCTGCTGATGCGCCGCGATCAACGCCTCTAACTCAGCGTCAGTCTCGGCGGCGGCGGATTCGGCGCCGAAGACGGCGGCGGCTGGCCCCGCGGCGAGGAAAAGGCGGCGACTTGGCAAGCCGGTAGCCGCCGCCGGAACGGTGTTATTCTGCATTTTGGTTTCCTCATTTTTCCAGTGGATCAAGAGCGTCCGCGCCGATGCGATGGCCGCGCAGGACGTCATCCGACTGGCTTCAGGTTGGAAAGATCGATGCCGGCGAGCTTCGCCAGTTCGCGCATGCGGACCTCGATCGCGCGGATCTCATCGACGCTCTTCGCGGCTATGGCGCGCGCATCCAGCTCGCGCAGCTCGGCGGCGATTTGAGATATGAGCTCGATGGATATCGGAACCGGGCCCATCGTCATCCTCCGATCGCGGCGCGGGCTACGGCGACGAGGGCGCTGCCCCAAACCGCCGCGAAGACGGCCCCGCGAGGCGAGGAAAAGACGGCGAGTGTGGTTCGGCTGATCAAGCATGGTCAGGCCCTCCAGCAATCGCTAGCCAGAAGGTCGCGAACGATCGCGTGGCTGAGGCTGTTGAGGACCATCAGCCTGCTTTCGGTCGCCTCGGCGATATATGCCTTGAAAAGAAGGTCATCGACGCTCTTTGACGGCGTCGCGGCTATGGTTTTGACGTGGGCGAGTAAAGCGCGGTGCTCCTTCGGCGTGAGGCGTAACGCCCGCGCAGCCGTGTAGCGCGCTTCAAATTTCGCGTGCTCGGCTGTGACGACTGGATCTCTACAATACTTTCCTTCGGTGTTTCCGTACCAAGTTTTAAGCGCGATCAAGTGGCCCGACTCCGCCGATTGGTGAGCATCGAGAAGCATGAGGAGTTCGCTCAAAACCTCGGCGGCCAAGCCCAGCGGGGTTGCTCCAGCCGCGTTTTGGCGAATGACGCCGAGCACTCCGGCCGGGCTGTCCGTCAAACCTGATCTGCGATTAAGATTTGGCAAGCCGGTATCGGCTGCCGGAACGGTGCTGTTCGGCATTGGTTTTATCCTTTGGATGTGCTAAAAGCACAGCTATGATGACACGTGCACCATATAACGGATTTAAAATGGTGACAAGCGCACAAATTAGAGCCGGGCGCGCCCTATTGAATTGGACGGTTCGCGATCTTTCCGACCGCGCCGGCGTTCACCGCAACACGATCACGCGCGCCGAGACGGATGCGACTGGACCGGGCCACGCGACGGCCGCCATCCGTGGCGCCCTCGAAGCCGCCGGCGTCGAGTTCATCGCTGAGAACGGTGGCGGCGCGGGCGTGAGGCTGAAAAAGCCCCCCTTGGCGGTCGCCGAAATTACCGAAAAGATTTAGGCGTTTGACGAGACGATCGCGGCCCTCAACGTCGAGGGCGAACCGAGCCCCGAAACCGGCATGAACCGGCTCAAAAAAGCGCTTGTTCAGAATGAGCGCACGAAACTGAAAAACCGGCGGGCGAAGATCAAAAAGAGCCAGCCAAAATGAAGCCGCCGACGTCGAGTTCATCGCCGAGAATGGTGGAGGGCCGGGCGTGCGAATGAAGAAGGGCGCCCGCAATTGAGTCCGGAAAGCGAATGACTTCGTCGGCGCTTCAATTGCGACGGTTTGTGGCATCGCCCTTCTCATTGCCCCAGCCTCGGCTGCGGTCGTCGGACAAGGGGTCTATGTTAGCGTCGCGACCATGGCGTGCCCGAGCATCGCCGCGCTTGAGCGGTACAAAGGAACCGCCCCGGATAATCCGGAGCGGGCCGAGAAAGAGGCGCTAGCGGCGGCCTGTCGGCAAGTGGATCCTAGTGAGCAAGGTCTCATCGGTAAGGTCGCTGGCGCCAATGTCTGCGTGCTATTTACGGCTAAAGGCGGCGGCTGTCTTTGGATCTCGGCGACAACGCTTTCGGGTCGAATGAGCCCCGACCAGAATCAAGATAACTCCCCGCTCTCCGGCTTTTTCGGCGGCCTTCAGAATCTCCTTGGCGGTTCTCGTTCAGCGTTGACGACGCCGGAAAGCCCGGTTTTTTTGTGTCAGGATAACCGGAAACCCCGCAGCGGCAGCCCATTCTGCGTTTCACCCCGTCGGAGGCTGACGGCTCTCGCGAGCCTCAAGGCAGATCAGCAACGGCAGGCTAGCAGTTTGTGGGCCGCATACAAAGGCCGCGACCAGCAGGCCACACACTGGATCAGGAAAGCGGCATGAGGCCGCCGGAGGAGAGACCATGGTTGACTATGTTGGGATTCTCGACGGCGCCAAGATGTGTGGGGCGTGAGGATTGCGGATATCCCCGGCTGCGTCGGCGGCGGCGCGACGCCGGATGAGGCCGTCGCCGACGCGACTGCCGCGCTCCGTGACGTCGTCG
Organism: uncultured Alphaproteobacteria bacterium; assembly: GCA_963767805.1. Lineage (GTDB taxonomy): Bacteria > Pseudomonadota > Alphaproteobacteria > Rhizobiales > Beijerinckiaceae > Methylocapsa. The sequence continues at coordinate 109,171 of CAVYFP010000013.1, read as the reverse complement.
CGCATAAGCTGGGCGGAGGCCACGAAATTCCGAAGGCGCGCTCCGTTCCCGAGGTTCTCGCAACGGGCGAGATTGCGTCCGGCGAGGCGACGGTCCTGATCCCGCTGCTGCTCGAAGCGGCCGGCGTCGAGTTCAAGGCCGAGAATGGCGGAGGGCCTGGCGTCCGGTTGCGGAAGGAAACCCGATGAAACGAGGGCGGCGCGGCCCGCGCTAAGGCCATGACGCTGGAGCGACGTGCGGAGATCGCCAATATATTTCTGGTACTGCAGCTCAGACCCAATCAAAAGTGGAGCACGATGTGCCCAACAATTATTACCGAGTGGAAAATAAAAACTTTGACGCTGGCGATCTTTCAGATCAGGCCGAGCGGCTTTCGAGAATTGAAACTCACCGCAGACGCATTGAGCCATGGCTCTCCGCTATATTTCAAAGCGAGTATTTGAACCTTTTAATCGGAAGTGGATTCAGCATCGGTCTGGCGCGAGCCGCCGAGGCGGCGCCGGCAAATATGGGCCTCGTAAGTTTCGACCCCGCTTTCGACGACTTGATCAACACAGCCGCCAGCACTGCGGCGTTGGCAATGGGTCGCGGAGAGCCAAATATAGAGGATCAGTTTCGGGCGGCGATAACTCTCGAAGGGGGCCTGGCCATCCTCAACGACCCACGCCGGCCGGCGTTTCGAACCCGCCTCCGCGGAGCGATCGCGGCTTTCGCGAACAGCATCTTAGCGATGGAATCTAGCATACTGGAGAAAGATCCTTTCGCTGACGAAGGCACCCATGAGTTTGAGCGTCTGTTGTCGGAATTTCTGCTTAGCTTCGTGAGCCGCACTGCGTCTCGCGATAGGCTCCATATATTTACGACCAATTACGATCGTATGATTGAACACGGGTTCGATCTAATTGGCGTCCGACCTATTGATCGTTTTGTTGGCTCTCTCACGCCGCGATTTCGCGCCTCACGCTTCGACGTCGACATTCATTATGCCCCAACGGGCGCCCGAGGTGATGCACGCCCCCTCGAAGGCGTTGTACGCTTCACAAAGCTTCATGGTTCTATTGACTGGAAATCCGTAGGCCACGATATCGTTAAACTCGCGCTACCGTTTGGAGCAGATGCCGTACATTCGGGCGCCGACGCAGACGGACTGATGATTTTCCCTAACTCTGCCAAGGACATAGAGACGGCATTCTATCCCTATGCCGAACTATTTCGGGACTTTTCGCAGCAACCTGTCGGCCAAATGCAGCTCTTGTAAGTTATGGATATGGCTTCGGCGATGATCATGTGAATCGCATCATCCGAGACATGCTAACACTGCCTTCCACACATTTGGTTATCATTTCATTCGACGATCCCGGGCAGCGGATCGAGAGATTCGTTGAGAACACCGGGCGGGCGGCTCAAATTTCCCTTATCGTTGGACCTCAACTGGCCGCGCTCCAAGACCTCGTGGAACATTTCCTGCCGAAACCCGCAATCGACAGCATCACACAGCGCCAGACCGACTTGCTTGAGCGCCGAGGTCGATCTCAGGAGGGAATTGAAGGGCAGCAGGGAGACCATGAATGACGATGGCGCGCATAGCCGGGCTTCATGTCGGCACCGTGGAGACCTGTTCTCCGACAGAGCTTAAAATCTTATTGGACGCTGACGCTCCGCAAGACATAGCATTCAACACCGGTCGGCCGCAAGGCTTTCCCCGCCTAAATGGCTACGTGTTAATTCCTAACGAGGGAGGCGCTGTGGTCGCGGCGATCGCGCGAATGACGATGGAACCGGCGCCCGCACCTGACCGCGAGAGAGAGCGAGGCCTTATCCCGCTTCCTGTCTCGCGGCGCCGGCTCTTCGTCACTCCGCTCGGTACTCTTGAAACAAGATGGCGAGGCACAAACGAGAATGCTCCTTGTACACTTCGCCGCGGCGTCGCGTCATATCCTGCAGTTGGCGATGCCGTTGTCTTACCAACTTCAGATCAGCTGTCCGCGATTGTAGAAGCATCCGGCACCGATAGGCGTGTCCACATAGGAGAAGTCCGCTTAGCTCTTGACTCTCCGGTTACTGTTGACCCCGACAAGCTATTCGGTCGCCACCTCGGCGTGTTTGGAAACACGGGAAGCGGCAAATCCTGCACGGTTGCGGGCCTTCTTCGTTGGTCCATTGAGGCAGCAGCTGCAGAGAAAAATTCTGTCAACGCGCGCTTCATTGTAATTGACCCGAACGGCGAGTATCGCACCTGCTTCAAGGATTTGAGCGCTCTGTTGGATGTTCGCGTTTATAGCGTCGAACCTAAGGGAGACGAGCTTCGGCTGACGGTCCCGTGCTGGATGTGGAACGGTCAGGAATGGTCCGGCGCATTGGAAGCTGCTCCTGGCACTCAGCGTCCTGTTCTTATGCAGGCGCTTCGACGTCTACGTGGCGCGGCATTGGCGGGTGACGATCCGCTCGAAATCGAGCCAATCCCAAAGTTACTTTTTGCGGCTCAACTGCGGGCCTTTATAGATTGGCTGCAAGCCTGCCGCGCCGAAGGAATCGGGGTGATGAGCAATTTCCAGCGGCTGAGAACTCTGCACGATAATTTGGCCGGCTTTGAGGACCAACTCGGCGAGTTTTCCTCATCACTCACAAGCAGCGATACCGAACTTTCGCAGGTGCTCGAGACGGCGCGTCATATATCGTTGGCAGTGCGAGAGCGGCGCTCAACAAATTCCGGCGGCAGACGCTTCCTTAATCCGCTCCAAGACGCAGATCTCCTTGAAGTCATCGATCTCCTTCAGGCCGTTCGCCGCCTGCTTCCGGATGCCGCGATTGCGGGAGGACCGTCGGAAGATGCTCCGTCGCCTTTTGATGCGCATGGTCTTCCGGGAATGATCGGGTTTCTAGCAGGCATGCAACCGGGAAATATGCAGCAACATATGGCCGGCATGGACCTCAGGCTCCGCACATTGCTAGCTGACACACGAATTGCTCCGATTATCGTGCCCGAAGGCGGCGGCGCGGCGTTGAGCGAATGGCTGGACGGAATCCTCGGGAACGGAGCTGCCGGGCGTGGACAGCTGACCGTGTTGGATTTGTCGCTTGTCCCGACGGATGTATTGACGACTATCGTTTCGGTCCTGGCACGTTTAGTCTTCGAGGCCACTCAGCGATATAGACGGACCCATCTCCTGACCTTGCCCGTCGTGCTCGTCCTAGAAGAGGCGCATAACTTCGTGCAACGACACGGTCCAGATACCGATGAAACCGGCCCAGCGGTTCGCTGCCGTCAGGTGTTCGAAAAAATTGCAAAAGAAGGACGGAAGTTTGGAGTTGGCTTAGTGCTGTCGTCGCAAAGGCCGGCGGAGCTGTCGCCAACTATAGTCGCGCAATGCAATTCTTTCATTCTACACCGCATCGTCAATGATCGTGACCAAGAACTGGTCGGCCGGCTGGCGCCTGATAGCTCCGGGACACTTCTCAAGGAGCTGCCAAGTCTGCCCACACAGAAAGCCGTCCTGATGGGGGTCGCGGCAGAAATACCGTTGATATTCGATGTAAGGCCCTTGCCTGAGGCTCAGCGGCCTAATTCAGCGAACCCCGATTTCTGGTCGGTATGGACCGGTGCGCGGCCCCTGGAGGTCGATGTCGAGGGGCTTGCAGGCGGCTGGTCATCTTAGGGGGTGGTCGCAAGCTTGACTCGGCAAGTTCGTCGTGGACGTGGCCCCGAAATTTCACAGCCGGTTAAAGACCACGTCCGTCATCGCCGCCGCCGTCAGCTCCGAACGGTATCTCGTACGTATCCCCAAAACGTGGGCATATTTGATCTAATTTAGTAACAAAATCATTCCATTCTTTACTTAATTTCATCACGGCCACAACCGCGCCTAGATGCTCTCTTAGTTTTGGATATCCGATGTTATTAGTTAGGTGCTGGAAATATTTATTTTTTGGACGGCCAACTGGTGTTTTGTCAGTTACGCGGCGCAACTCATCTAATACACCTGGTGCCAATCTTTTATAAACAAGATCATTTGTTAATATTCCAAAATACTGCGGCCGCTGAACTGAGTCCCGAGGGAATTGTAAGCCTCTTAGGCGAAACATTTGCTCGTAAAAATCGGCTGGGAAAGTCGGAATCCACGGCTGAAGCTCTTTGGCAATAAACGCCTCAAGAATTCTGGATAAAGCGTCTTTCGCCCTGTCTTTTTGATACCCAGTGGCCTCGTCGACTAAGGCCACGATTCCGATCCGTGCGAAACCCCGGACTAATAATTCGCAGCGGGTCGCGATACCAAGTTGCTGGCGCTGCAAAACACCCGCTTCGCGCGCTCGCAATACGGCCTCGCAAAGATCGGCGAGAAGTATCGCTTCAAATCCGTTGGCGCGATTACCTTCGGTGGTGAGAAACGAAATTGGATTGGCGAATCGCGCAGCTAACTCGTTGGTAAGATAGGGATTTATGCGCCCCCGCGATACGAAAAGCTCTAGACAATTCATACCCGCGATCATGGAGCCACCGCGTGCCATACCCAGTGCATCGGTAAAGCCGCCCTGGGTGATCACCCTAGTTCCGTCTCTCAGCACATAGCATGGAATATCACTGTCACCGATGCGAAGCGGGTGATCAGCCGACCCGTGCGTAGCGTGGCGATCGCGTTGCGCCCAACGAGCATTTGCAGCAGTCTGAGCGATGTCGCGGCGGCGAGATGGAGACAATGCGCCAGCACGCGCTTTGCCGCCACGTGCCTTTCCGGTTTCTTCATTCATGCAAGCATACCATCGACATGCTTGCAATAAAGGCGATTCTGCTCTACGTCTGCAAGCATAATCCGCGCAATGCTTGCATTTCGTTGTGAGGTTCGCTTTGACGAGATAACCAAGGCACCGGCGCGGCGGCCTGTGCGCCTCGCCCGCGATCCGCAAGGCCCAGTGCGCCGGTGTCGCGAGTCTGGACGAAGGCGCAGGGCGATCTCCGATTTCCGGTTGATTACGCCGCAACGGGCCGCCAACGAAGGGCGAACAGCGACGCGAAATTAGTGGGTTTACGGATGTAGCGGACCTCCGCTACCATCAATCCCATGTCCAGACCGAGGACATAGGTGACAGTCTGTTCCTGAGACATGGGTGACGGAACGGACCGGCGGACCGGCCAGCGTCGCATATCGAGCAATTCAAGCGCGCGCTGCATGTCGACGGCTATGCCGGCTTTGAGCGATTGGCCGCACGACTAGCGTAACCGCGACCGCACCGAGTTTCCTGCTGATACCGCGCAGCCTGCCACCATCCTCCGACGAGCGGCGGAATCGCGCCGCGCAAAGGATCGGCGCGCCCGATAGCGCAACCAGACAGCTCGACGAGCAAGGGCGGAGGAACGCACGGAACGGACGAGCGCGCGAGCCGGCCTTTCAGCTGTGCCGATCTTAAATCGCAGGTGCGACGCGATCACCCGCTACGGCGGTTATAAGCGAGATCGCGAACGAGGCGCTGGCGACGTTCGCCACGGATTTTTCCGCGCACTCTGCAAAAGTTGGCCGGCCCTGCGCCGGGCCAACGCGGTCGGCCTCACTCGCGCGCAAGTCTCATTCGCAGCTGTCAACAGTAGATGCCGGACCCCTGGCCGGGCGCGCTGCTGCTTCCCTCCTGCAAGGCAACGCAGCACCAGCCCAGACGAATCGTCATACCGCACCTCAAGGGACAAGGGGGCTGCGAACCCTTCCCGCCGCACGGGCTCCGGGATCCCCGACCTGGTCCGTCATGGACCAAACCCTATTCAGCCCCTCCCCCGGGGAGGGTCCGGCATATCGTCTATATTCTTGATAGACATCATAAGGAGTGTACATTTGCCCTAAAAAGGCGGCCAGAAAATCCATTCCGGGCTTTTGCGGATGTCGGATCGCATTGAACCGCGCGCCCCTTTTCGCGTCCAAAAGCGCTCCCTTTTGCGGCACTGGATAGGGCTTGGATCAGGGGGGCGGGTTCGATCTCAAAATACGCGCGGCGTATCTCGCCGAACAGATCCACGCCGATCATCCCCTTGAGCCCTTCCCGGCCATGGCCAAAGGACGGACGCTGACACAACGTCAGAGGGGTCGGAATTGGACGCGAAAATCGCCCCTCAGGCGGTCAGTATTGCAAGCGAATTTACAGTCTGAAACGCCTCGACGGACGCATTTTTATGCGGCCCGAAGACGCCGTCGATTCCCTACGGCGTCGTGATCCACTGGCCCGGCGTCGGGATACATTTGAACAGGGCCTGACGGGCTCTCGATGCAAGGTCACTGAGCCGCGACGCGCTATACTTGGTGGAGAACGCGTAAAATCCGATCCCGCGGCGCCGCGCTATTTAGCGTCAATGATGACGCGATTGAAAACGCCTGAACTCCGAGCAATCTCGGGAGGTTCGGTTCTCCCTTATCCAACAGGCTGCGCCGGGAATTGGATCCGGCTCAACAACATCCCGCCACAGCGTATCCTTCTCGATCGCCATAGTCCGCCTCCATCGGTTCTACCATGGCCCAGGACACAAGATTCCCGACAGTCCTCATGCGGGCGCCGACTCTTTATCCCGGCAGCACGGAAAGCGACGAAAGCCCGGGCAAGAACATCACATCAGACGCTCATAGAACGCGCGCGCTTGATGCCGGTATCCCTCGCGTTCGTACACGTGAGCCAATTCCAGCAGTTTGTCCTGCGCGGCCTGCGCTTGCGGCGTGTCCGCGTGGTCCTGCAACAATGTCCACCATATGTCCGCCGCCTGCCGCAGATCGCCTTCGCTACGGTAACGCTGCGCCATCGCCAAAAGACGATCGAGGCTCTGGCGGGTTACCTCCGATAAGCGCCCCTGATAAAGAGAGACGCGCGACGTTGATTGCTCATATTCCACTTCGAGTTCCATATCGTTCTCCTCTTTTGATGACATCGTGCATGACGATGCTGCTCAGACCGACAAAATCAGACGGCCCCAAAAAGAACCGGTTGCGGCGGCCTGGACCGTTCCGAAGCGGCCGCCTGCTCCGCCAAAGCGTCGTCAAAGTCGCGTTGGTCAATGCGCAGCGCGGCGGCGTCGACCAATTGGTTGCCTGAGGGGGGAAAGACCCGGCGGATCGCATTCATTGCGGCGCGATCGCAAACGAAGCGCACCTCGGCGGCGGACAGGCCATCCGTCCGCTCCGCCAGGGCCGCGAGGTCGATCTTCTCATCGATAGGCCGCTTGCGCAGATGCACCTCCAGAATCGCAGCGCGGGCTGCGCGGTCTGGGCGTGAGACCTCGAGGCGGAAGTCGAGTCGTCCCGGGCGCAGGAGCGCTTCGTCAATTATGTCCAGCCGGTTGGTCGCGGCGATCACCCAGACGTCCCGTAGCGCTTCGACGCCGTCGAGTTCGGTCAACAACTGACTGACGACCCGATCGGTCACCGGCGAACGGCCGTCGAAACCGCGTTTCGGCGCCAGCGAGTCAATCTCGTCCAGAAAAATGATGCATGGGGCCGCGTGCCGGGCCCGCGCAAAAAGCTCCCGAACGCCCTGCTCGGACTCGCCGACATATTTCGACAGAAGTTCAGGCCCCTTGATCGAAATGAAGTTGAGATTGCTCTGCGACGCCAGAGCCTTCACCAGAAGCGTCTTGCCGTTTCCCGGCGGGCCGTAAAGGAGGATGCCGCGCGGCGGCTGCAAGCCGATCTTCTCGAACAGAGCCGGCTGGCTGAGGGGCCATGCGATGGCTTCCTTCAGCGCTTCCTTGATCCGCTCGAGGCCGCCGACTTCGTCCCAGCGGACATTCGGCACTTCGACGGCGACCTCGCGCAGGCCGGAAGGCGCCACTTCGCTCAAGGCCTCCTTGAAATCGATCATGCCGACGTCCAAGGCCGCCAGCGCATCATAGGGAATCGGCCCCGAATCGAGCGTCAGCTCGGGCAGTTGCCGGCGCAGCGCCGCCATGGCGGCCTCGCGGCAAAGAGCGTTGAGATCGGCGCCTGTGAATCCATGCGTCGTCTCGGCTAAATCGGTAAGTTCGACATCCCCGGCGAGAGGCATGCCGCGCGCATAGATCTCCAGGATCTCGCGCCTCGCATTCTCGTTAGGAATGCCAATGGCGATCTCACGGTCGAACCGGCCCGGCCGCCGCAAGGCGGGATCGATGCTGTTGGGGCGGTTCGTCGCCGCCATCACGATCACGTCGCCGCGGCTTTTGAGCCCGTCCATGAGAGCGAGAAGCTGAGCGACGACTCGCTTTTCCACCTCGCCCTCGACGCGGTCCCGCTTGGGCGCGATCGCATCGATCTCGTCAAAGAAAATAATGCACGGCGCCCGCCGTTGCGCGTCTTCGAAAATCTTGCGCAGCCGAGCTTCGCTTTCACCGTAAAATTTCTGGATGATCTCGGGACCGCTAACATAGATGAAAGCCGCGGCGGCCTCATGGGCGACGGCGCGCGCGAGAAGCGTTTTGCCGCAGCCAGGCAGACCATACATCAGGACGCCCTTCGGCGGCGCCATGCCAAGACGCTCGAAAATTTCGGGATGGGTGAGTGGAAGCTCGATCATCTCGCGTATTTTGGCGACTTCGCGCTCCATGCCGCCGAGATCATCGTAGGTGACGATGTCCTCCGCCGCGGTCTCGCTCTTGCCCGCCGAGCCGCCGCGCGCGCGCTCTACCGCGAGCAATGTGTCCGGATGGATCATCACAGGGCCGTCGGGCTCGGTGCTGACGACGCTGAAGTCGCGATGGCTCCCGCCAAACAACGCGATGCGGACGCGATCGCCCGTCTTCACCGCCAACCCGTCGAGGCGTCGCGCAGTATGCTCGATCTCGTCCTCATGCAGGGCGCCGCCTCCAAGCGGAACGACGACCAGGCGACGGGCGACGGCATAGGCGACTTTGCGAATCGCGGCCTTCTGGCCAAGGGCCACGCCGGCGTTGGTGCGGCCGACGCCATCGAGCTGGACAACCTGTTGCCCTCTTTGCTCCTTGAAAGTCGGCATCGCTTTGGCGACAGTCTTCGCGCGGCCTTCAATCTCCAGCACATCGCCAGGCGACGCGCCGATCTGTTTTAGCGTTTCGGGATCGACCCGGACGATGCCTCGTCCTATGTCATCGCGGCGCGCTTCGGCGACCGTCAGGCGCAGCTTGTCGCCGTTTTCTGTTGCTTCGCGAGCCATGGCGCTCTCCACTTGCCTTCGTTGAGGCCGTCATTGGCTTCGAGGCGCCAAATATTCGACCTTGATGCGCTGAGGTAGGAATTTTGCAACCTTATGCAGAGCGCCGATGAAAAGAATGCCGTCCCTGTCTTCACCGAGCGTTGCGTCGATTTGACCGGCGATAAACCGGTCTCGCGCCTCAAGCAGATTCGAGGCCTCCGCCTCGGTGCGTTCGGGCGATTGAAGCAGCCTGTATTCGTCGAGAAGGAGAGATGGCGATTCAGTGCCAATGAGCGCGGCGCCGGCTTGCATGAGGCTTTCGAGGAGCTGATGGTTGCGACTTCCCTGAACGGCGAGGTCATGAACCAACTGCCGTTCTTGACCGCAGACTGGCAAGCTGTCCTGGTATAGATTGAGCCGTTTGAAGTCGAGCTCAAGCGCCTTTATCCCTTCCGCGATAGCGCGCCAGATGGCGTCGAATTCGGTCGATCTTTCCGCCAGTTTGCTCTCGCCGTAGCGGGCTGCGTAAGCGGCTTGGTAGGCGGACGCGGCGGACCCCATTTCAGCAATGCTGTGGATGACCGGAACATAGATCAGTCGCGCCATTTCAAAAGTCCACTCAGTCCGCGCGCAGCGTGGACGCGGCCTTCATGTTTGCTTGCTCAGCCGAACCTCGAGAACGCCATTGTGCAGCTTCAGTCGCGGCGCTCCGTCCGCGAGTTTGTCTTCGATCAGGGTCTCCTTGCGGTAGAGCCGATCGCCGGCCTTCGCCTCAAGGAGCAGTATGTCGCCATCGAGGATGCAGCGAATATCCTTGCGCTCGACCCCAGGCAGCTCGAAAAGCATCACTATTTCGGCGGGCTCGTCGAACATGTCGGTCACGGGTTCAAGCACTTCGATGGAACTGCGCTTGGGCGCCCGCCGCTGTGGCGCCTCGGAATGCGCCGGAGTCTCCTCGGGCGCCTCCTGTTCGCCGGCCGCTTCGCGCAGCGTGCGCGTCCCGAACGAATATTCCATCACCCTGCCGTTCTTTTCGTGGCGCCCGCGCCGCGGAAGCTGGTCGAAATCGGAAAGCACATTGAAAAGGTCGGAAAGGCCATGCGCTATTTTCGCGAAGGCCGCCGCGCCCGTGACGTCATCCTTTTCTTTTGGATCGTCCTTACTCATGAGCCGTACCCCTTTGTTCGAAGGGCGCCGAGACAACGGCGCCAAGCGCCTGCTCGATACGCCCCAAACGCTGATCCATCGCCTCAAGCGCGGCGGTTTGCGCGGGCGCCAAACGATCCTGGTTTCCGTTGTGGTTCCACCAATCGAGGCCAAGCTCGCGCGCCTTGTCGACTGAGCAGATCACGAGGCGCAGTTGAATTGTCAACAGCTCGACCTCGACAAGCTTGATCGAAATATCGCCGGCGATCACAACGCCTTTGTCGAGAATGCGTTCGAGCAGGTCCGCAAGATTGGTGCTGTCGACCGAATGGGTCATGGACTGCGCGGAGGGCATAGCGATACCTTTCACAGCGCCCCGTCAGGGACGCCGAGATCGAGGGAAAGATCTTTTTCGGAAAAGCCGAACAGCCGCTGCAGGCGCAAGATTTCCTCCGACTGCGCGGAAAGCGCCGTTCCGAGATTCGTCAATCTGCGCATCGGTGAGACGGCCGGCCTCCATGCGCCGCACGGCCTGCCGTTCAAGCACTTCATGAAGCAGTTTCACAAGGGTAAGCACAAGCCGAACGAGGCCTTGCGCCGTCGATGATCCCGACGGCGACCCTGGCCTCGCCGCATCGCACCGCACATCGACTGGCGGGCCGCCGACGTCGATTGGCGGGTCCGCGACGATAGAGCCTGTATCGATTGGCGTCGAAGGCGGGGCTTCGGATGGCGGGAGTGAAGGCGAAGCAGACGTATGCGGCCGGACCGCTGAAGCGGCCGGGCGCCCATCCGGCCAGATCGTGTCGACGGAGCCCAGCAACAATCGAAGATCGAGGAACAATAAATCGACGTCCGCCAGCCCGACGGTCAGATTCCCCTGCAACGAAACGCCACGGTGGAGAATCCGGTCGAGCGCATCAGCGAGGGACAATTGATCGCCTCGGGGCTGCGCCTTGTTGGGAGAGCCGCGATCAGGAGCCAGCATTATCGCGGGCATTTCCACCATCCTCGTTGTGCAGACGATCGAGACGGCCGAGCAATTCCTGCTCGCGAGAGTCGAACTCCTCTCTCCGTGATCTCCCCGCCGTCGAGAGCGCGGTGAAGCGCAGTCAGATCAGCCATGACCGCCCGCTCCTCCGCCTCAAGATCCTTCTGGACCGCTTCGTCGATCTTCTTGAGAACGAACATCAGGCCGCGCGCCGGCGCCAAGAGCAGATCGTCGATGATGAACATGGCTCACTCCTTTGGCGACGGAGGGGTCCCCCGCACGCGTATCCAGTTCGGCGCTTCGAGACGCGCTGCCATGTCTGACGGTCAGGATCTTGCTTAAAACGAAACCAAGACCACGCAGCGGAACCGCAAGCAGATCATCAAGGATGAACATGGCTATGTTCTCCGGGGTTTCAATGTCCGTCACCCCTTCTACGCCCCTGTTGAATCGAATTGCACAAAATTATGCGGCGGCCAGGGGCCGGAGATGTTGAAGGCGATGTCGTCGTCGATCTGCGCCGCCGAAGAATTGACGGCGGCTTCGAACTGATCGAGACCGTCCCGCGCCACGAGAGCCGCGAGGTTCGCGATCTGCTTTTCCTCTCGAACCGGCAGGGCGATGATTTCCGCGCAGGACTCGCCGATAACGGCCAGAACCTGCGCGGTGAGCGCCTCGCGATATTTGGTGAAAGCCGCGTCGACCAACTGGCCGAGCCGGATCCGGTCGTCGTAGGAGGGCGTTCGACGGTTGCGGAAGGTTCGATCCCGCGCCGCCTTCAACGCAGGCGTCCGTTCAACGAGATATGCGATCGGATCAGGTACTTCGAGGCTCAGGCGCAAGCCCATTTCGACCGTGCCTGAAACGCGCTGCAGCTGGGATGTCAGCGTATCCTGATTGTCATTGAGGAAACGGCGAAGATCGTCCTCCGATTTCGTCACCGTGCCGAACGCCATCGGCAAGAGATCGAACTTTGCGTTGAGCGCGGCGAGCACGCGTTGCGTGGCCGCGATATGTTTGCGTTCGGCGCGCACATTGTCCAACGGGCATTCGCTCACGACGGCGCAAAGCGGCTCCGCTTCCAACCGATAGGCGGGGCGCTCGAGCACGCCTTGCAGAGGAGGCAACTCGCCTTCTCGGGCCTTGCCGACGGCGTAGACATAAAGGCCCATGACCAAGCTCCTGCAAAAAACAACGCCCCCGACTTCCGGAAGAGAGCAGGTCCGTTCGACGGACGAATATTTCCAGGTTCGTTCGCGCGCCAACCCGACCCGCGCCGCCTCGGAGGGAAAGGCTGCGTGATCTCGGTAGCCTGAAGCGAGCTTATGTTAATCCTCGCCTACGCCGGTCTGGCCATAGGATCTCACCGACAGGTCAGCTTCGAGCTCCACCGTGTACTGTTCGAGTTCGAGAACCTCTTGCGTCAGCGGCAGGTTGAGCATCTTGACCTCGAGATTGGGAACCAAGATCTCAGCGTCCGCCGACCATCCCTCCGAGCCATGGTCGAGGGGCGCGATTTTGGTGATTCGAACCTCTCTCGCGCCCAACTCGGAGGAAAGGAATTCGCGCACCGCGGCGCGCGCCGCCGAAATCTTGCTGACGGGATGAGACAGCGGCGCGGGCTCCGGCTGCAGCAAGGGTGGCGGCGCTTCGGGGTTTGTCGCCATTTGATGGCGCTCCGTGTGTTGGTTCTTCGGCAGCATTTATTCTTCCTCCTTCGAGCGAGTCCAGCCGGGTGAGTTTCGAGCGTGGAATTGTAAGCCTTCGCAGTGACAGTCGTGTTGCACGCGGCATAGGACGCGGTCGATTTTATGCTTTTTAGGCGCCGTGGCTGTTTCAGTAGGACAATTGAAATTTTCGCTTCGCCGGACGAAACCCGGCTGGGGATTTATGCGGCGCCTCGATCGCATGCGCACGCGGCGCGGCGCCGTTAAGGCTTGCGAGGATGTCGGCGATTTCGGCGTCAATCTCGCGAAAGCGGGCTTCAACGACATTGAACCGATCGCGGGCGGTGCGTATCTCTTGCGTTCGCCTTGCCCGTTCCAGCTCAAGGAAGCTGATCCGGAGATAGGCCTTGTGAGCGGGAATTTGCGTATCCGACCGGCCGGTCAGCGTTCGCAAATCGCAAAGTCCCCTTGCGGGCCGTCGCTGCGCCGACATCGTCATTTTCCTCCGTTGCTTCGCGGCGCCGCCTGACGTTCCCGGCGCCGGCCCGGCTGCGCCGACGCCTCATCGCCGCCTTCAACGCCTTCGAAGCGGCGCAGAAGAAGATCGATGAATGCAGGCGAGATTGCGCTGTCGTTCTTTGCGTGCGCCGAGGTCTGGCCGAGTATGTCGCGGCAAGCCCAGACAAAGACGGGGTTGTGGAGGCTCGCTTCGCCGCCGCGCGCGGCACAGCACGCGGGCGATGGCGATCGAGGCGCGCAGAGTGGGATAGTGCGGGTCCTGGCCCTCGTTGCGGCAGAGCCTCACGAGATCGACGACCCGCCCGGCGCGTTCGAGATCGATGCTGGATTTGCTGGCTGTGATGGCGATCTCGGTGTCGCGATCATAATGACCGAGATGCAATGTGATCATGCGATCGAGCAGCGCGTCCTGCGTGCGGTAGACGCCCGCATATTCGGATGGGTTCGAGGTGAAGATGGCGCGAAAATGCGGATGGACGTTGACGTAACCCTCACCTCGGCCGTGCAGTCCGGGAACGTTGAGAACCCCTTCCGACAGGACGCTCAAAAACGGGTTGTTGGCTTCCGGCTTGCTTCGGTTGAACTCGTCGTAAATGATCGAATGCCCAAGCCGGCAAGCGGTCGTGATGCGGTTGTCGATCCAGAGCGCGCGTCCCTCCTCCTGGAACTTGAAGACCGAGGAGATATAGTTGTCGACGACGCGCGACTTGCTGTAACCGCTCTCGCGACCGATCAGGTCCGAGCTGCCGAATTCGTGGTCGCCGTGAAGCAGGATAGCGGGACGGCCGAGCTGCGCGGCGACATGGAATGCGAGCGTCGTCTTTCCTGTGCCCGGAGGTCCAGAGAAATGCACGGCGTAGCCTGCGGCGAGATACGCCAAGGCGCGGTCCGTTATTTCCTGAACCGCGGGCGAACTCACAAACGCGTTGCTTGGATCCAGCGTGATGGAGCCGTCGTCGCCGCCGACGTAGTCATCGGCGACGGGATGGAGGTTCGGGAACCCCTTGGCGCTCATTTCGAATGTCCTCCCTGACGCCCGTGCGAACCGCCATGACCCGAACCGCCGCCTGACGGTTTGCTCGATGAAGGTGTTGATTGCGGTGATTTCGCAACGTCGCCGGCGGCCTCATGCGCTTTGACATGCACGCCTGCCGGAACTGGCGGTTCAGTCGCCGGTTTCACAGCTTCGCTAGCGGCTTCATTCACGTAGACATGCTGGCTGGCCGGGACCAGCGGTTCGGTCCCAGGCTTCGCACCCTCACTGGCGGCCTCATGCGCTTTGGCGTGCTGGCCCGCCGGGACATGCGGTTCGGCGCCTGGTTTGTGAGCCGCGTCGGAGCCGGTCCCAGCCGTTTGCCGGCTCTTCCGGAAATCTCCGCGCCAAATGACCAGTCCCTCGTGGCGATCCAGGGCATAGGCGGCGAGACGCTCGCGGATTTCGGCCGCGCGATCGCGACCTTCCTTGGCGAGTCTTTCTCGAAGCGACGCAACATTGCTCGTCAAATTCCTCATGAAGGCCGCCGCCGCGTCACGCTGCGCAGCCTCAGCTTCCGCGCGGTCCTTGCGGCGCACCACCTGTTCGCGCGCGAACTGATCGAGAAGCCCTTTCACCTCGCTCCGGCGCTGGCCGTTTATGGCGACCGCCTCCTTATTGAGTTCGCGGGTCGCTTTGATCCGCGACGATTTCAAATTCCGCAGCAACGCATGCACTTCGGTTTGGCGGGATCGCACCGCTTTACGGGCTTCCACCGACTGCTCACGGCTCGCTTTACCCCGCGACAACTTTAAATCCCGCAGCAACGAAAAGACTTCGGCGTGGCGCGCTTTCATCGTCTTTCGGCCCGCCGCCGCCTGATCGTGAGTCGCCTTCCCGCGCGAGGCTTTCAAACTTTCCAGAAATGACTGGACATCGCCATGGCGACGTCTTGTCGTGATCTTGATCTCCGCCGCCAATTCACCGCGTTGCCGACGGCCAGCCTCTATGCCACTCGCCACCCGCGCCATGCCTTCCGCCACTTTCGCCATCTCTTGATCCTCCGTTGCAGACTGGTCGCCGCCGGGAGCGCGGGCGAGGCTCGCACTCCCGGAGGCCGCAGAAGTCGCTTACGCGGGCGCCGCCGCAGAGGCCGTGAGGCCAACCGCTTCGGCATATTTGAGATAGGTCTCGACCGACGCCACGACGACGCGGGCCTCGATCGTGATCAGCTCGATTCCGACGAGCGAAATCTTGACCCAAGCGTCGATGACGATGCCTTTGTCGAGGATCCGATCGACAACCTCTGCGAGGCTCGATGAGTCGGTGGACTTTTGAACGCGCGCCATGATGGATCTCCTTCTGAAGGAATTTGAGCGCTTGTTGTACTCGCCGGATCAGGCGCGAAGGCCTCCGGCTATTCTGATATCGCAAGTGCGGGGCCATGCGCCGGCCGCCCGGAACGAAAAGTGAGCGCCCAATATTTCAGGTAGTTGGACGAAATGCGCATAAGCCCTTTCGTACCCGCGCGTGAAAAATGCGGGCGGCGCGCCCCAGATCACGGGCGGCATTTCCCGTTGCCCTTCCCAATCGCCGCCGTCACGATCGCCTCGATCTGAAAAGGCTTCGCCAGGAAGCCGTCGATCTCCGACGCCCTAACAGCCTCCAAAATACGCGCGTCATCCTCAAGGTAATAACCAGAGATCATGATGATCCGCATCGACGGCTGCAGCCTGCGCAGTTCCTCGATGAGCCGCAGCCCGTCCATGTCCGGAAGGCGGGCGTCGACGAAAGCGATGGGAAAAGCGTGCCCGGCGACCGACAAAATGGCGTCGCGCCCCAAACCGACCGCCGTCACGGCGCAGCCGAGGCCTGCGAGCGCGCCCTCCAAAGCCCAGCACATGTCCTGATCGTCATCGACGACGAGGACCGTTTCCGGCGCGTGCGTCCGCGCAATTGGGCTTGAATCAGGACGCATTCTCCAGCCTCCGCACGCCGCTCACGTCCCTTGCGATCGGGATGCGCACGATGAATGTCGTGCCTTTGCGCGACGAGCGGACATCGACGCTGCCGCCATGCTGGCGCACAATGGAATGCGACACCGACAGGCCAAGCCCCGAACGCCGGCTGTCCGACCGCGTCGTGAAGAACGGATCGAAGATCCTGGAGACATGCGCTTCCGGAATCCCTGGCCCCGTATCCCCGATTTCGATGACGACCTCCGCGCCTTCGCACCGAAGCTCTATGGTCAGCTTGCCGCCGTCCGGCATGGCCTGAAATGCGTTCAAGATGAGATTGATGATGACAAGCTCGAGCAGGTTCTGCACGCCTTCGGCGGAGAGCATGTCCGCCCCGCTCAGCAGCTTCCATTCGATTGAGGTTCCAGCCGCGGCCTCGCCCGAGGCGAACATCAACGCGTTCTTCAGCACGCCGACCACATTGACCTGCGTCGTCTCCGTGATCGGCCCGGGCCTCGCAAAGCGCAGCAGGCTCTCAACGACGAGCGATGCCCGGTCTATGCCGCCGATGACTTTGCCGATGCACTCCTCAAGCAGAACGGGCGATGCGATCCGTTGCTTCATCAATTGCGCCGCCGCCGAGCTCACCCCCAACGGATTGCGGATTTCATGGGCGATCCCGCCGATGACCATGCCGAGAGCGGCAAGCTTCTCGCCCTGGTGCATTTGCGCCTCCATCGCGCGCTGCTCGACAAGATTGCGTCCAACCACGACCACGCCGGTCGTTTCGCCGCGCGGGCCGGTCATCCGCGACAAGCGCCAGGACACCGGAATGCTTTCCCTGTCCCGGCATTTCATCGGCCACTCGACGGAACGGCGATCATCGATCTCGGCAATGCCGCGAAAACTGGCTTCCACCTCGCGATTTTGCGGTTCTTCGATATGGTCCGCGAGCTTGCCGCCGCGTACATCCCGATCCGCATAGCCGGTGGCTTTCTCCGCTGCAGCGTTCCAGGTCATGATGGCGCCGGTGGGGTCCGTCGAAATGATAAGGTCTCCCGCAGCCTCGACGATGCTCGCGAGATGCAATTGCATTCTGCGCACTTCCTCGCCGAGCTGAAGCAGATCCGTAACGTCGTCCATGACGAGGATAGCCCCGCGTGAGCCGCCATGCAGCTGGAGCGGACAGATGCTGTAGGAATAAATTCGCAACGAAACGCCAGGCGCGCGATAAGTCATGCGCTGGCGGTGCAGCGTTCTGCCCGTGTTGATGACTTCCCGGATCTGCTGGTCGAGCGCCGTGTCCTGGAACGCGGCGGGAAAGATCTCGTGCAGCCGCCGCCCCACAATGGAATCCAGGCTGCCGCGCGATTTCTCGAGGAAATTATGGTTGACGGTCAACACGGCCAGGCGTTCGTCGAGAATCAGGATCGACGACGGAATGGTCGCCATCACCGCATGAAAAAAACTTTCATGGTCGAGGATGGCGCGAGACATTTCAACTCACCCCGTCCGTCGCCTGGTTCGGAGCGCCGAGGTCCGGCCGAAAACTGAACGGAGGCCAGGGTCCCAGCAAGGAGATCGCAACATTCTGGCGCGAGGCGCTGACTGCGATCGCCTCGACGCGCGCGCGGACTTCGGCTGCGTTCTTCCTCGCTACAAGAAATGCGTAACGGGCGACCGGCTCGCCGGCGCCCGGATCGAGCCGTCGCCCCGGATCATGTTGGCGAACGGAAGCCGCCAAAGGCCGCAACTCTGCGACAAATTCGCGGACGAGCGCGGCGGCGGCGGCGCGGCCGAAATCCAACAACGCGTTGCGGTCCCGACGTGCGCGCATATATCGCACGCCCTTCGGCAACGCCCGCCATTCAGGCCATGCGTTGCAGGCCAGCCGGTCGAGCATTTCGGGGTCGTCGAACTGCGCGCCGGCCCGCAGTTCCCATTCTTCTTTGTCGGCGACGCTTTGGAGGAAACCGCCGATGGTTTCCTCATGCGCCTGCACGAAAGCCGTGAGACTATCGAAACTTTTGTAGAGGGTTCCGAACGGAACCGGAAAGACCGGCGACCATCGCATCGTCCATTCGACGAGTTCGGCGTGGCGGCGGACGCGCGGCGCGATCCAGGCGGCATCTGCCAAATTACGCTCGCCCTCGGGCCCGCAATAATCCGCGATCGGCACAACGCCGATAAGGGCCGCGATTGATCCCACGCGGTGAAGCATGAGACGTTCGTCAACAGCCTCGCTCGGTCGTTCGCGCGCATTGCCGGATCGGGCGAAAGCAAAGAGACATATCGCCTCGCGGCCTTCCAAAACAGGCGATGCATCGGCGGCGTCCAACGGCGAGGGCGACTCAACCTCTGTCATCGGCGAGCGCCCCGGACTTGCTCTCCAGTAGTTTCAGTTTTGTGCGATAGGTCTTGTAGTCGATGCCAAGGAGACGGGCCGCCTTGGCCTTGTTGCCCATCGCCTGTTCGAGCGCCGCTACGATGGCGTCCCGCTCCATTGAGTGGACCTTGCCCCGGATTCGTTGCGGCAGCGTGATGCGCTCCTCGACGGGCTGCGGAGCCGGCGCCCCGGATCCGCCGTCGCCGAGGCTGTCAGAGAGGTCGCGGGGCGCGATTCCATCCGATCGCGTAAGCGCCGCGCGCCGCATGACATTACGCAATTCTCGAACATTCCCGGGCCATCGGTAAGCGCACAGCATGTCGAGGGCCGCAGGTTCGATCTCAACGGGCGGCTGATTCAGCACCTCGCGCGCCTGCGTCAGAAACCGCCGCGCAAGGTAGGGAACGTCCTCGGGTCTCGCACGCAGGGGCGGGACCGTGATCACATATTCCGCAAGGCGAAAAAAGAGATCTTCGCGAAAGGCGCCCGTCCTCGTGCGCTCCTTGAGATCCTCGTTGCTGGCCGCGATGACGCGTATGTCGAGATCGATCAACTCTGTGCCGCCGACCCTGCGAATAGTGCGATTTTCGAGCGTTCGCAGGAGGGCTTTTTGCCCGGTCGGCGCAAGATTTCCGACTTCATCAAGGAAGATCGTGCCGCCATTGGCCGCAACCTCGATGTAGCCGCGGCGGCGTTCGCCGGCGCCGGTGAACGCCCCTTTTTCGTGGCCGAAGAGCTCGTTGTCGGTGAGGGACTCGGTGATGGCGCCGCAATCGACGACCACGAGCGGCTGGTTCGCGCGCGGACCGTGTTCATGCAGGCAGCGGGCGACGACCTCCTTGCCGGCGCCTGTCTCACCGCCAATGATGACGGAATAAGGAGTCGCGACGACGGCTTCAATCTGGGCTGCAAGAGCCTGAATTGCGGTCCCCTGCCCCATTACCGCGCTCAAGCCGGCACGTAGCCCGCCTGGGACCGCGGCTGCGCTTCGCGCGCTGGATCGCCGTTTGACCGCGCGCCGCACGGTTTCCAGAAGATCGTCGTTGCGGAACGGTTTGGTGACATATTCGAAGGCGCCATCCCGGATCGCGCTCACCGCGCCCGGGATTGAGCCATGCGCGGTGACGATAATGATCGGCAGAGCCGGATCCAGCCGCCTGAAACTACGTAGCACCACATCGCCGCTGAGGCCGGGCATCCGCATATCCAGAAGTACGGCTGCCGGCGGCAAATGGGTCGCCAGTTCGAGCGCGGCTCCGCCTCCATCGGTTTCCGTTACGTCAAACCCAGCGTCTGCGAGGATGTTTCGCATCACCCAACGCATGTCGCGGTCATCGTCAACGATCAAAACTGTGGATTTCTCGTGCTGCAAAGCGACTCCAAACCATGAGAAAATTCACAGCATATTCAAAGCCTAGAGATATGCAGCTTACCAATTACCTCAACGATTTTAGAAATAGTCCTTCGTAAAAATAATTTATATCTCATGAGGAAACCGTATAACAAATATGAGATTATGTCAACAATTTATCTTGGTTCTTCTTTGCGTTTGCATTGATCTGGATCAACAAGCATTGCCGCAAGGCTGACGAAAACTTTGCCGTACCGATCGGATCAGAGCTCTCTACGCCGCCGGCAAGACTGTCACAGCGATCGCCGGGGGGTCTTAATCCCCGCGGACAGCTTGAGCCTCCCCGGCGAGAAATTCGCCCGCTAAACGCTCATACGTTCGATCGCGCGGAACCGAGACCGTGGCATTTCCGCAACGGCGATCCTTTTATATCATTAGTATATCGTTTCTATAGCTTTTATTATGTAGGTTCCTGCTCAGTCCAACTGATCGACGTCGCGCGCATTGCAATTGTCGATCCCGCGGCCAGCCCTGCGGCAATCACCGGAGAACAATTTCTATGAGACGCCCCCCCCCTTCATGCGGCTCGTCGCCTTGCCGCTATGTTTCATCCTCGCCACGTCGCCTGGCGCCTGGGCGCAGACCGCGGCCGAGGGCCATGTCGAGGACGTCGTGGTCACCTCCGCGCCCACGCCCGAAACAACGCAAACCGTTTCGGAGAAGCAGGTCCAGGCGTTGCAATCCGCCCCCGTCGCCGCGACGGTGGTCACGCAGGACCAGATCCAAAATCTTCAGATCAACAATATTCAGGACGCAAAGCAGCTGGCGCCGAGCCTCACCATCAAAGTGCTCAACGTCCAGAATCTGACCTTCAATATCCGCGGCATCGGCAACGCCGACGGCACCAACGTTCCCGGCGCATTCTCAGGCGTTCCCATCTATATCGACGGCATCTATTATCCAAGACCCGGCACAGCCTATCTGGACATTCCCGACATGGACGGGTTGCAGGTGCTAAAAGGACCGCAGGGAACGGCCGGCGGCTGGGATTCGACAGCCGGCGCGGTCAAGGTGACGACCCTGCTGCCGAGCTTCACGTCCCAGCGCGACGTCTCCGTAACCTATGGCAATTATAATCAGGTCCTCCTGAAGGGATCGGTGACGGGCGCCATCGCGGACACCGACTGGGCCGCCTTCCGGCTGTCGCTGTTCGGCAATTATCAGGACGGGTGGATCCACAGCGTAAGCGCGGGCAACAACGCGAGCTACGGGGAATACACCGACAAGGCCATCCGCGCTCAGGTGCTTCTACGGCCGATCGAGGATCTGACGGTCAGACTGGTCGCCGATTACTCCTTCATTTATACGCAATGCTGCGTGTCGCTCACCACAGGCGTTGTGACGAACTATGCGAACGGAGCGCCCATCCCGAACAACTTCTATCAGCGGGCGGCCAGCGTCGGCTATATCCCGCAAGGCAATAACGGGCTCACCCGCTGGAACACGGATCTCAGCGGCAATGTCGGAGCTGGACCAAGCGAGACCGGCCTCAGCACCGGCGTCGCCGCCATAACGCATTATAATCTGAACGGCAATTCCATCGATTTCGTAACGGCCTTCCGCCGCTACGGTTATAATTGCCACTGGTTCAACAACACGGCGTTCAATGTCGATACGCTGCGCTCCTACTGCGGCGACGGCAATTCGTGGAATGGCCAGGAGGATTTGAGCATTTCCTCGGCGGCCGGCCAGCCGGTCGAGGCCAAGGCGGGACTGTTCTTCCTGTGGGAGAATTTTCGCAGTCCCGATAATCTGTATTACGGCGGCCAGGCGGGCGCGTGGTATTTTCAGCCCAAGACACCGGCAGACGCGACATTCGCCCACTATGCCATGGACTGGTCGCAGATGAACGGAAACGGCCAGGTCGATACGAAGAGCATCGCGCCCTATCTGCAAAGCGTGTGGCATGCGACGCCACAGATCGATGTGACGGCTGGCCTGAGATATTCCGCCACCTGGAAGTCAGCCCATAACGAAGGCTTGACGACCGGGCTTGACGTCAGCAGTCTTGACCCCGCAACGCAGCAAGCCGTCCTCGCCACGAGAGCGGCGGCGGTGGGGCCTGCATACTGGTCGCAATACATCAATTCTTATCAGGGCCTTCCGTCCGGTCTCATCTCGATTTCGTACAAGCTGACGCCGGATCTAATGCCCTATGTCTCCTACGGGCATGGCGCGCGCCCCGGCGGCCCGAATATATCTTATGGCCCTCTCCCGGCCGCCGCGCCGACCGTGATCAAGGCGGAGACGCTGGACAATTACGAGATCGGCGTGAAAACGGACCTGTTCGATCACAAGGTCCAGGCGAATTTCGCGGCGTTCTGGATGAACGACTGGAACTTCATCACGCAGGGCGCGGGGATCGGAACGGCAGGCGGCTTTTTCGCCTATACGGCCAACGCGCCCCATGTCATCTCGCGCGGGTTCGAGGCCGACATAAGGGCGCATCCGACCGAGGACATCAGCCTCACCGCTTCCGGCATGTATGACGACGCCTTCTACCAGAATTTCCCCTCGGCGCCATGCCCTGTTGAACTCGGCTACATGTCAACCTGCAGCCTCACCGGCCAGCAGGTTTCGGCGACCCCGCGCTGGTCGTTCAGCCTCGGTGGGGAATATACAAAGCATCTGGGCGCGGTTATCCCCAACCTCGCAACGCCTGTGATCTTCTTCGCCGGACCTGACTATTCCTGGCAGAGCTGGACGAATTCGGGATGGTTCGGGGAAAGCTCGAATTCGATCTACGCCATCATTCCCGCCTATGGGATCCTCAACGCGCATGCCGGTCTCAAAGCCGAGGATGGCAGCTGGAGTTTGACGGGCTGGGTGCATAATGCGCTCAACGCACATTATTTCCTGGTCAAGTCGTCGAACATCGGCGCAGCCACCGGTTTGATCGGCGGCACGCCCGGGAAATCCGCTAATGACGGGGCTCACCTACACGGCCAAATTCTGATCCAATCTGCGACTGCTACGCGTGCGCCCCACATCGGGGCGCACGCTCGCTTTTTTGCGCGTGCGATCACATCGTATCGGCGACGCTGAAGCCAACTTGGCTCTGAAGCGCGGCGGCCCGCTCTTCGCTTGGCGCGTTGGACATGTTCGGCGGGCCAGACCGATGCCGCCGGGGAACGCCTCGACAAGCCGGAAACAGGCCACGATGACTGACCCGCGGGCGCGATTTGTTCCGAGTCCGCTGGACCGGCTTTAGAGCATGATGACTCTAGACTGAAGCGTATCCTGAGTTGGTCAGATAATTTGCGCATTCGGTGGGTTGGAACTCGTCGAGCAGGGATCCGATGCGCTTCCAAGTCGCTTCGAGGGAGCGTTCGGCGGCTTTTCGGAGCAGGTGTTTCAGCTTGGCGAAGACTTGCTCGATCGGGTTGAGATCGGGGCTATAGGGCGGCAGGAACAACAGTTGAGCTCCGGCGGCGCGGATGGCTCGCCGCACCGCCTGGCTCTTGTGACTGCCGAGGTTGTCCATCACCACGATGTCGTGCGGGGTCAGGGTTGGGACGAGAACCCGCTCGACATAGGTCGTGAAGGCGGCGCCGTTGATCGGGCCGTCGAAGACCCAGGGCGCCTCGATGCGGTCATGACGCAGAGCGGCCAGGAACGTCAGGGTCTTCCAGTGGCCGAACGGGACCTTGGCCTGCAACCGCCGCCCTTTCGGAGCCCAGCCCCGTAATGGGGCCATGTTGGTTTTGGCCCAGGTTTCGTCGATGAACACCAGTCGGCGCGGATCAATCCGGTTCTGATAGGCCTTCCACCGAGCGCGCTTGCGAGCCACGTCCGGCCGATCCTGCTCGCTGGCCAGCACGGTTTTTTTTGAAGCTGAGCCCTTCGCGGTGCACGAACGTCCAAACTGTCCGATAATCAACCTTCAGACCGCGTTCGGCCAACTCCACCACAAGGCCCCGCAGCGTGAAGGCCTCCGCACGGGTGCGCTCCAGCAGCCAATCCCGATGTCCGCCGGCAATCTTCGGGGGCGCATAACCACCGATCCGACCCGGCGCAGCGCTGCCCGTCCGGCGCAGCCGTTGCGACCACTTCACCACGCTCGACGCGCTGACGCGCAAGGCCGCAGCCACCGCGCGGACGCTCTCGCCTTCCGCAAGCCGCGCCATCGCTCGGTTACGCAAATCCATCGATAAAGGTCGTGTCATTCCATGCCGGCCTCCGACCCAGCACGAAGCTTGAATCAGACCCAGGCCGATTCGGGAATCCCAAATCGATTCAGACAAGCCTCATCCCGCTCTAGCCACGGCGACTCCGTCCTCGCCACGCAAATCCGGCATCAGCATCGCAGAAAAGACAGGGCCAGCCTTTTTTGTTCGGGCGGCGCTACTCCGCCAGCCTTCGCTCCGGGATCGAGCGGGCATGGCGCAAGCGCGGCACGGCCGCGACCAGCCGCCGGGTATATTCTTCCTGCGGCCGGTGGAAGACGTCGTCGACATCGCCGCTTTCGACGACGAGCCCCTCACTCATCACCAGCACGCGGTCGCTGAAATGATGGATCACGCCGAGATCGTGCGAAATAAAGATGTAGCTTATCCCGAGCTGCTCTTTGAGATCGGCGAGGAGGTCAAGCACCTGCGCCTGAATCGACACGTCGAGAGCCGACACCGGCTCATCGCAGACAATGACCGACGGCTTTGACGCGATAGCTCGGGCGATCGCGACCCGCTGTCGCTGGCCGCCCGAAAGTTCCAACGGTCGCCGCCGCCGGTACGCCGCTGGCAACGCAACGAGATCGAGCAATTCGTCCACCCGCTCGGCGCGCCGGTCGCTCCGCTGATCGGCGCCATCGAGACTGTCATCGATAATCCGGTCCACGGTCCAGCGTGGATCAAACGAGCTGAGCGGGTCCTGGTAGATTACCGATATCCGACGGCGCCGCGGTTGCCGCTTTCGTTCGGAAACGGCGGTCCAGGGCAGCCCATGCAACAATACCGAACCCTGGTCCGGACGTTCGAGCGCAAGGACCAATCTGGCTAAGGTCGATTTGCCGGAACCGGACTCGCCGACGACGCCAAGCGCTTCGCCACCGTGAAGGTCGAACGACACGCCGTCCATAACGGTGCGTAGGACCCCATCCGGGCCCCGAAACCGCTTTACCAGGCCCTCCGCACGTAGCAATGGGCCGCTTTTCACCGGGGTTGGCGTGAGGCGGGAGTTGTCGTCTCGCGATAAGGGGTACAGCGACCGTGCGTATAGCGCGGGCGCGGAGGCTGGAGCCAATCTCGTTCCGCGCGACAGCGCTGACGGAACGGCGTCAAGCAGGCGACGCGTGTATTCATGTTGTGGATCGCGGAAGATCTGCTCCGCCGGGCCGCGCTCGACGACTTCGCCGCGCCGCATGACGAGCACCTCGTCGGCCATGCGCGATACGACCGCCAAGTCATGGCTAATGAGGATGAGCGCCTTGCCTCTCTGTCTCGTTTCTTCCAGCAATTCGAGAATCTGCGCCTGCACCGTCGCGTCAAGCGCCGTCGTCGGTTCATCGGCGATCAGGATCTGCGGGTCCAAAGCGAGCGCCGCCGCAATCAACGCCCGCTGCCGCTGTCCGCCGGAGAGCTCGCGAGGAAGCTGCCGGGCCTTGAGGGCAGGTTCGGGAATGCCGACGAGCTTCAACAAGTCGATGACCCGTTCGGCCAGCTCCGCGCGCGTTCCGGCTTCCCCGTGAAGCACCAAAGCCTCGCCGACTTCCTTGCCGACAGGGCGGAGCTGATCGAGCGAGACCAGTGCGTCCTGCAACACGAACCCAATTTCTTTGCCGCGCACGCGCCACCATTCGCGCTCGCTCAGTTTGGTGAGATCGCGCCCACCATATTCCAGCGCGCCGGCGCGAACATGGGCATTGGCGCCGGCGAGGCCTACGAGCGAGCGCGCCGTGACGCTTTTGCCGGAGCCGGATTCGCCGACGATAGCGACGCAGCGTCCGGCGGCCAGCGAAAATGACACGCCATGGACAACGGCGGCCTCCGACGCATCGCGCCCGAATGATACGCGAAGCGAGTCGACGCGCAGCAAGGGGCCGCTCGCCGGATCGCAGACATCATCCGGACGGCTCACGCATCGATCCTTCCTTCGAGACGGTCCTGAAGGTGACGGCCAAGAACCGTAACCGACAGCGCGAAGGCCACGATCGCAACGCCGGGCATGACCTCCAGCCACCACGCGCGCGTGATGTAGTCGCGTCCGGCATCCAACAATGCGCCCCACTCCGGTGACGGCGGGGCGGCTCCAAGGCCCAGGAACGCCAGCCCGGACGCCCAAACGACGGCCTGGCCAACCCCCAAGGTCATCATCACCACAAGAGGATGCAACGCATTGGGTAGAATATGTCGCCGAACGATTTTTGGAAATGGATGCCCGAGCGCTACGGCCGCCTCGACATAACCCGCTCCCCGCGCCGACAGGACCTGGCCGCGGATCATGCGCGCGTAACCTGGAGCCGTCCCGAGCCCCACCGCGATGATCTGCGTCGTCACTGAGGGGCCGAACACGGTGACGAAGAGCAGCGCGAGGAACAGCATCGGAAAGGCGAACAGCACGTCGAGAAATCTGCTGATCGCGCCGTCGACAAGTCGTCCGCCCAGTCCGGCGGAGACGCCAAGGAACAGCGCGACTGTCATGCTTAACGCCGTCGCGCCGAGCCCAATGGAAAGCGATTGCCCCGCCCCGCTCACCATCCGCGAATAGGTGTCCCGGCCGGCTTGATCGGTGCCGAAGAGATGAGAAAAAGAGGGCGGCTGCAATGTCGCTCTCAAATCTATCTTGAACGCGCTATGGCTTTGCAAAAGCTGCGGCGCGATCGCCGAGACGACAAAAAATGCAATGACCGTCGCGGCCAGATAAACACGCAGAGGGATGCGCCCGGATATCGCGATCGTGTTCCAGATTCGCGGCGAAACGCGCCGGGGTAACGTAGCAGCTGAACTGCTCATGCCAGTCTTATCCTTCAATGATCAGATAAGCGCGATCCACCAGAACATTCGCAATCACGTAGATCCCGGCGGAAATGACAGTGATGCCGGTGACGAGCGGAACGTCGCGCGCCGAGGTCGCCGTGACCAGTATGCCGCCGATGCCCTGCCGCGCGAACACGGCTTCGACCAACACGGCGCCCGAGAACAAGCTTCCAACAGCCCACCCCGAAAGCGTTACCCCAGGGAGCACCGCGTGACGCAGCACGTGGCGCAGTCTTACGCCGAAATCACCCATGCCCCTGGCCCGCGAGGACGTCACGAATGGCTGCTCAAGGACGCGCACGAATTCCTGCTGGATCACCAGCCCGATAAAGCCCGCCAGCGGAATCGCCAACGCAGCCGTCGGAAGCACCAGGCCGATGAGGCCGTTCTTGCCTTCGACCGGGAAAATACGCAGAAAAACCGCAAAGGTTACGAGAAGGATCGTGCCGATCCAGTATGGGGGCATCGTAGCCATGACGATCTGTAATCCGCTCGCAAACCTCGCCCAAGGGTTTGCGCGACCCGCCAAGACGACGGTCATGAAGATGGCGATGCACCACGCGGTCGACAAAGCCGAAAAGGCGAGTACGATCGTCGGAAAAATTTGAGCGCCGACAATTTCGATGACCGGCCGGTGAAGCTGATACGACACGCCGAAATCACCATGAAGCAAGCGCCAGAGATAGTTCAGATATTGCACAGCAATTGGATCGGCGAAGCCATATTTGGCGTTGACAGCGTCAATTTCCGCCTGGGATGGATTGGTGATGTT
Source organism: uncultured Alphaproteobacteria bacterium (assembly GCA_963767805.1). Classification (GTDB taxonomy): domain Bacteria; phylum Pseudomonadota; class Alphaproteobacteria; order Rhizobiales; family Beijerinckiaceae; genus Methylocapsa. The sequence goes on along the minus strand of CAVYFP010000013.1, from coordinate 81,263 downwards.
TCCGGCGGCCATGTTGATAATGAGCAACGCTCTGTCGCCGGGCATCAATGATTGCACTACAAAAGTGAAAGTCGTGACGGCCCAGAGAACGCCGGCGCCGCCAATGGCGCGACGAAGAAACCACGCGACGTGGCGGCTCGCGCCGCCAAACGGCAAAGCACGGATCCTGGCGGCCAGGGTCATGCTCATTTCACGAAATAAGCGTCGTGAAACACCGGCGCCCCGACAGCGCTGGAAAGCCAGACATCCTTCAGCCTCGGATTCACGGCGAGCGTCACCGTGAGCGGGACAAATCCCACGACCGCCGCGCTGTCGACGACGATCCACTGCGCCTCCCGATACAACTTGATCCGCTTGGCCTCATCGAACGTCTGATCGGCCTCCTCGATCAACGACCATAGCGTTGCATCCTGAAAACGCGACGCGTTCATCGCGTTCACGACATTGCCGCTATCCGGCCTCCAAACAATCTGAAACACCTCCGCTGAAGTCGCCGTCCAATATGACGGTTGAACTTCATAGTCATGCGGGCCCCTGTTCTTTCCAGCCCAAAACTCGGCCTGGGTCGTTGGCACAAGCAAGACATTGAAGCCTGCTTCTCGAGCCTGCTCCTGAACAATCTGCAGGGCCTGAATTCCATCCGAAGTCACCAGAAATCCCGCCCCGTAAACGATGCGAACGGTTAGCTTCCGGCCATTCTTGAGCCGAATTCCATCCGCGTCGCGCGCGGTCCAGCCTGCTTCGTCGAGCAATCGGTTGGCCCGATCCGGATCATAAGGATAGGCGTCGGCCAGTGCGCTCAAATATTCCGGGGAACTTTGGCTCAGCGCGCCGTTCCCCTCATATGGCACAGCGCCGAGATAGGACACTTCGACGGCCTTCCTGCGGTCCGACGCGTAAGCAAACGCCTTGCGGACGCGCACATCGTCGAAGGGCGGAAACGCCGTATTCAGCTGTAGTCTGAGCGGCGTGCCGCCCGTGATGTGTCGAATAACCTGAAAGCGCTTATTCGCGTCGGCCCAGTCAACCCCCGGGACATCATAAATGACGTCTGACTCTCCAGTCACCAGCGAGCCATAGCGCACGGGCGGCTCCCTCAGGAATTTCCACACCAAACCGTCGACATAGGCGGGGCCCTGATGTTTGGCGTTCGCCGGCGCCGAGTTGTAATTGGGGTTACGTTTCAGGACGACGTCCTGTCCGTGGTTCCATTTTACAATGATGAATGGACCGGAGCCTACCGGCTGCTCGCAATTGGCCTGGCGGCCGCGAGCCAGCGCCGTTGGCGACTGAATTCCAAATGTGGACTGGGAAAGGACATTGAGGAAGGGCTCGTAGGGCTTCTTCAGATCGATGCGGACGGTCAAATTTAGGGTCGCCTGCGCGGATTGGAAGCTTCGCTTGAAATATTCGGTCGCGGCATTGTTCAGCTTTTCGGGTTCGTCGCTCAACCAAAGACTGAAATTGTCGACGATTGCTTGCGCGTTGAGCGGCGTGCCGTCTGTGAATTTGACGCCCGGCTTGATCTGGAACGTATATGTTTTCCTGTCATCCGAAATCGTCCAACTGATCGCGAGCCATGGCGCGATGCCTCCGTCGTCGGTTCTCGAAACGAGATTATCGCTGAACTGGCGCTGAAGGTACCACTGCTGGATCCAGGGCCCGGCAAGGCACGGCGGCTCCTGCTCATGACCATATTGGATCGTCCCGCCGCTTGCGGGCTCCGCCTCCGCGGCAAGAACGGCGTGACCGAGGCTCATCGACATAGCGCCGGCGATCAGGAGCCTGGCCGCGGCCCCTTTGGGAAGATTGGACCTCCCCTCTCCCGGGGCGCCTATAAAAAAAGAGTTCATGACGCTGCTCTTCTCCGGGCGAAGATCCACGGCTCATCGCCATGCGCATCGAGGCGCAATCCCTCCGCCGGCGTCGACAGCGTCGCCGGATCCCGATAGCGCGCGCCAAAATGTCGGTCGGGAAGCCGGGCCTGGCCCGCGCCAAAGAACCGTTCGCGGAGCGTTTCCCCATCAGCATATGAAGTGCGGAAGCGCCCGCGCCGGCGAAGTTCCGGCACAATAAGCTCGATGAAATCACGGACGGTGTCGAATGACAGATATTGAAGAAGATTGATCCCGTCGATTCCATCTTCGTCGAGCCACCGTTCGATCTCATCGGCGACGATATCCGGGGTCCCCGCGACGGCAAATGTGGCGGTCGGGAAATTGATTATGTTGCCAATCACCTCCCCAACCGTCTGTCCTGGGTGAATGAAAGGCGGGATCGCGTCCCAACCCGGATCCTTTCTGGCTATGATATTTCCGACCAGTTCACCGGCCGGATATCGCGTCAGGTCAATTCCGATCATCATATGCGCCAAAAACCCGTCGACGCTGCGGAAGCTGCGATAGGTTTCAACTTTTGTCGCGACCTCTACATCCGTGCGGCCTGTAATAATGCTGGCCATCGCGACGACTTTGATGTCCGTCGGGTTTCGTCCATTCGCGACCGCCGCCGCCCGGAGCGACGCAATGTTGGCGCGCACGGCCGCACGCGAGACCGCCGCCGTGAACACCGCTTCCGAATGCCGTCCGGCAAAAGCGATCCCCGCAGGGGACCCCGTCGCCTGAATCAGCAGGGGCGTACGCTGGCGGGACGGCGAGCACAAATGCGGACCCGCTACCCTGAAGTTCTCGCCGACATGGTTTATCTGGCGGATTTTGGCTGGGTCCGCGTAAATTCCGTTTTCGCGATCAAGGACGACCGCGTCGTCGTCCCAGGATCCTTCCCAAAGCTTGTAGAGGACGTCGAGATATTCGTCCGCGATCTCGTAGCGATGATCATGCGAAATTTCGCCCTCAAGGCCAAAATTGCTAGCAGCGTTCGGCAGATAGGATGTGACGATATTCCAACCTACGCGCCCTTTGGTGAGATGATCGAGGGTGCTCATCCGACGCGCGAACGAAAATGGCGGCTCGTAGGTGGTCGAGAAAGTTGCGCCGAATCCGAGATTGCGGGTAACGGCCGCCATTGCAGGGATCAGCAGCAGCGGGTCATTGTTTGGAATCTGCAGGCCTTCCCTGATCGACGTGTCCGCGCTGTCCCGGAAGCGGTCATGGACGCCGATCACGTCGGCCAGGAAGACCGCGTCGAATGTCCCATATTCGAGCAGCTGAGCGAGTTCGGTCCAGAACTCAATATCGTTGAAGCGGTGCCGATTATTGTCGGGATGCGCCCACATTCCGTGGGTGATGTGGCTGACGCAGTTCATTTCGAACAGATTAACGTGCAGTTGCTTTGGCATGAGCTTGTGTCGTCCTCTGGCGATATCGGTCTTGCATCACGCGCGCGGGCTGATGCCCTTGAGGCGATAGGCGCCGATCACCGCCTCCCGCAAAATAGCCGGATTGTGAGAGGCGAGCGTTCGGGCGTTCCGCCAGTGGCGATCAAATCCGTGCCTGTCGCCGACAGCCGAAGCGCCGCCTACCTCAAAGAGAAGGTTGGTCGCCTGAAGCGCGAGCTCGATCACGATTTGCTGGCCCTGAAACGCCGCGAGATCCGCCTCGATAAAGGCGATGTCGTCATTGGCGGCTCCGCCGGCTTGCTGGCGCTCGTAAGCGACCTGCAGCTTTGCCGAGACGCGGTCAACAATGGCGTCAACGGCGAACGATAGACTGGACAGGCGCCCGATGACGCGCTGTACAAGCGGATCGTCCTGAGGCCTGGAAATCCCCGGCACCAGGAATGTGCGCGTTCTCGCCCTAGCGTAGTCCACGGCGTCGCGCAGCGCGGCGCGCACGATGCCAGCCAGGGTCGCCAGATGAACTTGCTGGTAGAAAGCGGGATGGAGATAGGAAAATCCGGCCCGGAGGGCTTCCGGAGGAAACCTGTGGAGGATCTGATCGTTCTCTACCCGCACATTTTCAAAGCGGGTGGTTCCGCTTCCTGACAATCTTTGCCCGAAGCCATCCCAGTCATTGACCAGCGTGACGCCTTCGCCGCGCGCCGGCACCACCAGATCGACATAGTCGTCGCCGTCTTTTACGATGACATTTATCCAGTCGGCGAAAAGCGCGCCGGTGGAATAGTATTTCTCGCCGTCGACATACCAGTGGCCGTCCCGTTGCGCGATCTGTATCGTGAGATCGCCGACACCTGACTGTTCGGACATCGCGGCGCCGACAAACGATCCGTTGACGATGCGAGCGAACCAGACTTGCCGCAGCGGAATGTCCTGCTCATTGAGGAGGCTTTCCACGAAGCCAAAATGCACGCGAAAAATTTGCGCGATGTTGGAATCCGCTTCGGCGAGTTCAATGATCAAGCGAAACAGCTGGCTGATCGAAGCCCCCGAACCACCATATTGCCGTGGGATGCGCAAGGCGCCGAAGCCGGATTTCAAGAGCGCCTGCACCTCCGAATGGGGGAGTTCGCGACGCCGATCCCGTTCTGCGGCGCCTCTGGCGATCGCCGCGAACTGCGGCCGATATGCCGCCGCTAGCGTCTCAAAGTCCGGCGGTAGATATACTTCTTCCTTTAGAACTGCGTTGGATGCGCCCGACATTGGTGATCCTCTCAAAAGCCATCGCTCCGGCCCGACGCTCCGGGCGTTTGCGCAATCTCGTTGACGGGCGGCCTGCCGCGGATCGCTGACAATTCATTGCTGCGAATGCGCAGGGCGCCTCACTGCGCAGCCTGCTGCGCGAACGCGCCGCGATAGGCAGCTGCCGGATGCCGGTCGCTCAGGCGGTCAGCGCCGAATATCTTTTTGCGCAGCGTGCCCGGCTCATAGCCTTCGCGCGCAAGGCCGCGACGGCGCAGCACGGGCAGAACCTCATCAATGAAGATGTCGTACGAACCCGGGATCGTGGCGTTCACCACATTGATTCCATCAACCCCGGCATCGCGCCAGAGCGCGAGCTGGTCGGAGATGCTCTCAGGCGTACCGACGACGCGGCTTGCCCGGGCCAAAACGCGACCGAAGTCCTCGACGGTCGGCGCCCGCCCCGGCGTACCCTCCTGAACCCAGGTCAATATGCTCCGCACCCCCTGGGTCTCGATGTCGTTAAGCGGCGTGTCGAGGCTATAGCGTCCAAAATCGACGCCAAGGCCGCCGCCCATGTGCGAGATCATGCCGTCGAGATCGATTTTCTCTTCGAGCTCCGCCTCCTTGCGGTGCGCCTCCTCCTCGGTGCTGCCCACCACGAAGGAGAGCCCCTGGAAAAACTTCAGGTCATTCGGGTGACGACCGTGTTTGACGACAAGTTCACGCGTCTCCGCCGTCAGTTTGCGGGCGGCCTCGGGGTTGGGCGAGATGATGAATTGCGCCTCGGCGTTGCGGGCTGCGAAGTCGCGGCCAGCTGGCGACGAGCCCGCCTGGAAAAGCAAGGGCGTGCGCTGCGGCGAGGGCGCGACAAGATGCGGCCCTTCCACCCGATAGCGCTCGCCAACATGGTGGATCTTGTGGATCCGGCCGGGATCCGCATGGATGCCTCGAACGCGGTCTTGAAGGAGCGCTCCTTCATCCCAGGAGCCTTCCCAGAGTTTATAAAGCACGTCGAGATACTCATCCGCCCAGCGATAGCGCTCGTCGTGCTCGGTCAACCCATCAAGGCCAAAATTGCGGGCGCCGTTCTCGAGCGCGTTTGTGACAATGTTCCAGGCGATGCGGCCCTTCGAAGCATGGTCCAGCGTCGAAACGCGCCGCGCGAAATTGAACGGCGGTTCCTGTATCGGAGCGGCCGTGAAGGCTAGTCCAAGATGCTCGGTGTTGACGGCGAGCGCGGACAACAACACAAGGGGGTCGTTGCTCGGGATCTGAAGGCCGCCGCGAACATGGTTCTCCCAACCGCCGCGATAGTCGCCATAAAGTCCGATCACATCCGCGAAGAAAATCGTATCGAAACCGCCCTGCTCGAGGCGCTTGGCGAGCGAAACCCAAAGATCGATGTCGTTGAAGCGAATTTGTTCGCCCTGCTCATCCCGCCAAAGCCCATGGGTGATGTGCGAAGACGTGTTCATGACAAACGCGCTAAACAGTAGATGTTGTGGCATCACGCTAGGTCCTGCATTTCGATGAGTTGAGAGCGAACTGATCGCGTTGATCAGATTGGAAGCGCGTCCCTCGGCAATGATGCGCCATTGCGCCGTCGGTCCTGGAGATGCGCTTCCGCTTCGATCGGCGCGTTCAACCGCCAATCACGGCGCAGGCGCGGCTGCCTGCGCCGCGGGCTGGGGGCTTGCGCCGCCTGGCGATTCAGAGACGAGGGCGACTTTTGTGTAGCCGGCCGAATTGATGAGGCCCATCACCTCGATCACCTTGCCATAGGCGACGCTTTTGTCGCCGCGCACATGGATGCGCCGCTCCTTGCCGTCGGCGTTTTCGCCAAGCACGGCAATCAATTCGTCCGAGGCGACTTCGCGCTGATCGACGAAATATTTGCCGGCGGAATCGATGCTCACGGCGATCGGCTGCTTCTGGTCGACCAGCGGCTTCGTCTGCGCTTTCGGAAGATCCACCGGCACGCCGGTCGCCATCAGCGGCGCCGCCACCATGAAGACGATGAGGAGCACCAGCATCACGTCGACCAGCGGCGTAACGTTCATGTCGCTCATCGGCGGCGTGTCGAACTCGCTGTCATGCTTACGCAGCGCGAAGGCCATTGCGGTCTCCCTTCCTGGAAAGCTGGCGCGACAACTCGATCTCGAAGACGCCGATGAAGGCGTTGAGGCGCTTGCCGTACCGGCCGATGTCCGAGCCGATGCGATTGTAGAACACCACCGCGGGAATCGCCGCGACGAGCCCGAGCGCCGTCGCAAACAGGGCTTCGGCGATGCCGGGCGCGACCACCGCGAGGCTGGTGTTGTTGGACGCGGCGATGCCCTGGAACGAGGTCATGATGCCCCACACCGTTCCGAACAGGCCGACGAAGGGAGCCACCGCGCCGATCGTCGCAAGTCCCGGCAGGCGGCTTTGAAGGTGATCGAGCGCGTCGGCGCTGGCGAGCTGGCCGACCCTATGCACGCGTTCCTGAAGGCTGTCGCGCTGCGCTTCCGAATGGGTGAGTTCAGCCGAGCGGTTGTGCTCTTCGACCATGGCCTTGTAGACCGAAACGAAGGGATCGGACGGGGAGGCCTTTTCGAAGCTCTCCGCGACCGAGGCGACCGGAAAGCCGGACTGAATGCTGCTGACCAGCTTGCCCGCCCGCTTCTGCAGGATCTGCAAGCGGACAAGCTTCTCCAGAATGACCGCCCATCCCCAGGCCGACGCGAGGATCAGAAGGATCATCACCGCCTTTACGACAGTATCGGCTTGCAGGAACAGCTCGACCGGGGACAAGCCGTGCTGCGCCGCCGCCGCCGCGGCGTCAATGGGATCGGCCATGTTGAAACTCTCCTTGTTTACGAAAGCGTGGGTGAGGTGTGGGTGGGATGTAGGTTGAGCGTCTCACTGATACCGGATGCCGCCGGATACGGCGACGGGGCGCGATCCGCCGAATGAGGGAAACGGACCGGCGACCGCGCGCCGCGCCGCGGCGTCGAGTTCGGGATGGCCAGAGGACGATATGCTCGCGGAGACGACCGATCCCGAAGGCGAAATGACGATGCGGTAGCCGACCCGGCCGGGTCCCTTCACCGGGTGGCTTTGCGCGGCGTGGGCGACGCGGCTCGCAACCTGATTGAAATAGCCCGACGGCACCGCGTTTGGCGGCGGCGCCGCAGCCGCCGTTGGCGCCGTGGCGCGGGGCGTCGCAGCGTGCGGCGCCGCGACCGGCTTGTGTTCAACGACTTTTGGCTTCACTTGCGGCGGCTTTGGCTTTGGAATGGGCTTCGGCTCGACAGGCGCGACCGCGGGCTCCTCGGCGACCGGCGGCGGCGGCTCCTCGACCGGCGGCGGCGGTTCTTCCGCGACGGGCGGCGGCGGCTCTTCGACGGGCGGCGGCTCCTCCTCCGCAGGCGGCGCGGGCGGCGGCAACATCACCAGCTCCAGCGCATCCTCCGCCGGCGCTGGAGCCGGAGTCATTCTATTCAACGCCACCGCCGCAAGCAGCGCCGCGTAAAGCGCGACGCCAAGAGCCTGCGGCCAATAAGCGGCTCCGCGCCGCAAGGGCGCAAGAATCGACTGCGCGCCACCAAGCAACGCCAATGGCGGCGCCTCGACATCGTCGAGCGTTACGGTGGACTGCGCCAGTGCTGATTTCATTGTGCGATGCCTCTCGGTGCCCGATCGCCAAGCGTCAGTTGTATGACATTTATTCTATATAGTTTTATGTAGTATTAGGTCAACCGCTAATTTGAGCACTGTGGCGCGCGGGTGGGATCAATCTCGGCGGCAAGCGCTCCAGAAGCGCCGGGCGCCCGTTCCGCGACCTGCGCGCCATTCGGCGCAAGCCCCGCTTGGGCTCCGGGACAAGATCCGCCAGCGGGCTGTGGATCAGTTCCGATCTCGTTGTCGGTCTTGATCTGAAGACGCCATCGTCGGCGATTGTGATGATGCTGCACGACGCGCCAGAACTTCTGGCGCCGGACGCCGACCGATAGCCCCGCTTGCGAAGCGTCGGCTATGGCGCGTCAAGCCCGTCGGCACGCGGCTCTGCGCGCTCATGCGCCGGAACAACGCATTGTGGTGAAACCCGAGACAGATCCAGAGCCCGCGCGGCGCGCAAAGGTGCTCGAACAAGACGTCGCCGGGTTCGGCGCCATGAACGCCGTTGATGACATTGAGGCTCTGCGCCGTCTCGCGCCTTGACGCCTTTGAAGGAAAGCGGGACGGCGCAAAGCGACAGAATGACAGATTCACGCGCCAACGGCTTCGAGCGAGGGTTCGGCTGCTCCCTCAGCCGCTTCCCGCCGCTTGACAGCTTCGATATCGCGGAAGCCCGCGGCGGGATGCTCGGGCGGCAGATAGGGAGCCGTCGCCAAACAGCTTTTCGCGCAATGTGCCGGGACGATATGCGGTTGGATAGGCTCCGCGCTTTTGCAGTTCGGGCACGAGGTGATTGACGATGTCCTCGAAACTCTCCGGCGTCACCGCATAGGCGAGATTGAACCCGTCGACATCGGTCTCCTCCACCCATTCCTGCAGGATGTTCGCGACGGTCTCCGGCGAACCGACGAAGACCGGGCCAAGGCCGCCGACGCCGCCCCACTGCGCCAGTTCTTCGATGGTCCAGGACCGGTCGCCGCTGGAAAGATGGTCGACCACGGAGACGATCGCGTTAGTGTCGACCTTTTTCACGAGGTCCGTCGGCGCGTACTGGCCAAAATCGATGCCGGTCCAGCCGGACATGAAGACGAGGGATCCGTCGTAGGATGCGTATTGCTGGTATTCCCGGAATTTCGCCTCCGCCTTGGCGTCGGTCTCATCAACGATCACGGTCACAAGATTAAAAGTCAGGATCTTGCGCGGATTGCGACCCGCCGCGGCGGCCTGACGGCGGACATCGGCGACATAGGCCTTTAGGACCGACTTGGTCGGCGCGGCGACGAAGACGCATTCGGCATGTTGCGCGGAAAAAGCCCGGCCCGCGCCGGAGGCGCCCGCCTGATAGAGAACCGGCGTGCGCTGCGGCGAGGGTTCGCAAAGGTGATAGCCGGGGACCTCGAAGAACTTGCCCTTGTGGCCGATCTCATGGACCTTGTCGGGGTTCGTGAAGATGCGTTTTTCGCGGTCGCGCACGACCGCGCCTTCTTCCCAGCTCCCCTCCCACAATTTGTAGAGGACCTCGACATATTCAGCGGCGACTTCGTAGCGGTTGTCGTGGCGGCGCAGTCCGCCCTGTCCGATGTTCTTCGCGCCGCTCTCCAGATAGGACGTGACGATGTTCCAGCCGACGCGCCCTTTCGTGTGGTGGTCGGCGGTGGAGAGGCGCCGCGCAAAAGTGTAGGGATGTTCGAACGACGTCGAGGCGGTGATGCCGATGCCGAGATGCTCCGTGGCGAGCGCGATCGGCGCCGCGAGTTGAAGCGGATCATTGACCGGAATTTGCGCGGCCTGATGAATCGCGTGGTGATTTGAGCCCTTGTAGATGTCGTAGTAGCCAATCACATCGGCGATGAAAATGCCGTCGAAAACGCCGCGCTCCAGGGTTTTGGCGAGATCGGTCCAGTATTCCAGATCCTTGTACTGCCACGAGCGGTCACGGGGATGCGCCCAGAGGCCGGGCGATTGATGGCCGACGCAATTCATTTCGAAGGCGTTGAAGTGGATCTGGCGAGTCACGCTGAGGTTCCTTTGTGGCCAGCGCCGCTCGTCCGGATGGATCCCCGCCTGCTTCGGAACGGGATTGCCGGAGCCGCGCTGCTGAAGTTGAGCATTGACGGGTAAATCATCTTAGTACAGTTTGTCAATCGATTTTATAGTCTATAATCCAGGCCATTTTCGGAAAAATCTAACCGCGGCGACGACGCAAGCTGGCCGATTCAATTCATCCGCGCGCGGCTCGACCGAGGCGAGCGCCGTCACCGGCCCATACCGAGGCGAGAAGGTCTGATCCGCGGAACGCGTATCGCGGGCGTTCCGCGCCACGGAAAGCAAGAATTTGTATCTAGAAATTCAATTGAAAGCCGTGATGTAGGCGTAACTATTCACCTACCGCACGCGTCAATTTCGCCATTGTCATGGCGTCAAGCCGGGACAGCGTGGCTTCCCTGCGTCGCGCGGAGGGAAAACATTTCGCGCGCGAGATCCCTGCGGGAAAGCGCGGCCGCCGGCCGTCCGTGCAAGGAGCACGGATGAGGGACGGGACACAAACGACCGAAGGCGATGGCGGCGTCAGCGTCACGAGCGACATCGATCCGCATCAGATCGAACGATGGAGCTAAAGAAATCCTGACGCGATCTCCCGGCTCGACAGGAGGCCGGGGGTTGGCTGGCCTTTCGCTGGCGCGACCTGCGCGGTGAAGTGGCGCGGCGGCGCGGCCGAAGCGGGAGCCCGGCGGCGCCCGAGTTCATCGAGACGCACCCTTTGATCGCGAAAATGCCGATCGGTCGTCGACGTTCCGATGACGACTTGTGAACCTCATTGGCCCGAGCCGGGCGCCGCGTTCCGGCGCCCGGCTGTTCATTATCCAGCGGCGAGTTCTGCGGCCGACTTCCCGATCATGGACTCGTCAACGGCCTTCATGATGCCGTGCTCCATCAGCAGGTCTTCGAGCTCATCCATCGTGATCGGGCTCGGGATGATGCCGTTGCCCTTGTTCGCGTGAACCCGCGTCGCCAGCGTGCGGTAATGCTCGGCCTGCTTGGAATCGGGCGCATATTCAATGACCGTCATGCGGCGCAGTTCGGCGTGCTGCACGATATTGTCGCGCGGCACGAAATAGATCAGCTGGGTGCCGAGCTTCTTCGCGAGGGACTCCGCAAGCTCGTATTCCTTGTCGGTCTGACGCTCGTTGCAGACGAGACCGCCGAGGCGCACGCCGCCGGAATTGGCGTATTTCAAAATGCCCTTCGAGATATTGTTGGCGGCATACATGGCCATCATCTCGCCGGACATGACGATGTAGATTTCCTGCGCCTTGTTTTCACGGATCGGCATGGCGAAGCCGCCGCAGACCACGTCGCCGAGCACGTCATAGGAGACGTAGTCGACGCCGTCATAGGCGCCATTCTCTTCGAGGAAGTTGATCGAGGTGATGACGCCGCGGCCGGCGCAACCAACGCCCGGCTCCGGACCACCGGACTCCACGCAACGGATGTCGCGGAAGCCGACCTTCATGACGTCCTCGAGTTCGAGGTCTTCGACGCTGCCGGCTTCAGCGGCGAGGCTCAGGATGGTGTCCTGCGCCTTGGCGTGAAGGATGAGGCGGGTCGAATCAGCCTTGGGGTCGCAACCGACGATGAGAATTTTCTGGTCCATGGCGGCGAGGGCCGCCAGGGTATTCTGCGAGGTGGTCGACTTGCCGATGCCGCCCTTGCCGTAAAATGCGATCTGTCGCAGTGAAGACATTTCTTGCTCCTTGGTCCGTTTATTTCCGATAGGCGCCCGGGATGCGGGCCGAACTCCGATTTGCTGATGACGCCGCGCGTCGCAAGGCGCCGAGGACGTCGAAAGGCGCCGCTCCGAGCGCAGCCAGACATGGCGGCCGCTCGACTTACGCGGATGTTGTTTGGCAAGCGCCGTGCCACTCTTCTACCGTCATCTCGCAACAGGCGTCGCTGTGGTCTCTCCGCCGGGAACAGTCACAACCATCGGATGAAATCCTCCGGCTCTACCGGCCGCGACTGTTCCCCTGGCGCGCTCGCCGGCGTGCCAAGGTAGAGAAACCCGACGATCTGATCGTCGCGCGCAAGTTCGAGAGCGTCATGCAGACTGCGATCGAACATCGGCCAACCCGAACGCCAGATACCGCCGAAGCCCTGCGCCACTGCCGCCATTTGCATCGCCATGACCGCGCAACCGGCAGTCAGCTGCTGCTCGAATAGGCTGACGATCTTGCTGGCGCGCGCGCGCGCGGCGACGATGACAACCAAAGGCGCACGATGTGGCATGCGCGGCGCACGGGCGACGATGGCCGGCGGATGGCCGGCCGCGAGCGCGGCGCGCTCCAACATTGCACCCAATTTGTCGAGGCCCGCGCCTGTAGCCAAAATGAACTCGTAAGGCCGCAATCTCTGGAAATCCGGAACGCGCAGGGCCGCACGCAGGATCGTCAGGAGGGCTTCTCCCTCCGGCGCCGGGGCCTGCAGCGCGGAGCAGGATCGGCGCAGCAAAAGGAGTTCAATGGCGTCCAGAACTTCAGCCCTTTCCGCGATCGTCAAACCAGGGTGGCAACACGTCGATGCGTTCACCGCGCCGCAACCGGGCGCGCAAGTCCATGAGCGCGCGGTCGACGCCTTCGAGGCGCGCGAGATTGGCCCTTTCCTGGGGGTTGCTTTCGATGATGTCGGCGACAGCGCCATTGCGCACGACTATGCGGCGGTCGCCCAATAGGGCGAGGATGGGATCATGGGTCGACACGAGGACGATCTTTTCTTTGGCGATCAACAGGTCGAGCGATCTCTTGCGGTCGATGCCGGCGTTCTCGATCTCGTCGATCAACACGATCGGCGAGGCGGAGAGAAGCGCGATGTCGGCGATCATCAAGGCGCGCGTCTGCCCGCCGCTCAACTGGGTGAGCGAGACGTCAGCGGAAAAGCGCTCGCCCGCGAGATCGTTGGCGCAGGCGATCACGTCGCGCGCGGCCTCAACGCGCCTGTGCGCGAGGCGGCAATCGGCGTGCATCGCAATGAACTCGCCAACGGTGAGATCGACGACGAAATTCATGTTCTGCGACAGTTGCGCGATCAGCTTCCGGTCGGAGGCGCAACGCCAGCCGGGCTCGGCCGGACAATCGTCGATAAGCACGCGCCGCCCGGATGGCGTATCGCCCTGGGCGAGGCATTCGATGTCGGCGAGCAGCCGGCTCTTCCCCGACCCGGTCGGACCGACGATGCACAATACGTCGCCCGGCTTCAGGACGAGATTCAATCGCTCCGGACGCCCTGTCTTGTCGCGTCCGCCGAGGATCGTTAGCGAGCGCAGCGGCGGCGCGGCGGCCCCGCGTTGCGCCTCGACCTCGGCGGCGAGCGCCTCGACATGGGCGAGCAACTGGCTGCGATCCATGCCGACATGCGACAGGCGGTCGTCGCTGAGACCGCAAAGCCACGCCTCCAGCGTGCGACCGGGTTCCGCGCCGTCGGCGTCGGTCGAGGCGAGAAAATCGATGAAGGCCGGGTGCCGGCGCGATAATTCGGCGAGCGTCAGCGAGAGGACAGGCGCTGTCATGCAGGCGAATCCGCGAAGGTCATTTTCCGCACATTGCCGCGCTGATGGTCGCAGCCTATGGCGGTCTCGCCAACGCAATAAGGGCAGATGGCGGATGGCATCGGGAAGCGCAGCCGGCGTCCCTCCAGAGTCTCGACATGCGGCGCGCCGGCGACGTGGACGCCAAGTTCGGCCGCGCCCTGGCCGGTGACGCCATTGAAGAAGAGGACGGTCGCGCGCGGATTGGCGAGACGAACATTGAAGGCGAATACTTCGCGCTCCGCCTGGGAGACGATGTCCCCTTTCGTGACGACGACAATATCGGCCAGTCTCAGCATCGGGCCGATCTTCCGCGGCGTATGAATTCCCGAAAGATTATCAACGACGCAGACCGCCAGCGCGCCTTGGATATGTGGCGAGCATCGGTTGCAAAGGCCAGCGCTCTCCGCGATCAGAATGTCTGCGCCGACGCGCCGACCCCAACCAAGGCAATCATCGATGTTGCTGACGAAGAAATGGTCGGGGCAGACGTTGCCGGCGAGGCCCACCGTCACCGGCAACGAAGCTCGAGCGTAGGTCTCGTCATCCGTCGTCGAGAGCGCGTCGAACTTGACGATGGCGATGTTCTGGCCCTTGCCGACAAGCGCTTTGGCCGTCTTGACGACGACAGAGGTCTTGCCCACCGAAGGCGGTCCGGCAACGGTGATTACACGCACGAGCGATCCTCCAGGACGCGCGGGCGGTCCCGCTCTTCAAAACCGTCCCGGGATTCATGGAACATACGGGCGGCGGCCTTCGTCAGCTGCGCCGTCGAGCGATGGCGCAGGAAATCCCAGCCAAGCCATTTGAGCCGCGCGCCTTCCGGCAGCGCCGGCGTCAGATCTGGGCATAGCGGCGGATAGCGGTTCTGCCCGAGATAGCGCCCGAGTTCGGCGCCATGGAAATGACCGATCAGGGCGTCGAGACGCGCGCGGCGCGCAACCTTCATCGTCAGCCATAGCGGATAGGCAAGCGCCCCATCGTCGGGCCAGACCACTTCTGTATGCGCGCGGCGCGGACAGATGTCCGCGAGCGACCAGGGCAAGACGTAAATTCCACCGGGCGAAGCGTCGGCGCCGGCGAGCCGCGGCATTTGCGCCGAGTGGAGCAGCGTCGGCACGTTGCGGAGAATCCGCGCCAACCCGTCAAGACCAAATTCCCGCGCCATGCTGAGAAGGAAGAATTTATTGACCTCGCTCCAATGGCCCATGCCGCCCCGGCGCCAACCGCCGAAAATCACCTGTCCGCGATAGGCGGGATCGGCGAGGTCGGCCCACCGACGCGGCGCCGGCAATCCATCGAGCTTTCGATGGTCAATCAGGAACACGAAAGGCGCCACCGCATAGACGCCGATCCAACCTTTCGGATCGATGAGACCGCAATCTGTGAAGACGGGCGCGACGCGCTCCGGCTGGCTCCCGGTGAAAGCGCCACCCGCCACATGAGTCTCGAGGAAGCGCCGATTGAAGGAATCGCCCTGCCCGTCCGAGACAAGCATATCGGGATAGTCTTCGAGCGCGCGGATGAAGCGCAGCCGGCCAGTCGCACCGCGGCCGCCCTGCCCCATGGGAAAGCAAAATTTTAGCGCGGGGCCGCCCTCGGCCGCGATCCGCGTTACGAGATCGCCGACGCCGTCGCGAATTCGGTGACGCATGGGAACGGGAACGGCGCCGAGAAAATCCCAGCCCCTCGGCTCGCCGCGCCGTACCGCCGCGTCGCCGAAAGGCCGCATCGCGGGACCGTGGTCGAGCACAAGGCTCGACGGATCGATCAATGCGCCCATTGGCCCGTCTCCTTTTTGCCGGCCTGGCGGCCGACGCTGTATTCGACCACATGGCCGAGAACATCGGCCTGGGTCAGCCCCCATTGCGCCGCGGCGAGGCAAATGGCGCCGCTGCGGCCGATGTGGCAGCAGATGTTGAATTCGAGGAAAACGCGCCGCCGGCTCACAGGATCGAAGCGGTAGTCGAGACGCAGATAATCGATCGGGCCGGCCGCCGCCCACAAGGCCGAGACATCGCTTTCGAGCGCAGGCGCCAAGGCGGTTTCGCCCGCATCGAACATTTCATAGCCGAGCGGATCATTCTGCTTCAGATCCTCGGTGATGACGCCGCTCGCCCAGTTGGACCCCGGCCGCACGATCCCCAGCATCAGGGGCTGCCTGCCGCCGAGAACGGGAACCGTGATGTCGAATCCCGGGACATAGGATTCAACCAGCACCGACATGCCGCGCGCCATCAGCCGCTCGGCGACGCGGGTCGCTCCGGCCCAATCATCCTGGATCGAGTCGCCGTCGATCCCCTCCGACGCCGCGCCGAAACGGTTCTTGATGAAATAGGGACCGCGAAACGGCGGCGGGACCGTCAGCTCCTGCGCGCAGGCGTAAATCGCTCCGTCCGCGACGGGAATGCCGATCGCCCGCGCCGCCAGCTTGGAGAACCATTTGTCCTCCGCCAGCGCCCGCACGTTCGGCCGTGCGCCGACGCAGGGAAGACGCAGGAACTCGCAGGTCGCGGCGACGAAGATCTCGGGATTGTTGATCGGCATCCGGTTGTAGAGCGAGAACACCAGATCGACATTGCCGGGAGCGCCAAACAGCGCATGGCAGTTGCTGGCGGTGTCGACGGCGTAGCCAAGTTCGGTCAGCACCCTCCACACGCGATGGTAATAGGCCGGATAGCCGCCATCTCCGGCATAGGACCGGCAGGCGTAGTCCGGCTCCTCCGGCGCGTGCCGGGCAAGAAAGAGGATGCGCGTTGAAGGCGTCTTCGGCGGACGCATCAGCTCATCGAGAATCGATGGAGAATACACGCGCGGACGCTCCCACGATGTCAACAGCCGGCGACCGGCCTTTGCTCCGCCCCTGCTCTTCGCAGGGCCTTTTGTCTTTGCAAGCGACGCGCCAAAAGCTCATGGCAGATGTCGCGCGCCATTGCGCCATCAACAAACGCACCTTCGCGTACGAAATGCTCCGGTTTGTACCTTCCGGCGCTTTCCGCCGGTCTGGGCCGTCCGTGCGCTGCAGGCCTACGCTACAGCCCCATTTGGCCCAAGCATTGCTATATCATCTTGTATCTAGCTTATTCAAGTGATAAAGGTGCGTCGTCATGAATGAAAGCCTGTTGCGCCGGGTGCGCGCCCTGATGGCGAGATTCAAGGCTCTCCACTGCGTTTTCGGACGCCGCCTGAACGCGTCGGCGATCACCTCTGAAGAGGCCGGCGCGGATCGCGAGCCGCAATGGCGCGAACGCGCCCGCTCGATCTGGCCCTGACGCATGGCGCACGCAACGACGAGCTGCGTCGCCACCCATGTCATGAGCGCGCCGACGAAGCGCTGGGCGCCGGCGACTCGCGGCGCCGTGAACATCGACCGGCTGACGATGCGCCGCGGCGATCGCGACGTCCTGCGCGATCTGTCGCTCGCCTTCGAGGAAAGCGCCGTCACCGCGATCGTCGGCCCCTCCGGCGTCGGAAAGACGACGCTGATCTGCGCGCTGAACGGCCTGCTTGGGGCTTCGGGCGGCGTGGTTTCGATCGGCGGGCTCGGCCGCCTCGACGATGCCGCGGTCCTGCGCGAGGCGCGCCGCCGCACTGCCACCGTCTTCCAGGACCACGCCCTGATCGGCCGCCTGCGGGCCATAGACAATGTGTTGCTGGGCCTGGCTGACGCCCGTCATCCCATGTCGCTCCTGCCGTGGCCGAGCGCCCTGCGCGAAAGAGCGGCGGCGGCGCTAGACGAAGTCGGCCTCCTCGGCAAGGCGACCGCGCGCGTCATGGACCTCTCCGGCGGCGAGCGTCAGCGCGTTGGCATCGCCCGCGCGTTGGTGCGGCGCCCGCGCCTGCTCCTTGGCGACGAGCCTTTCGCCTCGGTAGATCCGGCGCTCGCGCTGCGACTTGGCGACCGCTTCCGCCGTCTCGCATCGGAGCGCGGCGTGACCGTCATCCTCGCCCTTCATCAGTTGCACCTGGCGCGCAAGCTCGCCGACCGCATCATCGGCCTCGCCGACGGGCGCATAGCCTTCGACGGACCGCCCGCCGCGTTCGACGAAAGCGCCGAGGCCCGTGTTTTCCCCTCCACGCTGGGTGAGGCGGACATGCCCCTCACGGCAAATCAAGCGAAGGAACCGACATGCTGCAAAGACTGAACCGGATCATCATGGCCGCTGCTTTGCTGGCTAGCGGCGCGTTCTGGAGCGCTGGCGGAGCCTTCTGGAGCGCTGGCGGCGCCTCGGCGGAGGAAGCCGCGCAAGCGGCCGCGCCTGTAACCGCTCCGACGCGCCCCGAAAAACTGGTTGTGGGACTGCTGCCCGGCGAATCCGCGCCAACCGTCATGCGGCTCAACGAACCGCTGCGCGCCTATCTCGAAAAGCGGCTCGGCCTGCCGGTCGAACTCGTCGTCGGCGCCAATTACGCGGCGACCGGCGAAGCGTTGCGTTTCGGCCGCCTCGACATCGCCTATCTTGGCCCCGTCACCTATATCCTGCGCAGCCGCCGCGCAAAGCTGGAGCCGTTCGCGCGGCCCTCGCATGCGGTGGACGGTCCAACCTTCCAGGCTGTCGTCATCGTTCCGGCCGACAGTCCGGCGAAGACGCTCGCCGATCTCAAGGGCGGCGAGGTCGCCTTCGGCGATCCCGCCTCGACCTCGGGCACCTGGGTTCCGCGCTATCAGCTGCTGGAGGCTGGCCTGATCTCCGGGCGCGACTACACGTTGCGGGTGCTCGGCGCCCATGACGCCGTCGCCCTCGCCGTCGCCAACCACAAGGTCGCCGCCGGCGGCCTGTCAAAACCGATTTACGACCGGCTTTTGAAGGAAGGAAAGATCGATCCGAAAGCCGTTCGCGTGCTGGCGGCCTCGCCCGCGATCCCCGAATATATGTGGACCTTCCGCGAGGGCCTCGATCCGGCGTTCCGTGAGGAAATCCGCGAGGCTTTCATCCATGTCGACGATCCCGAGGCGTTGAAAGTCTTCCGCGCCGAGGCCTTCATCCCATGTGTCGATTCGGACGTCGATCGCGTGCGCGGCTGGATCGCGGCGATTCAGGCGGCGAACCCAGACGCCGTACCGGCCACGCAATGACGCAACAGGCCATTCGTCCCGACCTGTCAGTCATCGTCGCCGATGACCGGCGCCGGTCGCTGACCGCGATCCTCACGACGATTGCCGCCGCGGCCGCAATCGGTTCGGCCTTCGTCTATGCCGGCGCATTCGATCCGCGGCGTTACGCCGATGCGTTGCCGACCATGCTGCAACTCGCCGCCGACGCCATGCCGCCGGATTTCAGCCGCTGGGCCAAATGGGGTCAGCCGCTGCTTGAAACGCTCTCGATGAGCATCGCCGGCACCGTGCTCGGCATTCTCGCGGCGTTGCCTTTTGGGGCCCTTGCGGCGCGCAACATCGCCCCGCAGCCGTGGCTCGGCGGAACAGCGCGTCTATTCCTGAGCATTTTACGCTCGATCCCGGGGCTGATCTGGGGTGTGATCTTCGTGGCGGCGGTGGGCTTTGGGCCCCTGCCCGGCATCCTCGCCCTCGCCAGCCATTCCACCGGCATGATCGGCAAGTTTTTCGCTGAAACCATGGAGCATGTCGATCCGGGCCCGGGCGACGCGCTGCGCAGCTGCGGCGTGTCGCGCCTCGGCGTGCTGCGCTTTTCCGTGCTGCCGCAGATCCTGCCGCGGCTGGTCGATGTCGCGGTCTATCGCTGGGAGCATAATCTGCGCGCCGCGACGACGCTTGGCCTCGTCGGCGCCGGAGGGCTCGGCCTCGAGATCGTCACCGCCTTCCACCTGTTCGAATATCGGGAGGCGTCGGCGCTGATCATCGTGCTGCTCGGCCTCGTGACCGCGATCAACCTGATCGGCGCCCATATCCGCGCGCGCCTGCTAAGAAAAGCCTGACGCCCGCGCCGCGCGCGCCAGCGCGCCGCAAGAAGGGAGGGGAAACTCCCGCAAATTCAGATTTCCTGTTCGTCGAGCGCCATCGGCTTGCCGTCGACGCCGCGCATGAACCGGCGCATCCACAGAGGCGGGACGACGCCGTTCATGAGGCGTTGCAAACTGGCTATCACCTCCTCGATGTCGCGCACGCGTTCGCTCTTGACAGGAAACACCTTCTCATTGTGGACCCGGACGGCGGCGAGATCGCTGAGGCCGAGCGTGAACAACACCGAGCATCCTTTCAACGCTTCCACCCGCTCGGTCAAAGGGTCGCGTCCCGTCCCGTCATCATTGCCCATGTCATCCATGGCGCAGCCGCCGCCCGCCTTGCCCTGGCCGCCGCCTGGCCCCTTTTTACCGCCCGGACGGAAATGAACGACGTCGACGAATTCCGAGGAGTCCCGGGCGACGTCGTAGAACACGACCTGCTTGGCGCCGACGAAATTGGCGTCGAGCTGGATGAGGCTATTCGAGGTGACGGCGATGCGAAGATGGGGTGCGTCCATGGGTTCGTCCTCTGTTCCCTGTTTCTCAACGAGTGGCCTCAGGTCATCGGTTGGCCGACGACCATGACCTCTCGGCCAAAGCGCAGCCTGAAGTCGGCCGGCAACATGTTGGCGTCGGCGCCGCGAACGCGCCATTTGTCGAGATCAGTCAACGGCAGCCGGCCCTTCGAAAGCGCCTCGACCGGAATGATGTGAAGCTCGCTTCCCACTTCGACGTAGAAGTCGATCGGGTAGAGTGCCGGATTCTCGTGCGCCGCGCCGATCTCGAAGACGAGCGCGCCATCATCGAACTGCGTCTTCGGATTGTCGCAGTCGAAACGGAAATGCCTGTTGAAAAGGAATTTGCGGCGAAACTGATAGAGGATGCGGTCCTCGTCGTGAAAACGTCGGATCTCGGCGACGATGTCGAAATAGTATTGCGTCAGCATCGCTTCGACATAGGCCTCTGAATAGGGTTCGCGCAGAGAACCAAGATAGTAAGCGACCGCTGACTCCAGCAGCGTGAGGCCCGCCGGAGTCAATTCGAGCGACAACGCCACCCGGTTAACGGCTCCGTTGATCTTGACGATTCCATCCGCCATTTCGACATGGCCCTGCGGATGGAAGGCGACGGTTCGCGCCACCCGCAGGATGCGGTAGATTTCGGCGACCGCCTTTTGCGTCGCGCCGGCCCGCGGCAGACCGAGGTAACGCCGCCACGACGTCTCGCCGTCGGTCGGCTCGTGCGCGGCGGCAAGATAGGCGTCAAGGATGAAAAAGGCGCGGCAGACGCCGCTGATCAGCGAAAGCGGCGCCTCGCAGCCAAGCTCCGCCTCGCCGAAGCTCAGACTCTTGCGTTTGGAATAGAGTTCGATCTGCCGGTACTCAGGCAGCGACAGCCGGCTTTTCGACCCGGCGGCGAGATCGTTGACGAGATCGTTGACGAGCGTCATGGCTCCCTGGACTCCGGCGGTGCGCCTCGGCGGACGGAGCGGGGCTTCCCCCGCTCCAGTCGCCTCAATCACCAGGTGTTGAGGATCCATTCGCGATCCTTGGTGTACTCCATATGGGCGAACATGCTGTTGGCGATGGCTTCGCCAAGCAGCATCGCCCCTTGATAGCCCATTGTCGGGTGACGATAGAGGCCGGCGCGATCGAAAGTCGGGAAGCCGACCCGCGTCATCGGTATGTTGTTGTCGATCGCCACATAGCGGCCCTTGGAGTGGCCGAGGATCAGATCGATCTTATGCTCTGGATCCTTGGCGCGCTTCTCAAGCTCCCAGAGATCGGCGTTGCAGACGATCTCCATGTCCCAGTCGACTTTTTTCTTCATTTCAAGAACGCGCGGATCGCGCTTATATTTGGTGTTGTCGTCGCCCAGAAGGAGAAGAACCGGCTTCAGCTCCACTTCGAGGCAGAATTCGGCGAGGCCTATCACCAGATCCGGATGCCCAAAAAGAGCGACCCGCTTGTCGGCGAAAAACATATGCGCGAGATCCTGCAGCGCGTCGAGCGCGACGCCACGCTCCGCGACGAGCGAATCCGGGATCGCTTTGCCGGTGATCTCCGAGATCTTGCGCAACATCGCGTCGGTGTTGCCGATGCCATAGGGCGTCGGCGCGATATGGGCAGGAACGTCGAAATCGCTTTGCAGAAATTCCGCTGCGCTTGCGCCCTCATAGCGCGCGAGCGCGACGGAGGCGATCGCGCCTGTCGATGCGGCGATGTCCTCGACCGTCGTCCTGCCATGGGTGTGGATCGACTTGTCGGGCAGCATCGGCGAGTCGAAATCTTCGGTATCCATGAAAATGGTGGCTTCGACGCCCATCTCGCGCAGATAGCGCTTCAGAAGCACGACGTCGCCGGGATTGACCCAGCCGGGGAAAATGTTGATCTTGCCGGTCGGCGCAACCTTGCGGGTAGCGATCGTCTTGAAGACGGATAACACGCATTCGGAATAGCCGCCGACCTGGCTGTTTTTGAAACTCGGCGTGTGGACCGGAACCACATAAACCTTGCGGTTCGGAAACTCCTGCTTGAGCATCTTGTTACATACGTTGATATTGCCTTCAACGTCATCGCCGATGATCTCAGTCGAGCAGGTGGTGAGCACCGGAATGACGCGCAGCTTCGGATAGCGCCGGGCGAGCGTCATGACGCCGTCCTGAATGCGCTGATGTCCGCCGAACACCGCCGAGTCCTCATGCAAGGAGGTCGAGGCGATGTCGAAGTTCTCCTTGAAATGCTGGGCGAACAGCAAGCGCACGAACATCGAGCAGCCCTGACCGCCGTGGACGAGCGGGATCGAATCCCTTATTCCAATGCCGGCGTATTGGGCCCCGGCAGGCTGACAGTCATACATCGGATTGATGATGCCTGCCCTTTCCTTGGTGGTGACTTCGCAACCCATGGCGGGCTTCCTCTTGTTTGGGGGAGGCGGCCCGTCGCAGGCGCGACGAACCGCAGTCAGGCTTTCAATAAAGCGAGTGGCTCAATTCGCGATTCTTGGAGCGGACGATGGTCACGTCGAGCAGCTTCTCCTTCAGGGACTGCATCAACGCCTTGATCTCGGCGGGGTCCGCGCCCTCGATCCAGGACAGTCGCGCCTTGAGGTCGGCGACCATGGTTTTGGCCTCCGCGTAAAACAGGCGCTCGCTTCCCGTCTCGGCCTTCGGCTGCTCCCCGGTCAAAAGACAGGCCGCGGCTGCGATGACTCCGCCGATATTTTCCTCGCGGTCCCAGGTCCTCGAGCTGAACTGCCAGAGGCAGCGCTCCTCGACATAGGCGAAGAGTTGGTCGAGCTTCTCGGTCTTCATTCCGCGGCCTCCGCAATTGGGGCGTCGACGTTTCCGCGGATGTCGGTGGCCGCAAGCTTCAGGAGCGGGTTGTGCACCGCATTGTACATGTCGCGGGCGAGATTGACGAAACCCTCGAAGCCCATATAGGGGCCGTTGTGATAGCCGTGGCCGTTGACGTAAGGAATATGCAGTTTCTTCACCAGCTCGCCGACGCGTGGTCCCGTAAAGATAACGTCGGGCCGCACGCGATCGATGATCTCGAAAAATTCAAGTTCGTTGCCATCATCGATGTAATATGTGCCGTTCTGGCCGCGCGCGATAACCTTCTCGAAATCTTCCTGGTGGCCGAATTTCGACGACATGGCGACGACCTGCACGCCGAGATCATCCTCGACTGCCTTGGTCCAGTGCCACAACCGCGGGCCGCCCGTCCAGATCGCCATCTTGGCGCCCTTCAGCCGTTCCTTGTACCAATCGAGCTTTGGCTTCCATTTGGCGTATTCATCGGCGATCAGGGCCTCGCCGCGATCCTCGATGCCGAAGAAAGCGCAGATCTTGCGGATGCCTTCCGCCATATAGTTGAAGCCCCAGGAGTCGATGTCGAGGCGGGGGATGCCGTACTGCTTCTTCAGCTCATTGGCGATATAGGCCGAAGAGCGGGCGCAGTTGACGACATTGAGCTGCGCGCGATGCATACCGCGCAGCGCGTCATATGTGCCGTTGCCGGTGAAATGGGCGATCACCTGGATGCCGAGACGATCCCAATATTGCTGCAGGAGCTGCGTATCGCCCTGGATGTTGAAATCGCCGATGAAATTCATCGTGTATTCGCTGGTGATCTCCGGCTCGAGCGTGCCGACCTTGTCGTTGATCCAGCCGATATTGAGGACGTGATGGCCCTTCGACTGCGAGACGCCAGCGAAGCCGGGGCATTCGACGGTGAAAATGTCGACGTCGGGACGCTCGGCCATCACCTTCTTCGCCACCGCCTTGATGTCGTCGCCGATCAGGGCGGTCGGGCAGGTCGTGTAGACGAACATGCGCTTGATCTCTGGCATTTCGTCGAAGGCTTCGTTGATCGACTTCTCGAGGCGCTTCTCACCGCCGAAGACGATGTGGCTTTCCTTCATATCGGTCGACCACACATATTTCATGTTGAAGTGGCCATTGTCGGTCGGATAGCGCTTCGTATGCCACGTGTCATAGGCGCAGCCGATGGGACCGTGAATTATCTGGATAGTGTCTTTCAGCACGCCGCCGATGACGAGCTTCGCGCCGCAAAAGGCGCAGCCGCGCTCCGACAGCGTCCCGGGAATGGTCGCCGCGTTCGAGACCGGGAGGAAGTCGCGCGTATCCTCTCCCTCCACCTTCAGATAGATGTGCTTTTCCCGTTCGGGAATTGCTTTGTCGCATTCAAGCAGGACCATAGGCATAGGTGACTTTCCCCAGTTGGCGAGGCGAAAGATTGACCGCAGTCGCGGCGCTGAATAGCCGGTAGTTTTGAACAAGGGCTCGCCCTATTATCGCATCAAGCGTGCCAGCGTTGCCTCGAACGGCTGGGAGATTGTCGTTTCCGAGCGAGAGCGCCTCCGATAAGCGGAGGCTCGCGTTCCGATCCGTACGATTGGCTGGATAAAGAGTTCCGATGCGTGCGGCGAGCGGATGCGCCGCGTCTTTGCCGGGACGGCGGCAGAGGCGCGGCCCTCTGGCACGACGGTTGCGATCCCAACTTCGAATCACGGCCTCACCAAGCCAGCCGCTGGAGAACGCTCGCATGCAACAAGACACCATCGAAAAGGCGCCAGCGGCTATCCCGCCAGCGCCTGGCTGCGCTGAGGATCGCCGTCTCCAGCCGGGACGGCACCAAAATTGACAAGCATTTCGGCCAAAGCGACGAGTTTCTGGTGTTCGACGTCGACGCCGACGGCCCTGTTCTCATCGAGCGCCGCGATGTCGCCAGCCATGCGCAAGGCGACGAGGATGCGCGCGATACAATCTGCCGCATGTTGTCGGACTGCAGCATCCTGCTGGTCGCCAAGATCGGCGTCGCGCCGCAGGAAAAACTCGCCGGCACGGGCATCGAGGCGAGCGATCTTCACGTCGGCAAGGCGGTCGACGCCGCGCTCGCCGAAGCTTATGCGGCGAAGATGTTAGCGGCGAAGACGGCGGAGGATCCCGCCGCGGCGATCGATGCGAGCAATTTTCGCCTCGCGCATGCCATGTTGCGGGTGAGCGACATCGATCGGTCGGTGGATTTCTATACGCGTTTGCTTGGCATGCGCGTGCTTGAGCGCCGCGATCACAAGAAGAACCAGTTCTCCCAGGCCTATCTCGGCTATGGCGAGGGCTTCGCGCAGATGGCGCTCGAGCTCGTCTTCAACTGGGCGCGCGAGGAGCCCTACGTCAAGGGCGACGCCTTTGGCCATATCGCGATCGAGGTCCGCGGCATCTCGGCGCTCTGCGATCGGCTTGCCGCGGCCGGCGTCCCCATGCCGCGACCGCCGCGAGGCCAGCGGCACGGCGAAAATATCGTCGCTTTCGTCGAGGATCCGGACGGCCACCAGATCGAACTGGTGCAGCAGCCATCCGCCCAATGATTTGGGTCCACCCCAGCCCGTCAACGCGGGGAAACAGCGCTTGCAGCGTCAAATTCAGGAGCTAAGCATGTCGGTCGAATCCGCGGTCGCCTACATAAAACGCATGCGCGAAGACGAGGCTTTTCGCCGCGTCCTCAACGATA
This sequence comes from uncultured Alphaproteobacteria bacterium, assembly GCA_963767805.1. Taxonomy (GTDB): domain Bacteria; phylum Pseudomonadota; class Alphaproteobacteria; order Rhizobiales; family Beijerinckiaceae; genus Methylocapsa. The sequence continues at coordinate 55,525 of CAVYFP010000013.1, read as the reverse complement.
ACAGCGAGGACGAGGCGGCCAACTGGGCCCTCGTCAAAACCATGGGCTATGATTTCACGATGCCCGAGTTCAGACAGGCCCAGGACGAGGTCTATAAGGAACATGGCATTACGCCGATGTGAAAGCGCGGGCCGGCTTCAGAAGCCGGCCCGCCTTTTTCCAGCGTTACCGGCGATAGGTCAGAACGGCGTCGCGCTTGGCCGAGAAATGCTCCGCAATCCGCGAAACGAGGTCCGGGTCCAGCGGCACGCCATAAGCCGCGGCCGCGCTGCCGAGTTGTTCGGGCGGCATTCCCGCGAGCGAGGCCACCCCCGCGGTGGCCATGGCGGTCACCTGTCTGCGCAAACCATCGTCCGAGGTTCTTCCGAGCCAACCATCGCGGATGCTGCCCGGATGATAGGCCTCGCCGCCGGCGGCGGGCTCGTAATCGCGATCATAGGTCTTGATCGCCGCCGCCATGGCGATGTCGGCCAGGATCAGATGATATTGCTGGTTTGCGGTTTCCACGGAGTTCTCCCTTACCGGACAGGCTCTGGCCTGCGAAACGTCTTGTAGCTGATGGAGTGCTTCTCCATCCTGAGGCCGAGAATGCGCCGCGTCAGACCCAGCTCCTTGGCGGCCTCCGTCATATTGCCCTGGTGCGTCTTTAGCGCCTCGACGATCATCTCATATTCGACCGCTTCTATTTTCGCGTCGAGGCCGCAGCCGAAAGCGGTTCCCGTCTCCGCCGAGGTTTGCAGCGAAGGCGGCAGGTTGTAGCCGTGAACGACGCCATCTTCCGACAGGATAACGGAGCGCTCGATCACATTCTCCAGCTCCCGCACATTGCCGGGCCAGTGATACGCCATCAGCATGTTCAACGCCGGGGTGGAGATGCGCTTCACCTCCTTTCCCGTCTCGACGCTGTTGCGGGCGACGAAATGATCCGCCAGCAGGATGACGTCGCTGCCGCGCTCGCGCAGCGGCGGGATGGTCATCGGAAAAACATTGAGGCGGTAATATAGATCTTCGCGGAAAGTTCCCTTCGCCACCATGTCGAGGAGGTTGCGGTTGGTGGCCGCGATGATGCGCAAATCGACCTTGACGGGCCGACTGCCGCCGACCCGTTCGAACGTCTTTTCCTGCAACACCCGAAGCAGCTTCGCCTGCATCTGAAGACTGAGTTCGCCGATTTCATCGAGGAAGATGGAGCCGCCGTCCGCCAGCTCGAAACGGCCCTTGCGCATGGCGACGGCGCCGGTAAAGGCGCCTTTCTCGTGGCCGAACAATTCACTTTCGACGATGCTCTCCGGCAAAGCGGCGCAGTTGAATTTTACAAACGGGCCGTCCGCGGCCGCGCTATTGTAGTGAATCGCGTTGGCGACCAGCTCCTTGCCGACGCCGCTCTCGCCGAGGATCAGCACTGTCGCCTTCACGGCGGCCACCTTGCGGATCAACGCGTACACTTCCTGCATCGGCTTCGAATTTCCGATGATGTTCGACGGCTTGAATTGCTCCTTCAGCGCGTGCTTCAGATTGCGGTTCTCATTCTCCAGCCGCGCCTTGTCGACATGCTCCAGAAGATACAGCTCGACCGCAGGCGCGATCATCGACGCGATCGTCGCCAGCAGTTCGACATCCTGTTTCAGGAGACGCCGATTGTTATAGGCGCGCTCGGCGCTGATGGTTCCCAAAACTTTCTTCGCGTGAATGATCGGAACGCAGAGAAAGGAGGAATTCGAGGACGCACCGTCAGGCTGGTCCGCCGCGCGCTCGCGGCGGCCGGCGGCGTTGCGCCGCTGCGGCGCCATCATGGCCTTGCCGGACTCGACGACCTTGCCCGAGATTCCATTCTCCAGTGAATAATTTCCTTGCGTTTTCTGTTCCTCCTGGAGGCCAAAGCTTTGCTGGATGAAGACCCTGTCCGACTCGCGATCCAAAAGGGTCACCATTCCGCGCTGCATTTTCAGCCGCTGCTGCATCACCTTGAGAATGATGCCGAGCGAAGTTGCGAGATCCTCATCGTCGGTGATGATCTGGCTGATCTGGAACAGAACCGGCAGCACGTTCACACGGCATTCACCGGTGAAGCAATGGGTGAAATCTTCGACGAAATCGTCGATCTCGAAGATTACCATTTCGTGCGCGCTCATTGCGATGTCCCCGAAATTGGCTGGATCGAAACTCTAAGCAATTTAAGCGCCAGAGCCGATGCGGATGACCCCCGCATCTATATTATATGGGATATTGCATATGGCGCCCGATATCGCGGCTTGCGATGATTACAAATGAGCCGCGCGCGTATCGTACGCAAACGTACGAAATGCGCGGCGAGAGGCCGAGCGCGAACAAATTTTAGCGCGTAATCGGATGGCTATCCGCCGCCCCCCGAGCAGCGCGCCGGTTTGCGCCCTGACTGATCGATTGGCCCGTCGATTGCTATTCACAAAAGCGGTCAACGCAGCCAGTGGAGACGGATATGAAGCCAGAAGAGATCCTCGCCCTGATGAACGAGCCGGCCTGCGCCCACAATGGAAAAGCGAAGTCCGGCTGCGCCAAACCGCAGCCCGGCGCGACCCAGGGCGGCTGCTGTTTCGACGGCGCCCGCAACGCCCTGCTGCCAATTGCCGACGTCGCCCATGTGGTGCACGGCCCGATCGGCTGCGCCGGCTCATCCTGGGACAATCGGGGCACGCGCTCCAGCGGCGCTGATACCTATCGCTTCGGAATGACGACCGATCTCAGTGAAATGGACGTCATCATGGGACGCGGAGAGAAGCGTCTTTTCCGCGCCATTCGTCAGACGGTGGAAATGCATCATCCGGCAGCGGTGTTCGTCTATAACACCTGCGTTCCCGGCCTCAACGGCGACGACATCGATGCGGTCTCGAAGGCTGCGGCGGAACGCTTCGGCGTGCCGGTCGTGCCCGTCGACTGCGCAGGCTTTTATGGAAACAAGAATCTTGGCAACCGCATCGCCGGCGACGTCATCTACAAGCATGTGATCGGCTCCCGTGAGCCTGCGCCGCCGCCCGCCTCGGCCGAGCGCATTGGAATTACGACACATGACGTCAATCTGATCGGCGAATGGAATGTCGGCGGCGAGTTCTGGAACGTCGCGCCGCTGTTCGACGAACTCGGGCTGCGAATCCTCTGCACTTTCTCCGGCGACTCGCGTTTTCGCGAGGTGCAGACCATGCACCGCGCGCAAGCCAATATGGTCGTTTGCTCCAAGGCCATGCTGCATGTCGCGCGCAAGCTGCAGGATGATTACGCCATCCCCTACTTCGAGGGGAGCTTTTACGGCGTTGCGGACACCTCGCAAGCCTTCCGCGAGTTTGCGCGGCTTCTCGACGACGCCGATCTCAGCGCACGCGCGGAAGCGATGATTATTCGCGAGGAGGCAAAAGTCGAGGCGGCGCTGAGGCCGCTTCGCCAACGCCTCGCCGGCAAACGCGTCCTCATCTTCACGGGCGGCTACAAATCCTGGTCGGTCGTGTCGGCCATGCAGGATCTCGGCATGGTCGTCGTCGCCACAGGAACGGAGAAATCGACGGAAGAGGACAAGGCTCGCATCCGCGCCCTGATGGGGCCGGATGCGCGCATGATTTCGGATAATGACCAGACCGCGCTCATCGCGGCCTTTCACGAATGCGCCGCCGACATCATGATAGCGGGCGATCGCTATATCTATCCCACCCTGAAGTCGCGCATTCCTTTCCTCGACATCGATCACGTCCGCTCCATTGGCTACGCCGGATATGACGGCCTCATCGAACTCGCTCGAAATCTCGACCGCGCCGTTCATTCGCCAGTGTGGGATCAGGTCAGCCGCCGCCCCGCCTGGCTGCGGCGGCGGGCGGCTTGAGGCGCGCCGTCATGACGGAAATCATCGTCCCGGCCAAGGCGCTCTCGGTCAACCCGCTGAAAGCCAGCCAGCCCATCGGCGCCTCGCTCGCCTTTCTCGGCCTCGCCGACGCCATGCCGCTCGAACATGGCGCACGCGGTTGCGCCGCCTTCAACAAGCTGTTCTTCATGCGTCATTTCCATGAGCCAATTCCGCTGCAGACGACAGCCATGGATCAGACCACCACAGTGCTCGGCTCCGACGGTAATGTGGTTGACGCCCTCTCGACGATCTGCGCCAGGAACAAGCCGGCCGTGATCGGATTGATCACCACCGGCCTGTCGGAAATGCAGGGGGCCGACGTTCCAAGCACCATCTCGGCCTTCCGCAAGAGTTTCCCCCAATATGACAATGTGGCCGTGATCCCGGTCAGCGCCACCGACGCCCTCGGATGCCTCGAAACAGGCTTCGCGGCGGCGCTGGAGGCCATCGTCGGCGCCCTCGTCCCCGCGCCATCGCAGGCGCGGCGCCCGCGCCAGGTCAATGTGCTGGCGTCGGCGATGTTGACGCCGGGCGACATCGACGCGCTGACCGATTGGATCGCCGCGTTCGGCCTTACGCCCATCGTGCTGCCCGACATCGGCGATTCTCTCGACGGCCATTTGATCGAGGCCGGATATTCGACGCTCACCTATGGCGGAACGACGCGCGCCGCCATCGCCGCCATGGCGGATTCCGCCGCCACCCTGGTCATCGGCCATTCGGTCGGGCGCGCCGCCGACGCTTTGCACAAGAAGACAGGAATTCCCGATTATCGCTTCGCCGGCCTGATGGGCCTCGACGAATGCGACGCCTTCACTCAAACGCTGGCCGAAATCGCCGGCTGCTGCGTCCCCCCCAGCGTCGAGCGCGCCCGCGCCCGGCTGCAGGACGCGATGGTCGATTGCGAGTTCCAGTTCAGCGGCGCGCGCGTCGCCGTAGCCGGCGACGCCGACCATCTCGCCGCGCTCGTCCGCTTCCTGACGGGAATGGGCGCCGACATCGTCGCCGCCGTCGCGTCGGCGCGGGCGGATCATCTCGCGCGGATGCCGATCGAAAGCGTCGTGATCGGCGATCTCGAGGATCTCGAATGGCTCGCCCGCGAGCGCGGCGCTGAAATGATCGTCGCCAACTCGCACGGCGTCGAGATCGCCGCGCGATTGGGGATGGCGCTGCTCAGGGCGGGCTTCCCGATCTATGACTTCCTATGGCGCTCACGCGAAGACATGGATTGGCTATGGCGGGAGCCGCCAGATCATCTTCGAGGCCGCCAATCTGCTCAGCGCCCACTATCAGGAAATCCGTCCTTACCGCTCGCGCTACTGGCAAGGAACGCCGCGCGACGACGAGCGCCGGAGCGATGCGCCATGTTGAGAGTAGCATTCGCCTCCAACGACAGAACCACCGTCAACCTGCATTTCGGCGGCGCCGAAAGCCTCGTCATTTACGACGTCGCCCCCGGACGCGCGGATCTTGTCGGCGTCGGAACCTTCGTCAAGACCGAGCATGTTGGCGAAAGCGGACGCAGCGGCCTCACCGGAGCGCCGGAAGACAAGGTTCTCGCCAAGCTCGATTTCGTAAAAGACTGCCGGGCGGTTTACGCCGCCTCGATCGGGGCTTCGTCGATCCGCAGGCTGATGGCGACCGGCATACAGCCGATCATTGTCGACAGCGGCCACGACATTCTCGATCTTTTGAACGAGGTGAGCCTGGCGCTGGTCTATGGCGGCCTCGCCTGGGTCGAACGCGCGAAAGACCGAGCTCCTGCGTCTCGGGCGAGCGTCAGCGACAGCGCCGAGGCAAGCCACAAGCTCCTCAGCTCAGTCGACGAATTGGATTGACATTTCAGACCGCGCGATCGAGGCGGCGCGCCGCGACCTCGCGCATGCCACGAGGAATTCAAAGCATGACCGAAGACCAACGCCTGCGCCTCATCGCCTCGACGATCGAGGCGCTGCGTCCGACCGTGCAGCGCGACGGCGGCGACCTTGAACTGGTGGCCGTGAAGGGAAGTCGCGTCGAAGTACGGCTCTCCGGCCAGTGTCTTTCCTGCGCGCTCGCCGGCCAGACCCTTGGCGGCGTGCGCCGGAAGCTGATGGAAGTGCTGGACACGCCAGTCATGGTTGTCCCCTGCCAATACTAGGGGCCGAGAGCGAAGGCGATGGGCCAGCATCCTATGTTCCCGCCGAGTCCTCGCCGCGACGCCGGCCATCGACGCCAGCGACATTACTCTTGCCGGCATCTACGAAATCTCGAAGACTCCTGGCCTCGAACGATCGCCCGGAAGTCATTCTCTCCGCGATGCTCGCGTTGATGTCGAGGCATCTCGACATGCGGGGCGGGCTTTTCTCGCTGCTCGACGAAACCGGCGCGCCGAATGTCGTCATCGGCTCTGGGTGGTCGGAGAACAACGCCAAACTCCACTTCGCTCGCATACCGCTCCCCGCCATCCAACAGATCATCGCGACAAAGACGCCGCTGGTCGTCGAAAACGCGCACGCATCCCCCTTGTTCAAGGATTCAGTGTCTTCCGCCTGGAGAGCACGGGACGACAGGCCATTTTCTCTCATCGGCGTTCCGATAAAGCATGGTGACGATATCGTCGGCATTCTCACCGTCGAACGCGCCTTCAAAAACGCGGCGACGATCCGCTTCGATCGCGACATCCGCGTTCTGACGATGGTCGCTTATCTCGTGAGCCAGACGCTGCGTTTGCAAAAACTCACTGCGCGAGAGCGCGAGACATCGGTTCGGGCCAACGCACGCCTCCGGGGAAGCGAGCGTCCACGCTCCTCAAAACCAAAAGACCGCGCCTTGAAGGGAATTGTCGGCGAGAGCCCCGCAATGCGCGCCGTCGTCAACAAAACTCCAGACTGTCGCGAAAAGCCGCGCGACGGTGCTCCTGCGCGGCGAAACCGGCACAGGCAAGGAGTTGTTCGCCGCGGCGATCCATAGCATTTCCACGCGACATGCGAAGCCTTTCATCAAGCTGAACTCCGCCGCCCTGCCCGAGACCACATTGGAATCGGAGCTGTTCGGCCACGAGCGGGGCGCTTTTACAGGCGCCATGGCGACGCGCAAGGGACGTTTCGAACTCGCAGACGGCGGCACACTTTTTCTCGACGAAATCGGCGACATCTCCATGGCCTTCCAGGCCCGCCTGGTTCGCGTTCTGGAGGAAGGCGAGATCATAAGGATCGGCGGGACCCGCCACATCAAAGTTGACGTTCGGTTCGTGTGCGCGACGAACAGGAACCTCGAAGATCTCGTCAAGCGCGGCCTGTTCAGGCCCGACCTCTATTATCGCATCAATGTCGTGCAAATTCTCGCGCCATCGCTGCGCGAGCGCAAAGGCGACCTGATGCGCCTCGCCAATGAATTTCTACGGCGTTTCAACGCCGACCAGAAATCTAACATGACAATTGCGCCGACGGCGATTCCGGTGCTCAAACGCTGCAGATTCCCCGGCAACATCCGCGAGCTCCAGAACTGCATTTTTCGCGCGGCGACGATGGCGCAAGGCGACCAGATAGACGCTTGCGATTTCGCCTGTCAAAACGATGGGTGCCTCTCCGCGATGCTGTGGAAAAAAGGAGCGCACCCCGTAACCGGCTGGCGCCGCCGAGCCGCGCCCGTGCGCGTCGCCAGCTGACATGGCGGCTCGACTGGTCGACGGGTTCCCCTCTGCATTTACGCTTCGAATAATCCGGGCGGCCACTCAAAACCGAAGGATCTCCTCCTTCGCGCCGCCAGTCAGCCGCGCAGCATAATCCGCGCTGGTCGATCCTCGTGGGCGTCAAACGAAGCTTCGCCCCAAACGGCACGTCGACGTACGAAACGACATCAAAAATGTACGCGTCGGTGCGGTGCCCCCACCGCCGCATAGCGACCTACTCTGGCGCCTGCGGGCTGATGCGCGACTTCCAGAGCCCGCCAAACCGATGGCGCCATCGTTGCAGTGCAGCGCCAAGCCGGCAACACAAGGGTCAGCGGAAATGGGACTGAGCTTTATTCCTTTCGACGCCTTGCTTCAGCCGATGCGAACGGACCCGCCTCAACAGCGACATGCGACAGGCGGCTGCGCGTCGTCGAGTTGCGGCTCGAGCGCGGGCGCCGATGATCTCGATCCGGAAATATGGGAGAAGGTCAAAGATCATCCGTGCTATTCCGAGGAAGCGCATCACTATTTCGCGCGCATGCATGTCGCCGTCGCGCCCGCGTGCAACATTCAGTGCAACTACTGCAACCGAAAATATGATTGCGCCAACGAGAGCCGCCCCGGCGTCGTCTCCGAGCGGCTGACGCCCGAACAGGGCGCGCGGAAGGTTCTCGCCGTCGCCGAGAGCGTGCCGCAACTATCGGTACTTGGAATCGCTGGACCGGGCGACGCTCTTTACGATTGGCGCCATACCAAGGCGACCTTCGATCTGGTTGCGAAACGCCTCCCCGATCTGAAACTTTGCCTTTCGACGAACGGGCTCTCACTGCCGGATCACGTCGATGAAATCGTGGACATGAATATCGATCATGTGACGATCACCATCAACATGGTAGATCCCGAAATTGGCGTTCGGATCTATCCGTGGATCTTCTACCGCAACAAGCGCTATTCCGGATTGGAGGCGGCGCGCATTCTGCACGAACGGCAGATGCTGGGCCTTGAAATGCTGTCGGCGCGGAAGGTCCTCGTAAAAGTCAACTCGGTGATGATTCCGGGGGTCAACGACGCGCATCTGACGGAGGTCAATCGTGAGGTCAAGGCGCGCGGCGCTTTTCTTCATAACATCATGCCGCTGATCTCCGATCCGGCGCATGGAACCTTTTACGGCCTGAACGGCCAGCGCGGGCCAACGCCGCAGGAGCTGAAAGCAATTCAGGACGCCTGTGAAGGCGGCGCGAAGCTCATGCGCCATTGCCGTCAATGCCGCGCCGATGCGGTCGGCATGCTTGGCGAAGATCGCGGCCAGGAGTTCAAGCTCGATCTATTGCCAGATGCGATCGACTTCGATCCCACGCTACGCGACGCCTACCGCGATCATGTGGCGGAACAACGCGGCGCGCATCAGAACGCGAAAACAAATATTCCGGCTGTCCTCGCGAGCGCGACTGCTGGCAAGCCAGCACTCATCGCAGTCGCCACAAAAGGGGAAGGTCGAATCAACCAGCACTTCGGTCATGCGCGGGAGTTTCAGGTCTATGAAGTCGACCACGCCGGCGTTCGCTTCGTCGGCCATCGCAAGCTCGACGACAATTATTGTCAGGGCGGCTTCGGCGAGGAAATCATGTTGACTTCGGTCGTGACGGCGCTGGCGGGCGTAGACGCCGTATTCTGCGCCAAGATCGGACATTGCCCGAAGGATGAGTTGGCGGCGGCGGGAATAAAACCGGTCGATGAATATGCTTACGAGTTCATAGAGACCGCGATCGCCGATTTCTACGCGCGCTCGCAGAAGAATGTTGTGACGACCACATGACCGTCGAGGCCCCCCGGGCCCGCACATCGAGCGCATCCCAATTTGACCAGCATAAGGACTCTCGATCATGATTATCTTAACGCGCGAAGCTGTAACCGCCGTTCATGGCGCCATCGACCGGGCGGGAAAGCCCGGGTTCGGGCTGCGCCTCTCCGCCGAGAGCAATGGATGCGCCGGACCGCGATATGCGATGAGCCTCGAAGATGAACCGCAGGCCGATGACGTCGTGGTGGAGATCCGCGACCTTCGCGTTTTCGTCGACCCCGAGTTCGATGACGCTTCTGGCTGGAACCACAGTGGAGCTTTTCATCCTCCCTCGAAGGAACCGGCTTCACTTTCGACAACCCTAACGCTGGAACTCCCGATGTGGAGAATTTCGGCGCGGAGCATAACTGCTCTTGCGGCAAATCATGCGGATAGATGCGCTGCGCGCCCGTTCGCGATGGCATTGCGCGGCCGCGGACGAATCGAGCCGCGACGGCAGAGCCGTCCGGCGCTCGGGACCAACCCGCGCAAATCGGTCGTGCCGCATCGAGCCGCACGGTCCGTCGCGCGCCTATTCAGCGGCGTCGGCGAGGTGCCGCGACGCGGCGGCTGTTCTCCGCCATTTCCCGATATTGTTCCTGCCACTCGGTCGGCCCGTTTGACGGCGAAACCTGCACCGCCGTCACCTTATATTCGGGGCAATTCGTCGCCCAATCCGAATTGTCGGTGGTGATCACATTGGTCTGGCACAAAGGATGGTGGAAGGTCGTGTAGACGACGCCCGGCGCGACGCGATCGGTGATTTTCGCGTGAAGGGTCGTCTCGCCCGCGCGGCTTTGTACGCGCACCCAGTCGCCATCGCGGACGCCGCGCAGTTCGGCGTCATGAGGATGAATCTCCAGAACGTCTTCAGGATGCCACTGGCTGTTCTCCGTGCGCCTTGTTTGCGCGCCGACGTTATATTGCGACAGAATGCGCCCCGTGGTGAGCAGCAGGGGAAAGCGCGGGCCGGTGCGCTCATCCGTCGGCACATATTCGGTGATGACGAATTTGCCTTTGCCGCGCGCAAAGCCTTCGACATGCATGATCGGCATGCCGTCCGGCGACGCGTCATTGCAGGGCCACTGGACCGAGCCGACGTCTTCAAGCTTCTCATATGACACATGGGCGAAGGCGGGCGTCAGCCGGGCGATTTCATCCATGATCTCGCCCGGATGCCGGTAACTCCAGTTGCAGCCAAGCGCGTTCGCAAAGAGCTGCGTCACCTCCCAGTCGGCGTAGCCGGCCTTGGGACTCATGACGCGGCGGACGCGCTGGACGCGGCGTTCCGCATTGATGAAGACGCCATCCTTTTCGAGAAAGCTCGCGCCTGGAAGAAAGACATGCGCGTAGTTCGCCGTCTCATTGAGGAAGAGATCCTGGACGACGAGGCATTCCAGGGCGCCGAGGCCTGCCGAAACATGTTTGATGTCGGGGTCAGACTGCAAAATGTCTTCGCCCTGGACGTAGAGTCCCTTGAATTCGCCATCGACGGCGGCGTCGAACATGTTGGGAATGCGCAAGCCCGGCTCATTGTCGAGTTTGACGCCCCAGGCTTCCTCGAAGGAGTGACGCACCGCGTCATTGGAAACATGGCGGTAGCCCGGGAACTCATGCGGGAAAGAGCCCATGTCGCACGAGCCTTGCACATTGTTCTGGCCGCGCAGGGGATTGACGCCGACGCCGCGGCGTCCGAGATTGCCGGTCGCCATGGCGAGATTGGCGATGGCCATCACGGTCGTCGAACCCTGGCTATGTTCGGTGACGCCAAGGCCATAGTAGATCGTCGCATTGCCGCCCGTCGCGTAGAGACGCGCCGCGCCGCGCACAAGAGCGGCAGGAACGCCGGTATATTTCTCGACGGCCTCGGGACTGTTGCGCTCCTCGGAAACGAAAGCCGCCCAGTCCTGATACTCGTCCCAATCGCAGCGCAGGCGCACGAAGGCCTCATCCGCAAGACCTTCCGTGACGACGACATGGGCCAGCGCGGTGACGATCGCGACATTGGTTCCGGGCCGGAGCGCAAGATGATAGGCAGCCTCAATATGCGCCGAGCGCACCAGCTCGGTGCGGCGCGGATCGATGACGATGAGTCTTGCCCCTTCGCGCAGGCGCTTCTTGATTTGCGAGCCCACAACGGGATGAGCGTCGGTTGGGTTGCAGCCGATGACGAGTATGACGTCGGCCTCGCGAACCGAGTCGAAATCCTGCGTGCCCGCGGACGTGCCGAAAGCGGTGCTCAGTCCGTAGCCGGTCGGCGAGTGGCAAACTCTCGCGCAGGTGTCGACATTATTGTTGCCGAAGCCGCTGCGGATGAGCTTCTGCACGAGATAGGTCTCTTCGCATGTGCAGCGCGACGAGGTGATTCCGCCGACGGAAAGGCGGCCATATTTCGCCTGTATGCGCCTGAACTCGGAGGCCGCATGCGCGATCGCCTCCTCCCACGTCACTTCGCGCCAGGGGTCCGTGATCTTTTCGCGGATCATCGGGCTTAACACGCGGTCGCGATGCAGGGCGTAGCCATAAGCGAAGCGGCCCTTGATGCAGCTATGCCCGTGGTTCGCCTTGCCGTCCTTCCAGGGAACCATGCGAACCACTTCCTCGCCGCGCATCTCGGCCTTGAAGGCGCAGCCCACGCCGCAATAGGCGCAGGTCGTCACCGCGGAATGTTCTGGCTGACCGATTTCGATCACCGAGTTCTCGACCAGCGTCGCGGTGGGGCAGGCCTGCACGCAGGCGCCGCAGGAGACGCATTCCGACGCCATGAACGCTTCGCCCGCGCCGGGCGAAACGCGGCTGTCGAAGCCGCGCCCCTCGATGGTCAGCGCGAAGCTTCCCTGCACTTCCTGACAGGCGCGCACGCATCGATTGCACACGATGCATTTCGACGGGTCATAGGTAAAATAGGGGTTCGATTGGTCCTTCGGCCTCCATTCCTCGTTGGGGCGGCCGTCGCAGCGGGCGGAAACATGGTTTTTTCCCTCATAGCCGTAACGCACGTCGCGCAGGCTGACGGCGCCGGCCATTTTTTGCAGTTCGCAGTCGCCATTCGCCGCGCAGGTCAGGCAATCCAGTGGATGATCGGAGATATAGAGTTCGACGATCCCGCGCCGGATGGCGTCGAGCCGCGGCGTCAGCGTCTTCACGGAGATTCCCGGCGCCACGGGGGTGGTGCAGGACGCGGGAAGGCCGTTGCGGCCCTCGATTTCGACCAGACAGAGACGGCATGAGCCGAAGGATTTTACGTTATCCGTCGCGCAAAGCTTCGGGATCTCGACGCCAAGATGCATCGCCGCGCGCATGATCGAGGTTCCTTCGGGAACGCTGACCTCTCTTCCGTCAATCGTAAGAGTGACTTGCGCCTCCGAGCTGGAGGCGGGCGTGCCGTAGTCGATTTCCTTGATGAGCGACATAAGTTGCGATCCCCATTCGTCCGGCGTTGCGCCGCTGACGGCGCCAGTTTGCGCGGCCGGTCCCTGCGACGCGGCCGAAGATATTAGAAGCTGATCGCGGCCGCGGCGTTGACCTGCCAGGCCTTGCCCATCTGCGGCCCATTCAGATTTTGGTAGATCGGCGCGCCCGCCTCCACCGCGAGACGAACCGGCGTGCCGAGGGCGCGAGTTTTATATTCAAGGCCGCCGAACATTTCGACCCGCTGGCCGCCGTAATTGTTCGGATTGGCCGCCTGCATCGGGCCCGAGATCAGATAATCGGAACCGTGAATGCTCCCCCACACGGTCCCTGCCCCGCGCGCCGTCACGCTCAATCCGGGAAGCAGCTGATAGGCGGCCCAACCCGTCATTTCATTCGACGGCCCCCAGCGGTAACCCTCGTCATTGTTGGCGAAGGCCGCGCGACCGCGGTAGACAAAGCCCCAGGACCACGCCCCGAGTTTGCCTGTGTAGGTGATTCCGTAGAGCGCATCATAAGTGCCCGTGCCGAGCTGCATCCCGTAATTCGCCCGCATCGTCATCCACTGGTTCATCGGATTCAGCATCGTCGCCGATTCCGTGACGCTGCCCGTCGGCGCGCTGACGCCGAGATTGAGATGCACGTGATTGATCTCGTCCTGGTAAATCCGGACAAGGCCGAGAAACGACGTATCGCCCCAGCCCTGGGTCGAGGATGAACTCTGGCCAAGTTCCGTCGAGCCCATCATCCCCTTGAAGGTGGTCATAGTCATGCTTTTGTGGATGTAATCGCCCATCACCATCAGATTAATGGTGTCGGTGATTCCGAACATCGCGTGAAACATGTTCATTTCGGTCGTCATAGAGGCCGGGACGATCCGCAGCGTTGGCGGCTTCATCGTTGAGGCGCCGGCCGGAACATAGGGGATTTGCGTCGCGATATATTGTTGCGACACCGACGTCGATCCGATGTAGTTCCGGCTCATTCCCATGATCATCGGCGTGTAGCTGAGCGAGAACTCGCCGGCCCCCAGCATATGCGCGCCGAAGACGCCGGCGGGAATGGCCGGGTGGCCCCCCATATCGTGCATGGCGGACATTCCGCCACCGGAGTTCGCCATCGAATCCGCGGCGGAGCCGGGCGCGGGAGCTGAACTCACAAGCTCGGTTGCGGGCATTTCGCCGGCGGCGACGGCGCCCGTGGCGACGACGGTCAGAAGAAGAGCGGCGGCGGCGCGGCGTGCTGCGGCGGTTGCTGTCATGGCGCAAACCTTTCGAGAGCGACTTGAGGCGGGAAAATCTTGGGCGTTTGCGGCGAAGCCAGCTTCACGGCTTCGCCGGGAGGATCGTCAGGGAAAGTCGGGCTGGATGTTTCGGCGCCAGAGGCGAAAAGCGCCTGCTCGATTCCGTGGCGACGCAGCAAAGCGGCGGCGGCGGCGAGCGCCAGCGCCGGATTGGCGATAGGTTCGTTCGCGACATCGGCGACGAGCGTCGCCGGATGCGGCGACAGCACGATGATCCGGCTCGCGAGCCGCACCGCCTCGGCGATGTCATGCGTAACGAAGAGAACGGCCGATCCCGTGCGATCAGCCTCGCCGCGAACGAGATTTTGCAAGTCGCGCCGCAGTCCGACATCGAGCGCGACGAATGGTTCATCCATCAACATGAGGTCCGGCTCGATCGCGAGAGCGCGCGCGATCGCGACGCGCTGGCGCATGCCGCCCGAGAGCATCGCCGGCCGTTTGGCGCAGTCTTCGTCGCTGAGGCCGAGCCGGCGCAAAATCGCGTGCGCCGCCCGCCTTCTCTCAGGCGCCGGGCGGCCGAGCGCCTTCAGGGCGAAGGCGGCATTGTCGAGCGCATCGAACCACGGCAGCAGGCGCGGCTCCTGAAACACCATTGCAACGCGCTTGAAGCGGTTCTCGATGCGGCCGGAGGTGGGCGCGAGGGCGCCCGCCGCGAGCCTCAACAGCGTCGTCTTTCCGCAGCCGGACGGTCCGATCGCGACGACGAATTCGCCGGCGCGAACAGACAGGTCGAGCGCCGCGATCGTCGCCTCGCCGCCGAACTCCATGCCGAGGGCGGAAAGAGTCAGCATCGCTACCCCACTGCCGGCGAGAGAGGCGACCCGTTCATTGCGGCGAACCAGCGCCGGAACGGCGCCACGAGGACGAGATCGCAGAGCAGCACGAGCGCGACGATGAGAACGATCCAAGCCATCGTTTGAGGCAGATCGAGGTTGGCGCGCGCGGTCGCGAGCCGTCCTCCGATCCCGGTCCCGCTCCCCATAACCTCCGACATCACGCAGACCTTCCACGCATAGCCGAGCGCGCTCGCCGCGGCCGGCAGCAGTTGCGCAAGGAGCTGCGGAAACAGGAGGTCCGTGAAGCGTTGCAGGGGCGGCGCGCGAAACAGCAGGGCCATTTCGTCGAGGGCCGCGGCGCGCGTGTTCATGCCCTGCAGCACGGCGACGAAGACGAGGGGCAAAATTGAGACCGCAACGGTGAAGGCGGCGCCCGGGCCATCGGGGCCGAACCACAGAAGCGCGAGCACGATCCAGGCGATTGGCGGCACGCCCATGAGAACGACGGCGACCGGCGAAGCCGCCAGGGCGACCGGCAGCCAAATGCCGGCGGCGACAGCAAGGGCGAAGCCGATCGCGCAGCCGACAAGCCAGCCGGATAGCGCCTGCACCGCCGACGCCGCCAGGGCGCTTTGCGCCGCGCCCGAGACGAAGAGGCCGAGAAGAGCCTGCACCGCCTCAATCGGGCGCGGCAGCACGAAGGGACCATAGACCGCGTGGCCAAGCGCCCAGGCCCCGACCAGCGCCGCTAGGCCGGATACGCGCCAGAAGATGCGGCTCGCCCCTCCCATCCCTCACAACCTCAGGTAGAAATCATCCGCCGGCAACTTGCCGCCGAGCGCGTCCGGCGCGAGGTCAAGGATGGCTTGATAGAAGGTTTCGAGCTGGCTTTTCGCATCATGCGCGGAGACAATCTCCATGTTGAAATAGTCGATCGCCTTCTCAAAAACCTGGGGCCGCATCGCCATGTCTTTCTCAGCCAGAGCCGCCGCCTCCGCACGGTTCGCAAGCACCCATGATTTCGCCGCGGGCAGGCTCGCGGCCAGCGCCGCGACGATGTCGGGATCCTCGTCGATCAGGCTCTGCTGAACGGCGACGCCGACCATCGGGATGCCGACGCCACCGTGATGCGCCGCCCATACCTCCTGCAGACTGACGGCGCGGCGCAGGCTCCGCCCTTCGCGAGCGGCCATCATGATCGCCGCAGTGGCCGCCGGCTCCGACAAAAGCGCGCTCTCGGCTTTGCCGGCGGCCAGCAATTGCGCCGCCTCCATCCCGGTCTGCACATAGGTGAGCTTGATGTCCTTGTCGGGATCGATTCCCTCGACGCGGGCGCAAGCCCGAAACACGAGGTCCGGCATGTCGTTGCGGAAGAAGCAGAGGACCGGCTGACCCGCCAGATCCTTGAAGGCGTTGATGCTCTCGTTCGCAGTGACGACGTAAAGATGGCCCTGACCGAGCAGGCAAAGCAATTTTATCGGCAAGCCGCGGTTGGCGAGATTGGCGGGCAGATGCGTCGGCGTCGAAAACAACCTTGTTCTGCCGGAGACGACCCCGGCGCGCAATTCATCGGGGTCATGCCAGAGGCGGAACGTTGCGTTCGGGGCGGCGGCGGCAAGCAGCCCAGCGTCGACCGCGCGCGCCAGCGAGATCGACGCGCCGGTCGGCGCCCCGAGGATCTCAATGCCCTCGACCGGCCCCGCGGCCAGCCTGCCCGCAGCGGAAGCGACGCCGATGCTCGCGAGACCGGCAAGCATGGCGCGGCGCGTGGGCCTTGGCGAGGCGCGTTGATCTATGCGGGATGTAGGCACCTCGAGACGTTTCCTATATACAGATATATACTGCTTGTGGTAACAAGCATCAGCGCGGCGACCAATGCGTCATAAGAGCGCAGAATGGGAATTCTGCTTGGAGCCGGATCGCCGCCCCTTCCTTTTCTCGCCCATCGGGACCATCGCGAGAACGATCATCCGGACCATTGCGAGAAAGACATGCCGACCTTTGACGGATCCAACCACCTTCCCTTCTTCAAAGCTCTGCACCGCAGCTTCCGCGAAACCCTGCGGGATCTCCCGGATCGCGCGCTCCAGCGCCGCGATCCGATCGAGAGTCTGCTTGCAGATTGCTTCGAGACGTTCGAGCGAAATTCTGAAAACGCCGCGGGCGTCGTCTGCCACGGCGGCTGCGCGAGCTGTTGCACGATCAGAGTGGCCGCGACCGCGCCAGAAATCCTGCTGATCGCGCGCGCCCTGCGATCTTCCGCCGACGAGACGGGCATCGCGCTGCGGCAAAGGATCAACTCGGCCGTTTGCGCAACCAGACAGCTTGACGAGCAGGGCCGGATGGCCTCGGGTTCGCCGTGCCCCTTCGTCGAAGCCGGCCTTTGCGTCATTTATGCGGTGCGGCCCTTGGCCTGCCGCGGTCACGCATCCTATGACGAGAAGGCGTGCGTCGACGCTTTGGCCGGCCTCCCTTGCGAGGTCCCCGTTTCAGAGTTGCATGTCACTGTGAGAAGCCTGGTGCAAAATGCAATGCAGGCGGCGCTGCGCGACGCCGGCTACGCCTGGGGCGCCTATGAACTCAACCAGGCCCTGCAAATCGCGCTGACGAACGAGACTTGCGAGGCGGCGTGGCTCAACGGGCGCGACGTCTTCGCCGCGGCCCTGATAGAGGATGTGAGCCTGCAGGAAATGGCCGAGACCTTCGACGCCATCAAGGCGCTTTGACCCGTTGCTTGACCCGACCGCGGGATCGACGGTGGCGGACCTGCGGCGGACGTTCGCCGTGACGCCTGGGAAGCGGAATTCAACCTTTTTGGAAACTTCTGGCCGCCGGAACATCTCGACGTCCAGACTAAGGTCGGCTTCACGTCGCGCCCGCTCCCAAAGCGCCGTCCAACGCGGACGCAATCGCGGCGACGAAGAAATCGGACGCCGCGCCGACAACAAACCCATCCTGGCGACCGAGCTGAGACATCGCAGCGGACCGCCGATCCGACTGTCATCTGATGATTGTCACCTAACCATTAAACG
This sequence comes from uncultured Alphaproteobacteria bacterium, assembly GCA_963767805.1. Lineage (GTDB taxonomy): Bacteria > Pseudomonadota > Alphaproteobacteria > Rhizobiales > Beijerinckiaceae > Methylocapsa. The sequence goes on along the minus strand of CAVYFP010000013.1, from coordinate 37,640 downwards.
CGCAATATAGTATTCGATCTATATTATCTTCGCAAAGAATAGTTTGCCTCGCTTATTGCTTGACGCGATATTTTGCGCTAGCATTAGAATTCAGATACAGCGCCGCCCGGCGTAGGTGCCTGACGCATTTTGTCAAATGTGAGCTTTATTGGCCGCTAGCGCGTTTCAGTTTGCATATCGAGCCGATATATTGCGCTGCAAAAACGTTCATGGCAGTTAGAGGCAACACATGACAGTCCTTACGATCCACCGTTACCAACAGGTCGTCAACGAGATCTGCGGTCTTAATTGGGCATCTCTAACCCGCGACGAATTAATGGCTGTGTCTTGGGCCTACTACTATTTCTCTGTGCAATTCTGCGACACTTTGAGAATAGCCTGCGAGCTCTACCCATGGGATCATAAGCTCGCCTCGCTACGCGAGGGCGAACTTGATACCGATAATCTTTCCCCTTATCCGGGCGTTGCGGAGGAAGGCGAAAGAATGAACCATGACGAATTCATGAGGCGCGTTCTCATCATGTCCAGTTTAGATCTGGCCGCCCGGAACAGAGTAGAGGCGCTTGGATTTCAGTATCTCGCCGACGTCGGGCGAGCAAACCCCGAAACGAGGGCCATGAGTTTACCGACCTATGAGGACGGCGGACTTGAGATGATCTTCCGTTCCATACTCCGGGCTCCGGATTGGGATGAGCCTTCGCTTGGCGCATTCCGTCATTTTCTGGTTGGACATATTCTGCTGGACAGCGATCCCGATGAAGGGCACGGGGATTTATGCCGGCATCTCATCCCGGACGACCGCATTCTTCCGTTGTGGAACGCGTTCCGCAACACCCTCGTCGGGGCCGCGCCGCGCCTCGCCGATTGAAATGTCACGTTTGCCGGCCCGAAACGTCATGAACGAAGCGGGCTGAACCGCTTTCGCCCAGACGACGCAGCATCCGCTTCGGCGCAATCAATTCGAAAAAGTTCGCTCGATTAGAATGATCGTCGCTCAAATGGTTCGGAAGCATTTTGGCACGGACGGGATCCGGGGCGAGGCGAATACGGTCATCACGCCGGAGCTGGCGATGAAGGTGGCGCAGGCGACGGGGGTGCTGTTTCAGCGCGGCGAGCATCGCCACCGGGCGGTGATCGGCAAGGATACGCGGCTTTCGAGCTACATGATCGAATACGCTATGGTGGCCGGCTTCGCCTCGGTCGGCATGGACACGCTGCTGCTCGGGCCGATCCCGACGCCCGCCGTCGCCATGCTGACGCCTTCGATGCGGGCCGATGTCGGGGTGATGATTTCGGCCTCGCACAATTCCTTTGAAGACAATGGCATCAAGCTGTTCGGGCCGGACGGCTTCAAGCTGTCGGACGAGGCGGAAGCCAGGATCGAGACGATGCTCGACAGGGATTTCGCGCTGAAGCTGTCGAAGCCGGCCGACCTCGGCCGCGCCATGCGCGTCGAGGGCGACCGCGCCCGCTACATCGAATTCGCCAAGCGCACCCTCGCCCGCCATCTCTCGCTCGCAGGGCTGCGCATCGTCGTCGACTGCGCCAATGGCGCGGCCTACAAGGTCGCCCCCGAAGCGCTGTGGGAACTCGGCGCCGAGGTGTTCCCGATCGGCGTCGAGCCGGACGGCTTCAACATCAATCGCGGCGTCGGCTCCACCGCGCCCGAAGCGCTCGCCCGCAAAGTCCGCGAAGTGCGCGCCGACATCGGCATCGCGCTCGACGGCGACGCCGACCGCGTGCTGATCATCGATGAAATGGGCAAGCCGGTCGACGGCGACCAGCTGATGGCGGTGATCGCGCAGAGCTGGAAGGAGGACGGCCGGCTGTCGCAGCCGGGAATCGTCGCAACCGTGATGTCGAATCTCGGGCTCGAGCGCTATCTTGAAGGCCTCGGCCTGCATCTGGCGCGCACCGCGGTCGGCGACCGCTACGTGCTCGAACACATGCGCCGGCACGGTTATAATCTCGGCGGCGAGCAGTCCGGCCACGTCATCCTGTCGGATTATTGCACGACCGGCGACGGCCTTGTCGCGGCGCTGCAACTGCTGGCGGTGGTGATGCGCCAGTCGAAGCCGGTGAGCCAGGTCTGCCATCGCTTCGAACCCTCGCCGCAGGTCCTGAAAAGCGTCAGGGTCGGGGCCGGCAAGCCGCTGGAGGACGCCGCCGTGGCGCAGGCCATCGAGGCGGCGCGAAAACAGCTCGGCGCCGCCGGCCGGCTCGTCATTCGCGCCTCCGGCACCGAGCCGGTGATCCGGGTGATGGGCGAGGGCGACGATCTCGACCTCGTCACCCGCATCGTCGCAGAAATCTGCGACGCCGTCGCAACCGTCGCCCGACCCGCGTGAACTCATCCAGCCCGACGGCAAAATGCTTTCATAGGCTTGCTTGATCAATTCGCGGCCCGCTGCATGAGCGGCGCCGCATGACCCGATTTGGCGCGGCGTCGAAAGCGCGCCCGCAGCAGCCCTTTCGCCGCCCAACGCTCTCCCCAGCGCTCGGGGCGAGACGCGATTTTGCGGCGTCGAGCGCATCAGATCCTCGCAGTCGCCAAAGGCCGCACGCGTCCTGGCGAAACCGCCAGGCGATAGCGCCCGACGGCAACCCCACGCCCCAGCGAGCCGCCGCGCGCCGCACAGCTTTTTGCCGGCCCACCAGCGCCCCAATCCTCGTTAGCCGCACACGCCCGATCAGCCCTCGCCGGCCCAATCACAAATGCGATTTACATCATTCGACCTTATCGTCCGTATTTTTCATATTTTTTACAACTATTTACAGATCGCGCGAAGCAAATACTGCCATAATGCGTTCACTTAGCTCCCCATTTATACTGCATGTATTCGTTAGCTAAACCATAACTATGACGATTATTATGCCTCAATATTTACTTTTTGATGTCATATTTCTCAAATATTTTCAGAACGCGGTTCAGATCAAGCCTGATCGCCGCTTCTACCATTTCATCCGCCAAAAGAGGTCTCCATGGTCGGTTCAAGAAAAAGAGTTCGTTCAGGTCGCCGCGACATCGCCGATGGAGAGAGCCAATTCCGTCGGGCTTTCCATCCAGCTTTCGTTTCTTCACGCGGCTCGCGCGCGAATTGTTTGACGCCCGTCAGGCTCGCCGCCGCAATCTCGCTCTTCGCGCTGCCGACCGCCGCCCTCGCCGCCTCGAACCTTTATGTCGCAACGACCGGCGTGGATGCGGGCAGCTGCACGAATAGCGCCAGCCCCTGCAAGACGATCACCTACGCCTATGCGCATGCCAGCGCAGGCGCGACCGTCAATGTCGCGCCCGGAACCTACACCGACAACACGCCGGGATATGGCATTCACCTTGGCAAGAGCGGCGCGGCCGGCGCGCCGATTACGCTCCTGTCAACAGTGCGCGGCGCGGCGATCGTGAATAAGTCCGCCTGCGCCGTGAGTGGAAGATCTTATTGCAACGGCTTCTACGTCGATGGCGCCTACAACGTGATCAGCGGCTTCACGATCACCGGCGCGCCGGACGACGGCATCGCCAATTACGGCGGCAGCCATAATGCCTACCAGTGGAACAAGATCTATGGCAATGGCCTGCATGACTCGACGATCGGCCATTACGCGCAGGGCATCTACGAGGACGGCAATTCATCCTATAACGTTTTCAACGGCAATCTCGTCTACGACAATGGTTCGATCAAGCATTACGACCACAATTTCTACCTTATGGGCTTCTACGACGTCATCACAAATAATGTCGCATACAATGCGCTTGGATATAATTTCCAGTTCTACAATCAGTCCGCATCCGGGACCAATGTCGGCTACAAAGTCTACAACAATGTCGCCGTCGGCGCGACCTATGGCGGCTTCGTTCTCGCCGATAATGTCCAGGGCCTCGATTTTGAAAACAACATCGCCTATGGCAATGCGACTTTTGGCGTCGGGGGGTCGACTGGATACGGCACAGGCGTCGTGCTCAAGAACAATTTCGGCTACGCCAACGGCAGTCTGGGCGACTTCTGCCCGACCTGCACCAGCTCGACGTTCAAATATAGCAATACGAACTTCGCCCACAAGAATCCCTTGTTTCAGAACATCGCAGCCGGGAATTTCTATCTGACCTCGGCCAGCCCCGCCGTCAACGCCGGCGTTTATCTCTCAGCGGTCACCAAATATGAGGACGGAACGGCGCGCCCCTCTGGCGCAAATACGGTTGGGTCACTTCCCGTCAAGCCTTAAGATCCAAAGCTTCAAAGACGACGGCGGGATGGCGATGGCGCTCTCATCCCTCCGTCCAGTGCTGGGCTAAACACCGTCAATCAACGCCATTGGCGCGCGACTTCCAGCCGTTGCGTCATGGCGTCTTGACTTCTTTCCCGATACGGCTTCGATCGCCCCGTGATGAATGAAAAGGCGACCGATCCGCCGCAAGGCCGCCCGCGCTGCGCCGGCGCATCCGCGTATGATGCTTTTGCCGGCTCAGCCTCGGCAGCACAGCGATCGCCTTGCTTTGGCTCCCCTAAGGCGATTAAGCTGCGCGGACGCGAAGCGGATTTCGCGTCCGAAGTCGACTGGGGCGAGCTCTGGCGGCCGAGGTATGGTCAGTCGGCTTAGCTGACGTTTCCGCATCAACATATCGGACCCGCTCAAACGGTTCGAGCCATGGAAAAGTGGATTTTGCTTACATTTGGGCTCGTCGCCGCCGAGGTTTTCCCGGTGATGGCGGGGCGCGCAATGGCCGCCACCTATTACGTGGCGATGACAGGTTCCAACTCCGCCCCGGGACGCAAGCCTCGCCATTCGCCACTTTGCAAAAGGCGGCCGACGTCGCGGAGCCGGGCGACACGGTGCTGGTGGCGGATGGCGACTACGACGCGTCAGGATCTCAGTTGATCCGCATGACGAAATCGGGCAACGCAGGCGCATGGATCACGTTTCGGTCAGAACATCCGCGCAGCGCGAAACTGGACGGACGGAACAATTCGACCACCTATATGATCTGGTTTTCCCAAGACAATGGCGGCTTTGTGCGCATCGAGGACTTTGAAGTTTTTGGCTTCGGGAAAATCGCCATTAACACCACGGGAACGCATGACATCGACATTGTCGGAAACGACATCCATGATATCGGTCGCTACTGCAACGACAGCAGCATTGGCTCGGCGGCGGTATACGGGTCCAACTCGCCCAATGTCACGATCGAGCGCAACGTCATTCACGACATTGGGCGTTTCGGCCCAGGCGAAGAGGCATGCGCGCCAGCCACGACCTATTGGCAGAATCTTGATCACGGTGTCTATCTCGATGGCATGAACAATGCCTCTATTCTGAATAATACGTTCTTTAATATTCAGCATGGGTGGGGGCTCCAAGTCTACAGCTCGAGCGGAGCGGCGTTGAGCGACCTTCTGGTGGATGGCAACATCTTTTCCGGCGCCAATCCAAATCGCGATGGCCAGATCGTGTTGGCGGGGAAAATGTCGAATTCGAAGGTGATCAACAATGTCTTTAACGCGCCGCGCAATTGCGCGATCAATTTCAGCCTGCCCATTTACAGCTACAGTATGGTTGCGATCAACAACAACAAGGTCTATGGCGCCCGGATTAGCACGACGTCCCCGAAAGGGATCACCTTTTCCGGAAACGCCATCCAGTGAAACCGCGTCGCGCGGGCGCCGATCGCCGATCGTATGATTTGCACGCGTCCCGGAAACCCACGCGAACGCGACGATGGGGGCGGCGGGCTCGGGTTCCGGCGTCGGAGCCGCACGCGCTCAGGGGCAACCGCTTGCCCCGCCTTCGATTGGATTCCAGCGCATGCCCGGCGGAAGCGAATGAACCTAACTAACGTTGAACACGCGCATCCATGCCTCAAGCGACATAATTCTGAATAGACCCAGATAGGATGCGGTATTTGACGTCGCCGCTCCTCCGGAGGCGTACCATTGACGCAAGGCGTCGGCATCAACGTATTTTTGGCAGCGCAGATCGCCTCCTATGAAGTCAGCAACTTGGCTCTGCAAATCCCGCGACAGCCAGAGCCGATCAGGGGCGGCGAATCCCAGTTTGCTCGCGCGCAGGCGAACCGACTCGGGCATCAAACCCCGCATCGATTCCCGTAGCGCGTATTTGCTCCATCCGCCTCTCACTTTCAGGTCATCCGGAAGAGAAATGCCGTATTCGACAAGCCGGTGATCAAGCAGTGGCACGCGGGCCTCGATCGAAAACGCCATCGAGGAGCGATCCTCGAACCGCAACAGCTGCGGCAGAGTGTCCGTCAATATGTCGTCCACCTGAATGCGCTGCATGGCGGTGCCGCCGGCTCCGCTCTCGCCGCTTCGGATGTTCGAGCCCGACACGTTAAGGGCCCAACGCGTGCCAGGCGTACTCAAGTCCGAAACAATCCGGCCCCAATCCGTCTTGACGACGTGTTTCATGATCGAGTTGATGTGCAAGAGCCCGCGCAGGGATTTCGGGAGGTAACGGTAGCCGTTACGCAGGTCGAGCACATAACGATCGCCCTGCAGCACCATCGCGCCGAACTCGCGGGTGAAAGTCGACAGATGCCCGGAACGCACCAGAGATGCAAGATAGGCGTAGCGGAACTTCGCGTAACCGCCGAAAACCTCGTCGCCGCCCTGGCCGTCGATCAAGACTTTAACGCCCGCCTCGCTGGCTGCGCGCATCACGCGCCATTGCACGTAATGGCTGAGGCTTCCGAACGGCATGTCCTGATGCCAGGCGAGACGCTTGAAGTCCGCCCAAAAATCCTTCGCCGACGGAAATAGAAGCTCGCTTTTCGCTCCGACGGCCTCCGCCATCGCGACCGCATATTTCCGCTCGTCTATCTCGCTCGCCTCATAGCAGGAGGTGAAGGTGTAAAGCTTTTTGCCGACCGCTGTCGCCGCTTCCGGGTGGTCTCGTTCGATTTTTCCGATGAGCGCGACCAGAGCCGATGAATTCGAGCCCCCCGCTCAGACAGCTGCCGACGCGCACGTCGCTGATGAGGTGCTTGCGCATGGAGCAAAGGAGCAGATCCCGCAACCCCTCAATATGCTCTTCGTCGCTCTGATCGGCCCCGGGCTTTGACTCGACGCGGTAGTATCGCGATGGCTTGCATTGAGTTGTTCGAAGGTCGACGTTGAGGCAGCAGGAGGCCTGAAGCGCCTTGATCCCGCGGAAAACCGTGCGCTCGCCATAGTCACAATTGCCGTGGACGAGGAAGCTAAGCACCGCCTCATCATCGGCTATCGCGCGAATGCCAGGGAACGCGAGGAGCGCCTTGATTTCAGAGGCGAACACGAAATAGCCGCCTTCATGGATGTAGTAGAACGGCTTGATGCCGAGTTCGATCGCGGGCGCAAAAAAGGCACCGTCGCGCATCGTCCCAAATGGCGAAGGCGAACATCCCTTCAAGGCGCGACAGGCAGGCCTCGCCCCATTGCCGGTAGCACTGCAACAAAACTTCCGTGTCCGTTCGCGTCGTGAATGCGTAGCCAAGTCCCTTCAGCTCTGTCCTGAGTTCTCTGTGGTTGTATATTTCGCCGTTGAACACGATCCAGGCCCGGCTTCCACAGACCGTCATCGGCTGCGCGCCGCGCTCAGACAAATCGAGGATGGCCAGGCGGCGATGTCCGAGCGCCACATGCGGACCCACATTCGATCCCCATTCAGCGGCGCCCCTCACTGACACGTAGTCAACCTGGTCCGAGCCCAGCGAACCCATTAGGAATCCCTGCCCGTCCGGGCCCCGATGCGTCTGCAAATCGTTCATTCGCTGCAACGCGACGACGTCGATCGGCTTCCCAGAAAGGCTAACGATACCGAGGATACCACACATTGTTTCTTATCTTAGTCCTTGGCGGAACCAGGCTCGGCGGAGGCTAGGATTGAGCGATAGATGCCAATGAGTTTGTGAGCGAGAACTTTCTCATCCAGTTGTTCGATGGCCTTCCGGCTCGTTAAGCGGCTGCCGCGGCGAAGCGTCCGCTCCAATGCAGCAGCAATCGACTCGGGCCTGTCGTCGGCAACGATTTCGCAGCCTTCAACGCCATTCACACGCTCGACGACGTCGCCGACGATGACCGACACAATCGGCAAATCACACGCCAACGCCTCCTTGACGATCGTCGGCGACCCCTCTGTCCGAGACGTGACCACAAGGACATCGCACGCATACATCATGATGATGATTTCCCGGTGCGGTCTACCCCAGCCAAGGATCAAGCGGGTTGGCAGCGTGTGCTTTAGACTTTCAACTGCCTGCTGTGCAAGCGCATAACGCTTCAGCGGATTGTCGGGGCTGCCCACAAACAGGGCCAGGCGCTCATCGACCGCCAGTCCCAACTGGCGGCGGGCGTCGTTCCGCGTGAGGCAAGGCAGCGAATCAAGATCAACGCCCGTCGGAAGAATGTCGGAGGGCTCTACCGGCGCGAGGTGCTTGCGCATTTCGTTGGACACAATGAGCACCGCATCGGCGAAGTGAGCCGCCCTCTTTCCCAACCATTGCAGGAGTTGCCCCCGCAATGTTCTTCTCCCATCAGGGGACAACTCGCCAAGAATGTCCGTGCCATGGAACGTGATGACGAGAGGCAGGCGCTTCGGCCAAGGTATCAGCGCCGCCTGTCCGAACTGCGCGTGAACCAGATCAAAACGGTCTCGCTGGTCCCCGTATTCCCGGTTGAAACGCCGCCACGCTAAAAAATAATTTAGCGGATTCTTAGCCCCGCGGAAGAAAAATATCTCAACCTCGACGCCGGCGCGCCGCAGAAATTCGACCTGCTGGACCAGGAATGGCACGAGGAAGGGGTTCTCCGGCGTTGGCCACTCGCTGGTGATCATCAATACCCGAATCGGCGATTCGGTCATCTTTCCTCGCTTCCCCGGCCGGGTCGGAGCGCGCTGGCGCCGCGATCGCCCCAACGGTTCCAGAACCTCGCGAGACCCACTAGGAACCCGAGTCCGTAGCCGACATGCAGAATGGCGAAAGCTAGAGCCACAAGCGGCGCCAACCGCCAATTCGCCGACCGTACGGCAATAACTGATGCAACCACATTTGCCCCTGCATAACCGCCCAACGCAAGCGCAGCTCCCCAGCGGCCAGTCGCGGCGAAGGGAGCGAGCGCAAGGGTAAGCGAAAGCGTGGCGACAAAGACGGCCGGCGCGAACTGACGGGGCCTCATCTGCCGCGGGTGCTTCTGCATCACACGCACTTTCCAGTAGCCATACTGGTAATACTGGCGCCACAACGATCCGGGGGTGCTGCGTGTGTAATATCGAGATTTGATCTTTGGGCTGAGTAGAATCCTTCCGTTTTGCTCGAGCAGTCGATAGTTAAACTCGTCGTCTTGATTGCGAACCTGCTCCTCGTCGAATGGTCCGATGCGATCGAAGACCTGGCGCGGCCAGGCGCCCATGTAAACCGTGTCGACCCACTCCTCACGCTCCGAATAATGGAATCGCCCGCCACCCACGCCGAACGGCGTGCTCGTCGCCAGCGCGGCAGCCTCGCCAAATCGATTTTGCCCAACCGCCTCCATACGGCCGCCAACGTTATCCGCCCCCGATCTTTGCAGCGCGGCGACGCATTCACTGACATAGTCTGGCGCCACGATCGTGTGACCGTCCACGCGGACGATGACGTCGCCCCGCGCCTCCACCAAGGCTAAGCTAAAGCCTATCGGCACAATTCGACCCGGGTTGTCGATTACCGTGAGGCGTACCTCAGGGTGCGATTTCGCCACATCGGCGATCGCCTGCCGCGTGCCATCGTCCGACTGACCATCGGCGATCAGCACCTCCAGAAGCTCGTGAGGATAGTGCTGCGTCAAGACCGCAAGCAGACTCGCTTCGATGAAATTGGCCTCGTTGCGAATCGGCATTATTACGCTGACGGAAACAAGGCCCCCGGATTGCTTCTGCCCCGTTCCCATCAATTCAAGCATCCCGAAAGTCGCCGCCGACAGAAGCATCTTCGCCCCCGGAAAATTCGCTATTCGCCTCAAGCGATGCCGCTCGAGATTTAACAGTCACAATCAAGCGCTCGTACAACAATGTGCCGTTCCGAACATTTTGCAAGCACGTAACGCTGCGCCGGGACATCGACCGTTGCGCAGCACATTGCCTGACGCCTCGGAGTTCGCGGAGGCGCTTCGCTTGAAAACGTAGCAACGCCTCCGCTAGCTCTTTCGATCAACGACACTTGATCACCGACCCGGCAATAAGGTTGTCTTGCCGATAGCCGCTTGGGTCGCGTGGCTGTCCGACCGATTTCGGCGGCCCGTCATCCGCCCAAAAGCGCGCCGCGAAGTCTCGCGATCAGACGCCGCGTGAGAGCCGGAACGCCAGTGAGCTGAACCGCAAATTTATCGATGGAAGCATCGTCATCAATATAGATGCCCTTAAGGCGGAAGCGATCGGATCCGGCGTCATTCCAGCCGGGATCGCATGTCCGCGCAGAGGCGAAGCCCGCTTGCTTCACAAAGGCGACCTCTCGTTCCGAGTAGTCGCCATTCGGATAGGCGAACTGATCCAACTCCGCTCCGAGAAGAGGGATCAGTTCTCTCCTCGAAAGCGATATCTCTTCCCAGCATTCCTCATCGTCGCATTTTACAAGAACCGGATGAAACCGCGTGTGCGCGCCAAGGTCGGCCCAGTCCAGCACCGAGCGAAGCTCCTCCGCCATCGCCTGACGCGGAACCGCAGGTTGAAATTGGTCAAACCCCAAATCGCTGAGTATTTTCTTTCGATCCCTATTATCCAGCAATTTGAGATCCTCCGCCTTCACCTGTCGATCTCCAAGCGAGAGCCACCAGTAACCGGCCCCCGCGCGTGCGATACCCGTGCATAAGTACAGCATCGGCCTGACGCCATGCTTCTGAAACACCTCCTTCAGAGCGAGGTTTCCTATCATTCCATCGTCAATTGTAATTGCGGCGAGCGGCGTTGTCGAAATGGATCGCCAAAGATCTGGCAAAGCTACAATTTTTGACACCTTCGAAAGATATTGGAGGTGAGCCTCCATGACGTCCGGCTTCGGGTCATGATAATATAACACTGCGGCGCGATTTCTCCACAGGGCCTTTCGAAGCAAATAGCAAAACCCCGACAACCGAAGAACTCTGTACAACAATTCAGAAGGCGTGAGCCGTGGAGCGCTCGCCGACATCGCAACCTCACTTTCCCGCCCACGCATCGCGAGATTCGCAGAGCGTCCATAGCTGTCTGACGATGTCATCCCGCCTATAGCCACGCTCGATCGCAGCTCTCGCGCGCGCGCCCACGACCCGTCGAAGCTCCGCGTCTGCCGCCAGCCGGATCACATGCTGCGCAAGCTCATCCGATTCGTGCGAAGCCACGAAGCCTGTTTCGCCATGGTCAATAAGGTCAGCAATGCCGTTCACTCTGGTCGCAACGCACGGCACACCAGCCGCCATAGCCTCCAAAATGACATTGGGCATCCCCTCGTGGTCCGAGGAGAGCAGGAAAATATCGCCGGCGCTCATTAGTTCATGCGCATCGGGCACTCTGCCGAGAAAGTGGATCGTGTCTTGCAGGCCGAGCCGCGCAGTCTGAGCCACGAGATCGTCCTGACAGCCCTGATCTCCGCCGGCTATCACAGCCTGCACCGGAAAACGCCGTCTCACGCGCGCGACCACGTCAATGAAGCGGGCAAATTGCTTTTGCCGCGCCAGACGGCCGACGCCTAACACGAGCACCGCATCGTCGCCGAGGCCCAGCCGCGCCCGCCACTCCGCGCGCCAGCTCGCGATCTGTTCGGGGCCGAATATCTCGACCGCGTTCGGGACGTAATGAACCCCCTTCTCCGACCCGCGAACGCCGGCGAACTGCGCTTTTGTCTCACGCGAATTGCATACGAACGTCGACACGCCTGCCATGCTCATCCATCGCCAGAGCCAGCCATGTTGCGTCGGAAGATCGGCGAAGGTCGCGTTGCGAAAAGAGCCGATCCGGCGGACATCACATCCAGTCAGCGCAAGACCGAAACCATTCGTGTACGACGACCAGGAGAAAAAACACGTCGCTTTCTGCGCGACCGCTGCCTCCCGAAAACGCCACATTTTAAGGAGCGGATTTCCGCGTAACAATACCACAGGAACGCCAAGCTTGCGAATCCGACCCTCCCACGAGCCAAGCGCACCCGAGACATACACCACGGGATCCCAACGTTCCTGATCGCAGGCGGCGAGAAACAGGTAGAGCTGTCGCTCGCTGCCTCCTTGCGGTGCAAGCTGTCCAATCATAATCGCGATAGCTTCGCGCGCCTGCGGGCTTTCGCCTGAGACGTACCGCAGCTTATCCAGCGATATCATCGCCACGTGGAAAACTCGATGTATTTCAGCCTCATCATCAAGTTTATCTCGCCTACGTTGTTGTTTGTTTGGTCGCCGCTCTTGGAACTTTCCCCTCTGCCCGCGCGAAGGGGACGCCCATAATGGCGCCGCGCATGGTCGACCGTGGCCTGATCGTGGAGGAGACGTCCCCACGACCGCAACCGATCCAGCCTAACGCGATTTCAGTCAGGACCAGCGGTCCGCGTCGACGTGAAATCTCCCGGTCGGAGAAGTCGCAATGTTTGGTAATGATTGGCTAATAACACCTCTCAACATAAATTTTCCGGCGACACAGACACCAGTCGAGCCGGACAACAACCCAATACCAGATTATCCGACCGAATCAAACAACGCTAGGCGAAAGGCCTCGTCGGTCAACGATCACATTCGTCATTAGTTCTCACGCCAATTCATTCATGCGCTCGGCGATTGGATTGTTGCGGAGGGCCAACTCTATTCCCGGCGGGTTCTCCGATGATCGAGCGTCCGGCCTCCGCGCACAGCACCGTGCATGACGGTCGCCGATGGTTAGAGTGAAGACGCCAGTTGAATTTCTCGGAATCGGCATTCCAATTTCATTCGTTCCGCACCTTGGCGGTTAACGCTAATAGGCTTTCTTTCATCATCATACGCAACGCGCTATTTCACTGAATAAAGTATTTATTCAACACCGCACAAATAGTAACTCGCATTTATTGGCGGCTTGTTACGTTCGCCGCAACTTTTTAGTGGCATTGACGCCTTGAATTGCTTATACATGCCATAAATGCCAAGCCGGGTTAAACTCTAAGCCCGCCGATACTATTGATAAATGTAACAATATGCATGTATGACAATGTTATTTGGGCATAAATTCGGTGACGCATGGCGCACTTTGGAATCCTTCGCCCGGCATACATGTCTGACAGCATCAACGCGCTGGCGGGCGCGGCCGTGGTTCGAGGCTTTGCACGCATTTTCGTAGATGTATCGCTCTGCGGCCTGAGCTTCCTGCTCGCAGTCTTGCTGCGGCTCGGCGTCTCCGCCTTCGAGGACGGCGCGAACCTATTGCTGAATATTCTCATTTTCTCAGCTGTATGCGGCGTGGCATTTCAAATAGCCGGTCTTTGGCTCCGCTCCTGGCGCTTCGTTTCAGTGGCGGATATTTTTATCATACTACGCGACATCACGATTGCGATCGCGAGTTACATTATTTTGAGCTGCCTAACTCCGTTTATGCAAACAATTCCTCTTTCGACGCCATTGATCGCCGGCGTTGTTATGGTCAACATGCTGAGCGGCGTTCGCGTGCTCTATCGATGCTACGTCGAAGGGAGTTTGCCGTTAGGCGTCAAGAATTCGCTGCGCGCCGAGCCTGTTTGTCTGATCGCTTATGGCGCCACCACCCAGACCGACAGCTTTCTCCGCTCTCTACAACTGGACTCTGCGCGTCCCTATCAAGTCGTAGGCATCATCGATGACGATGAAGCGAACCGCGATCGACGCATTCGAGGGGTCAAGGTGGTCGGCAACGCCGCGGAACTACCCGCGATTGTGGAGCGGTTTGCGTCTTCGTCGGTCAAACCCGTAAGTCTGGTCCTGCCGGCCAGCGGCCTGCCGCGCCAGAGGCTGCGGGAGCTCGTCGATGCAGCCACCCAAGCCGGTTTGAGGGCTGTTCGCCTGCCCCGCCCCTGTGATCTGCTTCAGAGGGCCAGCGAACCGTTCGCTTTCGAACCGATTGAAGTGACCGATCTTCTCGGCAGAGAGCCGGTCGCTTTGCGGCTCGAATCCATAGAACTCTCTTATTCGCAATAAATCTGTCGTGGTCACCGGCGGAGGCGGGAGCATTGGCTCCGAGCTATGTCGGCACCTCGTCAGGCGCGGCCCTGCCAAACTTATTATTATAGACCACAGCGAGTTCAATCTCTTCAACATCCAGCGCGAATTGGCCACCGTAGGCCCGACCGGCGTGGTGCAACCAGTCCTCGCCTCGGTGCGGGACCGGAAGCGAATCCACGCGATTTTCGCGGAAGCACAGGTCGAGCTCGTGTTCCACGCAGCGGCCTACAAGCATGTCCCGATGGTCGAACTCAATCCCGTCGAGGGCATCCTGACGAATGTAGTCGGCACGGCCAACGTCGCCGACGCGGCCGCGGCCGTCGGCGCCGCGGCGATGATCATGGTCTCGACGGATAAAGCCGTGAAGCCATCGAGCACCATGGGTCTTTCGAAGCGGATCGCCGAAGCTTATTGTCAGGCGATCGATGTCGACGACACAAACCGCTCGCATCGCACGCGGTTCATGGTGGTGCGGTTCGGCAATGTTCTCGGCTCCAGCGGCTCGGTCGTCCCGATCTTTGAGGAGCAGATTAAAGGAGGGGGGCCGGTCACTGTCACCGACCCGGGTATGACCCGTTATTTTATGACGATTCCCGAAGCCGTCGAGCTCGTGCTCCAAGGCTCCGCATTCGGTTTCGACAGGAAGTCCTGGCTGGGAGCGATACTCGTCCTCGATATGGGAGAACCGGTTCACATCGTGGAACTCGCACATCGCATGATCGCGCTCGCGGGCCTTGTGCCGAAAAAGGACATCGCGATCGAATTCGTCGGCATACGCGACGGAGAAAAGTTGCACGAGGAGCTTTTCGACGATGACGAGATTCTCGAGACGACAGACATCCCGGGTATCCGCCTCGCGCGGTCGCAAGTCAAAAGCCTCGCTCGCATGCGCGATCTGCGCGACAGAATCCAACGCTCCGCCCAATCGGCCGACACGCAAAATATCGTCGCCATGTTGCGTGACGTCATTAAGAAGGATCAAGCTGGCCCGTCTGCGGGCGTCATCGCCAACCAGCAGAGGGCGCGAAAAGCTCGCACCAATTCGTGGAGCGCGCGACGCTACCGCCCCGGTCGGTTGGCCTTCCTTGACCGTGCCTCTATTGACCAGACCCACGCCGACGGCGAAGGTCCGGCCTCAGCGTTCGGACAGATCTCGCAGCCGATGGAAGACATCGGTCCGAGCGCATCCGTGCTCCACCCCGTTCACCCACCCGCAGTCCGCCAAACGCCATGACAATAGGCGAAGCTCGCGACGTGAAGCACGCGCCACGAAGGAGGAGTTCTCTACATATATTCGGTTGTTAGACGGCGCGACGGCATGGGATCCATATTTTTAGTATCGGCCGTCTGTGGAATTCTGCTTTCGAAGGTTCGCATATGTTTCAAACTCCATTGCGTTTAAGAGATGGCGTTGGCTTAGATCGCAGGGAACTCGTCGATACGCCAGAACGAGGCCTTGACAATATTTCCCGCTCAATCTCGGCTATACGGCGGCAAGCCGCACTTTTCCTTGCTTTCGCGGTAGGCGGACTCACGATCGGAATGATATATCTCATGAGCGCCACGCCGCTGTACACCGCGTCGGCGACAATCATCCTCGAGAGCCGTCAAGTTCGCGCCGTTCACGATGTTTCGACCCTCTCCGATGCTTCGCCTAACGACACAGCTGAAATCGTCGAAAGCCAGCTCGAAGTTCTCGGCTCGCAGAAAGTCGGCTTGGCGGTCATCAAAACTCTGAATTTGTCAGCGGACGATCCCGCTTTCACAAAGCCGAAGCGGACAGATCTCATTTTGTCATGGGGCATGGCGAAACTCGCCGCGCTATTGCCAGCCGGGCATCCGGCCGCCGACGCCGATTCGGCGCTTATCCGTCAGTTGAAGCTTCTTGGCGCACTGCAGCGCAATCTTCTCGTGAGCCGCGTCGGACATTCGCTGGTGCTCCAGGTGGACTACACCTCGCCGAGCGCGTCTCGCGCAGCCGACATCGCAAATGCGTATACGAACGCCTATCTGCTCGAACAACTGAGTGCCGGCGCCAGTGAGACGCGCCACGCGCAAAACTGGTTGAAACAGCGTACAGAGGAACTTCGCCGCCTCTCTATTGAGGACGATTTCGCGGCCCAAAAATTCCGGGCGGAACATAATCTGATCGAGACGAAGGGAGCGCTGGTTTCCGAACAGCAGTTGAACGAAATGACAGAGTCAGCTCGTCGCCCAACGGTCGGCCACGGAGGAAGCCAAAGCGCGATATCTGCGCATCAAAACCGTGATCGACACAAATCAGACGGATTCGGCGGTCACAGAATCTCTCGCCAATCCCGTCGTAAACGAGCTCCGCACCAAATATCTCGACTCCTCCAAGCGAATGATTGATTTGGAGCGCAAGCTCGGTCCGAACCATACAACTGTCGTCGACCTCAAGAATACGTTGGCGGAATTCAAGGCGCAGCTGTTTCAGGAGCTCGCCCGCATCGCGGAGACCTATCGAAGTGACTATGACGTCGCCACGGCGCGAGAGAAAGCGCTGGCTGACAATTTGGCGCGCCAACAAAAGATCGCGGTAACAGCGAATGATGCACAAGTCCAACTCCGGCAGCTTGTGCAAAAGGCCGAAAGCGACAAGAACCTCTACCAGGCGTTTATGCAACGCTATCAGGAAACTGCGCAGCAGGAGGGCTACCCCCTCACCGATGCCCATGTCGTCAGCGAGGCGACCCGTCCGCTGCAGCCCAGTCATCCGCGCACGCCTGTCGTGCTCGCCCTTTCCCTGGTTCTCGGCATCATAGGAGGCGCGGGCGCCGCCATTCTCCGCGAGCGTTCGGATCGCGTTTTCCGGACCGTTGAACAGGTGCGTGAAGAACTCGGAGCGGATGCTCTGGGTCTGCTGCCGATTATTTCTGAGGGGTCGCTGCCCCACGCGGTTCCAGGCGATCCAGCGCCAATCATGCGCTATGCGATTGATAATCGCGTTTCGGCGTTTGCAGAGACTTTACGGGCGGCCCAGGTGGCGACCGACCATGCGCTGAGAGACCATTCTCCGAAAGTCATCGGACTGGTTTCGCTCTTGCCTAATGAGGGCAAATCGACAGTCGCGAAAAATTTCGCGAGCCTGCTGGCGCTGCAAGGCGCAAGCACTTTGCTGGTCGACGCCGACACGCGAAATCCCGCTCTGACGCGCGCGATGGGCTATGGACGCGGTCACAGTTCGCAAACCCGAACATCCGCGCTGCCCCCATTGCCGAAGCTTCTGAGGCGCGAGCCTGACACAAATCTTCTGATTTTGCCTTGCCTTTATGTAAGAGACGACCCTCGAGTGGCCGAGGGACTGACCCCAACGGTCTTTCGCACCCTGGTGCAAAGCAGCGACCGCTCTTTCGACTACATCGTCGTCGATCTCCCCCCCATCGGCCCAGTCGTCAGCGCCCGCGGTCTCGCAGCTGTAGTAGACGCGTTCATCCTTGTCGTTGAGTGGGGAGCAACTTCGCGAGGTGCAGTCCGCGCGGCTTTGGCGAGGCACCTGACGATCAGCGAAAAGCTTCTCGGGGTGATACTGAATAAAGTCGATATGAAAAAGCTCAAGGTCTACGAACATTTCGGGTCGGACGGCTATTACCACCGGCATTATGAGAACTATTATAACCGTGGTGGAAGAGATTGACGGCGGTGAAACGCACCAGAATTAGCGAGATTGATCTTTTGAGATTTTTCGCCGCGCTTGCGGTTGTATTCTTTCATTACTCGTTCCGTGGGTTTTCTGCCGACGGACTCTCAAAAGTATCGTACCCGCTGCTGGCGCCTATATCCAAATATGGATATTTGGGCGTCGAAATGTTCTTCATGATCAGCGGCTTTGTCATTTTCATGTCAGCTGACTCCGGTTCGCTAAGAACATTCGTCGTTTCACGAGTTGTAAGACTGTATCCTGCGTTTTGGATATGCTGCAGCTTGACTTTTGCAATCGCCGTCATGTTCGGTGGAGGACGCGATTACCCGTCGGCTAACCAATATCTCGTCAACATGACAATGCTCAGCGGGTTCGTTGGCGTGCCGCCCATCGACGGGGTTTACTGGTCGCTCTTTGTGGAATTGAAATTCTATGCCCTGGTCGCATTAGTTCTCATTTCTGGAATGATACACAAGGCTGAACTGTTGCTTTTGATGTGGCTCACAGCAACAATATCGATTGAAGCGCTTGGCTTAGGAACGCTCCGCTATTTTGCGATAAGCGACTTTTCTGCCTTTTTCATTGCTGGGGCGGCACTGTTCCGGGTGTGGTCGCGCGGATTATCACCAACGCGAATTGGCTTAACTCTCGCCGCTTGGATCATGGCGATCTACGAAAGCCTACAGCAGGTCCCGGAGTTAGAGAGGCACTATCGAACGACCTTCAACATATATGTCATTAGCGCCGTCATATCCGCTTTCTTTCTCGTCATGATTTTGGTTTCACTACGCACGACGGGACGCCTTGGTAAAGCGAATTGGCTCGTTTTCGGAGCGCTCTCCTATCCATTATACCTCATACACCAGAATATCGGCTTCATGATATTGAACCTCATCAATGACAGACTAAACAAATATATATTGCTGTTCGGCGCAATCGCTTTCATGCTTTGCTTTGCTTATGGCATCCATCGGCTCTTTGAGCGGAAACTTTCAGCCTCTTTAAAGGTAGGCATAAATTATGCGCTCGATTTCTGTGCCCGTCGCCAGTTGCGCGACCTCACCTCGCGATAGGAGCTCCGTCGCGCGAAGGGAGAGGCGTTCAAACGTCGAGCGCCGGTGGCGACGACGCATTCGCGATGTCGCATCTTTGAGCTACGGCGCCTCGGGCCATTTGCGGGCTAAAAGGACTTCGTGATGTTGACCCTTGAATCGCCGCGCGCATTGGAAAGGATGCTTTGGATAGCGGCCACCGCGCGTCCCTTTGCCGGCTGGAATAGCCACGGTTTGCGCCATGGCGCTCAAAAGGATTGCCACCATGACGCGATGGAGCCAAACTGATGAAGTGCTGCTTCTTCTCCCCCGGCTACCGATCGTTGGCTGTGCTCGACGGAGACACGCATACGACCGGCGGCGCGGAAGCCCAAATCGCCCATCTGGCCGGCGCCCTGGCGCGAAGCGGCCACGAGGCGGTGTTGATCTACGGCGACGGCCGGGGACCAGTTGGACAAAAGCGTGTATCCGGCGTCTCCTGCATTGACGCAGCGCCTTCTTGGCGGCGCCCGGAGAGCGTCGTCAACTTCTGGCGGACGATGAGCGCCTTCTCGCCAGACCTCCTGTACGCCAGGCTTCCAAGCGATTTTCTTTGGATCATTGGACTTTTCGCGCGGCGCCATCCGGGCGCACGCTTCGTCTACGCGATGGCCCATGATCTTCATTGCAACCCTTGGACGGCTTATGATTACAACCGTTGGTTTCATGCGCCCATTTACGCGCTTGGATTGGGCAGCGCCAATGCGATCGCCGTCCAACACGCGCATCAGGAAAAACGCCTCGGGGAAGGGCTGCGGCGCCGCGCCGTTGATGTCCCAAACCTCGCATGTTCCATCAGTCAAGCCGCGCGCGCATTTGGCGCGACGAGCTTCGACGCGATCTGGGTCGCCAAGATTTCGCGCCGAAAAACAGCTCGAATATTTCCTCGATCTCGCGGCGTCGCTCCCGGATCTTCGCTTCGCCCTCGTCGGAGGATTTGACCCGACCATCCGCGCAGAGATCCGCCTGGCGTTCGAGCGCCGGTTGAACGACCTCCCAAACCTTCACTTTTTCGGTCCGCAACAGGCTGATAAGGTCTTCGCCCTGTTGAAGGAGAGCAGAGTGCTGGTCAACACATCGCGTTTCGAGGGTTTTCCCAACACTATGCTGGAGGCGTGGAGCATGGGGGTTCCCGTCGCATCATTGTCGGTGGATCCAGGCGGGGTCATTGAACGCGAGCATCTGGGCCTCGTAAGCCGTACCACGGCCCAACTGCGCGAGGACGTGTCGACGCTTTCACGCCTGGCCTCGCTGAACCAGCGGCTCGGCGACAATGGCCTCGCTTACGTACGGCGTCGGCATAGCTTTGCGGCCGTGTTCCAAGCGCTGAAGAGTGCCCACTCGCGCGTGGAGTTTGCGGCCACCGGCTCGGAAACGCGAGAAACGCAATGATTAGCGTTCACAACGGAGCGTCGCAGCCTCTTCCTAGACCCATGATGACGTGGGCGATGATCGAGGCCCCATCTCCTGCAAGGCCGCGCCCATGAGCGTCCCGCTGATCCTGCTTCTTGTCGGAGGCGGCGCCAGCGCTTCGGCGATCGCCGTTTTCCTGCTCCCGCGTCCGCTTCTCGTGCTAAATATTGCGACCGTGTTATATTTATACCCATTCGGGCTCCGGCCCATCAATGTCGGGCCCGTGTTTGATTACGCCACGGACGGTATGATCGCGCTGGCTCTTTGCGCCTGGCTGCTCCACGCGCCCTTCCAACGGCAGCCAATTCGATGGAATGTCGCGTGGTTGCTTTTGGCGTTCTTTATCTTTTGGGCGAGCGTCACGCTGCTCTGGGCCACCGATGTCGTCGAAGGGCGCAAAGCGCTCGTCGCGTTCCTATTGGGCTCGATCCTGCTTTTTCTGGTTGTTCAACAAGTGAGAACAATTCGGGAGATTGACGGCGTGATGCGCTGTCTCATGATCGTCGGCTGGACCGTTGTGATCGCCGGCCTCCTGACCCTGCGATTCGGCGGATACCAATCCGGCGACAGGTTGAAAATCGGCGATCTCAACGAGAATGCTCTCGGCGTGCTCCTCACCCTGATGCTGGCTGGCGTGATCTGGCCCGTCTTGCGGTCCTCGGGCCGCACGCGCCTTGTCTATATGGCGATCAGCGCCGCGTACATACTTTCGACCGTTATCTTGGTGCTGCTGAGCGGGTCTCGCGGCAGCACGATCTCGCTTGTGGTGATGCTCCTCGCGTTCTGGTTTTGGAGGCCGCTGCGGCCATGGGCCAAAATCGGAAGCGCATTGGTGGCCGGCGCGCTGATCGTTGCGCCATTTCTCTTGATCGCGATTCAAAATCGATCTTCCGAAGATACCGGTAATGAACTCGGATCCCGCGATATCCTCTGGACCGCCGCCTGGCGCCTCATCCAGGATCATCCCTTCACCGGCGTCGGGCTCGGCAACGGTCCAATCGAGCTGCGCCCGTATATTGCGGCGCTGACGAGCGATTACGCCAAACATTTTGGCCTTCCCGCCCATAACCCATTTCTCGAAGTCGGTTGCGACACTGGCTTCATCGGGATGTTGCTATACGCCGGCGTCGTGATCAGCGCGCTTTGGCAGTTTTTTTGTAACCGGCGACGCCTGGACGTCGGCGGCGCGGCGCTTTCCGCCTACTTTCCCCTCGTGCTCGTCTGCGGCGTGGGTTATATTTCATCGTTCATTAAGTCAGGCGGCATGGAGAACCATCCTACATTTTTTGCCTTGATGGCATTGTTGCTCATCCCGTCACAGATCGCGCCGCAATATGCCGCAAAGCAGGCCTGGCGTCCGGAAGATACGCCGCTGAGCAGCGCCACCTTGCAACTCCAGCATTGACGCCTGTCCTGTCGATCCGCAAACGCCCAGTCTGCCTGAATTTGAGCCACCCGCTACGTCCTTGAGGTGAAATTCATGCTTCGCGTTTTTCCGCAGATGCAGCCCAGCCGGATATCGGTGGCGCGTCCGACGGGGCCATCCTCGAGATTTATCCATGCATAGCCCCGGCGCCGCTCCCGCTAGCGCGCCGCTGGCCGACGTCGCGAGACAGCGCTTCGTCATAAATGTCGGCTCCAATTTGGGCTATGTCGTCCTGAATACTGCGTTGATGATTTGGTACGTTCCTTTTCTGGTGCGCCATCTCGGCGTCGCGGCTTATGGGATGATCTCGCTCGCAAACGCCCTGGTCGCTTACGCGGGGATCCTCACAACCAGTCTCGATGTTTCAATCAGCCGTTTTCTCGCGATCGATCTGAACCAGGGCAATGCCGCCGGCGCCAATCGGACCTTCAATACGGCCCTCTGGCTTTCGCTGGCCGCGTGCGGAATTTTGCTGCCTCCGCTCGGGATCGTGACCTATTTCTTCCCTCTCCTGTTCAATGTCCCCCCAGGCTTGGCGCTTGCAACCCAGTTTCTGCTTGCAAGCGTCGGAGTCACAACTCTAGCCGCGATTCTCAGCGGCAGCTTCGGTGTGTCCAGCCTCATCACGCATCGCTTCGATTTGCGCAATATCGTGCGGTCCGCGACCTCACTCAGCCGGGCCGGACTGGTTGCGCTCTGCTTCTTGTTCTGGCCGGCGAGCCTCTGGTATGTGGCCGCAGGATTTATTGTGTCGGCCTGCATCGGGCTGGTAGGCGACATTTTGATCTGGCGATCGCTGACGCCGCAGCTTCATATTGATCGCTGTAATATCGATCGCCATAAGTTCCGTGACCTCACCGGCCTCAGTGGTTGGTCGACGATCAACCAAATCGGCTTCCTGCTGTTGATGCAGACGGACCTCTTGATCGTTAACAAACTGTTCGGCCCCGAGATGACCGGCCTCTACGGCTCCGTCTTGCTGTTTCCGGCTCTTATCGACACAATGACCGCAACAGTCGCCACGGTCCTCAGTCCTGCGATCATGGCGCACTTCGCTATAGACGACATCGCAGGCATACGCCGTATCGCCAGCCGGGCGGTCAAGCTTCTGGGCATTGGATTGGCGCTGCCTATCGGACTGCTTTGCGGCTTGGGTCGACCGCTTCTGAGCCTCTGGCTCGGGCCCCGCTTCGCCGAACTCGACCTCCTGCTCATTCTGCTCGTCGGCCACATGAGCGTAAACTTGGCGACGAGACCGCTTTCCTATGTCCTGATGGCCTATAATCGCGTCAAGGTGCAAGGACTCATAACTCTCGCCCTCGGGGCGGTGAACATTGCTATGGCGATCGCCTTTGTGCGCTGGGGCGGATTCGGCGCAGCCGGTGTGGCGGCCGCGGCTGCAATTGTCTGGACGATCCGGAACGCAGTGCTTCTTTCGAGCTACGCTTCGGTTCTTCTACGCCTGCCCTGGTGGGCGTTTTATCCGCCGCTGACTGCCGGCGCGCTCGGGACAGTCTCAATCGCTCTCGCCAGCGGATTTGTCTCGCAGCTCTGGTGGCCGGCGAGCTGGATGGCTCTCGGCGCCGTCGCGACTGCGATCGCCGCGGCATATGGCGTTGTGGCCTACGCTATCAGCCTGAACCGTTCCGATCGCGACCTGCTATTCAGTCTTCTACACGGCGGTTTTCATGGGTGACTGGCTTCAATCGACCCGCGATCGGCGGTATGCCCCGTCTCGAAAAGGGGCCTCTGCCGGCCGGACGATTCCTTACTGCGCGGACCGCGTCGCCGGAGCGGCCTTTGCGACAGGCGTTGTGGCGTGGGGCTCAAGCCGAGCGCGGAGCTAGATGTAGGCCAGCGGTTCTATTGTTTTTGTGACGAGGGACATCATGCCAAAGGATATTTTCGATGAGATAAAGGCGTCAGCAAATGGCATGCTTTCATCTGAGGTATACAGGAAGATTTTTGACCTTGCCAGATCTGGAAATGGCGGCGCGATCGTGGAAATTGGAACTGCGCATGGCGCGGCGACCATAGCATCGGCGCTGGGAGCGATCGAGGCCGGCAAGCCCTTTCACATATATACTGTGGACCCGTTTCAAGGAAAATATTCCTCGCGCAGCAAATTTGGCAGCGCGCAAGACAACATTTCGATTGTGCGATCGCACTTCCGCAAATTCGGGGTTGATGACTACATTACGATCATTGCCGGGGAGAGCGGGGATCTTGACCTGCGCAATGTGATGGAAGGCATTAAACTACTTTTGCTCGACGCCGACGGGCGCCTCGATCGCGATCTCGCTTTGTTGTATCGCTATCTCACTCCGGACAGCAGCGTTATTATCGATGACATCGACGACGCCGTCTACATGACCAAGACCGCGGGATTCTGGCGCATCGATCAAAAGCATCGGATCAGTTTTCTTTTAACCAACCAACTGTTATCGAAAGGCATATTGCGAGATCTCGGCTCCTTCAATCACACCGGCTTTTTTCAGAAAGGCGCGATCAACGTCAGCGGTGAGGAAATCGAACGGATCGCACTGCCTCTCTATCGTGAACTCGTCTTCGCGGAAATCACGCATCCGCCGTACGGTCCCATTCAGGGCGTCAAAGATTGGGTCGGCGGCAACATTCCATTTGCCCGCAGTACGTATCAACAGGCAAAAAGTCTATGATCGAAGTCCCGGACCTGACCGCGCCGGCAGGATAAGGATGGAAGTTTTGGTTGGATGCTATTCGGCTCCATGGCCGCCTGCAACGGCGTACGCGCCATCAGGAAGCGTGCGGGCCGCACTTTCCCGCAGTGGAACCGAGCCCGCGGCCTTTGCAGCGCTTGAAGAAACGCGCGCCCGGGATCTCACATTTGCGCCGGGGCGCCGGGCGTTCGCCTAGTTGTGAATTCGCGTTGAAAGGAAATCATGTGTGCGGGATATGCGGCTGGTTTGGTCCCCATCTCGAAGGAGCGCGCGGGGCCATCGAAAAGATGGCCGGGCTATTGCCCCATCGCGGCCCTGACGATGAGGGTTTCGAGGAGGGTCCCGGCTGGGCGCTAGGCTTTCGTCGCTTAAGCATTCTCGATCTGAGTTCGCTCGGCCATCAGCCGATGCGAAGCCCCGACGGGCGTTTCTGGCTGGTGTTCAACGGCGAAATCTACAACTACGCCGAACTGCGCCGAGACCTCGAAAGCCAAGGCGAAACGTTCCGGAGCAATTCAGATACAGAAGTCCTGCTGCTATTGCTGGCGCGCCGCGGCCACGCGGCCCTTTCGCTGCTGAATGGGA
The DNA here is from genome assembly GCA_963767805.1 of uncultured Alphaproteobacteria bacterium. GTDB lineage: Bacteria > Pseudomonadota > Alphaproteobacteria > Rhizobiales > Beijerinckiaceae > Methylocapsa. The sequence continues at coordinate 12,609 of CAVYFP010000013.1, read as the reverse complement.
TGTTCGCGCTGGCCTTCGTCGATACCGAGATGCGCACATTCCTCCTCGCCCGCGATCGGCTCGGTGTCAAGCCGCTCTACTATAATGCGCAAAGCGGGGAATTGCGCTTTGCCTCCGAGCTGAAGGCTCTCCTCGCGTGGCCCGGCGGCACCCCGAAGATCGACCGGGCCGCTGTCGTGGAATATTTCGGATTGGGTTATCTCCCGAGCGAGACCTGCATCTTCGAGGGTTACGCCAAAATCCCTCCGGCCCATATGCTCGTTGGTTCTCTGGATGCGCCCGAGAAAGCCCGCCCAAAGCCCTATTGGACTTTGACGCTGAATGATGATCCATCCGACCGCCCGTTGACCGGCGCCGAGCTTGAGGCGTTGCATGATTTATTGCTCGACGCCGTGCGCATCCGCCTACGGAGCGACGTCCCTGTGGGATTGTTTTTATCTGGCGGAATAGACAGCGGACTTGTGACGGCGCTGTCGGCGAAGGCATCGGGCCGACCTCCCCTCGCCTTGACCGTTGGCTTTGATGAGGCGCACGCTGACGAGACGGCGCTAGCACGGGCGACAGCGCAGCGCGCTGCGCTTGAGCACCGCGTCATCGTCCAGCGGCAGGGCGGCCTCGCCGATCTTGACCGGCTGGCGTGGTTCTTCGACGAACCATTTGGCGATCCTTCGGCGATCCCGACATTCGCACTATGCGAAGCGGCCGCCGAGCACGCCACCGTTTTTCTCTCCGGCGACGGCGGCGACGAAGCGTTCGCGGGTTACCGCCACTACATCGAGACAATACGGCGCCGGTTGCTGATCACGCTCGCGAGCGCCGCCGGCGCCGGCCTGCGGACCGCCGCGCGGCTCGCCCCCGAGATGTCGCTGACGCGCTACCGGCTACTTAAACTGGCCTTACCCGATTGCGGCGCCGCTGCCGCATTTGATCAGCTGCCCGGCGACCCCGCGATGTGGCTCGCCGTCCATCCGGATCTGCGGGCCCTGGCGCCAGAGGCGGGCCGCGCCATTTGGCGACGGTGGGAATCATCCCGGGGCCAAACGCTCACCACCCGTCAGCAGCGCGTCGACTTTGGGATATACCTTACCGACGATGTGCTGGTGAAAGTCGATCGCGCCTCGATGGCCCATTCGATTGAAGTGCGCTCGCCTTTTCTCGACTATCGCCTGATCGAATGGGCGGCGCGGCTTCCCCGCTCCGCTCTGGTCAATGCGCGGGAGGGCAAACTGCCATTGAGAAAGCTTGCCGCGCGCCTTCTGCCGGCCTCCGTCGAACGAGGCGTCAAACGCGGCTTCGGCGTTCCGCTCGACGATTGGTTTCGTCAGACGGCCGGGTTAGCCTTTGCGCGCGAGCGACTTCTCTCACCCGAGGCGCGGCGGCTCGGCTTTTGGGATGCGAAGGGGGTGGAGCGGCTCATTAGAGAGCACCAGTCGCCGCGCGGCCGCAGCTTTGGCCTGCTGCTCTGGCGCTCGCTGATGTTGGAAGCCTGGGCGCGCCACTATGCGGCGTAAACGCCGGTTCTATAGGAACTCCCTATGCGGTTCGCCCAATTCATCCGATCTCCGGGGGAACCTCCTTCACGAGCCATGCGACGAGATGGGTGCGCAGGAAGGGAAACAGATTGAACAATGAGTAGAGCCCCGGGTTGCCGCGCGACACCAATCGGGCGATTGGAGGCGCCAGCGTCACTTTCCGGGTGAACGCACGGGCCTCGGGGAAGAGCTCCAAAACCTGCCGGCGCGGGATCGCCGTCACATCGGCGTTGGCAGGATTATTGTAGATGAAATCGTACCAAAGAACCGCCCCGCCAGGCTTTACTAAAGACCACATTTTCTGCGCCAGCCGCACCCGGAACGATTTGTCGAGAATCGAGGTCAGCACCGTCGACGCCATGACAATATCGAACGAGCAATCCGGGAGGCGCAGACTGCAGGCGTCTCCTTCAAAGATCTCGACAGCCGCCGGAAGGATATGGCGAGCCTCTGCGCAGCGGTCAGCCAGAAGTTCATTGCCCTTGATGTTCTCCGGTAAAAAACCCCAGCGCAGGAACTGAAGGATGTTTGCCCCTCCCCCGCAGCCGATCTCCAGCACCTTCATCCTTTTGATGGCCGTCGGATCAAATCTCGACAGGATGGAGAGGTAGGCGCGCTCTTTCTCCTGTTGCGGCATGTATTGATCGGGCCTAAGCAAACTGTAAACGAAGAGGTCGCGGCCGAACTGGTCGCGTCGCAGATAGCGTTCACGGATCTGGTCCAGTTCCCCGTTCACTCAGCTTCTCGTCATCAATTCAGCGTCGTTCCGCAAGGCCTCTTCGCCTCTAACATCGTGGGCAGTTCGACGATAGCAAATGCTCTAGGAAAGTCGAGGGTTCGCCATGACTGAAGCGCAGCTGAAAATGCGCCGGGCACGCCATCCGACGCCCCGGCCACGGATCGCCGAGGACGACCGACTCGGCCCGTGCAGAGCGCGCAAACAAACAAGGAGAGACACGACAACAAAGCGTCGCTCGTCCGCACCGCCGAAGATTTCAAGCCGGAAAACGGCGCCGCGGACTACTTGACGATGGCCTCCGAAAGGACGAGTCTTTTTGGCCGGTCCGCTTACGCATTGCGTTTGGCGACGGCGTCAACGGTCGCGCCGAGCAACCGAAGAGACATCGTCTCAAGGGCGTCATGGACATTCCCTTTTTCCGGCCGGCCATCGCTGCGGAAGAAATCGACGAGGTCACCGCTGTCCTGCGCTCCGGCTGGCTGACGAGCGGGCCAAAGACCAGCGAATTCGAGCAGAAATTCGCGGCCTTTCTCGGCGGTGGCGTCGAGGCTGTCGCGGTTAATTCCGCGACCGCTGGACTCCATCTGGCGGCGGAGGCCTGCGGCGTCGGACCTGGCGACAGCGTGATCGTGCCGACGCTGACCTTCACGGCGACGGCCGAGGTTATCCGCTATCTCGGCGCGGAGGTCGTGCTGGTCGATGTCGAGCCCGGAACAAACCTCATCGATCTCGCCGACGCCGAGCGCAAACTCACAGGCGCCTGCAAGGCGATCATGCCGGTCCATTTTGGCGGCCTGCCCTGCAACATGAATGCGGTGCTCGGCTTTGCCAGCGGCAACGGCCTGCGCGTCATCGAAGACGCCGCACACGCATTTCCTGCCCGCAGCGATGGGCGCCTCATCGGCGCCTGGGGTTCCGACGCCTGCGTCTTCAGCTTCTACGCCAACAAAACGATCACCACCGGCGAAGGCGGAATGCTCGTGACTTGCAATCCGGAAATCGCAAGCCGTGCAAGATTGATGCGAACCCACGGCCAAAACCGCGACGCCTTCGATCGCTTTCGCAAGGTGGGCGCCTCCTGGGCGTATGACATCGTTGCGCCGGGCTTCAAGTACAATATGACCGACGTCGCCGCGGCGATCGGCGTGGCGCAGCTCGCAAAAGCCAATGTCCTCCAGCAACAACGTCAGAAGGCTGCGCTTCGCTATTTTGATGCGCTCGAGGGCTTGCCGCTCGGTCTCCCCGCGCGGGCCGCGGATGGCGACCTGCACTCCTGGCATCTGTTTCCTGTCCGAGTCCATGGAGACGCTCCGGCGACGCGCGATCAGGTGATCGAATCCCTCACCAAGGCAAGGATCGGCTCTTCGGTTCACTATAGGCCACTCCATGAGATGACCTACTGGAAGGAGCGCTATCCGGCGCAACACGGCGCGTTCCCCGTCGCCGACCGCTATTTCGCTGGTGCTGTGACGCTTCCGCTTTTCCCCGGGATGACGTACGTCGAGGTCGACCGCGTCGCAAGCGTACTGCGAGATGTCCTCGGATGAGGCGCGCGCCGCCCGATGCAAATTATCCACAGGCGCCCGCCGCATGGACGCTCGCCCTTAAGCGCGTCGTCGACGTGCTTGGCTCCGCACTCGGCCTCCTCGTGCTGTGGCCGTTCCTCGCCGCGATCGCCATCGCCATCAAGCTCGACAGTCCGGGGCCGGCGTTTTTTCGTCAAGAGCGCATCGGCAAGGGTGGAGAGCCGTTCCAAATTCTCAAATTCCGTACGATGATCGCCGGCGCTGCGCAAACGGGACCGGCGATCACCACTCGCGCCGACCCCCGGATCACGCGCGTTGGCGCATTCTTGAGACCGACCAAGCTGGATGAGCTTCCGCAGCTGATCAATGTGCTCCTCGGCGACATGTCCCTCGTTGGTCCGCGCCCCGAAGTGCCGGCGTTCATAAAGCTTTACACGCCACACCAGCGTGCGATCATTCTATCCCTGCGCCCCGGCATGACCGACTACGCAGCGATCCTCTTCCGCAACGAAAGTTCGCTCCTTGACGGCCGGGATGACCCAATCAAAACCTACCAAAACGAGATCATGCCGGTCAAATTTGCTTATTATGAGCGCTATAGCCGCGACATAGGCGTCGTTAACGACGTCAGGATCGTCGCTGCGACCGTTTCTCTGCTGGCGTTCAGGCGCGTGCCGAAAGCGTTTGGCATCGAACACGAACTTCCCCGCGCTGAGCGTCACATCTCCTGATGGACACTTAAAAAGACTATGCCGTCGCGCCTGCGTCGACGGTCAGCACTGTGCCAGTGACGTTTCGCGCCTTTTCGCTTAGCAGGTAGCTGACCGCATGAGCCACGTCGTCGACTTCAGCCAAACGCAACAGCGCGGCGCGGCGGGCAATTTTGGCGCCGGCGGCCTCGTCCAGACCGGCGGTCATCTCGGTCATCATGAATCCTGGCGCAACGGCGTTGACGGTGATGCCAAGACGCCCCACTTCGCGCGCAAGCGATTTGCTGAAGCCGGTGAGCGCAGCCTTGGTCGAGCCATAGACCGAAAGACCGCTGTAGCCCGTCGAGGCGATAATCGAGGAAATGTTGATGATGCGTCCGCCGCCCGCGGCCATCATACTGCGCACGACATATTTGGTTAGCAGAATCGGAGCAGCGACATTGATGCGCAGCAGCGCCTCTATCTGCGAATTATGCATGGTCGCGAGAAGCCCTTCCGTGCCGATCGCTGCGTTGTTGACGAGGCCGTAGGGCGCGCCAAATTGCTTCTTCAAACGCGCGACGAGATCTGGAATGGCGTCGAGGTCGGCGAAATCAAATGGCGCGAACGCCAGCGCGCCAGCGTGCCCGACGCGGGCGCGCGCAATTTCCTCAAGCAAATGCTCGCTCTCCCGCCGCGCGATCGCGACGACGTTATAACCATCGGCAACGAGATGTGCTGCGATGGCGAGGCCAAGGCCGCGGCTGCCGCCGGTGACGATGACGCTACGCATGGCGCCGGGCCAGTTTTCCGCTGCCCACGAGATCGAGCGAAGCGACGAAATCAATCACCGCCGGAACCTTGTGACGCTCCAGCCGCTCCTGACAGGCAGCGATGATTTCCTTCCTGAGCGCAACCCGGCGTTCGCGCGCGTACAACTCGGCGGCGCCGTCCCTCAGCACCACACGCGCGACGACGATGTTGCCCATGATCGGATTGCGGCGCCCCCTCACCAGAGACATGCGCACATCTGAATGGAGATTTATGACGCTCTCAACCTCTTCCGGGTGGACTTTAAGTCCGCCGATATTGATGACTCCGGTGCGGCGCCCTGGAAAAAGTACCGGTCGCCGCGCAGCTCGACCATGTCGTCGGTATCGACGAAGCCATTCTCGTCGAAAAGAGCGATGTCGTCGCGGCCGACGTAGCGCGTGGCCGTGCAAGCCGACCGAATGCGCAAGGACCCGCCTTCGACGCGCAGAGCGACTTCACCCCCTTCGTCAACCAGGGAGGCGGGAAATCCTTCGAGGCCGTCGCCCACCTCGAAGGCGACGCCTGCTTCCGTCGAGGCATAGGCATGTCCGATGGAGGCGTCAGGGTAGGCCGAGCGCAGGCTCTCGATGATAGCCTGATCGGCGATTTCGCCGGACAGGCGCACATATTGGGGCGAAAACGCGCGAACATGCGGGCTCATCAAGAGCCGGCGCCAATGGGAGGGCGTCCCCGACATATGGGTGACGCCAGCCCGCTGACAGCGCAGCAGATGATCCTCAAGCGGCTCGTGCGCGTCGGACAGGACAAGCGTCGATCCGCCCGCCAGTGCGCGCAGGAAAATCTGAAGTCCGCCATAGCGCCGAATGTCGTAGAAGGTTGCCCAGACGATGCGCCCGCCAGACGCCGACGCCTTTTTTATGGCTCCGAGCAACCCCTCAAGCCGATGCGCGACGAGCTTCGGCGCCCCTGTGGTGCCGGATGTTGGCAAAATCCATTCCGTGCATTGGGACGGATCGCCTGCGTTATCGCCTGCTCGCGACATTCGAGACGGCGTATAACGCGGTAAGCTCGCCGCGAAGTCTTTTGGTCCCTCATCGCCAACGATAACATCGACCTCCGCCTGTTCGATCACAGAGGCGAGGTAATCCGGCGTAAAATCGGGTGGACAAACAACGAGACGCGAGGCCACGCCATCAAGTTCGATGAGAGCCACAGCGGTTTCGAGCTGCGCCTTGAGTGTGACCAATACGGACCGGCCATTTAATTCATGCCGATGACCAGACAGGATCGTACCGGATAGGATGTCATCGAATGACAAAGACTCCTCTACGCCCTGCAACGACGCGTGGTCGGAAGCTCTTGACGCAGCCATCAGACCGCGCAACGTAAAGAAGTCAGCTCCCGCCATGTTCGTAGAGCCTGACGAAATCGCCCAGCGTGACTGGAAAATACACTTCCTCCGACGCGGTGAACGGATCGGTCCCGAGTTCATCTTCAAGGCGCGTGACGAGAATTGCGAAGCACAAGGAATTGAGACCTGAATCCGCCAGGGAAAGATCGTCGTCGAGGGGCGCGAGCGTCCTTTTCTGCTCCGCCGCAACCTGCTGGAATTGTGAAATTATCGCTTCTCGAACAGATGCCGTCGTTGAACTCATCGCTTTCGCCTTCATAACTGTTATTGGGTTACAACAATTATCTCTCTTCTCTTATCTTGGCGCAGTTCATAATACGGAGCGATAGAAATGACGCGCGAGAGCACACCCCGCATTCGTTGCCGTCAAATCAGCGATTCCGACATCCCGGCAGTGGTCCAACTGTTGGCGAAAGGCTTTCCACATCGCTCACCTGCCTATTGGGCGCGGGCTATGCAACGGCTCGCGCAGCGTGATGCGCCAGCGCCCTACCCGCGCTTTGGCTACTTGCTCGAATTCGAAGGCGCAGCCGTGGGGGTCATTGTGCTAATTTTTTCAGCGCGGTCTATGAATAACGAAACGCACATAAAATGCAATATTTCAAGCTGGTATGTCGAGCCAACCCACCGAGGCTATGCGTCGTTTCTAATCGCCGCCGCGCTCCGCCACAAGGGCGTAACATATGTCAACATTTCGCCTGCCGTTCATACATGGCCAACCATTGAAGCGCAAGGTTTCGTGCGCTATAGTTTCGGACAGATCATAGCCTTTCCAGCCCTCGGCGCGCGGGTTGCGAACACATGTGTCCGCCCATTCGAACCCGGCTATCCCTATGGTCCAAGCCTCGCCGGTGAAGAACGCGACATCCTGACCGCGCATCTCGATTATGGCTGCCACACCTATATCGTGACCGAGAACGGCCGCGCTAACCCGTTCATCTTTCAGGCGCGCCGCATCCTTCGCCGGAGGATACCTATATTGCAGCTTATCTATTGCCGGGATGTCCGCGATTTCGCGCGTCTCGCCGGCCCAATTGGACGCGAGCTCATGAAATCTGGCGTTCTGATCGTTGCGCTCGACGCCGTCGGCCCGTTGCCGGGGCTGGTGGGCAAATATTTTCCCGATCGCGGCGGACGACGATATTTCAAAGGGCCCGACCACCCGCATATTGGCGATCTCACTTTTTCGGAAATGGTATTGTTTGGCCTCTGATGTTGGTTCTGTTGAACCGCTCAGATCAAGCGAAGTGATGACATGGAAAGAACTTTACGGGGAACCACTGCGGCGCGCGCCCTGGTCGATCAATTGATCGTCAACGGAGTCGATCAGGTATTTTGCGTACCTGGGGAAAGCTATCTTTCCGTCCTCGATTCATTTTATGAACGAAACGTGCAGCTGACAGTCTGCCGCAACGAAGGCGGGGCCGCGATGATGGCGGACGCCTATGGCAAGGCCACCGGCAAGCCGGGCATTTGCTTTGTCACGCGCGGCCCAGGCGCGGCGAACGCTTTCGCTGGCGTACATGTCGCGCAGCACGACTCGACGCCGTTGATCCTGTTCGTCGGCCAGGTCGAGCGCTTTGTGAGGGAGCGCGGCGCGTTTCAGGAAGTCGATTATCGGGCCATGTTCGGCGCCCAAACCAAGTGGACCGCTGAGGTCGACGAGGCGTCGCGCATCGTTGAATTCGTCTCGCGCGCCTTTCGCACGGCCTGCTCCGGCCGTCCGGGCCCCGTGGTTCTCTCACTGCCGAAAGACATGCTTGAAGAATCGGCATCCCACGACCCCGCGCCACGGTTTGAGGCTGTGGAGACATGGCCCGGCACCGAGGGCATGAGCCGGCTCGCCGCGCTCATCGAGCAGGCGGAGCGGCCGATTTTCATCGTCGGCGGCACACGCTGGGACGAGGCGGCGAGCTGCGCCCTACAAGACTTCGCGCGCGCCTTCGAAATGCCCGTCGCGACAAGCTATCGACGCGCGCCCCTGTTCGACGCCCTGCACCCCTGTTACGCCGGCGATCTCGGCCTGAACGCCAATCCGAAACTCGTTCAACGCGTGAAGGATGCCGATCTCGTCGTCGTCGCCGGCGGCCGGATGGGCGAGATCCCCTCGCAAGGTTACCGGCTGTTCGACATTCCTTCGCCACGGATGACATTCGTGCATCTCTACCCACACGCCGAGGAATTTGGCCGCGTTTTGCGCCTGATCTTGCTATACATGCGACGCCGCGCGCCTTCGCGGCGGCCCTTCGAGAGTTGCGGGCTCCCGCGATTATTTCTTGGCGCGAGCAAACGAGAGCTGCGCATGAGGATTATCTCGCCTTCTCGTCGACTGTAATGCCGTCAGCCGACGTCGATTTCGCCGCTGTGATGATCTCGCTGCGCGACAATTGCGCGCCCAAAACGATCATCTGCACGGCGCGGCAATTACGCCGCCGGATCCATCGCTACTACCGCTTTCGTCGCTTCGCCACCCATATCGCCCGACCTCCGCCAGCATGGGATATGGCGTGCCGGCGGCCGTCGCGATGCAAAGGCTTCATCCAGACCGACTAGTCCTGTCGCTAAACGGCGACGGTGATTTCCTGATGAACGGCCAGGAGTTCGCCACCGCGGTTCAGTATGACCTGCCAATCATTGTCATTGTCCTCGACAACGCGAGTTACGGCACCATCCGGATGCATCAGGAACGCAGCTTTCCGGGCCGCGTGATCGCGACCGACTTGCGCAATCCTGATTTTGCGGCCTATGCGCGCGCGTTTGGCGGCTTCGGCGCAACAGTCGAGCGAACGCAACAGTTTCCGAGCGCCTTCGAGGCCGCACGCCGCTCCCGGCAACCGGCGATCATTCACGTCAAGATCGATCCCGACCGCATCACGCCTGCGACGACCCTCACCGACATCCGTCGTAACGCGCTGTCGAAACAATGAGACAGTTAAATAAGGGTACTTTGACATTGGTTCGCTGTTCGTGAGCGTAGCTCCTTGGGTATCTCCATTTAACAATTCACGAGGTATCCAAAAAGCTACGCATCACATTGAGGTAGTAAGCCACACTGAAGCTTCGAGGGACTTTATCCCGTCAGTACGGTAGCGCTACCGATCGTGCCTAAGAACAGGAACAGCGCACTCCATTGCAAATGAAAGCGAACATTATATTCAAATCAGATCTGTTCATTCCAAAGATGCTCCCCCACCAGGAAGCTGAAGAATCGGATGACATCTTCGGTAACAATGTCGGTCCCACCAAACACGATGTCTACGGCGATGTCCTGTGTCTGTCATCGAATGCACGGGTCGGCGTACTTCTGGGAATGGCGGGATGAAGGCGATCATTACATCGTCCCGGCAGACTCACGGGCCTTCTACGAAGGCGCGCGCAATGCCCTTAATGCGGTCTGGGGAATAACATTCCCGAGTTGTGAAGTGACCCAAGTGCAGTCAACAATCGGTCATTTTGAGACCCTTTATGATTATGAGCAAGCACGTCGGCTTTGTCTACCATTCATGAAGAATGTCGAGCGCTTTCTTGCGGCGCAACACAATTCCAGCGATTCTTCCGGCGGCTGTCTTTGTGAGGGGATCGGACAAGAACGGGTGAATCAGGCAGGGAGTTGGCTCAAGAGAGCCACTGCCGCAATCTCCACTGTGATTGATCTGGAAAATTGTGGCAATCCCATCGGTATTGACGGTGGCAGGGGCTGGATGCGCATTAACGATCAACAACGGCCTTCTCTTGCAGTATGATGCAAGCTCGCCGAAAGGCAATGGAGACAACAGCGGTCTCGCGTGTGCGAGAATCGAGTTGGGCGGAGCGAGCTGATCGCTCGCTCCGCCTCCGTCCATCAGATCAGTTCTTTTCATGGGTTAGTATTCCCTTACAAAAATGCAAAGCGAAAGCCCGCCTTAAACAGCGGGTTTTGTCTTTTATGAAATGATTTGTGCGCCGTCTGGGACAATGTTGGAACCTTTTTGTCCCTTTTGGTTGAATAGCTCGTTATATTTTAGCTTACTGTGCAATCTTAATTGTTCTAGAGTAGAACTGTACGGAGTTTTGGGTTAATGTTGTAATTATACCCACCATGTATGTAAGGGCTGTTTATTTTCCAAGAAAGATCACCAGATGAGCACGTTGGTCCTCCTATCGGAATTATAGCCCCTAATGATTGAATAACCTGCCCACTCTGATCCAACAGCCAACCAGACTGACATCGCAAATATCAGACGAATGGGTTGATCCTGTCCATTTCACTTCCAAGGTATCACCCGTGTTATAAACTGTATTACTATTTGGAGATGTAATCTCTGTTGGAACAATGGGTGCTGAAGTTTTTACGGTAGTTGATACTACAAAGATATCACTGGCCGAATTATAAGATTTCAGACTATCTGAATCGTTAATCAACACTACAATGCGAGAATTGCCAGAATATCCATAAAAAGCAGTTTCAGGTATTGGTCTTAACAAATCCCATGCAATCTCACCATTCCCGGAATTTGGAACATGTTAGTCCCGTGTAGATATCCAAACCTACATCCGGATCTCCAACATCTCTTCCTTTTGCAATCAGATCCAAATTGACGAGGTATACGCTTCAAATGAATACTATGCCCCTTCAATTCAGAGGGATATGTACAATTTGTTTTGCTACTATCCCCTTTATCCCAAGTTTGCCCATTACTTGGAGATATAATACTGAAATCATTAACAGTCGGAATACTTATGCCACCGCTTACCACGTCCAGTTGCTATCGGAGTATTTTTTTTGAGTCTTGTGTATTGAAGGAATTGAAGAATTTGGCGTATTGCTAACGGTTGTGTTTGAGGTAGTCTCAACCGGAATATTGTCGTTGGAATAGAGAATTACTATGACTAGCATTCTTATTTTTCACTGCAACATACACTACACCACCCGCAATTAATAAAACTATTATTGTAATAATAAGCGGAACGACGAAACCCTTTTGAGTATTTTTCATATGTCAAATACTATACCACAAATGCGATAAAAATGTGTAATTCGCGACGGGCAACCAGTGAGTAGGGAAGCGCGTGGATGTCCGCTTTCCACCACTAGCAGATATTCGCGTCGTAGCGTCGGCATGAGCGAGCACGCCATTGGTCGCGATTAGCGACTATTGGAGCGGGCGAGCCATGCGGGCGCAAGCAGCCGCACCAGCAAACTCAATTGGAAGCGGACATGCTCGCGCTTCCAATCTCGTACTCGCCACTGACGATGTTCGCGACCGTGTACGGCCTGACGCGCCACTATCCACAGTTTATAGAATCGAAATTTGACAGCTATTTTGAAAGTAATACAATTATAACAGGTACAGAAAGCTCTCCGAAATTCGTAATCGCGCACCGGTCACTACTGGTGCCTAGACCTGTAACAGGCTCGGTTCGACACTTGATTCCAGCTAGAAAAGAAATCTACTAACCCTTATAACAAATGGGTTATTTGCGTTTCCTTTCGTAGCTGTTTTTTTTGACCCGAAAAGGGTATGAATGACTCAAGTGTATACAGCCAAAACTTAATAGACGACTGCATCAAAAGCTTCAAAGAAGAAAATGAGGTCGACATTTCTGCTGAAACGGCTAACGAGTATCTGAACTCATTCGCTCGGCTTTACTTGACCATGATGAGGATCGAGGCAGAGGGCGGCGCACCCGGGACTTAAGGACGCGCCGGGGGCGTTCCCTGACTTGATATCCCCTCATAGTTGTAAGTAATCATTTATTTATGAATGCACCTCATCTACAAAAATATGGGGAAATCGTTGAAATCACCAGATCGAGAAGGAACCATCCCACGCAAAGTACGCGTATACTCTAAGAAACGAAGGAATGCCGTATACGGCCTTAGGCGACCCGATAATATTCGAAGGACGACGGCAGATATGTGTGCGGAGGGTGTTTTCTGCTCTTGAAGAAAGATTTT
>CAVYFP010000012.1:0-54599 GCA_963767805.1 uncultured Alphaproteobacteria bacterium | reverse complement strand
CTAGACTGCGCTTTCCAATCCAATCCCGAACGCTTCGTCAAAAAGCCGCCGGAACCGCCGCTCAAACCAACCGCCGCCTGGATCAACCCGCCAATCCAAAGGCTACAAATCCAAGCTTAAATTCAAACGCCGGCTGTCTCATTGTCGTTGACACGTTCCGTCTGGTTCAATCTCGGTGCATATGTGGACACCAAGCTCCCCATCCTGGCGAGAATGCTTTCATATTCTGGCGTGCATCGGTCGGGCATCATTTCGACCAAAGGGCTCACGATCTGGCGCGCGGCGACCCAGCAGGGCAGGGATTGAAGCGAGGGGCCTCGACTTGAACCACCCCGAACAATGTCGTCGGCTGCCGCGTGCGCCAGTCCTTGACGGCGCGACGGAAGCCTCAGTGCGAACAGGTCCGCCGACATTGACAATATTCATCGGCCTGCGCTTGAACCAGCTCGGTCTGCATTGCGGCGAGAACGGATTTGCCCTCGGCCAAGGTCAGCCCAATCGCTGCGGGAGACATCGCATTCATCGGTCGGTGGCCGGTCACCGGCTCGCGCGTCTCCACGTCCCGTTTACCTCCGTCAGCTCCAGCAAAACCCGCCACTTCATCTCATTCGCCAAGCCAATAACGACCCGGAAACTATAGCACCCCCAAATTAGAGACGGTCTCATAAGACCAATAGGTCGGAGAGATGACAACGCCTGAGATGCTCGTAGAACCGCAAGGAGACCGTTGACAAGGGGCGCCATCCAGACTTGTCGCGCAGGGCCGACGCCGGACATCGTTCAGCCAAACCCATCGTTGCGCAGGGCCGCATAAATCCCAGAGTTCTTGCCGCTCTCCGCCACAACCCTCACCCCGTAGAGATCGAAGATCGAGTTCGGCGTCAGTGTTTCCGCCGCCGGTCCCCGCCGCAGAACGACGCCGTCCTTCAACAGGACGACGCGCGTTGCGACGGCGAGCGCGTGATCTGGATGATGCGTCGTCATCAACACGCCATAGCCATCGGCGGCGAGTTGCCGCAACTGCTGCAGGAGACCGATCTGGCGGCCGAAGTCGAGCGACGCGGCCGGTTCGTCGAGCACGAGAATGGGCGCGCCCTGCGCAAGCGCGCGGGCGAGCAACACCATCTGCCGCTCGCCGCCTGAAAGTTCGGAGTATCGCCTCCGCTCCAGATGAACGACGCCGAGCCTTTCAAACGCCGCCGTGACGCAGGCCTGATCGGCTGCGCCCGGCGCCCGGAACAGGCCGTTTTCTGCGAGGCGCCCGAGCATCGCGACGTCGCGCGCCTCATAGGGAAATGGCGCGACATGAGCTTGAGGCACATAGGCGAGGCGTCGCGCGATCTCCCGCCGCGTCAGTCCGGACACAGCGCGCCCCTCGAGCAGGATTTCGCCGCGGATGGGCGAAAGCAGGCCGAGCGCCAGCCTCAGCAAAGTGCTCTTGCCAGCGCCATTGCCGCCGATCAACGCGACGATCTCTGAGCGGCTGACGTCGAGGCTGACGCCATCCAGGACGCTCCGGTCGCGATAGGCGAAGGCGACGTCGCGTAATTGCAAGAAAGCGGTCAAAGCCAGCTCCTGCGGGCGCGGGAGAGCACGAGCAGGAACGCCGGAATGCCGAGCAGCTCAGTAAGGATGCCGATTGGAATCTCGATGCGCCCGATCGAGCGCGAAACGGCGTCGGCGGCAAGGAGAAAGATGGCGCCAAAAGCCGCGCTGGCCGGCATCAGGCGCCCGTTCGACGGGCCGACAACGAGACGCGCGAGATGAGGGACAATCAGGCCGACCCAGCCAATCATTCCGGCGATCGAGACGGCGAGGGCGCAGATGAGCGTCGCCGCGGCGATGACGCCATAGCGCAGCAGATCGACCGGAACGCCCAGAGCCCGCGCTTCATCATCGCCCATTGAGAGCGCGTCGAGGCCTCGCCCGCAGGCGGTGAGCACGGCGAGGCCAATCGCCATCGGCGGCGCGACGATAGCGAGTTGAGACAGATCGGCCGAGGCGAGGCTTCCCATCAGCCAGTAGATGATCGCCGGCAGCTGATTATACGGATCGGCGACAAATTTGACGATCGTCAGCAGCGCCGTGAACAGGGCGCCGCTGATCAAACCGCCGAGAACCAGCATGATTGTCGACGTCGGGCCCGCGAGATTGGCGACGCCGACGCCGAACGCTGCGGCGGAGAGGCCTCCGACGAATCCGGCGATCTGGAGGGTCAGCCAGCCGCCGCCGAGCAACAGCCCCAGGACCGCCCCGAAAGCCGCCCCGCTCAAAACGCCCAGAATGTCGGGGGAGACGAGAGGATTGCGGAACGCCGCCTGATAGGCGCCGCCCGAGGCGGCGAGCGCCGCGCCGATCAGGCAGGCGGCGAGGATGCGCGGCAGGCGGATCTGAATGATCACATTGTAGAATAGATCATAATCAGCCGCAGGCAGATGAACGAGGCCGGCGGAGGCGAGCAAAAAGCGGCCGATGTCGTAAAAGCCGATCGGGGCGCGTCCGAGCGCAAGGGCGCCTGCAGCCGCCAGCGCGACGGCGACGATGAGCGCGGCGCCGAACAGGCTTTCTGACGCGAAGGACCGCTCCCTTGCGAGGCGTTTGGCGGCGGAAATTTCTGACATTTCGCTCCTTACGGCGCCGCGGGCATGACGGGCGAATTCAACAGCCGGTCGAGATCGCCGTCTTCAAGATCAACATTGAAGAAGAGCCTGTAGAATCTCCTCGTCTCGGCCCTGACGTCCAGCGGATAGGCGTCAGGATAGAACCGGTGCGCCAGAAATTGGGCGCCGAGCGCCTGCATATAGCCCGGTGGCCGGTCGATCCAGTTGAATGGCACGCGGGGAATGCGCACGATCGCGCCGTCAGCCGCCGCTTTCACTGCGCGCCAGCGCGGATCGGCCGCCGCGCGCCCGGCAAACGCCTCGTCCGCCGTGACGATGACGTCCGGCGCCCAGACGATGATCTCCTCGATGCTCACATGTTCAAGTCCGACCAGCTCGGCCTGCTGGCAACGGTAGACATTGTCGCCGCCGGCGCGCCGGATCGCCTCGGCATGGATCGACATGTCGCAATCGGTTGCGAGCCCATCCGGGGATTCGGCATAATAGACCTTGACCCGCGGCGGCTTCAACGCGGCGACATGAGCGTCAAGTCGGACAAGCGCCTCGCTCACATAATCGGCAAGCTCGGCGGCGCGCGTGGGCGCGTTCAGGATCTCGCCCATCAGGGCGAAGGCCCTTGGATAATCGGCAAGCGTATCGATCTTCATGAGGACGAGCGGCACGCCCGCGTCAGCGAAGCGTTTCTCCAAAGGTGCGCCTTCGATGAACGTGTTGGCCCAGGCGACGACCACATCCGGCTTCAGGGCGAGCAGCGCCTCAAGGCCAGTCTGCTGGCCATGTCCCATCATATTTCCGATGACGGGAAGATTCTGCGCGGCCGGCGCGATGAACCGCGCCTTGTCGTCCGGGCGCGGCAGATAAGGCGGAAAATTCCAGCCGAGCAGCGCGCTGGGATCGACGGCATAGACGACAAGAGCCACTGGCGGGGCGGTGGCGTAGACGCGCTCGACCCGTTCCGGCAGGACAACGCGCCGCCCGGTCATGTCGACGATTTCGCGCGCCGCCGCCGGCGCGGCGACGACCGCCGAGAGAAGCGCCGCCAGAAGCGCGGCGACGAGGCTCCGGCCGCGCCCCACAGCCGCCGCCGTCAAAACTTCACCTCGATCGTTCTGAAGACGGCGCGCGGCGCTCCGGGACAGCAGAAGGCGTTGGTCGAGATCGACTGCGGAAAATACCGTTTCTGTGCGAAGCCGACGGCGCACGCGTCGAACTGATTGGACGCCGAAAAAGCTCCTTGATGGCGATGTCGCTCGATCCATGAACGCGAAGCTGGGAAGATGGCTATCGTCATATTGTTCCTTCGAGCCAAAAGCGCCAATTGGCGGGCGAGGAAATTGCGGCGGCTATCTGGAGCCGTATAAAAGCAGATACATTATATCGTCGTCGCAAGTCAAAGCTTTACGGGCCCTCGAAACCAGCGGAGAGATTTACGTTGCGCTGCAGACCGCCGCCCGCGTCACTGGCGAAACCGCCGGGACCCGCGCCATGGCGCCTTCAGCGAGGCCATGTCGATGACGAAGCGATACTTCACGTCGCCCTTCAACATGCGTCCATAGGCCTTTTCGATGTCCTGCATCAGGATCATCTCGATGTCGGAGGATGCCGCAATGCTCTGCGCGGAAGTCGAGCTTTTCCTGCGTCTCGGCAATGCCGCAAATGAGGGATCGGCCAATCTTTCGGCGCTGAAGATGAGATTTCCAACCGCGGGAGGAGGTTGCAGCATCGCTGGCATGGCGGCCCGACATTCCAGCGCCGGGCGCGTCGACCAGATGGGGATACTGGCTCATAGCGGAGGCTCCGCGGCGCGTTTTTTCCTCGTTGCCGATCGACAACACGAAATGCTGATACGTCAAATTGCTTCGACGGCACTGTGGGTCATGTCGCCGCCGTAGACCGTTCGCCACGAAGCGGAAGCGCGGTCGTCAAGGAAAGGTCCGAAATGCGTCGTGGCCGCCGCGACCAAAAAGTCGCGCGCTTGACGCCGGCGCGCAACCTCTCCCAAACCCTTTCCTAAATCGAGAGAGCCAGGGAGAGGCGTATCCGCCGACCTCCGCGACAGGGCGGTCGGCGGCCTCGTCCGCGCCGAGGATGGAGGCGATCGGCGCGCCGGCAACGCTTGGAAACGCCCGTCGGAGAGATTGTCGAAAAATGCCTTGCGGGCCATCTCCCCGGTCGACGGCCTCTGCTTCGCGAGACGCCCTCTCTTATGGGAGCGCACCGACACTGGGACTAAAATGCAACACTCGCATTTGAAGGGCGTGCGAGAGGCAAAATCGCTTTGACCTCAGCACCGCCGATGCCATATCCACTTATATATAGCATTGAACGATAGACAAGCTGAATCGCGGGCGTTCCGGAGCAGGCCGCGTGAAGCTCGCATCGTGTCCTGACGTCAAAGGTTGAAAAAATGGCCCGTTCGGAGAGATCTCCCAAAGCGCTCCTCATCCTCTCATTTTCGGTTTCCTGCCTCGCGCTCGAGGCTCACGCGCAAACAGCCAATCCTGACGCCGCCGTCGCTTTACCGTCGGTGAACGTCGACGCTTTCAACGCGCAGGCAACCAACACCGTCGCGGCCAAGGATACGCCGGCGACGGTCTATGAAGTCGGTCCGACGATCATCGACATCCTCAATCCGGGCGGGGCGGCCAACCCCTATCGCGCTGTGTCGATCCTTCCTTCTGTGGACGCGCCGGCGATCGACCCCTTTGGCCTCGCTAATGTTCCCGGCGGCAACAAGGGCTTCAGGGTGCGGGGGGAACTGCCTCAGCACGGATCCAGCAACATTACCTTCGAGGGAATTCCGATCGCCGGCGTCAATCCGGGGCCCGGCGCGCAATGGCTCTTCGCCACGGAGAATGTGCGCGCGATCGATCTCTATCAGGGGCCGATAGCCTCCGACGTCGATTCGTTCTTCACAACGGCGGGCGTCGTCAACACGCTGCTGCGCTGGCCGGAGACGAAGGCCGGCGCCGAATTCTCACAAAGCTTCGGCTCTTTCAATTTTCTGCGCAGCTTTGCACGCGTCGATACGGGCATGTTGCTCAACGGCACGACGAACGCCTTCATTTCAGGCGCCTGGACAGACGCCGACAATTGGCGCAGCCCCGGACAAGCCGCGGACAATAACTACAACATCGCCGCTGGCCTGCACACGCAGATCGAGGCCTTCGACGCCAAGGTTTTCTTCTCCTCCAACAGCATGCGGCAGAACACGCTGCCGGCGCTGACTTATGCGCAGGTGAAAAACCTGGGCTCCTATAATTATCTCGGCTATTCGTCGAGCCCCTATGCGCTCGCGAACTACTACAAGAACAACCGCCAGAATTTCACTGACTGGGCTATACTCTCGGAACTCACCTATACGCTGTCGGATTCCGCCAGAATCGTCGTGAAGCCCTATTACGCCAATGAGCAGGGCAATTATTGGGATGGCCTCGCCAACGGGCGTGTGCGCAACTGGATCATCGATCACGACTGGTACGGACTCACGGCGGAGCTTCAGGGCCGCGTCCTCGAAACGGATATGAAGCTCGGCTATTGGTGGACCTCGCTCGGCCTGCCCGGGCCGCCGACGGCGTGGAAGACCTACGCGCCAACGACAAGCGGCAACCTCTCCAGCCCGATGTGGATGCTGCTGGAGGAGGAGACGAGCCGCAACCAGTTCCAGAGCGTTTACGCGACCATGGAGAAGCGCCTCGGCGATCTGCGGCTCGAATTTGGCAGCCGCTATGTGTGGAACGATCTGCCAAGCATCAACGCTTATTCCGGAGTAGGAGTCGGAGGACTTTCTTATGACGCCGCGATCGCGGCGTCGCCCGGAGTCATCGCGGCGAATAGCGTCGCGAGCCACACAACCGGCGCCTTCTTGCCTTTCATGGCGGCCAGCTATGATCTGACGAAAGAGCTCCAATTGCATGCCAGCGCCGGCGGCAATTACGGCGGCCCTTCTTACGACGTTTTGCCCGCCTATCAGACGAACGCCGCGGCTTTTGCGGCGAAGGGGATAACCGCCAATCAGCTCTGGCAGCAGATCAAGCTTGAAACGTCAGCCTCGCTCGACGTCGGCCTGCGCTGGGCGCATGAAGTCTCGGGACTCGGGATTTTCTCGCTCGAGCCGACGGGCTATGTCTCGCGCAACTACAACAAGAACGTCACCTACGATCCAGGCATAGGCATTTCCTACGGCCAGAACGTCGGCCAATCGCTCGCCTACGGCGCGCAATTGCTCGGCCGATGGAAGCCTGTCGATTCGGTCGATATTTTTGCCTCTATGTCCTATGACCGCAATGTCTTCGTCTCAAATCTTCCTGTGCTGTCTGGGTCTTCGGCGACGACCTACGCCAAAGCCAATGTCATCGGCACGCAGCTTCCAGACGTTCCCGAATGGACGGCGGCGCTCGGCGGCACATGGCGCTACGGCGATTTCTCCTTCACGCCGGTCGCCAACTACACCGGATCGCGCTGGGGCGACACGACGCGCACGCAATATCTTTCGGCCTATGCAACGGTCGATCTCAATTTCGCCTATCAGTTCAAGCTTCCGGGCGCCTCGCTCGAGGCGAGCCTCTCGATTACCAATCTCCTCAACGCGCAATATATCGGCTTCATCAATAACAGCTACTATCAACAGTCGACGCTGACGAACGCTTATTATTATCCCGGAGCGCCGCGCGCGGTCATCGGCAAGATCGCGATGAAGTTCTGACCTGAGAGCATGCAAAACCGTGGGGACCGTCAAGCTGCGACGCTGGCGGGATGATTCATTGTCTGCTTGGAAGGCCGGATCTAGAGCATGATGACTCTAGACTGAAGCGTATCCTGAGTTGGTCAGATAATTTGCGCATTCGGTGGGTTGGAACTCGTCGAGCAGGGATCCGATGCGCTTCCAAGTCGCTTCGAGGGAGCGTTCGGCGGCTTTTCGGAGCAGGTGTTTCAGCTTGGCGAAGACTTGCTCGATCGGGTTGAGATCGGGGCTATAGGGCGGCAGGAACAACAGTTGAGCTCCGGCGGCGCGGATGGCTCGCCGCACCGCCTGGCTCTTGTGACTGCCGAGGTTGTCCATCACCACGATGTCGTGCGGGGTCAGGGTTGGGACGAGAACCCGCTCGACATAGGTCGTGAAGGCGGCGCCGTTGATCGGGCCGTCGAAGACCCAGGGCGCCTCGATGCGGTCATGACGCAGAGCGGCCAGGAACGTCAGGGTCTTCCAGTGGCCGAACGGGACCTTGGCCTGCAACCGCCGCCCTTTCGGAGCCCAGCCCCGTAATGGGGCCATGTTGGTTTTGGCCCAGGTTTCGTCGATGAACACCAGTCGGCGCGGATCAATCCGGTTCTGATAGGCCTTCCACCGAGCGCGCTTGCGAGCCACGTCCGGCCGATCCTGCTCGCTGGCCAGCACGGTTTTTTTTGAAGCTGAGCCCTTCGCGGTGCACGAACGTCCAAACTGTCCGATAATCAACCTTCAGACCGCGTTCGGCCAACTCCACCACAAGGCCCCGCAGCGTGAAGGCCTCCGCACGGGTGCGCTCCAGCAGCCAATCCCGATGTCCGCCGGCAATCTTCGGGGGCGCATAACCACCGATCCGACCCGGCGCAGCGCTGCCCGTCCGGCGCAGCCGTTGCGACCACTTCACCACGCTCGACGCGCTGACGCGCAAGGCCGCAGCCACCGCGCGGACGCTCTCGCCTTCCGCAAGCCGCGCCATCGCTCGGTTACGCAAATCCATCGATAAAGGTCGTGTCATTCCATGCCGGCCTCCGACCCAGCACGAAGCTTGAATCAGACCCAGGCCGATTCGGGAATCCCAAATCGATTCAGACAAGCCTCATCCCGCTCTAGCCGCCTGAACGAGCCGCCGAGCGGCTTATTGAGAACGGCGATGCGCAAGTCGAGGAAGGGCTGCACGGTCCATCGATCCACCGAATTTGCTGCTTCTTGGTCATGCGCTTCGACAGGATCTCGTTGACCGCGCTCTCGACGAAGGCGGTCGAGATCTGCAGCCCGGCATGGCGGCGACGCCTATAGTTCACCAGCGCGCCACGGTTTGCATGAAGATATTCGATCAGATCGGCAATATGCCGTCGGGCGGCAACTGCGCCGCGCACGTCGCGGACATGAACGCTGTCAAACCAGTTCGCCAGTTTCGCCAAGCGCCCAAGGCAAGCGCTCGAACGGCCGTGCCAGAGCTTCCATTTGGCGCTTTCGAGATCGTGAACAGGGTAGCTGCGAGGATACACGCTGGTCGTGCCGGCGCCCAGGGCGCGCGCCGCTTGCAGAGAGTGCTCGAAGCTCATCGCGATGTGCCACCAGTCGAGGACGAGCGTCGCCTTCGGCATGACCCGACGTTGCAAGTTCCACAGCCCCGCGTCCCCATTCGAGAGCGCCGTCGCCGGCGTGCCGAGGCGGATCCCCGCGGTCACAATCGCGTTGGCGAATTCGTTCGCCGAACCACCGTTGCGAGCAAAGGCGAAGCGATGCTGCGATCCGTCGAGATTGAGCACCTTGCCGGCGATCACCTCGAAATTGTGTTCGGGCCGACGATGCCAGCTGCGCAGATAGCCGCCGTCGAGGCCGATCACGACCGCCGGGGTCACCGCGTCGATTTCAGGATCTGGGACTCCTGCGGGGCTGAGCCGCGCGACGCGCTCGCCGACCCAGCAGGTCCGATTCCGTACCGTGCTGACGTAGACAGCGCCTCCGATGGGCAGAAGCTCGGCAAGAAACCCGGCGACTTTTCCAAACGGCGCGAGTGCGGCGAACTTGGCGGTCACATAGGCGAGTTCGGGCGCGATGCCGCCTTCGAGCGCGAGCGCGGAAAAACTTCTCGGCTCATTGGTAAGGGCGCCGCGGCAGCGGCAACTCTGGAACCGCCGCATGCGCAGTGACACGTCGCCGAACAGGGATCGAAACATCATCTGCCGATATCCTTTGCTCGACAGGTTCGATCCGCAGTGGCCGCGGCATCGGAAGCGCACGCCCATGATCGCTGATTGCGCCTGGACCATTTCCGTCTGGAGGGCGGACGAGAGCCGTTTCACCTCCGCGAGCGACAGTCCAAGCGTCTCGGGGGTCGCCCAGGCCCCCTTTCGATCCGACCGATTTCGACTTCGGTCACCGCCCCGCCACCAAGATCTGCCTCAAGCTTCAGCCGCCATACGAGCTTTTGCATTGTTCCACACCCAGCAAAATAGCAGGAGCTTAACCAAAACACTCAAAGTTCCCCACGGTTTTCATATGCTCTCTACAGCGAACGCCGTCTTGCATTTGTGATCATTTATATATAGCTTAGCTCGCGCCCTTACGCGCGGCGCGTAAAGATATTGCCCCCAAATGCTTTTTGATGCGCGTTTTTGATGGGTCGAGTTGACAATGGAGGAGCAAACCCGCCAACCAGCCACCGGAGAGCGCCTAGCCATCGAAGAGACCGACGTTGAGGTATTTTTGAATGAGGGCTGAGCCTCCCGACGTCGTTGCCTTGGCGGTTTTGATTATTGCGGGCTTCTATTTTGCGACGCCAAACGAACCCGGTCCGTCACCTTCGTATAAAAAGGTGCAAGCAATGAACCCGCAACCGATCGACGGAACGCAGACGACGGGACAGCATACGAACGAGACGGTCCGTCAGCTTTATGACTTAAGCATTGGCGGAAGGAGAAAACAAACGCGTCGGGATATCTACGGAGCCGAAGCGACTGTTGTGCTGGTCGTAGGTAGCCATGTCGTGCATGCCCCACAGGCAATCGAGGAAAAGACGATGAAATGGACATATTGCCACGATCCGAACGGGGTGGAGGACTATCCGGAAGAAAAACGATCGCCTAGGCTCGATCTAAGAATTTCCGATTATTGGACAAATGACTCTGGTGTCCGGATAGGGCTTTTCGGTCACGCAAGAGTCGCTTCTATTTTTACCTACAAGGATGGGAACACGAATTTCCTATTCGAAGTCTCAAGAGCCTCGGGGCAAATTCCGGAAAAATTAGAGGACGGAGATCGAACTCTAGGACCAGTTTGCGCTGTGTATATTCGAAAGACACTCGCGGCCGATAAAGGCAGTATTGATAGTCTCAAGGAACTAAATACGATCAAAGAGTTTTTATCGATCTACAAGGATCCACGTTTCCCTTCCCCGGTCCAGATAAAGAAGATCGTGTTTCCATTAGAAGATCGCTACAATAACGCAGATTGAGGAGAGTTCTAATGGCTGGCTTAGATGTCACCGCGGCGGAGCAAGCTATTGCCAACGTAGCAAGCGTAACCGTCAAAAATGCGGCGCAGGCGGCGATCAAGCTTGCCCAGGCATCAGGAAATCAGAATCTCGTCAATGCTGTCGACAATGTGCTAGGTCTATCCGCAACAGGTAATGGCACAGCGATATTTTATTCTAATAACCAAGCCAACTATACCGCTGCCCAGGAATGCAACGGAAAGACCTTAGGCCCCTCCAACAGCTATATTTGGCAAGATACAGAAGCGGGAGCTTACGCTTCGTCTCGAACAGTTCTAAATGGATTAAACGGCGCAGCCGAGCAAAATGCGCTCCAACTCGTTGCGTCTGCCATGATGGGCGCGCAGGCAAAAGGCCCGATCATCGCCTTCGTCGGCGGCGTTACCGATACTACAAGCCAATGGTTCACGGCTGAATTACCCGCCTTGCTTGAAAGCAGGCAGACGGTGATCAATAGCCAATCGTCCATCGCTCTGAGCACTTCCGGAAACTCCCTTACTGCTTTATCGGCTCAGATCGGGAAATTGGCTCAATGCTTCAGTCAAGATAACAATCCACCCCCCACTGGCGGCTCGCCAGTTACGCCTCCGATCGGTTCGGTTTCAAACACAGCGTTGCAAGTCGGCCTCGGTCTCCTCGCAGCAGTTGGCGTCGGCGCATTGGTCGTATTCGGTTCACCAGGCCTCGTATCGGCTGCGGTGGTCGCAGGGGTCGGTTTATTGGTCAGCACCGCAAGCGCTTCGGCCGCGCCGAAGCAGCCGGTCAGCAATGACAGCGCTTCGCTTTATCTCTACAATTCGCAACTCCAAGCTTATAACGCCGCGCAGATTGCGCCGGGCCTCGCCTATATACTTACGTCGTCACAGGTCGCCTCCGGAGCTCTTCCATCGTCTGTGCTGGATCAAATTTCACACGAACAGTCCAGTCTTACAGCTCTGAAAAATTTCCTTGCTGGAAGTTCAGCGCCTCTGTTTACGCAATTATTGGATAATTCCGGAAATGCGATTAATGTCTTGGCGAATGCCGGTCTCAATGGCACGATCAATCTTAACCTAGCCGTCGCCGGCCCCAACAATTCGACAACTGCCGGTTCAACCTCGATCATTGCTGCCCTGAATAGCAACGGCTCGCTCGCTTATCAACAAACCACTGTGACATCCGCAACAGGCGTGGTTACTGCGGACATTTCCGGCCGAGGCGATGTCACTAATCTAAGCAATGCAACAATTGCCCTTACGCCAGGCAGCTCAGCGACTATCGTAGGCGCCCACGACACTGTGACAGCCAGCGGGGGCGCCGGGTACGGAGCCCGGATCGCCAGCATCACCGTCGACGGAGTGACTTACTCTCTCGTCGAGACTGAAGCTACCGCTAGTGGTAATAACATTCCCGTAACGTTGCCGACTACGAGCGGTCCCGGGGTCGCTGTATCCGACACCAGCGGCTCGACCACTACTATCCCGTTCGACACTCCTTCCGGGGCCGTCGTCAACGCCTGGCTGACCGGTGTGACCGTCGCCAACCTCGGCGCGGTGCCGCTTGGCAGTCTGCCCTTCGTCTCTGATCCGACGGGCGCCGTCGCGGGCGGGCTCATTATCAGCGAAGCCGACATGCAGGTCGTCTACCCCACCGTGAATTTTGACGGGGTCTTCAACAATTCGCCTTCCAGCATTGTCGACGGCTATTGGCGGCCGGCCAATCAGGTTCTCGCCGATCCCTCGCAGAACCTCGGCAGCATTGTCGGCGGCGCATTTGGCAGCCTGACGGGTTCTTTAACAAGCTACTCCTATTTCGCTTCCCTGGCCGACGCCTCGTCCAATTCGAGCTCATGGGTCAATACAGATCCGCTCGTCATCGACATCGCCGGAACCGGCATCGCGCTGACGAGCTGGATCAGAAACTCAGTCTATTTTGATACCATAGTGAACCCGACGACGTTTTTGGCCGACGGCAAGCAGCATCACACGAGCTGGGTGGGGCCGGGAAGCGGCATTGTGGCGCTTGATCTCAACGGCGATGGCAAGATCAACGACATCACCGAGACCCTGTCGGCGTCCTACCAGGGCGGCCCGACGCCCGGCCATTACGCCGACGGGCTCGCGGCTCTGGCCTCGCTGGCGACAGCGGGCGCCACGGTGTTTTCCGCCGCCACGTCGAAGATCGATCCGAAAACCGGGAAATCCTGGTTCAGCGAAATCACCGTCTGGCAGGACGCCAATCAGAACGGCGTCACCGATTTAGGCGAATTGAAGAGCCTCACCCAGCTTGGCATCGCGTCGATCAGCCTCGCCGGCAGCGGCAATAGAGGCGAGTTGCTCAACGGCAGCTCGGTGACAAACCGCGCGACCTATACGATGAGCAACGGTTCGACGGCCGCCGTCGCCGCGGTCGATTTCACAACCAATACGCTGGGCGACGTCATGACGACCGCCAATGGCGGCGTCCTCATCCAGTCGACGCCGGACGGCGGCGGGACGCCAACCACCAGCTTCGTCGCGAAAAACGCGACGGCGCATGCCTATACGCTTTCCAATGGCAAGCTGACCGATAATACGACCGGCGCCGTCATCATCGCGAGCGGCGCGACCGGCATGTTCAGCACCAATCAAAATGATGCGATCACTGTGGCCGCCAGCGACACGACGCCGTATTGGCTCGGCGGCGGAACCGGGACCGATACCTTGACCGGCGGCGCCGGAAACACGGTCTTTCTCATCAATTCTAAGACGATCGTGCATGGCGGCGCTGGGTTCAATATCGCCGAAGTGACCGACGGCAATCCGATCACCGTCGATCTGAAGACCGATCATCTGCAGGAAGTCATCGGCGGCGCCGGCGATGGCGTGTTCAACGCCTCGGGCACGACCTGGAATGTTTTCATCCAGGGCGGGTCCGGCAATAACATCATCATCGGCGGCAAGGCCCATGACGCGCTCTCGGGCGGCACGGGCGACGACCTGATCGAAGCGGGCAGCGGCGGTTCCGTCATTCATGCAGGCAGCGGCAATGACGTCATCTATGGCGGCTCGGGCAGCGGCAATGATCCCACTTCTCGGAAGCCCTATAGCGACATCATCTATGGCGGACCCGGCAATGACATAGTCGTGCTCGGGACAAATAATTCGGTCGTCTACGCCGGCACAGGAACGATGACCCTGATAGGCAACAGCATTAAGGCAGTGCCGGGCCTCGGCTCGCAGGCGGCCTTCTCGGTCCTGGCCCTGCATGGCTCCTATGCCGACTACACGCTGACGAAAAATACGAACGGAACCTATACGATCACCGACAGCGTGGCAGGTCGCGACGGTGCGGTGACATTCTCCAATATTAGCGCCCTGGATTTCAGCGACGTCGCGCAGTTGCCGATCGCCAATGGGCTCGGCCTGCCGGTCAATGATTTTCTGAACACCGGCAATACCAGCCAGGTAACGACCAACAGCTCGGGCCAATATGTGGTCAGCGCCGCGACGCTCCTCGCCAACGACAAGGATTATGCGGGCAAGACCTTGTCGATCCGTGAACTGCTCGACAATAACGGGAACGCAATCGCGCGCGGCGGCGCCGCGGGTCAGGTCAATGGCGGGACCGCCGCGCTCAGCGCCGACGGTTCGACCATCACCTTTACGCCGGCCGCCGGTTACACGGGCGTGATGAGCTTCCGCTATCACGTTCAGGACAGCAGCGGCGCCAAGGGCATGGGCGTTTACCAACTCGGCACGACGCAAACCGCCGAGATGACCGCAACCGTCTATCTGAACACGCCGAACATGCCGACCGATTCTTTGTTCGATAAGGAATGGTTTCTGCAAGCGGCGGATATCATTCCCGTCCTCGGAGAATATACTGGCAAAGGCGTCTCTGTCGGCATCTTCGACGTTTCAGGCAACGTTGATTTTTCCAACCCGGATCTGGCGCCAAACGCCGGCGGATCCGTGAAGATTGATGGCGCTCCAGGCATCGATCAGATTGGCGCTCATGCGACCCTTGTTGCAGGCGTCCTTGGGGCCGCAGTCAACGGCGCGGGCGCCGTCGGCGTGGCCTCCGGCGCGACCCTTTATAGCGAGGCGGTAGGGCCGGCGGGCGCCGGCGCCGCGTCCGGCGCCAATTTCACCAACTTGCTCGACTGGTCACATTATGATGTCGTCAACAATAGTTTTGGCCTTACCCCTCCCTTCCACAATATCTATCTCTCCAACGCGATGACCTCGACGGTGGCGGACGCACTTCAAAACGCGGTTAAGAACGGGCGCGGTGGACTGGGAACAATCGTCGTCGTCGGGGGCGGCAATGACCGCTCTACGGGCCAAAACACCAATGATTTCCCCTTAACAAACTCGCCCTATGAAATCACGGTTGGCGGGATTAACGCTAAATCCGACCTCGCTGCGTTGCAAATTTCCGGTGCGCCGTTCAGCAACGCTGGATACTCGATCCTCGTTTCGGCCCCGGCGAACAATATCACCTCAGATGGCGTCTCATTCACCAATGAATACGGCCAACAATTCGGGGCCTCCTCCCAAACAGCGCAGGGGACCTCTTTTGCGACGCCAATCGTCTCGGGCGTCGTCGCTGACATGCTTCAGGCAAATCCAAACCTTAACTGGCAGGACGTGCAGGAAATCCTCGCCCTTTCGGCGGTGAAAGTCGATCCCGCCGATACAAATCCCTTCGTGGCCGGCTCGGCGGCGGGGACAGGCTGGAGTCTCAACGGGGCGACCAACTGGAACGGCGGCGGCCTGCATTATAGTCCGGATTATGGATTTGGAGAGGTCGATGCGCGTGCAGCCATCCGGCTTGCCGAAACATGGCAGGCCCAAACTGGGCTGACGGCTTTGACGCTTAACAGTCAAGCGCAACTCTTCGTGAGCGGGGTTGCAAGTCCAAACTATAGTTCTGACAGCAACGGTTTGGTTTTGCCGACCAATCGCGGATCGGCAACGCCTTACATTGACTTTAACGCCTCGGCGCATTTCTCTGGTTTGGACTTTACCACAGAGCACATCGACGTGACCGTCGACTTAAAGAACGTCATTCTTGGCAACATCACAATATCGCTCGTTTCCAAATCGAGTGGTGAAGCGAGCCTTCTTTTCGACGGGCCCTTGGCCGCGGCGGGAGGGAGCCTGCAAAATGCCAAGGTGGCCCAAGACTTTCTCTATACGTTCGACACCGTGCAGGATTGGGGGGAACAAGGTATCGGAGATTGGCAGCTCGTCGTTGCCTATGCTGCGGGCACGCAGCCCCAAGGCGAGCTGACCAGCGCTGCTGTGACGCTTTATGGTCACGGGCAAACAATGGGAACTGTACACGGTACGAACGTTAGCTATGTCAATTTCAGCACGAACGGCAATTTCACCAATGTTCCGAGCTCGACTGTGCCTGGTTCGGCGACGCTTTCGGGGACGTATACCCAAAAGACGGGGCAAACTTATTATTACACAGATGAATTTGGCTCATTGGCAAATGGTTCCGCCACCAGGGCGACTTTGAATGATAAATCTGCTCCGCTTACGATTGACGCCGCAGCGATTACGACCAATAGCTACATTGATCTCGTAGCAGGTTCCTCGGACAGTTTTCTCGCGGGGCACAATTTGGCGATCGCCTCTGGCTCCAACGTCGTCAAAGCATTCGGAGGAGACGGGAACGACACCTTTATCGCAAATTCAAGCAACGACACGTTTTACGGAGGCAGAGGTAGCGATACCTATGTGTTCAATTCCGGTTTTGGTCAAGATACCGTTATCAATGGAGTCGCTACCAATACAAGTGCGCAGGGAAAGATCGTATTCGGGAGCGGTATTACCGCTGATAAGTTGTGGTTTTCCCAGAACGGGAACAATCTCACGATACAGCTGATCGGGACTTCAAGCAAAGTTGTTATGAATGGATGGTTCAAATCCATTGGAAGCCAACTTTCATCGATTAACCTCAGTAACGGCATCGTAATATCAGGCTCCACAGCATCAAGGCTTGCGCAGGCTGGCAGCGCCTATCAAACAGCCCATCCGACATTTAATCCAGCGAATTTGCCCTTCAATCCGGGCCCTGTCGCCGCAACGGGAACCACAATCGTTGGCCATAGCCAAACGGCTGACGAGACTGCAAAGATTAAAGGGCTTATTACGCCTCGCCTGCCCGGCGATACCGAGACGGTCACCGCCGTCTCGGCGACAGCAGGAACTGTCAGCCTCGCCAATGGCGTCGTGAGCTATATCGCGCCAGCAAGCGGCACAGGATCTATTGCTTATACCGTTACCGACGAGTTCGGAGAATCCGCATCCGGAACCCTGGTGCTCAAAGTCGATCCTGGTCCAAGCGCCGCGCCCGGCGCGTTCAAGATTGGACAGAGCCAAATTCGCGATATCACAAGCCTGATCGCGAGCTACGTGACGCCAGGCATGGCTGGCGACAGCGAGACGATCTCCGCTGTCTCAACGACGGCTGGAACCATCAAACTCGCCAACGGCGTCGTGACCTACGCCAGCCCAGCTAGCGGAACGGCCTCAATCTCCTACAGCGTCACAGATCAACTCGGCGATGTCGCCTCCAACAGCATCGCCGTGACCATTGGCGCCGGCCCAAGCGTCAAGGCAGGAACACTCACGATCGGTCACGGGCAGACGAGCAATATTACAGGTGTGATTTCCGGACTCATCATACCCGGCCAGCCGAGCGATATAGAGACGATCACCGCCATCTCCGCCAGCACCGGGACAGTCAATCTCGTCAAAGGCGTCGTGACTTACACCGCGCCTGCCAGTGGCTCCGACTCGCTATCCTACACCGTCACAGATCAACTCGGCAATACGGCGATGGGAAAGGTCGCAATCACCGTAGATCCCGGTCCCGTGACGAAAGCTGGAACGCTGCTCGTCAACCATGGCACAGTCAGTAATATCACGAGTTTGATCAATAGCCTCGTCACGGCCGGCCTCCCCGGGGACGCGGAAACGATCACCGCGATCACCGCCACAGCCGGAACAATCAGTCTGGTCAATGGGGTCGCTACCTATACCGCGCCTGCTGGAGGCGCAGGCGCCATTCGCTACACTGTTAGCGATCATTACGGCGACACTTCAAGTAACAATATCGCTGTCACCGTCGATCCGGGACCAAAAGCTCAAAGCATTAACTTGTCGGTAGGATATAATACACTATACAATAGCATTGATCCGCTCACATCGCAATCACCCAATGGTCGGACATTCACTAATCTTACAAACTTGCTTCTCGGGACGGCGACGCCGGGACTAGTCGGAGACGCCCTATCCATCGTGGCTGTCAACACATCCGGAACTTTCGGAGCTGTAAAGTTTTCCAATGGGACGGTGAGCTACAATGAAGGCCCCGCGTATTTCACAGCCGTGTCGTCACCAACCCATCTATATAATGACAGATTCACTTACACGATTGCGGATCAATATGGGAATACCGCGACCGCGACAGCGAACATATCGATTGTTGACCCAGCTATGATGCTTATTGATGGAAACGGCGCCGTGGTTCAGGGAAATCCGCCTCAGAGGACGCGCTATGAAATGGTTCTTCTCAAAGGTTACGGCAATAGTTTTATCGGGAATGGCGGCAACTACTTGATCGATGGGGGAGACGGAGGGGGCACGCAGGTTCAGACAGGCAATGGCAACGCCATAGTTTCTCTGCACGGATCGAATAATAATGTCGCGCTTGGAACAGGTAACGATACGGTTGTTGGAGGCGTTAGTAATGACGCAATCAGCGTGTCCGGTGGAAATGCGACATTATACTTGTCTGGAACAGGCGATAATGTCAACGTAAATGCAGGAAACGCGCAAATATTTGATATAGGAAAATCATTAAATATTGACATCGGGGC
Source organism: uncultured Alphaproteobacteria bacterium (assembly GCA_963767805.1). Lineage (GTDB taxonomy): Bacteria > Pseudomonadota > Alphaproteobacteria > Rhizobiales > Beijerinckiaceae > Methylocapsa. Next base: position 35,892 of record CAVYFP010000012.1, on the reverse strand, counting down.
GAATGCTGGTAACATCTTGATCAGTGGATTTCCACAGGATAGCAATGGTTTGATCAATTTGATTGGTGGCTCTAAATTATCGGCTCAGAATTTGGTAAATCTGCCACTTTATTCTGATGGCCAAGGTGGATCAATACTAAAACTTAGCGCGACTTCCTCAATTGACTTTGTTGATTTCGGGCCATCTCACTTTTGACGATTCGGGTGCGGCTAGAGCCGATCCCGCGCTTGTTGGGTCGGAGGAGTTACTTGTGTCTCCCTTGCGGTTGGTTGGTTCGCGGGGGAATGCGCGACGTAGAAGTCTGAAGATCGGCAGGCCGGAGGTCGTTGCTGCCCTCGATATCCGAGCGACATTGCCGCCAATAGTCGCGCGGCCGTAGAGCTGCTGCGCGGGACTGTTGCCCCCATGATCTCACTTCAGAGAAAGTGACGAAGACCCCGCCAAACGGGCAACTGACAGGCATCAACTCGGCCGGATCGTGAAGCGGTATCGATTCCGGCTCGTCCGAGACGGCGACGCCACGTGAAGAGGAGATTGGCGTTGACGTCGTGACGACGCGCGACTACCGCCACAGCTACGTTCGGCCGGAAACTCTCCGCGACGATCCGCTGCTTCTCGTCCCCCGACCAAATCCGGCATCTTGCGACCAACAAAGTCTCTTTTTGCAAACACAGTCTTGCATCTGTAACACTTTATATATAGCTTAGCTTGTGACTATGTTTGCCGCGCGAGACGTGATTGGCGCGAAATATCTGTTTTCAAAATGAGTTTGTGGTGGATCGAGTTGAATATGAAGGGACGAGCCCGTACCCCTCCTGCGGCGAGGGCTTCACAATTGGCGAACATCATCAATCTGAATGGCGCTGGCTCCGGCCTTGTGGTTCATAAAACTTCCAACGAGACTTGGTCTATGGATTCGAGGCCACCGTTATTATCCAATTCGACAAGAGCCTGTTCCCCGACTGGGCGCATTTACAAGCTGCCATCAAGCCGGCAGGCGCGATCGATGCGATCATCACCTATGACGCGAACAATACGATTGCGTTCAACCACGTGCTTCCGGCGCAACTGAACGCCAGTCAATTTCAATTCGTCTGAGCGCACCCCTCACCGGCGCCGGCTTTTCGCGGCCGGCTTCTTTGCATAAAGCTAATTTTCAATGCATTTTCTTGAAGAAGTCTCGGACACGCCATGAACAAGTCCGTCGAGCCCGAGGCTCCCGGTCGGAAGATAGATACAGGACTGCGCGCACTGTGTGCGATCGCGGCCTATTACAGGATCGCCGCCGATCCGGGTCTTTTGCAACGCGAACTCGCCTTGATGGGCCGCCAATCCGACAACGGCGACATCGTCCGGGCGGCGAAGCTCATCGGCCTCAAGGCGCGCATCGTCGAAGTTTCGGGCGCCGCGAAGCTCGCCAGGAGGCTGGACGCGATACCTGTTCCCGCGATCGTCAAATTGCGTGACGGAGGTTTCAATATCTTTGGCGGCCGGGCAGCTTCCGGCCTTTGCCGCCTCGTCGATCCAGTCACGCGCGCCGACCGAGACTTGTCCGTGGCGGAGATGGTCGCGGAGATCGAGCCTCAGATCATTCTGGTCGCGCGTCGGTTGGCGGGCCAGGGACTTGATCCTCGAACCTTCGGTTTTCATTGGTTTTTGCCCTCGATCTGGCGCTACAGGCGCCCCCTCGCGCAGGTGCTCGTCGCTTCTTTCTTCGTTCAGCTCTTCGCGCTCGTCACGCCTCTGTTCTTCCAGGTGGTGATCGACAAGGTGCTGACCCATAAATCATACGACACCTTGTTCGTCCTGATCGGCGGCCTCGCCATCATCGGCCTCTTCGACGTCACGCTGCAATATTTGCGGACCTATGCGCTCTCGCATACGACGAACAGGATCGATGTCGAACTCGGCCAGCGCCTTTTCCATCATTTGATCCATCTGCCGCTCGCCTATTTCGAGACGCGCTCCGCCGGGCAGACCGTGGCGCGCGTGCGCGAACTTGAAACGATCCGGAATTTTCTCACCGGGCAGGGGCTCTTCGCCGCGATCGATCTCTTCTTCACCTTCGTCTTTATCGCGGTGCTGCTGGCCTATTCCTGGAAGCTGAGCCTCGTCGTTCTGATCTCCATTCCCTTTTACGTCGTCATCGGCGCTTTGGTGCGTCCGCTGCTTCGCGAGATGATCAAGGAGAAGTTCAACAAGGGCGCGGAGAGCCAGCAATTCCTGGTCGAGGCCATCGTCGGCGCGCAGACCGTCAAGGCGACGGCGGTCGAACCGGTGATGCAGGCGCAATGGGAGGAAAAGCTCGCCGCCTATGTGCGCTCCTCCTTCGATACGGGGCTACTCGGCGCCAAGGGCCAGAACGCGATCCAGTATGTCAGCAAATTATCGAGCGCGGCTTTGCTGCTGTTCGGGGCCATGCTGGTCATCGATGGCGAACTGACGCTTGGCGAACTCGTCGCCTTCAACATGATCGCGGCTCAGGTCGCCCAGCCGATTTTGCGCCTGTCGCAAATCTGGCAAGATTTCCAGCAGGTGCAGATCTCGGTCGACCGGCTCGGCGATATTTTGAACGCGCCGATGGAGCGCATGCCCTCGGCGCAAGTCATACTTGCGCCGCCGCGCGGGGCGATCGAGTTTCGAAACGTCACCTTCCGCTATCGTCCCGGCGCGCCCGAGATTTTGAAAAACATCTCGCTCAAAATCGCTCCTGGCCAGATCGTTGGCATCGTCGGTCCCTCCGGCTCCGGCAAATCGACTTTGACGAAGCTCGTCCAGCGCTTTTATCTGCCCGAAGACGGCCAGGTTCTGCTGGACGGCGTCGATCTGGCGCAAGCCGATCCGGCCTGGCTGCGCAGCAACATAGGCGTGGTGCTGCAGGAGAACCTGCTTTTCAACCGCACCATTCACGAAAATATCGCGCTCGCCAATCCGGCCATTCCGCGCGCGCATGTGATGGCCGTCGCGCGGCTCGCCGGCGCCGACGAGTTCATCGGCAAGCTGCCGCAGGCCTATGACACGATGATCGAGGAGCGCGGCGTCAATCTGTCCGGCGGGCAGCGCCAGCGCATCGCGATCGCCCGCGCCCTGGCGACGAATCCGCCGATCCTGATCTTCGACGAAGCGACGAGCGCTCTCGATTACGAGAGCGAGCGGGCGATCCAGGTGAATATGCGCCAGATCGTCAAGAACCGCACGGTCATCGTGATCGCGCACAGGCTCGCCGCCGTGCGGCAGTGCAGCTTCATCATCGGCATTGTCGACGGACGCATCGTCGAGGCGGGAAGCCACGAGCAACTTCTGACCCAGCAAGGCCTCTATGCGAGGCTCTGGGCGCTCCAGAACGACTCGGCGGCGGCGTGATGCCGTCTGGTCAGCACAGCAGCGACGCTTCGATGCCGCCCTTGCGACCGCGCGCCAGACGCGCGGATGCGGAGTTTCTGCCGGCGGCGCTGGAGCTCATAGAGACGCCGGCCTCGCCGATCAGCATGGCGCTCATGGCCACAATCTGTCTCCTTGTGGTCGTCGTGGTGACCTGGGGCTATTTCGGTCATCTCGACATTCTGGCGATCGCACAGGGCAAGATCCAGCCATCGGGGCGCGTCAAGGTCATCCAGCCGCTGGAGACCGGCAGGGTCACCGCCATTCATGTGAAAAACGGAAAACACGTCGAGGCCGGCGCCATATTGGTGGAGCTTGAACCGACCGAGGCCCTCGCCGACGAGACGGGAACGGCGGCCGGCTACGCAGCCTTCAAGGCGGAAGCCGAGCGCCGCCGCGCCGCGCTGATCGCGGCCAAGGCGGGGCAACTCACCGCGCCTCCCAGGATCGCCTGGGCGGAGGATATCCCGCGACCCATCCGGGAGCGCGAGGAGGAGGTTCTCGCCGACGATTTACGGCAGCTGGCGGCGCAAATCGGCAGTCTCGACGCGCAAATCGCCCAGAAGCGGGCCGAGGAAACAGCGCTTAAGGCGACGATCCAATCCCAAAGCGCGCTCGTCGCCACGCTTCAGGAGCGGGTCGACATGCGCGAGAAACTGGTCAAGAGCGGAGTTGGCGCGCGGGCGCCCGTCATCGACGCCCTGGAGACGATGCAATATCACCAGACGACGCTGATGACGCAGAAAGGCCAGCTTGAGGAAGCCGCGGCGAATATCGAGGTTCTCACCCAGGAGCGCGACAAGATCTTCAGGACGTTCATTTCCGACAATGGCCAAAAATACGCCGAGGCGGCGCGGCAAGCAGATGATTACGAACAAAGGCTCGCGAAAGCGCGCGCGAAGCGCGAGCATATGACGCTCGCCAGTCCCGTCGCTGGCGCGATCATGTCGCTTTCGGTGACGACCCTGGGGCAGGTCGTGACGACCAGCGAGGAACTGATGCGCATCGTGCCCGACGACGCCGGCCTTGAAATCGAGTGCTATCTGCAGAACAAGGACATCGGCTTCGTCGCCGTCGGTCAGGAGGCGCAAGTCAAGATCGAGTCGTTTCCCTTCACGCGCTATGGGACGATCAAGGCGAGGGTCACGAATGTCGCGCGCGACGCCATCCCGGAACCGGATGCGCAAATAACCGAAGGCGATCCGGCCAAGGCGACGAAATCAGGTCAGCCCGCGGGCGCCCAACATACGCAAAATCTGGTCTTTCCAGTCGCCCTTTCGCCCGATCGTCTTTCCATCAACGCGGACGGCGCGGACATTGACCTCTCCCCCGGCATGGCCGTCAGCGTCGAGATCAAAACCGGCAGCAGGCGCATCCTCGAATATCTCTTCTCTCCCCTCGTCGAAACAGCCTCCCGCGCGATGAAGGAGAGGTGAGGCAGGTGATCTCCGAACCCCGCTGGTTCCTCCCTCGACGCTCGCGCGCGGGCGCCCCCGGAGCAGAGCGATCAGCCTTCGCTGGGGTCCCTGCGAAGGCGCATCTCTTCGCCTGTGCGCCGCAAGCGCCCTTGAGACAGCGCCAGTCGCCAGATATCGCGAGACTGCGCCGCCTGCCGCGAGGCTGATTTTTGACCAAAGCCGAAGACTGCGCCACAGCACGCGCGATCGCGAATCGTCAAAAGACTTGCTTGGCGCCGCGCCAGACGAATGGAGCGTAGAGAGTGCGGTCCCGTGCAGCTCCGTCACGGCCTATGCCTTCCGTTGCGTCCTTGGGGTCACGGCCAACCCGAGGAAAACGAGGATCGCCTGATTGAGCCGCAGGATGTCATCGTCGTCCAAGCGGCCGATGTGCGCGCCAACCTTGGATTTCGGGACGGTGGTGATCTTGTCCACCATCAGTCGGCAGGTGGCGCGCAGCCCGTTGCACTCGTTCGGCTCCACGGGCAGGCGGAACAGGGGCGCTTCCGTCTCATCCGTCGTAAAGGCGCAGATGGTGATCGAGTCGGTGGCGTCGAAGCTGTCATCCTGCACGACGACAACCGGGCGCGGCTTGCCCGCATAATCCTTGCCGCCGGCGACCGTCCAGATGTCGCCACGCCTCATTCATCGCCCCAGTCCGACACCGCGTCGATGAACGCCTGATCCTCGCGGGCATGAGCGCTCGCCGCGACGGCCAGAGACTGCCGGTGGGCCTCCGACCGGAAGGACGGCGCCCGCACGTCCGGCACCCAAATCTGAATAGGACGGAGGCCCTGCGACCGCAGGCGCTCACGATGCTCCCGCACCTTGACGCGAGAGGGCTTGGGCTTCGATATCGAGGCCATGACCATTCTCCATATAGTTACATGTAACCTATCATCGATGACGGGGCTTGACCAGCGCTCGTTGAGGTCAGCGTTCCCGGCAGGGACGCTCGTTGCTGAGCGCCCCTGGACAGATACTTACGAGCGGAGTCCCCGTATATGGCTCCTGCCTCGGGTGTCTGGCGGCATGATCTCCTCGCGCTCCACGAACGACAAAGAGCAGTCGGACAGCGGCTTCGAGCCTCTCGATAAATGCGACGGCGCCATACCGCCAGACCATGCGAAACCTCCGCACGCCGACCGCTGGGAAAAACGCGCGCGTCTGGAGCAGCGGCCTCGGTCGTGCAGCCTGCGGCGGCCGACCAGGCGACCTCCAGGCCTTACGAGCACCTTGACTATGAACGTCCTTTCCAAGGCGCCATCGCAATCTCCCAAGCGGACGTTGCGGCGATCGATTGAATCCGCCCCGTCGCTCCAACGCTTGAAAAGTTCCGGAAATGACGTCGTCCAGAACGGCGTCCCGTGCGCCCTGGTCCGGCTTTTGAAGCGCGTAGCGTTATGATATACAATTTTCATGTGTATCCAAGGGAGCCAGGCGATGCAGGTTGGGAAATGGGGCAATAGCCTCGCGGTGCGGCTGCCCGCATCGGTCGTCGAAACGCTCGGCCTCAAGGAGGGCGACGAGATCGAAATCGAAATCGCCGGCGATCGGGCGTTCCGCGTGAGCCGGGATCGGAGTCGCGAGCAGGCGGTGGAGCGGCTGAAAGCACTGCAATGGAGCCTGCCCCCCGGCTTCAGCTTCAGCCGGGACGAGGCGAATGAGCGGTGAGGTCTTTCTCGACACGAATATCCTCGTCTACGCCACGGCGACGGACGATCGCCGTTCCGCCGCGGCGAGGAGCCTTCTTGCAAAAGGCGGCGTGATCAGCGTTCAGGTTCTCAACGAATTCACCAACGTGGCGCGCCGCAAGCTGCAGCGGCCCTGGCCCGAGGTGAAGGAGGCCCTGGCGGTTTTTCGGGCGCTATGCAAGGAGCCGCGCGGACTGAGCCTGGCGACGCATGAGTCCGCATTGGAAATCGCGCAGCGCGATGGTCTCGCTTTTTACGATTCCCTGATCGTCGCGTCGGCGCTGGAGGCTGGCTGCCAGACGCTGCTTTCCGAGGATATGCAGGATGGTCGGGTCATCGCCGGTCGCTTGACGATCCGCAATCCCTTCGCGGAACTCTGATGGGCCTGGGACGCCGACGCTGGCCGCAAATGCTTCAGATGGAGTTAGGGGAGGGGGCGCCGATCTATCGGGCGGCGGCGCGCTTTATTTGAGGAGCCGGGCGCCGCTTCGCATTGGCGCCCGACCTGATGGTCCCTCCTTTAATCCTGGTGCAGGCCGAAAATCTCACCGGGAAGATTTCGGCCTTTGCTGCGCGGATCCGGGCTTGAGAGGAGGGGCGTCCTCCGGTCCGGCTTGATTTTGCGGCTCAGGCGCGCGCGCCCGCTTCTGCAATTGACGCGTTTCGGAAATGATGTCGTCGAGCACAGCGTCTGGCGCGCCCTGGTCCGGCTCGATCCAGAGCGGGACCTTGCAGGCGCGGCGGCCGTGCTCGGTGGAGGCAAGATCGGGGCGCGTACGACAGAGCTGCAACGCATAATCGATGTTGTTCCAGCTCATCAGGCCAACCCAATAACTTGCGCCCGGGAGACCATCCCTGAACGCCGCGATGAGACGGGACTCCGTCTCATGAATGGACGCTTCGGCATTGACGCGCCCCCAGCGATAGCCAACGCCGAGGCTCGCCGCGATGCTCGCGGTGAGAACGGCGGCGGCGATGAGCCCGCTATTGCGGGCGACGAGCCGCATGCGGCGGACCGCGAGTTCATTGACACTGGCGATGATGGCGTCGCCGTAGTCGCGGATGAATTTGGTCCTGGTCGCCTCGATCTGGGTCTGAAGCCGGAGAATTGCAGCCTCGTCGGCGGCTCTGTCCGCCTGTCGCCGCTGCAATGCCTGGCTTCCATACTCGACAGTGATCCTGCGGAGTTCGGCGACGCAGGCGCCGAGCCATTCGAGGACAAGAATCAGAGCTTTCAACACCGGATTGAAAGGATCGTCCGACTCAAGCCCATATTCATGGCCGGCGCGGCGTATCTCATCGACGAGCGCGGCAAGTTTTGTCTGCAAGAAACTCGCCCCGCCGGATTTCTCCGGCGGGGGCAGCGCTGCAGCAGCTTGGTTTGGTTGACTCATGGGACGTCTCTCCAAAACGCTCATGCGAGCCAGGCGGCGACGGGCGCAAAATTTTGCTCCATGTCGCGGAGCCATTTTGCGATAAATTGACGTTGGGCGACGCCGAGCGGCGGCCGTCCGTCGCTTGAACGACCGGCTCTCGCCGCGCTCAATGTGAGCCGCCGAACGTCGCTCTCGGACGCGTAGGCGAGGCGCGGCATCGCGATTGGCCTGGCGCCGCGTTTCATCGCCGCCGTGAAGATCGGATGTCCGAGAACGGCGCTAAAGGCGGTCTCGAAAGACTTCCGGCCGTCCGCGCGTCCCTCGTTGAGCACCAGGATAGTGGTCTCTGGTGCGAACAAGCCATCGGCTTCGAGATCGCGCAGGAAAGCCAGATCGTCGAGGTCCGGTGTGAGAAGATAGACAGCGACGGGCTCGACTCCGAGTTCTTCAAAGAAGTGTGCGAAATCGAGCTGGCGACCGAGAGATTTGAGTAGTTGATCGCCACCGCCGAGATCGATCACCGCGTTGAACCGCTTTTCAGCTTGCTGTTCGCAAAGCGCGATGAACCAGGCCTCCATATCGTCCGGTTCGGCGCTGGGCGGCGTCAAAACTCCGCCGAAATAAGCGGCGAGGGCCGGATTGGTGCGGTCGGCGTCGGCCACGACGATCTCGCGCCCCCGCGTCTGGGCGCGATCGATCATCCAGCGGGCCCAAAAACTTTTCCCATTGTGGCCGCGCCCCAGCGGCAGAATCAGTTTCGGTCTTGCCTGGGCAAGCTCCGACTGTGTCTCTGTCTTGGGCGATAAGGAAGCGGCTTTGTCAGATTTTGCAGTCATAATGCAGGTTTCCATGATTGAGAACCTGACCAAGCAAACAGCTCGGCGCGCGAACGCCGCGCGCAAAATGCGTAATCGCCCAAGTTTTTTTCTGAGTGGGCAGCGCCCGTTTGCGGCCGCCCGGGCTCGAACCCGCAGCTTAAATAGGCTTCGGGACTGGCACTGTTCTGGCGTTCAATCTTTCGCGCATAAGGCGCAGATCCTCCGCCACCTGCTCATCCGTTAGGGACCGGCCTTTGGCGATAGGACTCGATATTTGATCGGGCCGCGTCTCCGGGTCTTTCGCCAGAGGTTGCGACGGAGCGGCCGTGGTTTCTGGCGCGGATGTCTCGACATGGGGCCTCGCCGGGCGGATGTCGAGGGTCATTTGCGGCCGCGGCGCGTCATCCGCGTTCCGCGCTGGCGTCTCGACGGCGCGCACGCCCGGCGCGATTTCGTCCGGCGCGAGAGACGGCGCCCACTTGATGGGATCGCGCGCCTTTGCCTTGGCAATGTCCTTGCGCACCTGCAGCCAGGTTTTTCGAGCAGTCTCGGCAAGTGGCGGCTTGCCGGTGCGGTCCGTCAGCCCCAGGGCGGCGAACGCCTGCACGAAAGCCGGCCAATCGGCTCCGTCGCCCCAGTCCCGGAGAAATTCGTCATGGTTTGCGCGCAGCCAGCGATAGAGCGCGGACCGTCCGGTTCGGCCGCGAACGGCTCCGAGCGCCGCGCGGAACGCTTCGATCTCCCCGACGGGTTTTTTGACTCGCGCCACCAGCTTTTCCCCGCGCCGGGCAAGGGCCTGAATTGATGAGGATATCTGAATCAAGAGGGGTTGAATACGGCGCTATTACGGCATTTTACGTGATATGATTACGGTATAGATACGGTCGAAGTCGCTATGAATCCGGGAAAGAATAGTGGTTAGAGAGATCGCTACAGATCGCTACAGACCAAGGCACCTTTGGTGGCCATTTTTCCGCCGCCGACGCGGCTCACACTATAGTCAGACGAAAACGGGGAAGGCAAATGGCGAATGAATTGTCGGAGATCGCCAGCGAGATCGCGGCCCTGCGCGAAGCGATCGCGCGGCTGGAGCAGGGGCTCGGGCTGATGCTCGAGACCCAGGGGACCCATAGCGAAATGCTGCGCGAGATTCTGCGCGCCGCGGCGACGCCGCCGGAGGCGGAACAGCCGCTGACCGAAATGATCGGCCAACTGATCGCGACAATGAAGGGGCAGCATGCCGAGCTCGCGGCGATCGGCGACGTCATGCGCCGCCTGCCGGCCGATGTCGGCTCGGCTGTCGCCGGGGCGGTTCGGGACGGGCTGAAGGGAATTTGAGGGGATGCTCACCTATCGCACGGGAGCGGCCGGGGCGCCATCGGCGGCGATCGCCATGGCGGCCCATCTTCTCGAACAAACCCTCCCGAAAGCCCAGGCGGAACTCGCGGCCTATTATCAGCGCGGCCTGACGCCGGAGTTGTGGGACATCGCAACCGCCGAGCCGCGGCGGGACATGGACCCGTCGCTCGCCAAACGGCTCGGCCTTGATCCGAACCGGACGCCGTCGCTGGACGAGATCGCCGCCGTGCTCAGCGGCTCCCGGGCGGATGGAAGCCGCATTCCCGGCAAGCAGATCCAGCGGGCGACGCGGAGCCTCGCCGATGAACTCAATCTCGATCCCCTGCAGGCGCTGCGGCCGGAACAGATCGAGCATATTCTTGGCGGTCGGCGCGCCGACGGCGAGGCTGTGCCCGAGAGCAGGGGGCAGATCCTGCGCCAGCGCTTTCTGGAAATCTTCGGCGTTGGCGCCGACAGGCCGCTGAAAGAGGCCGAGCGGGCGAATATCGTCGCCGGCCGGCGCGCCGATGGGCAGGCGCTGCGGCCAGGTCAGCTCGTCGAGGCGCTCTCGGCGACGCGGGCGCGCATCGGCTATATCGATCTCTGCTGGTCCGCCGACAAATCGGTCTCGCTCGCCTGGGCCTTTGCGCCGACGCAGGCCGAGCGGGCGATCATCATGCAGGCGCATAAAAACGCCGTCAGGGAAGCGCTTTCCTTTGTCGAAGCGGAAATCGGCCGGGCGCGCAAGGGCAAGGCGGGGCGCGGCGGTTACGATCCCGGCCAGATTGGCTGGATCAGCTTCGATCATTACGCCAGCCGGCCGACGGTGGAGACGCCGCGCGTCGATCCTGAAACGGACGAGGTTTACACTGAACTCGTCACGCTGAAAGTCGCGGGCGACCCGCAGCTGCACACCCATGTCGCCATTCCGAATGTCGTGCTGACGGCGGAGCGCCGCGTCGGCGGCCTCGACCTGCAGCGGCTGGAGGGCAGGGTGCATGAGTTTGGCGCCTATTATCAGGCGCAACTCGCGACAAAACTGCGCCAGCTCGGCGTCGATGTCGTTCTCGATGAAGAAACCGGCGCGGCGCGAATCGCCGCCATCCCCGAACATGTGCTGGAGGCTTTCTCCAAGCGGTCGATGAATGGCGCGGACGCCGCGCGCGCTTACGCCAAAGACCTCGGCCTCGACTGGGACAGTCTCGATCCGGCGCGAAAGATCGGCCTCGCCAAGCGCGGCGTCCAGGGCGATCCGCGTCAGGTCAAGCAGGATGACATGAGCGACTGGGCGGCCTGGCGCCGTCAGGCGCGGACGCTCGGCTGGAAACACGAAAGCGTTCTGAACCGCGCGCCGCCGCGGGAGAAGCCGGAACGCGCAACGCGGATCGCCGTCGCCTATGAGGCGGCGCTCGGGATGCTGGACAAGTCATTGCGCCAGCGCGCCGTGGTCAATGGCGCGGCGGCGCGGATTGCGGCCGCGCGGGGGCTGATCGCCTCCGGGGTGGAAGGGCCAGCCGACATCGACGCCGTCATGGACGCCTTCGCGGCGAAAGGCGTACGGCAAGAGGGCGTTGAGGTCGGGCTCGTCTGGGGCGTGAGGCGCGACGCGCATGGACGCGAGATGCTCGAGGCGACGACCACCCTGCATATCGCGCGCGAAACCGAACTGGTTGAATTGGCGCAAGCCGCGGCGGCCGATCGCACCGGCGCGCTGAGCCTGGCGCAGATCGACGCGGCTGTCGCGCATAGCGATAAGGACTTCCGATCGACCGGGCATGGACGCACGCAGCGGGCTTTGATGGATGGGCTGGGGACCGGCGGGCGGCTTGCGATCGCAATCGGCGTCGCGGGTTCCGGCAAGTCGACGGTGCTTGCGCCGCTGGTCGACGCCTGGCGAAGCGAAGGCCGGCGCGTCTATGGCGCGGCGCTCGCCTGGCGGCAGGCGGACGATCTCGCCGGTTCCGGCATTGCTGATGAAGATCGCATGGTGATCGCGCGCTTCCTCAAATCCGCCGAGACGGGGCGCATCGCGCTCGACCGCGACAGCGTCGTCGTCATCGACGAACTCGGCCTTTTAGGCGCGCGCCAGTTTCTGGACCTGATGCGGCTGCAAAAAGAGCGCGGCTTTCAGCTGGTCGCAGTGGGCGATCCCAAACAGTGCCAGTCGATCGAGGCCGGCCCGCTGATTGATCTTTTGCGCCGGGCGCTCGGGCCGGAGGCGGTCCCGGAAATCCTGACCTCGATCCGGCAGGAGAGCGAGCGCGAGCGCGAAACCGCGCTGATGTTTCGCGAGGGCCGCGCCGCCGAGGCGCTGGCGCTGAAGCGCGCCGATCAGACGGCGCGGCTGGTTCCGGGCGGATATCGCGAGGCGGTCGAGCATGCGGCGGCGCTGTGGCAAGAGCGCCGGCAGGCCAACGCGCATGATCCCGACTATGCGCTGACGATGAGCGCGCCGACAAATGCGGATGCCCGCGCAATTGGCGCCGAAATCCGCAAGCTCAGGCGCGCCGCCGGCGAGCTTTCGGCTGACCAGGTAGTGCTCGACGCCTGCGACCAGAATGCCGCCGGCTATCAGCTGCCGCTCGCCGTTGGCGACCGGGTGCGGTTGTTCGATCGCGTCAACGCTTCCTTCGATGGGCGTTCGCGCGGCAATATCGGCAATAATGGCTCGGTGCTGGAGATTGAGGCCATCGACGCCGCCGGGCTTATTTTGCGGAGCGCGCAAGGCCGCACCGGCAAGGTCGCCTGGGATTCCCTGCGGGATCGAAGCAGCGGAAAGATTCGGCTGAGCTATGGCGACGTGTTGACGGTGCAGGCGGCGCAGGGCGTCACCAGCACCGAGCATATTCTGGCCATGCCCGCTGGCAGCCGAGCGGTCGACGCCTTCACTGCCTATGCGGGCGGCAGCCGCCACCGACGGGTCGGCTATCTCGTTGCGTCGGATGGGGCCGAGCGTCGGGAAGTCGCGGGGCGCCGGCCGCTCGGCGATGCGCGTCCGCTGCGCGAGGCCGATGTCTGGGCGAATGTGGCGCGCAATCTGGCGCGGCAGGCCGAAGCGCCGAGCGCGCTTGGCTTTCTCGAAAGGGCGCGGCTCGTCCATCAGGGCGCCGCGGATGCCCTGCAGCAGGGGCTGCAGCCTCTGGAGCAACGCGAGGCGGACGGACATGTGCGGGCAACCCTCGGCGGGACTTTTGGGCGACTGCGCGCCTTCCAGCAGGCCGCCCGGCTGATCCGGCCGTTGCGCGAGCTGGCGGAGAACCAGGCCGAGAGATTGGCTGGGCTGCGTCAGGCCGCGTCAGCGACATTGCGCGCCGTCGTGGAAATGGGACCCGAGATCGGATCGAGCATCCGGCAGGCCGCGGCGCGCCTCGCCGCCGATCCCGAGCGCATCCGGAAGCGTGAGATCGAAGCGCAGCGTCAACGAGAACTCGAGGCGACGCGCGCCCGCCTGCTGCGTGAGCGCATGGATCAATGGTGGTTCGCGGCGAACCGGGACTGGTCGCCGCATGAGCATGCGAAAACCGGCGAAGCGCGCAACGCGCGCGGCAGGGAGGCCGAAGCCGGCCTGAAAACCGAGATCGCGGCGCTGCCGGAGGCGGAGCTTCGAAAGGTCGCGGCGCAATGGAAACAGGAAGAGGCCATGCGCCGCCTCGAGCAGGCTCTCTCGACAAAGCCAAGGCCGCGATCGCCCAGCCCCGGTATGTAGGCGGCGGGAACTGCCCTTCATAACTCGCGCCTTCAGAATTGAAGGCGTCGCGGAACTTCCTTACTGTAAGGAATTTCCTGTCGAGGTTTTCGCATGCTTACGAGCAAGCTGACGACCAAGGCGCAAACGACGATTCCCCAGCCCGTCCGGGCCGCTCTCCACCTCAAGGAAGGCGACGAACTTGCCTATGAGATCGGGGAGAACCGCGTCATCCTCACCAAGGCGAGCGCTGCAATGATCAACGATCCTTTCGCGACATTCGGCGAATGGGAAAGCGAAGCCGACCGGAACGCCTATGCCAGGCTTTGAGCAAGGCGACGTGATTCGCGTCCCATTTCCTATACCGACCGCTCGACGCGGCAACACCGCCCGGCGCTCGTCGTGTCCAGAGGCGCCCTCGGCGATGGCGACAGTTTGCTTTGGGTTGCCATGATCACGAGCCCCGAGAATCGCGCATGGCCCGGCGACGTGTCATTCGGGAACGCCTATGCGCAATCCGGGCTGCCGGCGCCTTCCGTTGTTCGTCCGTGCAAGCTCGCCACGATTGAGGCCCGCCATGCCGAACGACTCGGTCGCGTGAAGCCGGCTCTTTTGCGCGAAGTGACCGACGTTCTCAAAGGATATTTGGGCTTTCAATAGCAAACCAAGCAGCGCAACTCGTCGATCCGGACATAGCGCGAGGCCGGAGAATAGATGCGGGAATGAGCCGGACGCACCGAGACTCGTCCCAAGTCCGAAAAAACTAAAGAGATTTCCATGGCAGAGACCGACGGAACGCAACGTTCGCATCCTGAGGTGGCGCGCCGGAAGGGGCCCCCGACCCGGCCCGCGGACAAGCTTTTCCGCAGGCGCCGCTCGAAGCCTGGTATTTGCTGCAGGGTTGGGAGGTGAAACCCGCCGGCGGCATCACGCTTGAAGAGATTTGCCCGCTGCCCGGAAAGATTGAGGAAGGCGACGGCTGGGTCGCGCTCTGGTAGCCATGAGCTTGTGCGCGCCTATCCAGTTCGTCCCTGCGCGCGCCTCTGGGCTTCAGCGATTTGCGGACGAGGCTGGACGCAGCGGTTGGATATGGCGGCGACGGAAGAGGGATACGCACGCGCCAAACGGTTCGTCGCGAGGATCGGCGCGCCGCGGCCAAATTGATTGGCTGGCTATTCTGGCCAGAAATCAGAATTCATCATTTGATCGAACGACCACGGACATTCAATCGGGAAGGTCGCCGCGTCGAGGCCGGTTTCGCGCTCGGCTTCGATCAGCGCCCGGCGATAGCTGTAGGCGATCGCAGCGCTCAATCCGGCTTTCAGGCTTGGGTTGTCTTTGAGGTGGGCGTCTATATCCAGGCGCTGACCTTCGATGCTGAGCCGCCAGCTTTTACCGCGCAGCGTTGGCTGGAACCGCCATTTGAGCAGATGTAGAAGCAAGACCGTCAGGCGGCTTATGAGTTCGCGCTTTTCGGTTTTGCCCATGCTTTCTATTTCCTCGGCGATATGTTCGATGTCTGCGTGCGAAAGGTCGCCTTTTCGCAGCAAGGACGCCTGTTCGTTGGCCCAGGCGTAGAAATCGCGATCGTAAAGCGGGCTTTGTGGCATAGGCTATTCCATGGGCTATTCAGGTTATGGAAGCTCAGGCGAGTCGTTGCGAACAGGGAAGACGGAGCATTCATTGAATTCCGATAGCCGATCGTCGATCATGATAGGCTCGGAGCCGTCGAATTCATAGCGCAGCTCTTTCCTCGATTGCCCTTCGAGGCAATCGGGGAGGCTCATGGGCTTGCGGATAGGCGCTTCCATGACGCGGTGTTTAGCACGGCGTCTCGTGAATTTTTCCTCTGTATTCAGGCCGGGTCAAGGGCTGGCCGGCGCCGCCCACCGCCAAGGCCGACAGGGTCATCGGAGGTCGGCTTCGTTCGCCATCGCGTGACGACCGCGCAGCCGGTCTAATTTTTGACTCCTCCCACACTTATACATGTTAATACGATGTTTTATATACGTTATTTTATATTCGCATAAGGTTTCTTATGGAACCTAACGATGCCTCACGCTCGCTTCTCCGGCGCGATCAGCGCCATGCCCGGAAAATAATGTCGATAGCGCCCGCCATCGCCCGTCAGCAGCGGCAGCCCGCTCACAGCGGCGTGGACGCCGAAGAAAAAATCCGGCAGGACCCCGGCTCGCGAGCCGCCAGACTTGCGGTACTGCGCAAAGACCTTGCCGGTCGCCGCATCAACGAGCATCGCTCCAAGTCTTCGATCCGGTCATACCGCAGCGAAAGCTCGGCGTAGACCACGTCATTGATACAGAGCGGCCCCTTCAGCGCAGCCTCCTCGAGTTTCTCGATCGACCAGTCCGACCGATCCGGATCGTTCGTCACCCGATCGAGGATCACATTCGTATCGATGAGGGTCACGTCAGCGCTCGCCGCGCGTCATCGCCATGATGGCGTCGGTCGAAAGCCCCTTGCCGGCGTGACCGCGCAGACGCGCGAAACAGCTAGGGCGCGGCTTTCCCACGACCTTGACCAGGACAACGCAGCCATCCGGCGCCCGCTGGAAATCGACCATACTGCCGGGCTTGATGCCGAGCAGATTGCGAACGGGTTTCGGGATCGTGACCTGCCCCTTGCTGGTGACCGTCGCCGCCATTTTGGACCCGTAATGCGGAGATTTACTCCGTTATTACCTACCATGGCGGATCGCGAACGTCACTTGGAAAAACAGAAAGTAGCCGATGCTCGCACCGCTCGCCGGGGGCCAAAACGACGCCATCGTCGGCGCGCCTCTCCCGAAAACATGAACAGCGCCAGAGAATGGCTCGAACGCCATAGCCCCCATGTCACGCGGCGCTTAATTGGGGTCGTCGCGCGACGCGATCCACTTCGCCATCATTTCCAACAGTAAGCATCAAGTCTCGCCGTCCCCTGTCGCGGTCGACTCGGCGATCGACGTTCTCAACACTCCAGGTCGGTAGCATCGTCGATGGCGAGAAACAACCTGGTGACGCCGGCTCCCGCGATCGGCGGCGAACGATGGAGAAGCCCTGGCCGATCTGACGTCGCCCCGCGACCTCCGCGCATGATCGCGATGTGCCCGCGCCCGAGCCGCCGGATGGCGTCCGTCGCCAACGGCGCACCGCTCGGCGATATCGCCGCAAGACGGGGCGAGATCCACTCGGTGCCGGGTCCCCGATACGTCGTCACCAACCGAAAGCGCACATTGTCGGTATGAAAACGCCGGCAAGCGTCATCATCGACCGCCTCGAGCCTGAACTGGAGGCGCGGCGTTTTCATCAGCTCCTGAAACAGACGCACTAGACAGATCACATCCTCAGATAGCCATTGCGCAAGCCATTTCGGGCCAAATCCGGCCTCTTCGAGCCCGCGATCGAGGTCCCGCCGAACAGAATCGACGCCCCCTATCATACGCAAGCGCGGCAAGTGATCGGCAGTGACCGCGTCGAGCGCTGTCAGGATTGCGGGATCCAGCACCCGCGCCATGATGCCGATTGATCCCGATCGGAGCGCATCTCGCGAGAGGCGCTGCGCCGTCGGACAGGACGATGCCATAAAATGGGCGGGCGGGGCTCCTGCCTCCGTTCGGTGGTCAGATCCCATCCACAGGATCCCAGACGGGAAAGGGATCGGACAACAGACGAAAAAGATCGGGATCAAAACGCTTTGGCGTCGTTGGCCCCACAAGGCAGGCATCCAGCGCGGCTCGGATGCCTGCCTCGTCCATGCCGACCCCGATGAAAACGAGCTCCTGCCGCCGATCGCCCCAGACCTTGTCCCAGTTGCGATCGAACATGCGTTTCCATTCCGGATGATCGGGCCAGTGCTTCTTCGGGATCGCCGCCCACCAATGGCCCAAGGCGCTCACGCGGGCGATGGCGCCGGCCAAGGAAAACTCACCGACCCAATTCGGGCGAGTGGCGAACCAGAAGTGGCCCTTGGCCCGGATTAGGCCGGGCCACGTCTGATTGATGAACGCGTTGAATTTTTCGGGATGGAAAGGGCGGCGCGCGCGGTAAACAAAGCTCTGGATGCCATATTCCTCGGTCTCGGGGATATGCTCGCCGAAGCTATAAAGCTCTTTATACCAGAGCGGATGGCGCTGCGCCTTTTCCTCATCGAAGAGGCCCGTGTCGAGCATGTCCTTGAGGGGCGCCCGGCCAAAATCCGTTTCGAGGATGCGCGCGTCGGCGTTCAACGCCATCACCACCTTGCGCACGAGCGCTAATTGCTCCGGCGAGACCTCCGAAGCCTTGTTGATGACCACAACGTCGGCGAACTCGATCTGCTCGACCAGGAGATCGACAAGCGTACGCTCATCGCCCTCCCCCGCCGTCTCGCCGCGATCGCGCAGGAAGTCGTTGGAGCCGTAATCCTTGAGCAGGCTAGCGGCGTCGACGACGGTCACCATGGTGTCGAGCCGCGCGACATCGGACAGGCTCTCGCCGGCTTCGTCACGGAAGGAAAATGTGCTCGCCACCGGCAGGGGCTCCGCGATGCCTGTGCTCTCGATCAGCAGGTAGTCGAATCGACCTTCCGCGCTTAGCCGCCGCACCTCGGCGAGCAGATCATCCCGCAAAGTGCAGCAGATGCAGCCGTTTGTCATTTCGACGAGCTTCTCGTCGGTGCGCGACAGGTTGGCGCCGCCGTCGCGCAGGAGATCGGCGTCAATATTCACCTCGCTCATATCATTAACAATGACCGCGACGCGGCGCCCTTCGCGGTTATTCAGGACGTGATTGAGAAGGGTGGTCTTGCCGGCTCCGAGGAAGCCGGACAGCACGGTTACGGGCAGGCGGGGGTCGGGAGCGCTTTGCAGCATCAAAAGCCTCAAGAAACTATGTTATAACATTGCATTTTAATCTATCGAGGCTGCCCTCTTTCGTCAATGCGGCACCCGCAATCGAAACGGCTTGACAAAAATCAACCATTATTCAATTGCCCCATGGAATAATGGAATAAGTGGAAGCGCATGATCGCAGACCCAAATTATCGCCAGCTCGAACTGGCTGCCGAAATGCTCAAGGCGCTCGCCGATTTCCATCGGCTGCGGGTGCTGATGCAGTTGGCGGGAGGGGAGCTGAGTGTCGGTCAGCTCGCCGAACTCGAGAAGGAAAAGGTCAGCACCGTCTCGGCCCGGCTGAAGGTCTTGCTGACGGCGCGCCTCCTGAAACGGCGGCGAGAGGGCCAGATGATCTTCTATTCGATCGCTGACGCCCATGTCCTCAACCTCGTCGACAATGCGATTGCGCACGCCTGCGAGCCCCACTGATCCAAGATCACAATCGAAAGAAAGGAAGACCCATGACAGACAATAGCCACGCCGTTCACGCCGACCATCCCCATCGGCACGGTCCCGCCTGCGGGCACGTCGCTATCAAGCACGGCGATCGCGTCGATTACCTCCATGACGGCCATCTGCACTGTCAGAAAGGCGATGTCGTCGAAGAGCAAGTGAACGAGGTCAACGGCAGGAATGCAAACCGCTGCACGCCGGAATTTGGGCACAATGGCCACCAGGCGAAGCACGCGCATGGGCCAAGCTGCGGGCATGAAGCAATTCCGCACGGCGATCACGTCGATTATCTGGTCGAGGGCCGGCTTCACCATCCGCATGGCGATCATTGCGATGACCATGGCTCGATCGAGTTCGCAGCCTAGCACTACTTTGGCAAATTTTTAGCGGTGGGCGAACTTTTGGGATTCCCAAGAGAGGGTTTGCGTGATTCATGAGAGGTCGGCTTATGGAGGGCCGATCAATGGACATGGACTGGCGAGCCGATCTTGATCGCTGGCTTGCGCCGTTTGTCGCGGCGTTAGGGCACAAGACGCGGGCGCGGATGTGCCCGGCCTATATTGCCGGGCTGATTGGTCCAGGAGACCGCAAGAGCATTCAGCCGATGGCGGCGCGCGCTAGCGATGTCGGCTACGATCAGCTTCATCATTTCGTCGCCGCCGGAGTTTGGGATAGCGCTCCGCTCGAGGCTGCCCTGCTGAAGGAGGCGGATGCCCTGGTTGGCGACGAAGCGGGGTTTCTCGTCATCGACGACACGGCGCTGCCCAAGAAGGGATGTCGATCGGTTGGCGTCGCGCCACAATATGCCTCGTCGCTCGGAAAGACCGCAAACTGTCAGTCGCTGGTCTCGGTAACGTTGGCGTCGCGCGAGGTCCCGGTGATGGTGCGCCTGCGGCTATTCTTGCCCGAGAGCTGGACGAACGATCCCGAGCGTATGGCGCGGGCCCGCGTGCCGAAGGACAGGCGGACTGCTCTGACAAAGCCGGAGATCGCGATCGAGGAAATTGATCGCGTCATCGCATCCGGCGCACGTTTCGGCTGCGTGCTTGCCGATTCAGGGTACGGCTCCAGCGGGCCTTTCCGTCAGGCGCTGAGCGAGCGCGGGCTGCGGTGGGCGGTGGGTCTGTCGCGACGCCAGAACGTCTATCCCGCCGACGTTGCTCTGATCTTCCCCGTAGAGAAGGCTGGAAAGCCCCGCAAATACCATATCCCCGATCAGCCTCCAGTTTCTGCCGAAACGTTGTTGGCTGGAGGGAAATGGCAAAGGGTCAACTGGCGGCGGGGGACCAAAGGTCGGCTAACATGTCTCTTCGCGGCCCGCCGCATCCGCGTCGCGGACGGCCATAAGCACCGCATGCTTGATGATCGCATGCAGTGCATGCCGGGCGAGGAGGTCTGGCTGGTCGGCGAACGGAGGTCGACCGGCGAGCAAAAATACTATGTGTCGAACCTACCAGCCGACGCGAGCCTCAAGATGCTGGCCGCCACGATCAAAGCCAGATGGGTTTGTGAGCAGGCGCATCAACAGCTCAAGGAAGAACTTGGCCTCGACCACTTCGAAGGCAGATCCTGGACCGGGTTACACCGACACGCCTTGATGACAATGATCGCCTATGCCTTCCTCCAGTTCCGCCGGCTCAAAGCAGCGGGACGGAAAAAAAAGAATTGGGGGACCGCCGCCACAACCGAGCCTGCCGGCCATCAGACAAGCCATTCTCGACCTCTTCGCGCGGCCTCCACCCAGGCGATGTCCTCACTGTGAGAAACTTATCACCGATGCCGTCGAACCTGAACTGCCAAAGTAGTGCTAGGCCGTCGACTCATAAACTCTGACACCAGATTCTCGCCGCGACGAGCTTTACGGCGGCGAGATAGTTTTCCGGGCGCTTGTCGTAGCGCGTGGCGATACCTCGGAAATATTTGATTCTGTTGAAGAACCGCTCCACCAGATTTCGTTGCCTGTAGACCCAGCTCGAGAACGAGAATGTCCCGGTTCGGTTAGCCTTCGGTGGAATATTGGCCCAGGCTTTTCGCTTCGCCGCTTTAGCCCGGATGGCGTTGCTGTCGTAGCCCTTGTCGGCCAGCAGAATGTCGCCTTCAGCGAGGTCGTCCGTCAGCGCATCGGCTTGGGTGCAGTCGGCAATCTGGCCGCCGGTCAGGCGTAGGTTGACGGGTCGGCCTTCCGCGTCGACGAGCGCGTGGATTTTGCTTGTGAGCCCGCCGCGGGAACGTCCCATGCCGCCATCGTCTGCATCCCCTTTTTTCCCGTGGCCGCGTGCTGGTGAACGCGTACACAGGTGGAGTCGATCATGACGATGTCGCTGTCATAAGCCTCTGAAACCGCTTCGAGGAGCCGATCCCAGACGCCAGCTTTCCGCCATCGGACGAAGCGATTGTAGCAGGTGGTTGGCGGACCATAGCGCTGGGGGATTTCCGCCCAGGGAGAGCCGGTCCGGAATCGCCACAGGATGCCGTTCAGCACCCTCCGATCGTCGACACGAGGAACACCCCGTGGCTTGTTGGGTAAAAGCGGCGACAGGATCGACCATTCGTGGTCGGTGAGTTCATAGCGGCGGCGCGTCATCAGGGCTCCTCTATTCGGAAGCCTTGAATCACGACACGCCTCAGCCGACAATGGAGTTTATGGGTTTACGGCCTAGGCGCATTGCAAGCAGGCAGATTGGAAAATCCGAACGACGCATATGACGATGTTGTGTAGGACCTCTGTCACTCATGCGCGAGCCTATGCCCACTTATCGGACGATCGAACGCCGTAAGAGCCGTGCGCAGCGAGGATACGTAATGCCCCAACGGCAGCTCGCCTTTGACGACCAGATAAACGCCGACGGCGAGTTTGCGCAAAAATTCCCTTGCGCCGCCCTGGCGTGCGTAGCGAGCAAGAACGAACAAGCTGCCTGGATAATACTTGCCGCGCAACTCCTGCAGTTTGTCCCGATGTCCTACCAAAATTTCGTCGCGCAAGACGCTCAGCCGGGCCACCTTGAAACTTCGCAGAGCATAGTCGACATCCTCCGCACTCGCCAACGCAGTGCCAACGCCGAGCTTTTCGTCGAACTCCCCGACGGCGGCAGCAACCGAACCGCGGACGAATATTGTATTTGACGAAGATTTTCGCACGACCGCGCTGCGCGACGCCAACATCAGCTCCGGAACGCTCCAGTCGGCGATCCGCGGGGCCGCGCCATACCGGCAAAACCAGAAGTCAATTTCGGCGCGATTGCGAAAGAGTGCAACCACGCCCGACAGAAAACCGCCCGGATACCACGCGTCGTCGTCGGGAAATGCGACGATCGTGTCGGCGTTTACGGCGCCCGCGGCAAGTTTCGGACGCAGGAGCATATTGCGCGCGACAGACAGGGGGATGAGGCGACCGACAGCGGAGCACTCTACGAAGGCCGGGAGATTGGCCCGCAACGCAGCCAATCGATCTTCCGTGCAGTTCTGAAAAAGAATGCACAGGGTCAATGCGTCGCCGGGCAAATTCTTCACGGACGCGGCGATCGATTGAACCATTCGATCGAAAAGCGCCATCCTGGAGCCGGCCGCGTCGGCTGTCGAAATAAGAAGGATCTTCATTATGACCTCAGTTGCTTTTCCTACATCCCAGCAGCGCGTCAAAGTCGAAAATTCAATCCTGCTTTCCAAGGGATGCCCTCAAGCCCGGCTAATGTTCGCCGAGGCCAAGCGGCGCCCCACTGAGCGAGACGGCGGCCGCGAGAGCGCTAAGCCGCGCCGCGCTTTTTCGTGATGCTTCCCGCCCGCGATCGGAATCATGCGGCTCGCGAACGGGCTCTCTGAATAGATTAGTTTGCCTGACATTGCGTGACGGACGAGGCCCACAATACGATCACTTTTGTGTGACTATTGATATTAGTCAATGGTTATCTAATCATTTTATGTTATTTCTCACATGCGGAGAGGCTCTGTGCAGAGAGCCCTTTCCGCTCGCCTCTCTGATCGATAGGATGCTTCTGACTTAGCCAGGCCTTTTGGCCTGGCTTCTTTCGTTTTGCTGCGCAAATGAGAACGAAGGGCAGGTGCCGGCAAAGGGCGACGCAACCCGATCAAGATCCGCAGGCCATCGAGCCGGGCGCCAAAGGGGGAAGCGATCGAACCGCGAACCCAATGGCGATCCGTCGCGGTCAGCTTCGCGGCGCGTTTTCCGAGCCATCCGCGAGCGGCGTTCTTCCTCGCTCCGGGACGAGCGTCGGCATATGGCGCCCTGTTCGCGCTTGCGGGCTCAGCGGTTCCCCAGATCCGCATGGGTCAACGTTTCCCAGCTGGAGATCCAACCAACCGATCCACCAATGTTCGATGCAAAAAGCGGCGGAAGGGGCCGCCGGTATTTCCACAAACGCGGATTGTCCGGATCGCGTCCGGCAGCCCCTGTTTCAACCGGACGAAGGGCGTCGGCGCCGGTCTCTCGCAAAATTTGCAGAATCCGCCGCACATGCGGCAACTGCGTTCCCATTCGGTTTGCGTAATGATCGTAAGCGATTTCGTAGGTTCCGACCAAGCCATAGGGGACTAATTGCGCCGTCATCGACTCCCCGGGCGGCTCGCCGAGGCGAAGCTTCGCCTCCGTCTCCATGAAGACGGTAAGCCTTTTCGCCTGCGGCGTATAGACATCTACGCCCTGATGCCATGCTATCTCCGCGACATTGATCTCCGCCGCGAAACTCTGCTCGACATGCTCAAGGTCTCGCGCGGTTTCGGCTGTATATCCAGGCAGGTAAGTCACAGGCGCGCCAGTCCAAACGATGGCCGGATCCTGCTTGGCGACGGACTGTCTCATACCCGTTGCGTCATCCCCGAATTTTCCATGGATGAGCTCGGCGCTCCATTGTTGCTTATGCAGATCGATCCAGGGAGTCCAATCTTTCGGAAAACTTGCCTGATTGAGTTTGAACAAGAAATCGTCCGATGGGGTTATCTCGGGCGTCCAGTAATCCGCCAGATAAGGCCTTGAGCCGTCCTCGGAAAGATAATGATAGGCCGGGATGTAATTCATCCAGTGATTCATCGCCAAATAAAAGGCCGCGCGATCCTCATTATAGACGCCGATCGCCGCCAGGGCGTTGATGATCGCGAATTCGCGGTTTCCAAAGGCGATGCGCTGATGCAATGGAGGCAGCAACACATCGTTGAACCATTTGCCGATGAGCCGCTGACCGCACCAATCCGGATATGTCGACCTGAGCAGTTCCGCGGCCAGCGGAAAAACAGATCCCGCCCATGCATCCTCAAGATACCAGTTCTTTCCCACATGGGATGTGACGGTCTTTGCATAAGCCTCGAGAATGCCGGCGGCGTTCTTGGCGTAAATATCGTCTTTCGTGAAATACCACATGAGAGCCTGCGTGTAGGCTGCGTTCGCGTCCTTCATTTCTTGCGCGAAGCCATGATCGTCTCTGCCCGAAACCCCGGCGGCGACCACCGCGGGGGGAGGCGCCATCTTCTTCAGATAGTCTGGATCCGCGAAGCGCGATATCTTCATTCTTTCATACTCAAGCGCCCAAGGCTGTTCCCCCGCAGCTATCTTTGCTTTGATGAATTCCAACTCTTTCAGGTCGTTCAAAAGCCCAGGGTGTTTGAAGTCGAAATCGACCGCAATTTGCACCGGCGCGTCGATCGTATCCGCGGGTCTGAGCTTTAGCAAATGGGCGAAATCGTAATCCCGATCTCCAATCCTTACGCGATAAGGCTGCAATTCCTTGTCATCGTCGCCGGGGCGCATGGCTGCAAGCCCCGGCTTGTCGTCGGCTCGCGCGCCGGAGCCTAGCTCCGCTGGAATGGAAGGAGACGCGACCGTTGGCAACGAACGGGCCAGGGGCTCTGCGTGAAGAGGAAGACTTGAAGAAGCAAAGGACGCCCATACGAAAGCGATCACGCGTCGTTTCTTCATAATATGCCCATTTTCCAACGCCTTAGCCGCTCGCCTATCCTCATCGCACAGATATTCCAGCACGACGCCGATCTAATCTCCAGCCGAAAACGGCCGCCAAACCTCACAGTCAGTTGAAGGGCCGACATCACAGCTGTGAGCGCTCGCGCCGCCTCGGCGCGTTGCCCCGCAAAAGGCTTGTCGCCGCGCGTTCCGGATAAGGACGGATGTTCAGCGGCGGATGACGGCGAGGTCTCGCCGATCCGCTGCGAACGCTGAGCAGGCTTCTCCGCCAGCCTCGCTTTTTTGGAACTTTAAACCCGATTCGCTCAGTGAGCGCGCCGCACGAGTTCGACTTGCGCGGGATCTGCGAACGTACCATCAACAAACGAAAGGAGGATTCCGCGCCGGTCACGCGCTCATGATCTTGATCGCGCGGCGATGTCCTGACCAAAGAGATCGCGGCATTCCCAAAACACGCGACGCCGGCGGCCAGAATTGCAACCGACAATCTCATCGATCATCCTATCCGTGTATTGAGCGCCGCAAGACAGATGAAGGAAGAGGCGCGGCGTACAATCGAAATAGCCGCTTCGCCGCCGGACAAGTTGATTTCAGGCATCGGTGCTCCGTCAAATTGACGCGCGAGACGAAGCTTTCGTCGGCGAGGGAGAACCGAAGACGCCGTCTTGCACGGAGCAACGCTACACGCACTGCGAGCAAACCAACGCACCGGAAATCGGCGCGTTGCTATCCCGGCTTATGCGATAGTCAGCGTTAATAGATCGATCCCGCCGCTATTCGCCTCACGGCGCGATCGGCGCGAGTCGGGAGACCAGTGCGTCATTTTGCGCCTTCTGAAAAATCGCGACAGAAATCAGCCTTCTTGTGTATACTGGCCGCAACAGAGCCGGCGCGCGGCTTTGCCCAGGATCGCGGCAAACCTGCCATTTTTTGGGCGACGTCGCGCCTTTGAGTCAGATGCTGTCGGAATGAGCCTGACTTGTCGGATCGCCCAAGAATTGCCGTTGACATGTGTGGTGGTTAGCCCGCCACTCACAACTCACGTCGGCAAGCGAAAGAATCGATAGCATGGCGATTGCCAAAAGCCTCACGCGCGTCGCCTTCCTCCAAGGCATGCGCTTTATCGTCGGATGGGCGGGAGGCAAGGATGGTCGCGCGCTGCCGCTGCGTCTTTCGCTGTTCCTTGATCAGATTATCTTTTCAGCCGCCAATTTCCTCCTCACGATATCCATCGCGCACGCCTACAGCAACACCGCCTTAGCTGGCTACGGAGTAGCTTTGTCGCTGGCGCTCAGCGTTCAGTCCGCGCAGCGAGGCATCTATATCGTTCCCTTCGCCCTGCTCTCGACGCGAATGGCGCGAAAGGCCGTCGCCGGACGCATCGCCGAACATATTATCATGCTCGCGATCCTCTTTCCGTTCCTTCTGGTCGCGGCGACAATCCTCTCAACCACGACGATGGAAAGCGCGCCCGACACAATCCTGGCTAGCATCTTTTGCGCGCTGCTCTATTTCGGGCTCGAGTTCGAGCGCATGGCGCTTATCAAATGCGGCCATATCTGGGCGCCGTTGATTTGCTCCAGCCTTTACCTCACAACAGTCGGCCTGATCGCGCTGTCCGCGTCTCACACAAGCTTCACAACCGCGATTACGATCCTTTGCGTTTTCTGCGTCATTAAAAGCACGGTCGTTTTGCTGTCCGTTGCGCGGCCCAACTGGAGCTGGGGCTATCGGATGTTAAAGCGCGATATGAAAATATACGCCCCATGGTCGGTCATGGGCGCACTCTATTATTCAGGATATAATCAGGCGCCGTTTCTCATTCTCGCAGCTACGCGCGAACCGGCCCAGGCGGCGGCCTTCGTCGCAATCCGCAGTCTCACCCAGCCGCTTCAGATCGTGATCCGCAGCCTCGACATCGTCGACAAGCACTCCCTCAAGGATGTGAGCGCTGGAACCCCCGACGGAATTCGCGCTGCGTTCTGGCAGACATTCATTTCGTACAGCTGCATTGGCCTTGGCGCCATAATTGTCATGGCGGTGTTCCCGCAACCAATCCTGCACCTGGCCTATGGCGCAAAATTTCAGGGCTTCTCGCTTTTGTTGCCTCTGTGGGGCCTGTTTTCCGTCATCTTGGCCATCACATTGCCAGTCGAGTCCCTCGTGAACATCAGCCGGAAATTCAACAGCAATACGCTATGGCGCCTCCTCAGCGCGCTGATTGGAGTTGGTCTGGCCTTTGCCTTATGCCCTCCGTGGGGCGCTTATGGAGCCGCCCTGGCGACCGTGCTCGGCGCTCTCTTCGCTCTAGGCGGATCAATGTATGCGTTGCGCGACATGATCTTCAAATCATCTGCGGGCGCAAATGAAAAACAGCATTGCAAACAGGCTGAACCAATTGTCTAAAAGGCTGCCGACGACACGAAAGAAAGCATTGCTAATTTGCGCGGCGCTTCCGCAATTGGGGAGCGCCGGCAACCTTTCTTACCTTTACGCATTTCTGGACTATCTGGACTCCCGCGGTTTCGATGCGACTGTGCTCATTGTCGGATACCGGCTTCCCAAACTTCTGTTTCGAATCTCGGACTATATCCCGTTTCCCAACGTCCGGCTCGCCGGCGACGGATTGCTGAGATTCGGGGACTGGATTTTAGTCACAAAGGCAGGAGCCTGGCGGCGGACGATCTATAGTCGACTTTTGGATTCGAAGTTGCCGTTTCTTAAGGGGCTCGCGAACCATATGCGTCGCCGGCATCTCCGCGAGGCGCAAGTCATCATGGGGCATTTTGCCGGCGCCGCCGAAGTCGCGGCCGGCCAACGCTGGATCACGCGATCGAAAGCTGATTTCGTTCTGGTCGACACGATTTTTCTGAGCGCGTTCCGACGCGCCCTACCGACAGGAACCCGCTCCATAATCGTCACGCACGACGTCTTTCATCAACGCTATGCGTCTTTCGTCAACCGCAACATCAAGGTCACACCGCTCATCACCGCCGCAATCGAGCGCGACGCATTGAAGGATTTTGATGCGATCGTCGCGATAAGCGGCGAAGACGCAAGCGTCTTCGCCTCATTGGCGCCGGACGCCAGCATCGTCACCTTTCCTTCGCCGGTCACTCCTGCGGCGACGAATACAGGAAATGCGAGGTCGCCGCGCGGCCGAAGCATATTATTCATCGGCAGCAAAACCTCACACAACGTCGACGGTCTTTTGTGGTTTTTTGAAGAAGTTTGGGCCGGCGTAAAACAGCGCCACCCTTCAGCGACATTGGACGTCGTGGGATCAGTGTGCGAGGAAATCTCCGGACAATATACCGGTGTCAACAGACATCACATCGTGAAGGACCTCGCCCAGGTCGCGCAGCGCGCCGCCTTCGCCATCAATCCTATCAGATCGGGCAGCGGCCTCAAAATAAAGATGCTTGATTATCTCGCCCATGGACTGCCCTTTGTCACGTCGCCACTTGGGGTCCAGGGATTTCCGCGAAATGGCGCGGAACCATTTATCATCTGCAACGATGCGTCGAGCTTTTGCGAAGCGGTGAATTTGCTGCTGGCCGATCCCGATGCGTTGCAGTCGATATCTCAACGGTGCGCCCCTTACGCGGAGCAGTTTTCGCGAGATCCTCTATTTGAGAAATTGGACGCAGCGTTTGAGGAAAGCTACGCGTCGCGAGAGGGTTGAAAGTCTCGCGCACATTTGATCCGCGCGCGTGAGATCTCGCCAATGCAAGGGAACTCAAATGAGTGACATTTCTGTTTCGGACATGGTGATTGCCGGGAGCCATTCTCCAGCCGCTCCTGCCCGAACCCGGTTCGATGTACTCGACGGCATGCGCGGAATCGCCGCCATATCTGTAATGATATATCACTTTTCCAAGCATAATAATTTTTCAATCCTAAGCAATGCGAGCATTGCTGTCGATTTTTTCTTTATATTGAGCGGGTTTGTTATCGTCAATTCCTACGGATCCAGGATTTATACCAGCATGTCCGCAGGCGAGTATTTATTTAAAAGAGCAATTCGTTTATACCCGATGTTTATAATCGGACTAATAATTGGTCTCCCCATTTTATATATTATAACAAACGCAGGTCTCTCAACATATCCGAATAGAGATATCCTTGGGAGCGGAGTGTATAATTCCGCATTTCTCCCCTACATTGGCAATTGGGGGATCCATAATTTTGGCGCACCCGATCCAACTACCGGAGAAATTTTTCCGGCAAATCCCCCCGCGTGGTCCTTGTTTTTTGAGGTCGTCGCGAGCTTTTCTTTTGTCGCCTTATTCAAATTAAAGCGGGGCGCTCTTTTCAAAATAGTCGTGTTTTGTTACGCAGCAATGGTATTAAATGGTTTTCTCATATCATTCCTTAGCCATCGTCTTGGATATGACTCTGCCCAAGGCTGGGGTGCGACGAATTTTATCGGCGGATTTCCGCGTGTGTTCTTTGGGTTCACGCTTGGAATGCTTTTATTCGTGATATCGAGTGCTGATAAGCAATCTTTATTTCACCGCTTTGCTCACAAATACATTAATAGCTCATATCTATTATATATAATATTGATAGCTATATTTGCTTTTCCCCTGCAAATCAAGGGGCTTTACCCCATGCTTGTCCTCTCGACGATTGCGCCTTATTTTGTGTTTGTCGGCTCAACAATCCGTTGCAATAATCGCGTGGAGTTGAACCTAGCTAGGTTCCTGGGCTGGATATCATACCCATTGTATTGTCTTCATTTTCCGATTGGGCGCGCTGTATTCTTGGTCGGCGGTGATTTCCACACGCCGAGATTGGTGTTAGTGATCATCTCGATCGTCACCACTCTTGTTATGTCAATTATTTTAACAAAACTCCTTGAGGAGCCCGTGCGATTATATCTCTCGACGAAACTCTTGGTTGGTGCCGGACGATAAAGTTGTCCGGCCTGGAGTTTCGGTGGGCGGGCCGCCGCCTGCACCCCAGAATCACCGTGATCCGAAGCTCGAGTCCAATCACTCCACGCGACCGATCTTCCTTGAGGGATATGCGCCGATCCTGCATTTTCGCGGGTGAGCACGGGCGTCCGAAAACAAAGTCATTGGAGCGTTAGCCCGGAAACATCGTTCGCTTTGGAACGAAGCTTGGGAAAACGCTTTACTCCATCGCGACCGCAAGCGGTTTTAATGGC
Source organism: uncultured Alphaproteobacteria bacterium (assembly GCA_963767805.1). Lineage (GTDB taxonomy): Bacteria > Pseudomonadota > Alphaproteobacteria > Rhizobiales > Beijerinckiaceae > Methylocapsa. The sequence goes on along the minus strand of CAVYFP010000012.1, from coordinate 5,717 downwards.
TGAACCAACGAAATTGCATTTTTCACCAGAATTGGACCAAAGACGCCAAGCGCCGTGGCGCTCACCAACAGGCCGATGGCGTGATCGTTCGGCGATAGGAATTTGGTGTAAACGCCACGCACCGCGCCGATGAAGATGAGATTGAGAAGATAGATGACCATGACGTTGCGGCCGAAGAACGTGAGAAAGTTCAAAGATCCTTGCGCGCGGGATCTCATGAGGCCATGAAACAAGACGACCGCTGTACCGCCAACGAGCGCGTACCGCCATTCGCTCTCCCAAGCGGCGTATTCCAAAATAGGGAAAAGCACGAGCGCCGCCGGCCACGCCTTGGCGACGAAGACGCCCCAGCGGTCCCGATATTCACAAGCCAAGGCGCCATACATGAAAAAGACGAAGTACATGATAATGCGGTTTAGGTAGAAATAATCGAGAACTATCCCCGAGTAGAACATCTCGACGTGGGCGACATGAAGGAGGACGCTCACGACGCCAAGCGCCGCCAATCGCCATCGCCGTCCATTCGACAGGATCGGAACCACAATCGAGATGACGAACAGAACGAACAGGTACCAAATGAAAAGAACGGGGCTTTGCTCAGTGTGTATGAATATGCTCACCACCGAATTCGAAAGGTCGTTGATCGGTTTGTTGACCACGACGAAAGATTGAGAGGCGATCTTCCCGGCAATTATGATCGCCGCCATGGCGAAAAACGGAACCAGAAGCCGTTTTGCTCGTTTCAATGCATAGGTTCCGTAACTTGATCGGAGCAAATGGGCTTTGACGTGAATGTAAACATAACCGCTGAGAAACATGAAGACAGGCATGTGAAACGCGTAGATCGCGTAGCGCGTTCCGAGCGCCCAACCGGGCAGATTTGGGTCATAGACGTGACCCCAGACGACGAGGATGATCATCAGCCCCTTCAGCCGCTCGATATCGTCAAGCCAATCTCGTCGTTGATCCCGAATCGCCATACTTCAGCTCTTTCATCTTCAACGTGCAAGACCCGAGAGGCGTTGATCAGGCGTTCCCCCGAAGAAACGCTACTGAAGACCGGCCGCGACATCGCCCAAAGGCGTTTTGGCGCGACGGCCGCAGACATGGCCGGATCGTCGAGTTTTGCATATGGCTTCGCGCGCCACTCTCCGCAGCAATGTTGGCCGGAGTTTTGGTTTACTTCCTACTTCGCCATTTTGAATCCTATATCCTCGCGAACAGCGAGCGTCTCGGCAAAGCGGTCTCGTTGAGGCGGACAAAGAACCCAGAACGAAACGGCGAAAAGCATCGGATAATAGGTTGGCGTCAGAAATGCGTTGTCAGTGTAGCAAAGCATGAGAAATCCGGCGCCAGTCAAGATAACGATCGGTCGCCCCGCATGCGCCCGTGACCAAAGATTGCGCATAATCAGAACAAAGATTGCGATGTAGAGCGCGGCGCCGATCACTCCGAGCTCAACCGACAGGCGGATGAACTCATTGTGCGGCGCGACGATGCCGCCGACCAGCACTGATACGGCGTGTGGAACCGTTAATCCGACATGTCCAAGTCCGACGCCGAAATCCCAATATCTGTCGATTACCGTATAAAGATACCGCCACAATATGTCGCGCCCGCTCATATTTCCGGAACTAAACCGCTCGACAATGCTATGCCCGATCGTGGCCAGAAAGCACGCGCCCGCCACTATGGAGAACGCCACGACCGCGACCTTCTTCGTGCGAGCGACATTCAGCTCAAAGAAGAAAAAATACCCACATATGAGCGCAGCCAAGGCGAGCGGCGTGCGCGCCGCGGTCATCAGGAGGATCAACATATCGACGATGGCTAGCTTTAGAAAACGGTTGTCCCGGCACCGCGCGAGAAAGAAGGCGGCGAGCGCTCCAGTCAACGCTACCCCGGCCAAAAAGGCCGGAATCAGCGATCCTTGAAGGCGTTGCGCTCCATTGAGACTGTCACTGCCAAACAGAGTCGAACGACCGATCGCCTGGTAGAATATTCCAACAATGACAGACACCACGGGCCCCCAGGCGAGAACCCTAAGCATTGAATCCCTGTCCTTTTCATTCGGCACAATGCTTAAAAAGAGGAACGGAACGACGACATTGTTGAGCGCGCGTAGCCAGTTGGTCCATTCGAACTCGCTAAACCGAGAGAAAACGGCGGTTACGAAGACGAGCAGCAGCGCCATGCATGAGAGCCAAAAGGAGGCCGTAATCCTTGGGCGCGTCGCCGTCGCCATGATTGCGGAAAGGACCAACATGCACTTCGAGATCAAGATGGCCTGCTCAACGCCAAAGACTTTCTCGAAATTCAGGATGTAGCTAATGTACCCGATGGCGAACACCTGGACAAATGTCATTTCAGCCGCTCTCCCGCGGGATCGTTCCACTTTTTCAGCGCAAGCTGCACGCAATATATTATGCGTTCGACCACTCCGCCGACTGCATCGCCTGGCCGCCGGATGCCACTACAAGCACGGCCTACCGGCGTCATTCGACGAATTCGCAGCGTCAACGCCGCCATGGCCATGATCACGACTTCATCGTTGCGTGGTAAAACGTCTTGGCGATCTTTCGTAAGGACTCTTTCGCCTGCCGCAACGGCAAGACGACGCTATTCTCCCGTCTAATCTCCGCGCCGGATTCCTCCACACTTTCCGATGGGTGTTTGAGATTTGGGAAGAGGTCGCAGTACGAATCGAGCCTCACCCGGCGGCCCTTGATTCGATTTGAAACATTTGCACCATGCACGATCTGCATCCATGCCGGGGCTTCTCCCACCTGCGCGAGCGGCGCAAGGCGTTCGATATCGACATGTTTTTCGCCCCAAATGGTGCGAACGTCCGGCCCCATCGCCTCCATCAACGAGGCGAAGGGATTGGCATCGTCCAGGACCCTATAAAGGCGCGGTCGCGCGTCTGCGATTGAGAGAATGACTCCCTCCGAAAAATTGACTACCCGCGGTCGGACCGGGCTGACCGCCTCGCGCAGACGAGCCATGTGGTCGATGGCGAGAATGTCGTCGCTGTCGAGACGCGTTGTCAGCAGCCAATCCGCATCTTCGCTCGCGCTCACCAATTGCGGCACGATCTTATTCATCTCGAAGAATGCGGTGAATTCGGAGCGAAACGGGTAAACGGCCTGGAGCTCCAGGATCACGCGCCTGTATTCCTCGGGCGTCTGATCGTCGAAGAAGACCAGCCATTCAAAGTCTTGTCTGGTCTGCGCGGCAACACTTGGCAGACAATACTCACGAAAGAGGGCAAAGCGCCCCGCGAGCCAGCCCGGACGCAAGCGAATTGTCTGCTCGCGGCCGGGAGCCGCAACATTGAACCGTGTCAACAAAAAGTGCTTCACGTTATCAGCCATCTTGGGTTTTCCTGTTATGGGAACCCGGTCATCTCGCCTTTGGCGACTGACGTTATATCGATCGTCAGGCGATTGACTCAAGACACCCGCGCGACACTTCAACACCCATCTTACGCAGCCGGCGGCGGAAAGGCTGCGTAGGCATTCCTACGTAGATCGACGTCAACCTGCTTCGCATCCGTTCTGTTGAGTGTTTTGAACAAATACTGCCCATACGCGCTCTTCCCTAACTGCCCTGCCAATGTTTCAAGTTGTCCCTCGTCGATGTAGTTCATGTGGAAGGCGATCTCTTCCGGGCAGCACACTTTGAAGCCTTGACGCTTCTCGAGCGTGCCTACAAACTGCGCCGCCTCGAGCAGGCTGTCCGGCGTTCCCGTGTCGAGCCAAGCATAGCCACGTCCCATTAGCTCCACCGAGAGCTGACCACGTTCAAGATAGCGCCTGTTGACATCCGTGATTTCGAGCTCGCCACGCGACGAAGGCTTGAGGTTCGCGACGATGTCAACGACGCTTTCATCGTAAAAATAGAGCCCCGTCACCGCCCAGTTGGATCTCGGTCGCTGAGGTTTCTCCGCGATAGAGATAGCGCGCATCGCGTCGTCGAACTCCACCACGCCGTAGCGCTCAGGATCCGAGACGTGATAGCCAAAGACGGTTGCGCCGGTCTTGTTCTCCCGCCCGACGGAGCCAAGGAGCTGCGGCAGCCCGTGGCCGTAAAAAATGTTGTCTCCGAGCACCAGCGCCGATGGGCCTCCGCTCACGAAATCGGCGCCGATGACGAAGGCTTGCGCAAGCCCATCCGGGCTCGGCTGAGCCGCGTAATTCAGTGAAATTCCCCATTGTGCGCCGTCGCCAAGTAGTCGGGCATTCCAAGTTCGCGGAGGAACACCAGATTGCTGAATTTCGCATCTCGATAGTCCGAAATCTCATTGGCTTGAAAGGCCCTTGAATTTCCCGAACACCATCGTAAAGGCCATAGCTGCAGCGAAAACCGACGCATGCCTCAATCTTGTCAAAACTGACGCGATAGTTACGGCGATCGGAATTTTCAACTCCTTCGACGCGAGTCCCCGGGAACACTTTGGCAATCACCGCAGCGACGTCATTCAACGTGTGATTCAGTCTATTGTCGCCGACATTGAATATTTCACTGCTTACGGCATTTAGAGGTGCCCGGAGGAGGAGAATAATGGCTTCGGCCAAGTCCTTGACGTGGACGAATGGCCGCCATTGTTGGCCGTTGAAGACTGTGATGACCCATCCTGGTAAGCACGAGCGGAGAGCAGGTTGACCACCAAGTCAAAACGTGGGCGGTTGGACAGGCCGAATACTGTTCCGAACCGCATGATCACCGGATGAAAAGAGGAGCTGGCGGACTGAAGAAGAGTCTGTTCGGAAGAAACCTTGGTTTCGCCATACAGGGAGATCGGCTCGACTTGGGAGTTCTCGTCCATGATCTCGTCGGTGGCCCCATATACACTACAACTCGAGGCAAACAAAAATCGTTCGACGCCGTGCCCTTTAGCGATTTCGACTAGCATGCGCGTGGAGGCATAATTGATTTCGATGGTAGTTTTGCGATCAACTTCGCATGCCGGATCTCCGACAATGGCGGCCAAATGGACAACTTTGGAAACTCCCCGCATGGCTTTCACCACGTCTTGAATGTTGCGGCAATCGCCCTGAATAAATTCCAGATTCGGATGGCCCAGCAGATCCTGGATCGCCCCGAAACCATAGATAGCACTGTCAAGGACCCGTACTTGCTCCCCTCTTCAAGCAGTCGCCGCACTAGCCAGGAGCCGATGTAACCGGCTCCGCCAATGATCAGCAAGGGACGCGGCTTGGACTGGACAGGAAGGGGGGCGTGTTCAGTAGCTTCAGCCTGCACAAACCACTCCTTTACCACTCGCGCTCCAATTAATCCGGCCATGGCTAAACAAGCAAAGGGCAGAGCAACGCTGCGGCCCACTGGATTCTGGATGGGCAGAAGGAGAAAACTGGCGCCAATAGACACGGCGCACGACACAAGGACGACGGTTATGAACCGTCTTAATTTGGCGCCATCTACGTAACTGCGGACATGCGTATAGATCCCATTCAGGAAGAACACGAGGGGGAACAAGGGCGAAAGAGGCAAAAACGTGAAGAGGTAATATCGCCGGAAAGCTTCGAGCATAGTTCCATAACTCTCGCTTCCCATCTGTGACTGGTAGCTGAGGGATATGAAAATGGCCAACAACATTGCGGCATGAATCAAGACGAAATCAGCCACAATTCTTGGAAGAGCTTCCCGCCATTTGATGATTTTAAGTGGTTTTGCCATGAACAGGGGGCCTCGTG
>CAVYFP010000011.1:0-251543 GCA_963767805.1 uncultured Alphaproteobacteria bacterium | reverse complement strand
GCTGCTCAATCGTCGTCTCGAAATGGGTGAGGCGCCCCATCAACTCCGCCTTGATCATCAATTCGAGATCGTCGCGCAAATGAACGAGACGCTGCTCGAAAGCCAGCATCTTGGATTCGAGCCGGATTTCCATCCTGTTCGTGCGATCCACCGATTGAAGAAGAAGCGTCCGCTGATCGGCCAAATCCTTCCGGATCGCCTTCAAATGCTCAAGGACAAGATTGTCAGTCTGTTCGGTCATTTGCGCTTCCCGCGAGGGCTGAAGCAAACCCTATCATATTTTGGCTCATTTCTCGCCCTTCCGCAGCCTGACGCCCGCCCCTCCGCCATTCTCGGCGATAAACTCGACGCCGGCGGACTTAAACGCCTCAATGATGGCTTCTGCGGTGCGCGATTGCGCTGCCAGCGGTCCTGGCAACTGCTCCAAACGCTTGATGGACGGAAGCGAAATCCCTGATGCGCTCGCAAGATCCTTTTGTTCCCATCGAATCAAGCCACGCGCCGCCCTAACTTGTTCGCTGGTAATCATAATATAGCCCTTAGAGATAATTTACGATCCCTCAGGAATTGACAAACCCTCAGGGATCGCATTATCCCTGAAGCATCGCATAAAGCGACCTTGGGAGCAATTAAAATGCCGAACCATCATGTTCCGGCAGCCGCTACCGGCTTGCCTAATCGCCGCTTCTTCCTCGCCGCCGGGCCGGCGGCGGCCGTCTTCGGCGCCGTCTCGGCCGCCGCCGCGTCGACGATGCCCGCTTCCTCGTCGAAAGGCGTCAGCGGCCTCAAGAAGCTCATTGACTCACATCGCAAGGCCGAAGAGTTGGCGCTCATCGCCGTGCAGCAAAACGACGCTGCCGACGCCCTGTATCGCGAGATGGTCGCGAAAATCGACTTCAAAACTGTCTGCAATGAGCATTGGCGCTTCGACGAAAAAGACCCTGCCAAAAGCAGGGAGGTCCTGTTCGATTTGCTCCGCCTCGACAGGCAATCGCTAAACAACTCCATGTGCCATATGGGGCTTACGATGAAGCGGCGGTTCGATCAGCTGTGGGCTGAATATCTCGACCAAAAAGGCGCGCAATTCGACGCCGTCGCCGCCGAGGTTGAAGCGGTGCGGCGGAGAATCGGGTCTTGCCGAAGCGGAAAGAGCGGTCGAAGAAACGTTCGCGGCGTCCGATGCGATCTACGTGAAAATCTGCGCCTGGCCCTGCGCGACGATCGAAGAAATCCGCCTCAGGGCGGCCTATTTCAAAGCCGCCTACGAGCCCGAGGGCGATGATGAGATTGCGGCCTTGCTGCGATCGCTCGCCGGTCTTCCGGGCGCGGAAGGCTGAGAGCCATGGCGGTTTATGGACCGATCGCCGCCGCTCTGGCGGGCGAGGGCTGCACGGCCGAACAGATCGCGGCGGCCGTGATCGCCCTGGAAAGCGCGAGGGAGCGCGAGCGCGAGGATCGACTGGCGCGCCTGCGGGAAGGCGCGCGGCTGCGCCAGCAACGCTGCAGGGAACGCAAGCGCGCATCGTCACGCATGTCACGCTGTGACGATGCGCGACCTCCTTCCCCCCTAAAAGAAAGTTCCCCCACACCCCCTAAAGAAAATATCCCCCTTTCCTCGGGGGAGAGCGCCCCGGCGCCGCACCGCTTGCCGGCCGATTTCGAAGCCAGCGTCGAGGATCGCGCCTTCGGCGCCGCCGAGGGTTTGAGCGAGGTCGAAATTGCGAGGTCGATCGACGATCTGCGCCTTTGGGCGGCCGAAGCGGTGGGCGAAAAAGCGCTACGCGCCGACTGGCACGCGACGCTGCGCCGCTTCATGCGCCGGGACGCCGACGCCAAGCGGGCGAAGGGCGGGTCGCGGCCGATCGAAAGCCTCGCAAAGCCGCGTGCCGACGCGGTTCCGAAGCTCATCCACGTCAAGCGCGATTCGGCGCAGGGCGAGGCGTGGTGGCAACACGTCCGGGCCAAAACAGGAAAATCGCCGCCCCTCAGCAAGGCCGGCGGCTGGTGGTTTCCGACCGAATGGCCGCCGGGCGGCGGGCAGAATCGGGTAGAAACTCGATCATCCGGCGCGGTGCAACGCCGATGACCGATCGCGCGCCGAGCTAAGGTCGTGCCAATAAAGGCTAGGATATAGACTAGGACGAAGTAGCAAGTCGACGCATGTATTTGTATGTATATCAATTAGTTATGATAATATTTCGACGGACACCCCTTCCGCCATTTGCTTCGTGTCCAGCCCGGAAACATGGGTGACGGAACGTACCTAAGACATGGGTGACAACCTCGGGCCGAAGGCTTTGGCGAGGGGTTGCAAGGTTTTCTGCTCAAGATTGATGAAGCCGAGATCGCAGCTCATCAGCCTGACGAGCCAAATGCCGGCGTCGACTTCCATGATTTCAAGTCGCTGGCCGGCAAACGGGGGCGAGATGCTCACCCGCTTGCGATGCACCAAGCTGATTCCCTACCTACTATATCAAATGTCTGTGACGTAAATCGTGGGCCTTTGAAAATAACGCGCGGGGCGCCTGAATGAATCCATAGGGCGTCAGTCAATAAACAATGCCTCTCGTGCAAAGCGTCGGCGCCTGCGGCAAGCGCGTGCGGGCGGGGCGCTAGGCGTTTAGCGTCGGCGCTTGATGGCTGCGGAGATCTTGGCGACTGCGGCGGCGAGCGATCTTTGGAACACGCGCGCGGGGCGCAGGATGTTTCGGAGGCGCAGCGCGGCGAAGCTGTCGAATTTGGCGACGGCTGTTTCTGTCGACGATCATCGGGCCTATTTCAGCTGTCTCGGCAGGCGGCGCCGACGAACGATATACACTGTATCGAAAATAGAATAAGAGCCGCTTCAGTTTCATCTCGTCGATCAGAGATGCCCGCTTTTTCCGCCGCGTTTTTGTTAGCCGCGTAGTGTGGCGTATTCGCTATACTTGATGAGTTGCCCGCCGCGCATGCTTGCCATAGGCTCGGCGCATAGGAAGTCTCGCTCGGGCGCGGGGCGCGGCGCGGCGGCGCGTAAATCAGGATCGCCAGCGGGTCGAGCCAATGCCAGCCGCGTAACCGGATCCGATATCGCACATGTTCAAAAGTCTTTCTTACGGGCATGGCCCCAGCGATGGCGCGCGACCCACCACCTCGGGCCGCGCGCCCAGCGGTCAGGATTGGGGCACGGCGGTCCTCGTCTGGCTGGCGGCCTCGTCGTTGCTGCTCGCATTTGAGTCTTATCTTCAGAACGCCCACATTGAGACCGGCAACGGTCTCTGGGATAGCGTCGAACTCGGGCGCTGGATTGCGGATCCAAGCTGGGCGACTCTCGATTTAGGCAATGCGATCTACCTCCCGGCGTACGGCGTTCTATGCCGCGCGCTAACGCGACTCGGCGTCTTTCCGGACTTGCTCTGGCGCCAGATGGCCGTGCTTGACGCCTTGTTCGCCGCGTTGGGTTTGGCGGGCGTTTACCTTTTCGTCGCCGCTTGGTTGCGCGATCGGCGGGTCGGCCTCCTCGCCGTCGCGCTTTACGGCGGTTCCGGCTTTTACCTGTTGTGCTCCGTCGAGGACGAATGGGACATGCCCTCGCAGAGCTTTATCCTGCTCGCGACGCTGCTGGCCTGCGCTTGGTTCGCGCGTCCGAGCGTCCTCCGGATTGCGGTCGTCGCGATTCTTTTCAGCATCTCCTGGCTGTTCGAATGGAGATTTCTCTTCCCTGCTTTGCCGCCGATGCTCCTCGCGCTGTTCGCCGCCCCCGGGCATTTGGGCCAGCGGATCATGCGGCCAGCGTCGTTTTTAGGATTTCATGTCGCTTCCGCCGCTGGGGTTGGCGGCGGCTTACCTTCTGACAGGCGGCGCAACGCTCAAAGAGGCTTCTGCCTTCCTGATCCGGCTGTTCTGGGTCGGCAAGGGGACGGGTTCCGGCTGGGGCGGATTCACCCTGGCCAAGGCGCCGCTGGCGCTTGCGGGCGTTGCGGAGTCCTTCGTTGGCGCGAGGAATGTCGTCTATGGTCAGTGGATGACGAAGCCCTTCGTGGCCTTCGAGATAATCAGCGGCTTGATGATCTGTCTCGCGCTGCTTTTCGTCGCCATACGCTACGTCTGGCGGAACCGGGCTAGCGATGCCGTCATCATTGCGGCGGTTTTACTCGGCGGTACGCTGGTGGCGGGGACTATCTTCAATTTCTACGCACAGCCGCAAGATCCGCAGATGCTGATCAACGTGATGATCTGGACCGTGCCCGCTTGGGGACTGGTCGCCAAGGCTGCGCTCGGGCCGCCAAAACCGCGCACGGACGGCCTCACCGAAATCGGACAGCCTCGGCGGCGCGGGTGGCCGCGCTCGCTGCTGATCGCGCTCGTGCTGGCGCCGGCGGCCTACAACATCTCCGTCATGGCGCAGCAGCGCGGACGGGACGCCGCGTATCTCGGCCTCGTCTCCCGGCTTGGCGAGCGTTTCGATCCACGGCGGACAGTTTTTCTGTATCAGGGCTTCGAGTATGTTTTCGCCTGGCAGTTCGCGAACTGGGATGGAAGCTGGTCTGCGCCATCTCCGCGGCCGCCGGCGCCGACTTTGCGGCCCACTTTCAAAATGATTGACGTGACCGATATTCCCATCGTGCACCCGGAGTGGAGCGTTGACCGGCAGGTTGGCGAGTTGAAGCGCCAGATCGACGAGGCCCTCGATGGGGGATATCAGGTCATCGCTGGCCCGGAATTAACGGAGTCGGATTCCTTGTGGGTAAACTCGTTTTTGACCGTTGCTCCCGAGGCCCTGCCTCGGGCGATGCGCCGGATGATTGCGGCGAACTTCGTTCTGACGCCCGTCCACGATGACGCGCTTGCGGCGTCTCTTCATGCTTGCGAAATCGAGGGGGAATACGCGATCCTGACCGCGTCGGGCGCAACCATGAGCCGGGACCAGTCCAGCCTCTCTGTCGTCGCGCCCTGCTTCGACGAGGAGGCGGCGCTGCCGGTTTTTCTGCGCCGCGTTCAAGCGGTATGCGAGCAGGTCGATCGGCGCTACGAGATTGTGCTGGTGGATGATGGCTCTCGCGACCGTAGCTGGAGCATCATAGAGGCCGCGGCCACTGCCGATCCACGCATCGTTGGCGTCCGGCTGCGCCGCAATCATGGTCACCAGGTCGCGCTTTCGGCGGGCATCGCCGCCAGCGCAGGCGCGCTTGTGCTTCTGATCGACGCCGATCTGCAGGATCCGCCGGAACTGCTTCCGGCCATGATCGAGCTTATGCAGGCCGAAGCTGCGGATGTCGTGTATGGCCAGCGGCGCCGGCGCGCCGGAGAGACGTTGTTCAAGCGCGCCTCGGCCAGCCTATTCTATCGGATGATTGGCTGGCTCTCCGACGTGGAGATTCCGCGCGATACCGGAGATTTCCGTCTGATCAGCCGGTTCGTGGCCGACCTGATCCGCGACATGCCGGAGCATCATCGTTTCATCCGTGGCATGATTGCCTGGACCGGGGGCCGGCAAGTTCCGTTTCTCTACGACCGGATGGAGCGGCAGGCGGGAACCACCAAATACCCATTTTGGCGCATGCTGCGCTTCGCCGCCGACGCCGTCACTGGCTTCTCGCGGCGCCCGCTACAGGTTGCGACCGGGCTTGGCGTCGCGGCCACGCTGTCGAGCTTTCTCCTTGGCGTGTATTCGGTCGTGGGATGGCTGTTGGGCGCCAATATTCCCGGCTGGACGAGCCTGATGAGCGTGATCGGATTTTTCAGCGCACTCCAGTTCTTCATGCTTGGGGTTCTTGGAGAGTATGTCGGCCGCCTGTACGAGGAAAGCCGGGGGCGGCCGCTGTTCCTTCAATCCGCTCGAGTCGGCCGTGGTCTGCTCCAGGCCGAACATGGCCTTCCGAGCCAACCTTTCGAAACGATGAGCCGCCGGGAATGAAGCAATCTGAATTCGACCAGCATGCAGAAACCTATTCTGATCAACATGCCAAAAATATCGTCCTGTCCGGCGAGAACCCGGAGTTCTTCGCGGAATACAAGGTCGCCGACGCGAAGCGTCTGACCCGCGAATTGCAGGTCCATCGAATTCTCGATTTTGGCTCCGGAATTGGGAACTCGATCGCGTATTTTCGCAAACACTTTGATGGCGGTGAATTATTTTGCGCCGATCCGTCACGGCGATCGCTGGCTATCGCGGCGGAGAGGTTTCCCGGTCTCGAACGCTATGTCGGGATCGCCGAAGGCGCCCGTCTTGACCTGCCCGACGGCTATTTCGATCTCTGCTTTTCAGCCTGCGTTTTTCACCATATCGCGCATGATCAGCATCGGTTCTGGCTCGAGGAATTGCGGCGCGTTACGCGGCCAGGCGGCATGCTTGTCATCTTCGAGCATAATCCGCTGAACCCATTGACGGTCCATGCGGTGAACGCGTGTCCGTTCGACGCCAACGCGCGTCTCCTGACGGCGCGCAAGCTTGCCGCAGCGATGCGGTTGGCCGGGTGGGAGCCGCCCAAGTGCGAGTATCGGATTTTCTTCCCCCGCCTGTTGGCGTCGCTCCGATCGTTGGAACGGTGCTTGAGGAAGGTTCCCTTGGGCGCGCAATACAGCCTGTCGGCGCGCCGCGCGACGCACGGATGATTCCACAGTTTTTGAAGTTCGCGGCGATTGGGGCCATCAACACGCTTGTTGGATTGGCCGTCATCGCCGCTGCAATGTATTTTTTCGACATCAACCCGATCGCCGCCAATGCGATGGGATATATCGTCGGAATCGCCGTAAGCTTCGCGCTGAACGGCAAGTTGACATTCCGTCAGCCCGCCTTGTCGGCGCGCATGTTCACACGTTTCGTCATCGTCAGCATCATCGCATATGTCGTAAATCTCGCAGTGATGCGGGTTTGGCTGGATCGCGACAAATACGCGGCTCAAGTCTTGGGTGCGGCGGTCTATGTGCTGATCAGCTTCTTTGGGTCGCGCATGTTGGTTTTTCGGTCGTGAAGCCGATCGCTTCGGCGCCGCTGTTCCGATCCGCTGGAGCAAACGCCGGCGGCCGGAGTAACATTCGATTGGGAAATTCACCTCGCCAGGAAGCGAGTTGGCGCGCCATTGGCCGCCCTCCCAAACTCTATTTTGGCTCCGCCGCGGTGGATGCGCCGTTCTTCGATTTTGCGCCCGATTTCGTCGACAGAAGAAACGCCGGGTTCGCCTGGCGCTCGAGATATTCCGCAAAGGCGCGGCCGACGCCGGGAATTTGCAATCGCATCGACATGCTGCGCTTTTTGGTCTTCTTGATGACCGATGCGGGATTGAAAAACTCGCGCGCATTCTTCGCCGAAAGGACGAAGGGCGGCCGGCCCTCGCGCGCCAGAAGATAGGACATCACCAGCCCCCCCGTCCGGTGATTGCCCTCGATGAACAATTGCGGGTCGCTGAGCAGCCGGATGAACACGCCAGTCGCGCGACGCCAGACGCTTTTGCCGCGGTGCAGCTCATACCAGTTCATGATGTCGCGAATGCCGCCGCCGGGCTCCTCGTAAAAGCGGCTCTCGGTCGCTTCCACGAGCCTGTGATGGCGGGCGCGCACGCCGGGGTCGACTCCGCAGAGAACGACGGCGTTCAGATCGAGCCAATGATGAAGCTGGCCCATCGCGAAGATATCGACGCCGTCCAGAATGAGGCGATTGACCAAGGCATAGCCCTTGATCATATTTTCGATAACTTCGTCGTCAAGCGGGTCGCGTCGGTCAAACAGTTCTTTGTTGATTTGCGGAAACTTGCGTTGAAGCTCGCGAAGCGAGGCTTCGATCGCGGGAAGATTGAGCATCGGCAGTCAACGCCTTCCCGCTTCGAGTTGCGCTTGATCCGCGGGATCGCGCCTTTTCCAAAAGCTGCGACAGTTGCGGGCGAAACGACAATAGCGGGGCCTGACCCGCGTTCCGCTTGATCTGGCTTATAGCCATAATGCAGTCTGAAGAACAGCTATATATCTAAAGTAGAAGCATGTTCCAGAGGCGCCGTTCCGCCGGCGCGGATGCAGACCCGAAAAGGTTCGAGCGATTGGGCGATCAGCTGAACTCGCCGCGGATATATTCCTTTGTCAGTTTCGCCTGCGGCGCGTCGAAGATCTGGTCGGTCTGGCCGATCTCGACGAGATGGCCGGTGCGTCCGCCGCCGGAAATGTCGACCGAGAAAAACGCTGTCACGTCCGCGACGCGGCGCGCCTGCTGCATATTATGGGTGACGAGCGCGATCGTGTAGTCATGCTTGAGCTCAAGCATGAGCTCCTCGATGCGCCGCGTCGCGATCGGGTCCAGCGCGGAGCAGGGCTCGTCCATGAGCAGAACTGTCGGCTCGGTCGCCACGGCGCGGGCGATGCAGAGGCGCTGCTGCTGGCCGCCCGAAAGGGAAAGGCCGCTCGCCTTCAGCTTGTCCTTGACTTCGTCCCAGAGAGCGGCGCGCTTCAGCGCATGTTCGACTCTCGCTTCGACGTCGCCCTTGAAGCGGTTCAGCTTCAGGCCGAAGGCGACATTGTCGAAAATGCTCATCGAGAAGGGATTCGGCTGTTGGAACACCATGCCGATGTAGCGCCGCACGACGACCGGATCGACGTCCTTGGCGTAAATGTCCTGGCCGAGAAAATTGACCTTGCCTTCGAGGCGGAAGCCTTTGACGAGATCGTTCATGCGGTTGAGGCTGCGCAACACGGTGCTCTTGCCGCAGCCGGACGGCCCGATGAAGCCCGTGATCTTACCTTTTTCGACAGGAACCGCGCTATCCCGAACGGCGAGAAAATTGCCGTAATAGATTTTGTCGACTTTACAGTCGATTGCGACGTCCAGCGCGACGGGCGTCGATCGTTCGAGTGAAGCTGCGGCGGGCATTGAACTCTCCCTAGACCTGCGGACGGCCGATGAAGCGGCTGAGTATATTGAAAGTTAGCACGATTAGCACGAGCACCAGTGACGCAGCCCAGGCGAGCTCGATCTGGTTGTCGAATGGCATGCTCGAAAAATTATAGATCAGGATCGACAGCGAAGCGGTCGGTTCCCGGATGCTTCGCAGCCAGTAATTGCTGAAGAGAGCCGTGAACAGCAATGGCGCGGATTCGCCTGCGACGCGCGCCACCGCGAGGATGATGCCGGTGACGATGCTGGGGAGCGCCGTCGGCAGCGTCACGCTCCATACGACCTGCGCATTGGTGCAGCCCATTCCAATGGCGGCATCCTTCATGCGCTGCGGCACCATGCGCATGGCGCCTTCAGCGGTCAAGGTGACGGTCGGCAGCATAAGGACGGCGAGCGCGATGCCGCCGGCGAGCGCGGAATAGGAGCCCATCAGGAGCACCACCGCGGCATAAACGAAGACGCCGGCGAGGATCGAGGGAAATCCGGTCAGAACCTTGGACAGGAAGCGCGCTGTCGCCGCTATTCTGCTCTCCGGGCGGAATTCCGCCAGATAGACCGCGGCGAGCAAGGCGATCGGGATGCTGATCGCGGACGCGATCGCGACGGTGACAAGCGTGCCCTGGATCGCATTGCCGATGCCGCCGCCGATTTCGAAACCCGCCGGCGGCAAATCGGTGAACAGCTCCAGACTGAGCCGCGCGCCGCCCTTCACCACCAGCATATAGAGAACCGAAAAGAGCGGTACGGCTCCAAGACCGGCGATCAGCCAGGCGCCGCCGGTCAGGAGGACATTCGCCAGAGCGCGCGCCTCGACGGGGTTGTGCCGCAGGTCATACGTCTTTCGCGGCCCGTTCGGGGCCAGGCCGGTTAAGCCGCTTGCTTCTGTCGCTTGCGTCATCACGCCTTCGCTATCTTGCGGGAGGTCCAAAGGAGGATCATCGTTCCAAGCACGTTAACGACCAGCGTGATCGCTAGCAACACCAGCGCGGCATACATCAAAGCCTGACGTTCGATCTGACTGGCCTCGGGGAAATTCGAGGCGAGCAAAGAGGCGAGCGTATTCGCAGGCGAGAAGAGCGAGAGCGATATCTGGTTGGAGTTGCCGATCAACATGGCGAGGGCCATCGTTTCGCCGAGCGCCCGGCCGAAGCCAAGGACAAGCGCGCTGAATATGCCGCCGGACGCCGTCGGGACGATCACTTTGAGAATAGCTTCCCAGCGCGTCGTTCCCATGCCGTAGGCGGCTTCTTTGATTTTGTAGGGGACAAGGCCGATGGCGTCCTGGGAGATCGCAGCTACAGTTGGAAGCACCATAATCGCCAGCACGATGACGGCTGGCAGCATGCCCGGGCCGCTGAGCGACGTGCCGAAAAACGGAATGAAGCCCAGGTGGTCGTGGAGCCAGTCAGCGCCCGGACGAAGAAAAGGAATGACGACGAAAATGCCCCAGAGGCCGAAAACGACGCTCGGAATTGCGGCCAGCATCTCGATCAGCGTCCGGAAGGCGACGGCGACATGGGGCGGCAGAAAATCCTGCGTGAGGAAGATCGCGATGGTTATGCCGATGAACCCGCCGATCAGCAGGGCGAGGAGCGAGCTGTAAAGAGTGCCCCAGATCTGCGGCAGGATGCCGAAGGAATGGCCTTGCACGTCCCAACGGGTGTTGACGAGAAAGGCCGCCCCGTTTTTGCTGATGGCCGGCAGCGCCTGGCCGCCGATTTCCCATACAATATAGGCGACCAGCGCAATGATCGCGAAGGCGCCTGCTGCGGCGGCCAGAAAGAACGCGCGATCGACCAGATACGCCGCAGCCGAGGGCGGCTGCGACGCTGACTTCGTATCGGACAAGACAAACGAGACCACGGACGACCTCTTGCGTGTTTCGCGCCACTCCGCGCTTTAGCCAATGATGCGCGATGGCGCGGCGACGGCCTACTGAATCTTGGCCGAGGCTGCTTTTACCTTTTCGATGACTTTGGGCGGCAGCGGGATATAGCCCATGCTATCGGCGATCTTCTGACCGTCCGTCAAGCCGTACTCGACGAGTTGCCGAAGAAATTCAGCCTTCTTGGGGTCCTGCTTCTGGTAAAAAAGCTGCCAGGTGAAGGAAGCGATCGGATAGGCGCCCGGATCGGTCGGATCGTCAACCCAAACGATCAGGTCGGCCGGAAACTCCGCGCTGGCGAGGGCAAGAGCGCCGCCTTCGCCGCCGGCGGCGATATATTTACCGGACTTGTTCTGTAAAAGTGCGACGTTGGCTTTGGTGAGTTTGGCGTAGCCCCACTCGATATAGCCGATGGCGCCGGGCGTCTGCTTGATGGTGGCGGTCACGCCGTCGTTTTTCGGCGCAGCGACGATCTTGTCGCTCGACGGCCAATTGACGGTCGTGCCGAATGGCCGACCTGATCCTTGAATGCCGGGCTAATCGCCGCGAGATGCTTGGTGAAAACGAAGTTCGTGCCGCTCGAATCGGAGCGCCGCACCACGGTGATCGGCAAATCGGGAAATTTTATTCCGGGGTTCGCCGCCGCGATGCGCGGGTCGCTCCAGCGCGTGATCTTGCCGAGGAAAATGTCCGGATAGACATCGCGCGGCAGTTTCAGTCCTGTTCGGCTTGCCCGGCAGGTTATAGGCGAGGACGATCTCGCCAGCGGTCATCGGCAGTAGAACGACGCCGCGGTCGACCTTGGCGATCTGCTCCGGCGTCATCGCGGCGTCGCTGGCGGCGAAATCCACCGTGTTGTTGATCAGGTCCTGGATACCCGCGCCGCTGCCCTTGGCCTGGTAATCCACCGTCACGCCAGGCGTTTTCTGACTGAAGGCTTTGAACCATGTTGAATAGATTGGAAAGGGAAAGCTGGCGCCCGAGCCGACGAGGCGCATGTCGTCGGCGTTGGCCTGCGACATTTGCGTGGCCAGGGCGACCATGGCCGCCATCACAAGGGTCAAGTTGCGCTTCATCTCTATGCTTTCTTGTCTTGAGAATTGCCGATGATAAATGATGTTTTGTCTTGATCTCACGAGCTGTGTGAGTCTGGTTTTGGAGGTCTCGACTGTAAAATGGCTGCGGTCGACGCAAAATGACGAGATCATTCACCCTTGGATGCGCGCGCCAGCCATCTCCTTGCTTTCGTAGTTTACCTCGACGCCGAATGCATCTGCTGGAGACAGGGTCGATCGAGCCAACGCGCTGTGCGGCCCATCGACGACGGGCAACCTAAGCAGAAGAGGTGACAATGGGATGACAGTCTGCATGGAGCGCGTGTTTCTCGCCGCACGGTTGCATATGCCAGTCAGTCTACAGTTTGTGCAGAGAAAACACGCCGCATTCTGTTGACGAGCGCTTCCTGGCGAGCCTGCGGAGCGCCGAAGCCCGCACAAAAGGGCGGCCCGCGCCGCTCGTGCAAGCGTATTCGCGGGCCGCCCTTATTGTCGACTTTGCCTAATGCGAGCGGAATCGCTGCGTTGTCGAGATGCGGCGCAGGGCGGCGACCAGCGCGTCGATGTCGTCGCGGGTGTTGTAGAGCGCGAGCGAGGGCCTGACCGTCGTCTCGAGGCCGAAGCGGCGCAGGATGGGCTGCGCGCAATGATGGCCGGACCGCACTGCGATGCCTTCGCGGTCGAGCGCCGCGCCGACGTCTTCGCTGCGGCATCCGTCGAGGACGAGCGAGATCACGCCGGCCTTTTCATCCGCATTGCCGATAATGCGAAGGCCGGGGATGCTGTTTAACCCTTCTGTCGCATAGATCATCAGTTCATGTTCGTAGGCGGCGATATTGGCCATGCCGATCGTATCGAGATAATCAAAGGCGGCGCCAAGGCCGACGGCGTCGGCGATATTGCCGGTGCCCGCCTCGAATCGGCCGGGCGGGCCGTGATAGACCGTCTTCTCGAAGGTGACGTCGACAATCATATTGCCGCCGCCCTGCCATGGCGGCATGGCCTCAAGCACCTCTGGCTTGCCATAAACGACGCCGATGCCGGTCGGGCCGAACACCTTGTGGCCGGAAAAGACGAAGAAGTCGCATCCCAGCGCCTGCACGTCGATTGGCATGTGCGAGACGGCCTGCGCGCCGTCGGCGACGACGCAGGCGCCGAGACGATGCGCCATCTCGATCATGTCCTTGGCCGGCGTCACCGTGCCGATGGCGTTGGCGACCAGCGTGAAGGAGACGATCCGCGTGCGGCGGCTCAGCAGCTTCTCATATTCGTCGAGCCGGACCTGGCCCTTGTCGTCGACGGGCGCGACCTTGAGGATGGCGCCGGTCTCCGCGCACAGCATCTGCCACGGCACGATATTGGCGTGATGTTCGAGCCAGGTGATGAGGATCTCATCGCCCTTTTTGACGTTGCGGCGGCCCCAGGCCTGGGCGATGAGATTGATGCCCTCGGTCGTTCCGCGCACGAAGACGATCTCGTTCGCGGAGGAGGCGTTGATGAAGCGCCGGCTCTTTTCGCGGGCGGCCTCATAGGCGTCGGTGGCGCGGGCGGCCAAGGCGTGCGCCGCGCGGTGAATGTTCGAATTCTCGTTCTCGTAAAAGGCGGAAAGCCGGTCGATCACGGCCTGCGGCTTTTGCGTCGTCGCGGCGTTGTCGAGCCAGATCAGCGGACGCCCGTGGACATGCTGGCGCAGGATTGGAAAGTCGCGCTTGATCGAAGCGGCGTCGAAAGGACGCACGCCGACGCCGATGGTCGGGCCGAGTTCGGGCCGCACTTCATGCGCGACCGGATAGATGGTGTGAACGCCGGTCGGCGTCGCCTCGGCGACGGGCGAGGCGGGGACCGCTGGGGCCGGGGCGCCGTCGCCGAGAAAATAGAAGGCTTCGGCAGGGAGCGCCGGGGCGGAGGGCGCAAATGACGTCGCGAAGCCGAGATTTAACGGCGCCGGCGGCGTCGGCGCGCCGGAAGGGGTCGGAAGCCCGGCGAAATCTGGAATAGCGGGCGGATTGGGAAACGACGGCGCCGCAGGGGCTGGCGCAGCCGCCGGTGCGCCCGGATGCGGCGCGACGGACTGAGCCTGGCTGGCTTTGCCGCCGGGCGCGTTGAGCCCGTCGAGGAAATAGAAACCTTCGCCGGGAACCGCCGCGTCGGCTGGGGAATAGCCGGAGCCGCCATGGGAAGCTGACGTCAGCGACGTCGTGTCGCCGAGCGTCGAAGGCAGAGCGGCGAGATCGGCCTCGCTCGGGGCGCCGGCGGGAGATTGACCGCCATAGCCCGATGGAATCGTCGCAGGCGCAGCGGCGCCCGATGCCGGCGGAGCGCCTGGCGATCCGAATGACGATGGCGGCGACGCGGCGAAGACCGTCGAGGCGGCGGTCGGAAGCGAGACCGCCGGAATTCCGGCCGGCTGCCCGGTCGAGGGGAAGCCCGGCGAAGACGCAAAGGCCGGAGACACCGGCGCATAGGGCGGCGCTCCCGTTTGCGCCGCCGCATGGGAGGGGATAACCGAGACGAGGCTCGGATCGGTATGCAGGGCGGAGGTTGGCGTCGCAACGGGCGCCGCCGCGGCTGGATCCAGCGTCGCGGGTGAATTGGGTTCTCGAGCCGCCGCAGCGGGCGGTCCGATCGGCTCGATCAACTCGCCGGGCAATGCCTTGAAAAAGGCGTTGGCCAGCAGGGCGATCACGGCGGGATCAGGCGCCGACGGAGCCGTGCCGCCCCATTGCGGGGACGGCGTGGCCGGGACCGGCGCGGCCGCCGCTGCGGCGTGGGGCTCAAGCATCGACATGATAGCGGTCCACCTCCACGTTTTCGAGCACGCCGAGCGCGTCCGGGGTGAGGATGGCGGATGAGCAATAGAGCGAGATCAGATAGGAGGCGATCGCCTTGCGGTTGATGCCCATGAAGCGGACCGAGAGGCTCGGCGCGACTTCGCCCGGGACGCCCGGCTGGAACAGGCCGACAACGCCCTGCTTGCGCTCGCCCGTGCGAAGCAGCAGGATCTTGGTCTTGCCGTCGGTGAAGCCCAGCTTGTCGCTGGGGACCAGCGGCAGTCCGCGCCAGGTCAGGAATGGCGTGCCGAACAGATTGACGGTTGGCGGGGGAACGCCGCGCCGCGTGCATTCGCGGCCGAAAGCGGCGATGGCGAGCGGATTGGCGAGAAAGAAGGCCGGCTCTTTCCAGACCCTCGCGATCAGATCGTCGAGATCGTCCGGCGTCGGCGCGCCATTGCGGGTCGAGATCACCTGCGAGGGAGCGGCGTTCGGAATGAGGCCATATTCCGGATTGTTGATGAGCTCGCTTTCCTGCTTTTCTTTGACCTTTTCGATCAAAAGCCGCAGCTGCTCCTGGATCTGGTCATAAGGCTGGTTGTAGAGATCAGTCACCCGCGACTGGACGTCGAGGATGGTGGTCACCGCGTTGAGGAAGTATTCGCGCGGGTGCGCATCGTAATCGACGAAGGTTTCGGGCAGATCCGTGTCGCGTTCGCGGCTCGGGCTGCACTCGACGTCGCCCTCGCCCTCAGTGTCCTTGACCCGGTTCAGACGATAGATGCCGGCCTCGACGGGAACCCAGGGGAGGAACGAAACCAGCCAGCGCGGCGTGATTCCAGACCATTGCGCGCGCGTTTTGGTGGCGTTGGCGAGCTGGCGGGCCGCCGGCTCGCTGAGAGTCCTGCGGACCTCGACTTCATCTGCCATTCGGAAATTCTCCTTCTCTCGGCGGGTGGAACCCTTAGGTTCACGCTGGGCCAGCCTGTAGCACCGCCTCTGGAGAATGTTTTTCTTTATTCAGGCGTTACTATCAAATTTTCAGCCTACTAATCCTATCTGCTTTGTTCAACATAGAGAATTGAGGTAAAATCCACATGAACGATATTTGAAGCCTTCGATAACGCCCTCCGCGATCAGAGCGTTTCCGACCGAATGGATCATTGGGTCAATTCAGAAATCGTTTCACATTCAAAAGGTTGAGAATATTTTTGTCGATCAACTGATTCAATCTGATCGAGACATGCTCCAGGCGCGCAATCGCAGTCTGGACATGGTTACGCATATTCAGAATGCATTTGCCGCGGCGAAATTGCGTTATGTCAGATCAATATCGGG
Organism: uncultured Alphaproteobacteria bacterium; assembly: GCA_963767805.1. Lineage (GTDB taxonomy): Bacteria > Pseudomonadota > Alphaproteobacteria > Rhizobiales > Beijerinckiaceae > Methylocapsa. The sequence continues at coordinate 235,634 of CAVYFP010000011.1, read as the reverse complement.
GCGCGGCGACCGCTAATCCGCGCGGCCTCGGAACCATCGACGCGATAAAATGCGGCGCAGCGCCGTGAATTCCGGCGCGCCGCCGCGCACGCTATCGACCCTTTAGCGGAAGGCGACTTTCAGGATTTCATAGCTTTTGCCGCCGCCCGGCGTGTTCACCTCGACGGAATCGCCGACCTTTTTGCCGATCAGCGCGCGCGCCGTCGGCGAGGTGATCGAGACGCGTCCCGATTTCACGTCGGCCTCGTTTTCGCCGACGATCTGATAGGTCTTTTCTTCCTCGGTGTCCTCGTCGACGAGGGTCACTGTGGCGCCGAACATGATGGTGCCGCCGGAGAGTTTTGAAATGTCGATCACCTCGGCGCGCGAAAGCTTGTCCTCAAGCTCGGCGATGCGGCCTTCGTTCAGGGACTGGGCCTCCTTGGCGGAGTGATATTCGGCGTTCTCGGACAGATCTCCATGCGAGCGCGCTTCCGCAATCGCTTGAATGATGCGCGGACGCTCGACCTGCTGGCGCCGCTTCAACTCGTCTTCGAGCGCGGAATGCCCCGCCGCCGTCATGGGAAACTTGTCCATCGCGATTCTCTTTCACATCCTCTTCGTACAACACTGACGTCGTCGCCCAAGGCGAAACATCCTCTCAGGTCCGGGAATGGCCGGCTTCGTCCGCCTGCGCCTACAGGACAGCGCCGGGATCCAGCGTTTCACCGCCGTGAACCCGTTAGCCGACTAAGAGACACCTTCACGCGAGCCGCCGCAAGGGCTTCGTCGCATAAAGGCGGGGACGCGGCGCCAGCGCAATGTAGAATGCTTACATTCCCAGTTAGAATACTTGCGCGTCCTCGGCTGAGATCCAGCGCTTCCAGCCATGAATCCAGCGGTTCCAGCGGAGGACCAGCGCCTCTCGGCCGTCCGCAGGGGCCGCGAGCCGGGCGCCGTCACGATGAAGAAAGCGCGAGCGGACGAAAAAGCGAGCGCCCGCGCCGATTCCGCCTCACCCGAAATAATCCTGCAGCGCGCGCACCTCGAGATCGCCGGCGAGATAGGCCTTGATCCCTTCGGAGGCGGCGATCGCGCCCGCGAGCGTCGTGTAATAGGGCACCTTGTGGAGCAGCGCCGCGCGCCGCAGCGAGCGCGAATCGGCGAGGGCCTGCTTGCCTTCGGTCGTATTCAGCACCAGCTGGATGCCGCCGTTCTTGATGGCGTCGACGACATGCGGGCGACCTTCGGACACTTTGTTGATCCGCCGCGCCGGCACGCCTTCGCCGGCGAGATAGCGCGCCGTTCCGCCGGTGCCGAAAATCTGGAAGCCGAGGCCGGCGAGCAACTTCGCGGTGGCGAGGACGCGCGGCTTGTCGACGTCGCGCACCGAGACGAAAACGCTGCCCGAGGTCGGCACTTTGGTGCCGCCGCCAAGCTGAACTCTTGGCGAAGGCGATTGCAAAGGAGCGGTCGAGGCCCATGACTTCGCCGGTCGAGCGCATTTCCGGCCCGAGCACAGTGTCGACGCCCGGGAAGCGGGCGAAGGGAAACACCGATTCCTTGACCCCGACATGATCGAAGCGGGCGGCTTTGAGGCCGAAGCTCGCGAGGCTTTCGCCGGCCATCACGCGCGCCGCGATCTTCGCGATCGGCTGGCCGATCACCTTGGCGACGAAAGGCACCGTGCGCGCCGCGCGCGGATTGACCTCAAGCACGTAGATCTCGCCGTCCTTCAGCGCATATTGCACATTCATCAGGCCGCCGACGCCAAGCGAAAGGGCGAGTTCGCGGGTCTGGCGCTCAAGCTCGGCGATCATCTCGGGCGAGAGCGAGCGCGGCGGCAGCGAGCAGGCGCTGTCGCCGGAATGAATGCCGGCCTCCTCGATATGCTCCATGATGCCGCAGATGAAGACGTCGACGCCGTCCGAAAGCGCATCGACGTCGACCTCGACCGCATCCGACAGATAGCGGTCGAACAGAAGCGGGTTTTTGCCGAGCACCGTATTGATCTGGCCGGTCTTGTCGTTTGGATAGCGCGCCTTGACGTCGGACGGCACCAGGCCGGGCAGGGTGCCGAGCAGATAATCGTCGAAGGCGCCATTGTCGTGGATGATCGCCATGGCGCGTCCGCCCAGCACATAGGAGGGGCGCACGACCAGCGGCAGGCCGAGTTCGGCGGCGACGAGGCGCGACTGTTCGACCGAATAGGCGATGCCGTTCAATGGCTGCTTCAGGCCGATGCGGTCGAGCAGCCGCTTGAAGCGGTCGCGATCCTCGGCGAGATCGATCGAATCGACCGAGGTGCCTAAGATCGGAATATTGGCCTTTTGCAGCGCGTCGGCGAGTTTCAGCGGCGTCTGTCCGCCAAACTGCACGATGACGCCCTTGAGCTTGCCGTTCTCCTGCTCCCGGACGAGGATTTCGAGCACGTCTTCCGGCGTCAGCGGCTCGAAATAGAGCCGGTCCGACGCGTCGTAATCGGTTGAGACCGTTTCCGGGTTGCAGTTCACCATGATCGTCTCGAACCCGGCGTCGCGCAGGGCGAACGAGGCATGGCAGCAGCAATAGTCGAATTCGATGCCCTGGCCGATGCGGTTCGGGCCGCCGCCGAGAATGACGATTTTCTCCCGGTCCGAAGGGCGCGCCTCGTCGGCCGGCGCGCCCGCGAAGGGCGGCGCATAGGTCGAGTACATATAGGCCGTCGGCGAGGCGAATTCGGCCGCGCAAGTGTCGATCCGCTTGAACACAGGATGGACGTTCAGCGCCAGACGCAGCGCCGTCACGTCGGGGCGGGGGACGCGGGCGAGGGCGGCGAGCCGCGCGTCCGAGAAGCCGGCCGCCTTCAGCATGCGCAGATTGGCGGCGTCGCCCGGCAGGCCATGCGCGCGGACGAGCGCTTCAAGGTCGAGAATCTCCCGCAGCCGCTCGATGAACCAGAGATCGATCATGCAGGCGTCGTGGATTTCTTTCGGCGTCATGCCATAGCGCAGCGCCTGCGCCACGACGAGCAGCCGGTCGGGAGTCGGCCGCCCGAGCGCGGCGCGCAGCGCATTCATGTCGTCGCCAAGGCCAAGGCCCTCGATCTCGATTTCGTCGAGGCCGGTGAGCCCCGTATCGAGCGAACGCAGCGCTTTTTGCAGGCTTTCCGCGAAAGTCCGGCCGATCGCCATGGTTTCGCCGACCGATTTCATGGCCGTCGTCAGGATATTGTCGGCGCCGGGAAATTTCTCGAAGGCGAAGCGCGGAATCTTGGTTACGACATAGTCGATGCTGGGCTCGAAGGAGGCCGGCGTCGCGCCGCCCGTGATGTCATTGGCGATCTCGTCCAGCGTGAAGCCGACGGCGAGTTTCGCCGCGACCTTGGCGATTGGAAAGCCGGTCGCCTTGGAGGCCAGCGCCGAGGAACGCGAGACGCGCGGATTCATTTCAATCACGATCATCCGCCCGTCGGCCGGATTAACCGCGAACTGCACGTTGGAGCCGCCGGTTTCGACGCCGATCTCGCGCAGCACCGCGAGCGCGGCGTCGCGCATGATCTGATATTCCTTGTCGGTCAGGGTGAGCGCCGGCGCGACGGTGATCGAATCCCCCGTATGGACGCCCATCGGATCGATGTTCTCGATCGAGCAGATGATGATGCAATTGTCCGCCTTGTCGCGGACCACCTCCATCTCATATTCTTTCCAGCCGAGCACGCTTTCCTCGACCAGCACTTCGCTCGTCGGCGAGGCGTCGATGCCCCGTTCAATTATGTCGATGAATTCGGCTTTGTTATAAGCGATGCCGCCGCCCGTTCCGCCCATGGTGAAGGATGGGCGGATGATGGCGGGCAGGCCGATGTCGTCGAGAATCTCCAGCGCCTGGCTGAGGGTCTTGACCTGATGCGAACGCGGCGTCTCGAGGCCGATGCGGGTCATCGCCTCGCGGAACAGCTCGCGGTCCTCGGCCATGTCGATCGCCTCGGCGCTGGCGCCGATCATCTCGACCTCGAATTCGTCGAGGATGCCCATTTTCTTCAGGGAGAGAGCGCAATTCAGCGCCGTCTGGCCGCCCATGGTCGGCAGCAGCGCGAAGCCGCCCGGAATGGCGCGGCGCTCCTTGGCGATGATCTTGGCGACGACTTCCGGCGTGATCGGCTCGATATAGGTGCGGTCGGCCATGTCCGGATCGGTCATGATCGTCGCCGGATTGGAGTTGACGAGGACGATCCGGTAGCCTTCCGCGCGCAGCGCCTTGCAGGCCTGGGTGCCGGAATAATCGAATTCGCAGGCCTGCCCGATGATGATCGGTCCCGCGCCGATGATCATGATCGTCGAGATATCGGTCCGCTTCGGCATAAATTCTCTTTCCCCGTCGGGGCGGGCGTTTGGCGTTTCCAGGCGCGCGAAAAAATGCCGCGCAGGTACTTACAACCAGCGCGGCTCTGCAGGAAGCCGAGACAAGCTTTGCCTCGTCTCCGCGCCTTCCATAACGGAGATTTGGACCGATGTGAACTTTCTGGTTACGCGTCGTTCATATTTTCCGAGAGGATCCAAGACAAGTTTCAGAGAGCGGGCGCACGTCTTCCAAATCTACCGATTTTTGTCGGGCTTGTTACCGTTACCTTCATTTCCCTGTGGCGCCTGTGGCGGCTTGATTTTTGGTCCACCCCCAACAAAAACGGGCGCGTCACTTGGCGGTTTTCCGCCGACAGCACGTTGTGACCTCATCCTAACATCTGGACCGGTGGGACGAATGCTGTCTTTGAATGTGCCGGAGAACCATTTTTTATCTTCATCATTAGCCATTCTTCAAGCTCCAGATTTCAAGTCTTTCCAAACTTAGGAACAGATTACTTCAAAAAATCGAATTTCGCCTGCTGCGATATAGGCACCTCGTTTCGGGGTGTGCGGAACATAATTGCCGTCACCGTCAATGTCGCCCGTTTCCCCGATATATATGTCCATCGTCTCCGCATCGGTTGACGAGGCCGAGCCGCCCCTCCCGCCGATCCAGCGACCGTACACATTCGTCCCATCCTTCAATGTTACTTGGATTACGGCATTTATCTGAAGTTCTCGGAACATGGTTTCCCAAGCGGTCGCATCGGGGGAACGAAGTCGGATACCCCAATTTCTAAGCGCATGCCCAATAAAATCGTTCGCCTCTAGGTACCCGAGCGCCGAGCCGATCAAAGCAGGTAAAACAATCAACACCATTGTCCACGAATCGTTGCCGAATTTCAATTCTTGTGTGGTATGCGTGAGATGGTCTGAAATAACAATAACAATGAAGTTGTATATTATAGAACCAATAATAAATGCAGAAATATCATCTTTGCTTACGGCAGGGAATGTCCCTTTCATCATGAAAGAGCGAAATAATACGATAAGAGTTCCGGGGACTACCCAGAGTAAAGCCTTTGACGTTTCCAGATTGTTTAAATCGCCCATCGCGCTGAATTTTTGCGGAAGCTGGTGTTAGAGGAAACGCTGAGACCTCTGACGATTCTCTGTCAAACCGAGGCGAGAGGTTGTGCCGGATTCTATTGCGATGCAAGCGCAAGGGATTCGTGGAAGCTCGCTGACTTTGTTCGTGAAGGTATGATCGTGGCGAACTCCCTCGGGACGTGCTGGCGCTGGGCGGCGCGAAGGTGGCGCCGACCATTTCGCCAAATGGCCGCGGTGGGATGACGCGGATCGGGGCGCGTGCGTCGCCGCGCGATCCACCACTGCAAATATACGATAAGGTCTATGTTTTTCACGAGATGACCCTGCGGCCGCCTGAGCCTCTCGGCGCTAGAGCCGATCGAAACGCTGGCGCCGCGCCAAGAGCGAACTTGTAATTCTTCGGCAAATGCGGTCTATTCGTTTTAGCCTATAATTTATATAGACTGAAGCGATGTGAAATGAGCGAACCCAAAATTCTCGACGCGATCGACAAGCGCATCCTGCGCATCATCCAGAAGGACGCTTCTCTTTCGATCAATGAGATCGCGTCGCGCGTCGGCCTGTCGCAGACGCCCTGCTGGAAGCGGCTGCAGCGGCTCGAGGCCGCCGGCGTGATCAAGCGCCGCATCGCCTTGCTCGATCCGATGAAGCTCGGTCTCGGCATCACCGTTTTCGTGACGATCGAGGTCGGCGATCATTCGGCCGTGGCTCAGAAGCGCTTCGCCATCGAACTCGCCGCGATGGAGGAGGTCATGGATTTCTACCGCATGGCCGGCGAAGTGGATTATCTCCTGCGCATCGTCGTCCCGGACACGGTGGCCTTCGATGATTTCTACAAGCGTCTGATCGAGATCATGCCGCTGAAAAAAGTGACCTCGCGTTTCGCGCTGGAGAATATCAAGTCCGAAACCGCCTTTCCGATCGCGGGCTGATGCGGTCGTCGCCTGCCGGCTTCCTTCTTCCGCGCGCGTTTGCGAGGATCAAAGACGCGGGCTTTTTCGCGGCCGGGTCCAGGGGCGAATCAAGCCGGCGCGAATCAATGCGCAATGCGTTAGAGCGGGGAGCCGCCATGAAATCCGACCTGCGCGCCAGCGCCTCGCTTCCCGTCATCGATCTCGCCGGACTGGACGCTGGAGCCGGCGAGCGGACGCGCTTGCTGGCTGAGCTTCGCCGGACGGCCCGGGACGTCGGGTTTTTCTACCTGACCGGGCACGGAATAGCGCCGGCGCAGAATGACGGCCTGCTCGCCGTCGCGCGGCGTTTCTTCGCGCTGCCCGACGCCGACAAGCAGGCCGTGGAGATGATCCACTCGCCGCATTTCCGCGGCTATACGCGCGCCGGCCGGGAGTTGACGCGCGGGCGGCCGGACTGGCGCGAGCAATTCGACATCGGCGCCGAGCGCGAATGCGGCTGGCGCGCCGGCGATCCCGCCTGGATGCGCCTGCAGGGCCCCAATCAATGGCCGCAGGCGTTGCCGCAGCTGCGGCCGATCCTGCTCGCCTGGCAGGCCGCCATGACCGGGGTCGGCGTCAAACTGCTGCGCGCTTTCGCCGAAGCGCTGGGCCAGAGCCCGGACGTCTTCGAGCCGATCTACCGCGGCGCGCCGAATCAGCACATCAAGATCATTCGCTATCCGGGACGCGAGAACAATTCGGGCGTCGCGGCGAGCGGGCAGGGCGTCGGCCCGCATAAGGACAGCGGCTTCCTCTCCTTCATTCTTCAGGACGGCGTGGGCGGCCTCGAAGTCGAGACGGAGGATGGCGCCTGGATCGAGGCGACGCCGCGCGCGGGCGCCTTCGTCGTCAATGTCGGCGAGTTGCTGGAACTCGCCTCGAATGGATATTTGCGCGCCACCGTCCATCGCGTGGTCGCGCCCCCGCCGGGGCGCGAGCGGCTGTCGGCGGCCTTCTTTCTTGGCGCGAGCCATGAGGCGACGACGCCGCTTCTCGACCTGCCGGCGGAATTCGCAGCCGAGGCGAAAGGGCCGGCGAGCGATCCCGACAATCCGCTGCTCCAGCACGCGGGCGCGAATTATCTCAAAGGCCGGTTGCGCTCGCATCCGGACGTGGCGCAGCGCCACTATGGCGAAATCTGATTCGGCGCAGGCGCGTCAGTCTGCGGGTGCGGGCGCCCTGAAATCAGGTAGATCCGCAAATGCAGGCCGCAGCCACTTCGTCGCGGCGGCGCATTCGTCAGGGCCGGCCGAACATCAGCTCAAATCCGGCTCAATTAGAGGCCAATATTGACGGATGGCGGAATTATCGTCCATGTCTGGGGCTCAAAGGATCAGCCATGAACGAAGCCCCCGTGCCGGAAAGCTTTCGACCTCAGGCGGGGCAGGCGCCGTCGCCGGGCGTCACCCTGCCGCTGGTCAGCGTCATCATCGTCAATTTCAATTACGGCCGTTTCCTCGACGCGGCCGTCGATTCGGTCCTGGGCCAGACCTATCCCAATGTCGAATGCGTCATCGTCGACAACGCCTCGACCGACGAAAGCCCCGCCGTTTTGCGGGGAATTGAAGCGCGCCATCCGCGGGCGAGGGTCATCCGGCGGGCGGCCAATGACGGACAAACTCCGGCCGCCCTTGACGGATTGGCCGCCTCAAACGGCCCTTACGTCATTTTTGTCGACGCCGACGACCTGCTGCTTCCGCAGGCCGTCGAGACTCACATTTATGTGCATCTGTCGCTGCGAATCCATGTTGGCTTCACCTCGGGCGACATGCTTCAGGTCGTCGCTGGCGATCAGGTCGTGCTGGGTTCCGAATCGGCGTTCAACCGGGTCATTCGCTCCGGCCGGGGCGCCAAGGCCAACAGCGTTCGGCCCTACCGTCACGCGGCCGGCGAGCCCTGCGGCTTTTCCTGGCCGTCTGAAAATTTCGATCGCACGGTGCTCGACCGGATTAAATTCGTCGAGCCGATGACAAGCGAATGGGTCTGGTCGCCGACGTCGGGCAATTGCTTTCGCCGCGATGCGCTCGATCTCTTCGCCGATAATGCGGCGCTGCGCGGACTGCGCACCGGAACCGACCTTTTTTTCTGCATTGGCGTCAACGCCGTCAGCGGCAGCGTGCTGATCGACGAGGCGCTCGCCGTTTACCGGCTCCATGGCGGCAATATCTTTTCGAAGCGCCCGCAACTGGAGAATGTGCTCCCTTATCAGCCGGGGGGCTCGGGCGACAGCAACGCGCAGGCGATGGCCATATTGATCGACCATATGTTCGATCGCGCCGCATTCTTCATGGAGCGCGGCTGGAACGCTTTCGATTATACGCGGCTGCTGCGGCGGCTCGATTGCGCCGACCCGGACGCCGGTCCTTCGAGTCCGCGCTGGTCCTCCCGCTCGCGGCTGGCGAATTTGCTCATCGCGCATTTTTCCGTCATCGCGCCCATTCTTGGCGGACGGCAGGCGGTCGTCCTCATGTTTCTGAGCGGCGTGCCCCTGACGCGCATCCTGTCCGCCGGCAGAAAGCGCGCGAAGGCCGGTTGAACCTCGACGCGCGTCGCCGCTTGCGACGGCTTGGCCAAAAAGGACGAAACCCTCGCGCCAGCCCTGAACAGGATTCTAAAAATCCGACTCTACCGGTAAAGTGCTGCGAATCGGCGGCGATCGGCCTCGATCGGGATCGTTTCGGAGACTGCCATGGAGGAGCGCTTGCAAGAGCCGGACAAGCGGGGCCGGAAGCCGCCGTCGCGGCGGCGCTTCGGTCTTGCGCTTTGTTTTGGCCTCGCCTTGTCGCTGGCGGCGAGCCTGACATTTTTCCGGCCGGGCGGAAATGAACGCGACGCCGCTGGTCCTCCGTCCCCGCGACGCGACGCCGAGACAGCTGGACTTGCGCTGATTGCCGGCCTCGCCCTTTTTTCAACGCTGACCGCGCTTGGCTACCTGTCGGCCAGCCGGCGATGGACGCGCCGGGAGAACGAACGCGCCGCCGAGGTCGCCGCCCTCCTGCGCCGCCTCGATCGCGCGGAACTTCTGTCCGCGATGGAATCGCAGGTCGTCATCATCTGGCGCGGTCCCGGCGGCGAGCCGGACATCGCCGGCGATCCCGGCCTGCTCGCGGCCATGCCAGAGGCCGGCGGCCCGGCCGCCTTCGACGCCTGGGTGGAGCCGGACAAAGCGGCGCTGCTCGCCGAGTTCGTCGACAGGCTGCGGGCCAGGGGCGAGCCTTTTCGCTGCCCGGTCGCGAGCCTTGATGGCCGGCGTCTTGACGTTGATGGTCGTCCCGTCGCCGGCTACGCGGTGGTCCGGATCAAGGATGTCGGCGCCGATCGCATCGAGACCGCCCGCCTGCTGGATCTGCAATCGCGAACGAGCGCTGAATTGCGGTCCCTGTGGGCGATGCTCGATGCGGTTCCCGACCCGGTGTGGATGCGCGACGAGGAGGGACGCCTGATCCGGGTCAACCCGGCCTATGCGCGCGCGGTCGAGGCGAAGGATCCGGCGGACGCCGTCGCGCGCGGCGTCGAACTGCTGGACCGCCAGGCGCGCGACCTGAGCGCGCAAGCGCGGGCGGCCAGCTCGCTTTGGCGCGGGCGCGCCCCGGCGATCGTCGTCGGCGAACGCCGCATCTTCGACATCATCGATGCGACAGCCGGCGCGGCTTCGGTCGGCATGGCTGCGGACATATCCACAATCGAGTTGGCGCGCGATGCGCTGGCGCGCGAAATGAAGGCGCATGCGAGCACGCTCGACCAGCTTTCGACCGCGGTGGTCATTTTCGATCGCGCGAAGCGTCTGGTCTTTCACAACGCGGCCTATCGCCAGCTTTGGGGCCTCGACTCCGTCTGGCTCGAACAAAAGCCATCCGATTCCGAGATTCTCGACCGGCTGCGGGCGGCGCGCCTGCTTCCCGAACAGGCCGATTTCCGCGCCTGGCAGGCGAGCCTCTTCGCCGCCTATCAGTCGCTGGAGACGGAGGAACAGGCCTGGTATCTGCCCGACGGGCGCACGCTGCGCATCGTCGTCAATCCCAATCCGCAGGGCGGCGTCACCTATCTGTTCGACGATGTGACCGAGCGGTTCCATCTCCAGTCGCAATTCAACGCCGCCATTCGCGTGCAAAGCGAGACGCTCGACACGCTGAAGGAAGGCGTCGCGGTGTTCGGCAGCGACGGACGCCTCAAACTGTTCAACCCGGCCTTCGCCGAGCTTTGGGCGCTGCGGCCCGAACAGCTGGACGATCAGCCGCATATCGATCGCGTGGCGGATCTTTGCGCGCCGCTTTTCGGGGCAGCCTCGGACTGGGACCAGTTGCGCGCCGTCGTCGCCGGCCTGCCGGATCACAGGCTCGGTCTCGAAAGCCGCCTCGCGCGGCGCGACGGATCGGTGCTCGACTGCGCCGCGGCCCCGCTGCCGGACGGCGCGACGCTGCTGACCTTCATCGACGCCACGGCGGGCGTCAGCGTGGAGCGCGCGCTCACCGAACGAAATCAGGCCCTGATCGAAGCAGAGCGACTGCGCAATGATTTCGTTCACCACGTGTCTTATGAATTGCGCTCGCCGCTGACCAATATCATCGGCTTCATCCAGTTGCTTGGCGACCCCCTTGTCGGTCCGCTCAACGAGAAGCAGCTTGAATATGCGGGTTACGTGACGAAATCCTCGTCCGCGCTTCTCGCCATCATCAACGACATTCTCGATCTGGCCTCGATCGACGCCGACGCCATGGAACTGTCGCTGGAGGAGATCGACATCGCCGAAACGATGCGGGCCGCGGCCGAAGGCGTGCAGGATCGGCTGGCGGATTCCAATCTCGTCCTTCGCGTCATCCCGATGGACGGCGTCGGCGCCTTCGTCGCCGACGGCAAGCGCATCCGGCAGATCTTGTTCAATCTGCTCGCCAATGCGATTGGCTTCTCATCGCCCGGCCAGACGATTGATCTCGCCGCGCTGCGGCGGGACGACGAGATCGTGTTCAAGGTGAGCGATCAGGGGCGGGGCATTCCGCCCGACGTCATCGAGCATATTTTCGACCGCTTCAAAACGCACACCGCCGGATCGCGCCATCGCGGCGTCGGCCTTGGCCTTTCGATCGTCAGATCCTTCGTCGAATTGCATGGCGGCCGCATTCTGATCCAGTCCGCGCCATCGGAAGGGACAACGGTGACTTGCATCTTTCCAGCCGGTGGCGCCAAGCTGGAATCCGAAGAGAGTGGATGGGAGCGCAAACGCAATGGGGCTTGAGGCTGCGCTGGCGACCGGCGCCGGCACGATCTGGCCGCGTCGCCTCGATGACGAGGCCGCGACGCAGGAACTCGCCGCCGAGATCGCAGAACTCGTCGGCCCCGGCGATCTCGTCACCTTGTCCGGAGGCTTGGGCGCCGGCAAGACAACCTTCGCGCGCGCATTGATCCGCCGCCTGACTGGGGACGCCGATCTTGAAGTTCCGAGCCCGACCTTCCTCCTCATGCAATCCTATGAGGGCGAGACCGTCCCGATCGTCCACGCCGATTTCTACCGCATCGAAAAGCCTGCCGATCTCGTCGAACTTGGCTGGGATGAGGCGATCGAGGGCGCGATCGCCCTCGTCGAATGGCCGGAGCGCGGCGGCGACCAGCTCGGCGCCGACCGCCTCGACATCAGCTTCGCCCTTGAGCCTGATGGCGCCGCGCGCACGGCGACGGTGACCGGATTCGGCGCCTTCGCCGGACGACTGGCCAGATCGAAGGCCATTCAGGAGCTTCTCGAGCCGACGAGTTGGCGCGACGCAAAGCGTCAATTCATGCAGGGCGACGCGTCGACGAGATCGTTCGAACGGCTGGTCAGGGACGATGGCTCCAGCGCCGTGCTGATGATCGCGCCGCAGCAGCCCGACGGGCCGCCGATCCGCTTCGGCAAGCCCTATAGCGCGATCGCCCGCCTCGCCGAAGGGCTCAAGGCTTATGTCGCGATTGACCGCGGCTTGCGGGCGCAGGGGTTCTCCGCGCCGGAAATTTATGCTGTCGATCTCGCCGCCGGCGTCATCCTGCTCGAGGATCTCGGCTCCGAGCCGGTTACGGTCGACGGCGCGGTCGACCTCGATCGCTACGGTTTCGCGGCGGCCGCGCTCGCCCGGCTGCATGGATCGGTGCTCCCCGATATTCTGCCGGTCGACGACAATGAGACCTATCGCATCCCCGCCTATGACCTCGATGCGCTGTCGATCGAGGTGGAGCTGCTGCTCGACTGGTACGCGGCCCATCGCGTCCGCGCCCAGCTCTCCTCCGGCGCCAAGGCGACCTTCGTCGCCCTGTGGCGCAAAGTCCTGACGGAGGGACTGACGGCTGAGTCGACATGGACGCTGCGCGACTATCATTCGCCGAACCTGATCTGGCTGCCGCGGCGCGAAGGGGTCGCGAAGATCGGCATGGTCGATTTCCAGGATTGCGTGCTGGGCCATCCCGCCTATGACGTCGTCTCGCTGCTGCAGGACGCGCGCATCGACGTTCCTGACGCCGTTGAGCTGAAGCTGCTCGGCCATTATGCGCGGCTGCGGCGCGAATTGGACAAGGGTTTCGACATGGGCGACTTTGCGCGCGCCTACGCGATTCTTGGCGCGCAAAGGGCGACCAAGATCCTCGGCATTTTCGCCCGCCTCGATGCGCGGGACCACAAGCCGCACTATCTCGCCCATCTGCCCCGGGTCGAAAAATATCTCGTCAAGGGTCTGGGCCACCCGGTTCTGGCCGAGCTCAAGATCTGGTATGAGACCAATCTGCCCCAGCTCTTCGCGACCGCCTGAGCGGATTGCAACAGGATCCTTATGTCCGTCTTCGCGCCTACCACAGCGATGGTCTTCGCCGCAGGGCTTGGCGCGCGCATGCGGCCCTTGACCAACACCGTTCCGAAGCCGCTGATCAAGGTCGCGGGGACGCCGATGATCGACTATATGCTCGATCGCTTCGTGCGCGCCGGGACGCGGACCGCCATCGTCAACGTGCATCATCTCGCCGATCAGATCGAGGCGCATCTTTCGGCCCGCAAAGACATCGAAATTCTGTTCTCCGATGAACGCGACGAACTGCTCGACCAGGGCGGCGGCATCGCCAGGGCGCTGCCGCTTCTGGGTCCCGAGCCGTTCTTCATCTGCAATACGGACGCCTTCTGGCTTGAGGGACCGCGCCAGAATCTGCTGCGCCTCGCCGAGGCCTGGGATCCGGCGCGGATGGATGTTCTGCTCCTCGTCGCCGCCACGACGGCGAGCGTCGGCGTCGACTGGCCCGGCGATTTCCTGATGGCGGCCGACGGACGCCTGACGCGGCGCGCGGAACGCGAAGTCGCGCCATTCGTCTATGCCGGCGTCGGCATTGTGAAACCGCAGCTTTTCGCCGCCGAAACGCGCAGGATTTTTCCGCTGGCGCCCTTCTTTTACGATGCGGCGGAAAAGGGCCGTCTCTTTGGGCAAAGGCTCGACGGCCTCTGGCTGCATGTCGGCGCGCCGCAGGTCATCGCCGAAGCGGAGTGGATGATCGCGAGGAGCATCCTCTAGCTTCGGCGCGATTTCGTTCTCTCATTGTTCTTGCCGGGCCGCATGATGTCGGTTAAGCTGCGCCAAGGCTGAAGAATGAGTTCACTCCATGGTCGTCAGGGTTGCGACAGTCGCATTTGAAGGCATCGAGGCCCGGCCCGTCGACGTGCAGGTGCAGATCGCCAATGGCAATGTGGTGTTCACCATCGTCGGCCTCGGCGACAAGGCGGTGGCCGAATCGCGCGAGCGCGTGCGCGCGGCGCTGAACGCCTCGGGTCTGGCCATGCCGGCCAAGCGCATCACGGTCAATCTCGCGCCCGCGGATCTGCCCAAGGAGGGCAGCCATTACGATCTGCCGATCGCGCTCGGAATCATGGCCGCCATTGGCGCCATCGCCCCGGACGCGCTGCAGAATTACACGGTTCTCGGCGAACTCGCTCTCGACGGGACGATCACGGCGGTGGCGGGCGCCCTGCCGGCGGCGATCGCGGCCAACGCGCGGGGACATGGCCTCATCTGCCCGCGCGAAAGCGGACCCGAGGCCGCGTGGGCGGGCGGCGATCTCGACGTGCTCGCCCCGGTCTCGCTCATCCAGCTCGTCAATCATTTCAAGGGCACGCAGGTGATGGCGCCGCCGCGTCCGGCGATGCGCAAGGCCGCCGGGGCGCTGCCCGATCTTCGCGACGTCAAGGGTCAGGAGAGCGCCAAGCGCGCCCTCGAAATCGCCGCGGCGGGCGGCCATAATCTGCTTTTCAACGGACCGCCCGGCGCGGGCAAATCCATGCTGGCTGCGCGGCTTCCCTCGATTCTGCCGCCGCTCACGCCGCGCGAACTGCTGGAGGTCTCGCTCGTTCACTCGATCGCGGGCGATCTCGCCGGCGGCGCCCTGACCGATCGGCGCCCGTTTCGCGCGCCGCATCATTCGGCCTCGATGGCGGCTCTGGTCGGCGGCGGCACGCGGGCGCGGCCGGGCGAGATCTCGCTCGCCCATCATGGCGTCCTGTTTCTCGACGAGCTGCCGGAATTCCAGCCTCAGGTTCTGGACAGTCTGCGTCAGCCGATCGAGACCGGCGAGGTCGCCATCGCCCGCGCCAATCACCGCATCGTCTATCCGGCGCGGTTTCAGCTCGTCGCCGCGATGAATCCGTGTCGCTGCGGCCATGCGAGCGATCCGGGCTTCGCCTGCAATCGCCAGCCCAATGCGCGCTGCGTCGCGCAATATCAATCGCGGATTTCGGGTCCCTTGCTCGACCGCATCGATTTACATGTCGAGGCGCCGGCGGTGGCCGCCGCCGACCTGATGCTGCCGCCGCCGTCGGAAGGCTCCGCCGAGGTCGCCGAACGCGTCGCAGCGGCGCGGGCGATTCAGGTGCGCCGCTACGCCGAACTTCGTCTCGCCGGCATCGGATCAAACGCCGCCGCCCCCGCCGCCGTGATCGAAACGGTCGCGCATCCGGACGCAGGCGGCCTCGCTTTGATTCAGGAGGCCTCGGACCGCCTGCGTCTGTCGGCGCGCGGTTTTCACCGCATCTTGAAGCTGGCGCGCACCATCGCCGATCTCGATGGCGCCTCGATCGTCGAGAGCCTTCATCTGGCGGAAGCTCTATCCTACCGAATCGATGCGGTTCGCCAATTGCGCGCGGCCTGAACAATGCGTCATCGGGCCGGTCTGTCCCGGAGAGACTGGCTCCGCGCGCGATTTGCGCAGCGGACATAATTCCTGGATAGGCTTCATGCTGTTCGGGCGGCGATATGCGCGCCGGTCAATGAGGCGGCTGGAAAAATGACGGCGACTGAAAACTGTGAGGTCGGGAACGGCGCATCCGCTGCGGCTGGACTGGCCGCGGCGCGCGTTAGCGCCGCGCGATACCGCGAATGGATCGCCGCAAAGGCGCTTCCGCTCTGGTCGACGGCTGGCTTCGACGCGGGGCGGGGAATGTTTCAGGAGCGGCTCGACTGGACTGGCGCGCCGCAAGAGTCCGTCCCGCGCCGCGCGATGGTCCAGTGCCGGCAGATCTATGTTTTCGCCCATGCCGCGCTGCTTGGCTGGCTCCCCGAGGGCGGACGTCTCGCCGAGATCGCGATGGACTCGCTTCTCGGCAAATTTTGCGAGGGTCGCGATCCCTCAAACGGGTTCGCCTTTTCGGTCAGCGCCGAGGGACGCGTTGTTTCGTCCGTCCGCGACGCCTATGCGCATGCGTTCGTCCTGTTCGCAATCGCCTGGCTCCATCGCCTGAACGGCGACCCGCGCCTGATCGATCACGCCGACCGGATCATCGGCTTCATCGACGGACAGCTTCGCGATTCCCTTCATGGCGGACTCTATGACGCCGCGCCGATCACGGATCGGAGCAAGCGGCAAAACCCGTTGATGCACCTGCTCGAGGCCTATATCGCGCTTGAGGCCGCGGCGCCCGGGCGAGGCTATATTGAGCGCGCGAAAAAGCTCGTGGAGATCTTCAAGACGCGTCTTTTTCTCGCCGATCCCGGCCTGCTTCTCGAATATTTCGCGGAGGACTGGAGCGCCCATCCTGATCCGTTGAAACGCCGGATTTTCGAACCCGGCCACCATTTCGAATGGGTCTGGCTCCTGCGCGAATATGAAAACCTGACCGGCGAGGATTTGAGCGTCTGGGTCCTGCAGCTCGATCGCATCGCCCGTCAAAACGGCCTCGCGGCGAATGGGCTGATCTTTGACGAGGTCGGAACCGACTTGCGCGCGTTGAAGCGCTCGCACCGGATCTGGCCGCATACGGAGGGCGCCAAGGCGGCAGTCGCAAGGCTCCATGCGGGGGATGCCGCGGCGCCGCAATTCGCCGCGGCGATGATCGACGCGCTCAGCGAAAATTTCCTCGACAAGCCGTTCGCAGGCGGCTGGATCGACCAGATCGGCGCGGATGGCGCGCCGCTCGTCGATTATGCGCCGGCGAGTTCCCTCTATCATCTGTTTCTGGCGGCGGCGGAAACGTCGCGCGCCTTTCCGGCGGCGTCCGACACATGACTTGACCTGAAATGAGACCACAGGTTGGCTTTTTGGTCAGGGAAAGGGGCGGGCGCCCGCTCGCTGTCGTTTTGCTTCGGCGCCCTTTTCAAGGTAGAACGCGCCCGTGTTATCGCTCGGCTTTCGCTTACCCGTCATTCTCCTTCCGGCGCGCTTCGGCAGGCCCGGCGCGCGCCGCTTGCGGATTGGATCCTTGAATGCTTCCTGTTCTTGATCGCTTCGCGGACTGCCGCGTCGCGGTGATCGGCGACTTGATTCTGGATTGCTATTTGCACGGCGCCGTCAGCCGCATTTCGCCGGAGGCGCCGGTTCCCGTCGTTCGCTCGATATCGGAAGAAATCGTCCCCGGCGGCGCGGCCAATGTCGCGGCCAACATCGCGACGCTCGGCGGCCTCGTCGATATTGTCGGCCCCACGGGACAGGACAGCGCGCGGGACAGTCTGATCGAGCGCCTTCTTTCGCTTGGCGCGGTCGACACCTCTGGGCTCATCGCGGTCGCGGGGCGTCCGACGACCCGCAAGCTGCGCGTGCTCGGCGCCCGGCAGCAGATCGTGCGCGTCGATGAGGAAGACACCTCCCCCTTCGAGAGCGACGTCGAGGACCGCCTGCTCGAAGCGGCGATCAGGGCGGTGGATCGCGCCGACGTCGTCATTCTGTCCGATTACGGCAAGGGCGCGCTCACGATCCGGGTTCTGCGCGAGGTCATCGCCCGCTGCAACGCATCCCAAAAGAAGGTGCTGGTCGACCCCAAGCGGCTTGATCTCGCGGCCTATCGCGGCGCGACGATCCTGACGCCGAACCGCAAGGAGCTGACCGCCGCGACAAGGCTTCCCTGTGAGACCGATGGAGAGGCGCTTGTCGCCGCCGCCGCCGCGCAGGACGCATGCAGCGCGAATATCCTGCTGACCCGGTCGGAAAAGGGCATGTCCTATTTTCCGCTCTCGGGCGCTCCGATCCATCTCGCCACCGTGGCGCAGGACGTGTTCGATGTGTCCGGCGCGGGCGATACGGTGATCGCGGTTCTCGCGATCGCGCTCGGCGCGGGTCTGTCGATCCTCGAATCCATGAAGCTCTCCAATCACGCCGCCGGCATCGTGGTCGCGAAGGTCGGCACGGCCTGCGTCACGCGGGACGAGCTTTGCGCCTCTCTGGCGTCCGAGCTCGCATCGGCTTCGGTCAATGACGGCCGCCATATCAGCCGCGAGCAGGCGATCGCCCAGCGTTGGGCCTGGGCCGCGGAAAAACTGACCGTCGGTTTCGCCAATGGCTGTTTCGATCTTTTGCATCCGGGCCACGTCTCTCTCATCAAGCAGGCCGCCGCCACCTGCGACAGGCTCATCATGGCGCTGAATTCGGACGCCTCCGTGAGTCGCCTCAAAGGGCCGAGCCGTCCGATTCAGAACGAGGAATCCCGCGCCGCCGTGATGGGCGCCATCAAGGGCGTGTCCGCCGTGGTGATTTTCGACGAGGACACGCCGCTTGAACTCATCAAGGCGTTGCAGCCGGATATTTTGATCAAGGGCGCCGATTACACGGAAGACAAGGTCGTCGGCGCCGAGATCGTCCGCGCGCGCGGCGGCCGGGTGGTGCTGGCGGATCTTGCGTCGGGCCAATCGACGTCGAATCTGGTCGCCAAAGCCGAAGCGGGCCAATAAGGGGTTCGAGCCTCTTTCGCGCCTCAGCCTCTTCGCTCGATGGCCGCGCGCGCGCGCTCGACCAGCGAGACCATGGGCTGCGAAGCGTCGAGGCGCAGCCAGATCATCGGCCCGACAAGCTCTTGCGCCTGGGCCGCGGCGATCTCGGGGCCCGCGTCGGATGCGTCATTGCGGCGGTGCGAAACCCGCGCCATTCGGACCGCGGTTGGCGCTTCAAGCCAAAGCCCGGTGAAATCGGCGCCGGCGCGCGCCGCGACATCCGCGGCTTCTCGCTCCTCGGGCTTTCGATGGGCGGCGTCGACCACGACGCTTTGGCCCGCCGCCAGAGCGCGCGCCGAGAGTTCGCGCAGGCGCTGGTAGGTCTCCGCCGAGACTTCCGGCCGATAGGCCTCGTCGGGCAGGCGCTGAAGCTCGGTAAGATGGTTGAGCCGCTTGCGCTCGACGTCGCTGCGCAGGTGGAGCGCGCCGGGCGCCCGGCCGACCATGGGCGCCAGCGCGCGCGCCAGCGATGTTTTCCCGGTCCCGGAAAGGCCGCCGATCGCGGCGAGATGGAGCGGGCCCGGCGCTAGGAACGCGCAGGATTCGTCGAAATAGCGCCGCGCCGCCGCGATCGTCGCAGCCGTCTTTGACGCCTCAAGATTTGTGACATTGGCGCGGATCGCCGCGCGCAGGCCAAGAAACAGCGGCAGCGCCGCGAGCCCCTCGATCTGCGCCTCAAACCCGTCGAAGGACGAAAGGTAGCGATTCATCAGACTGTTGGCCTCGCTTTTGAGGCCCCGCGTCCAAAGGTCCATCAAAAGAAAGGCGAGATCGTAAAGAATGTCGCAGATCGCGAAGCTTTCATCGAATTCGAGCGCGTCGAACAGGGTCGGCGTCGGGCCGATCATGACGATATTGCGCAAATGCAGATCGCCGTGGCAGCGGCGGACCCAGCCTTCGGCCTCGCGACGCGACAGGAGAGGGCGCGCCGCCTCGAAGGCGCGCAGCATCGCGTCTTTGAGCTTTGCGGCGGCGGCGGCCGGAAAAACGTCCGGCGCCCGCTCCAGGCCCGTCGCGGTTTCTTCGATCCGCTTCGCAAGCGCGGCCGTGGCGTTCCTGTCGCGCAGGATCGGCGCCGCGCGATGCGATGCGACGACGACCCCGGCGAGCTTTTCCATGATGGCCGCATCGAGTTCGCCGCGCGCCGCGAGACGGTCCAGCGTGCGCGCCTCATCGAAGCGGCGCAAATGCACAGCCCACTCGACTATTTCGTCGCCAATACCGAATGTTAGTGCGCTATCTTTACGTGAGATCGGAACGACGCCGAGATAGAGGTCCGGCGCATTCGCCCTGTTCACCGCGAGTTCGTTTTCGCATGCGCGGCGGCGCTTCTCGAGGGTTGAGAAATCCATGAAGGAAAAATGCACGGCCCGCTTGACCTTGTAGACATCCGCGCCGGCGAGGAAAACCGCGGCGCCATGCGTGTCGATGCGGGCCACGGGCTCATTGATCCCGTGCGTCGCCGGATTGCCGAGAAAGGCGAAGACCGCGGATTGATCGGCGGCCTGGTTCTGGTCTGCGCTTTCCATGGCGGATGCTTTCATTCGGGCGCGGCGCTCGAAACGGCGCGGGGCGGGATCTCGATCGGCGCGCCATGATCATCACGCGCTTTCGGCTTGCCGCAGCGGGCCGGGCTTGTTACTCGAAAGGCGAGCTTGGCGCGAGTGACGCTATCGGCCCTTCCAAAAACGCGAAAGATTGAAGTTCAGCCATGGCTCTCCCGCGCCGTTCCGCCGACTCATCGGACATAAACGTCCAGGGCGCCAAGTTTCTCATCGTCGAGGCTCGGTTTTACGACGTCATCGGCGCGATGCTTCTCGAAGGCGCGGTGGCGGCTTTGGAGAAAGCCGGCGCGGCCCACCATCTCATCAGCGTTCCGGGCGCCCTCGAAATCCCGATCGCCCTGGAAATTGCGCTTGATCACGCGCAGAAAGCGGGGCGGCCCTATGCCGGCGCCGTCGCGCTCGGCTGCGTCATCCGGGGCGAGACCTATCATTTCGAGATCGTTTCCGGCGAGAGCGCGCGGGCTTTGATGCAAATTGGTCTGACCCATCGCCTCGCCCTTGGCAATGGCGTCCTGACCGTCGATAGCGAAGCGCAGGCTTTGGCCCGCGCCGATCAAAGCAAAGGCGACAAGGGCGGCGACGCGGCGCGCGCGGCGCTCGCGCTTTATCTGCTGAAACAGGATATTGGAGCGCTCCGATGATGAAGGCCGAAGGGCGCTCCGCCGCCCGCCTCGCGGCGGTGCAGGCGCTTTACCAGATGGAGGTCTCCGAAAAGGGGCTGAACGAAACCTGCGCGGAGTTCGAATCCTTCTGGATCGGCAATGAAATCGAGGGCGAACGCTATAAATCGGCGGAAATCGCGTTTTTTCGCGATATTCTGACCGGCGTTCTCGCCGACCAGGGTCCGATCGATCGCTCGATCGACCAGACGCTGGTCGAAGGCTGGCCGCTCGCGCGGGTCGACGCGGTTCTTCGCGCCATTTTGCGGGCGGGGGCCTATGAATTGAAGAAGCGCGCCGACATTCCCGCGCGCGTGTCGATCAAGGAATATGTCGACGTCGCGGGCGCTTTCTTCGATCGCGAAGAGTCCGGCATGGTCAATGCGGTTCTGGACGGGCTGGCGCGGCGCTATCGCGCCAGCGAGTTCGAGCCGCGCATCTGACGGCGCGAAAACTGATCGATTATTGAGACGAGAGCGTATTTGACGCGAAAAACCGGATTCTGCTTTTTCGCATCCCGCTCGATACGCCTGTGGGCTGAATCAGAGTGAAGCATCCAGCGCCGCTCTCCGAAGACGCTTTGATCGAAACTTTTTTCGCGCCCCTTGCGGGCGAAGGGGGGCTGCGGCTGCGCGACGACGCGGCTCTGTTGCGGCCACCGACCGGATGCGAAATCGTCCTCACCAAGGATCTGCTGGTCGGCGGGGTTCATTTTTTCAACGACGATCCGCCCGCCGCCATCGCCCGCAAGGCTCTGCGCGTAAATCTGTCCGATCTCGCCGCCAAGGCGGCCGAACCATTGGGATTTCTCCTCGGCCTCGCCCTGCCGGCGGACTGGACGGCGGAATGGCTCAAATCCTTCGCCGCCGGACTTGGCGAGGATGCGGCGAACTACCACTGCCCGCTTCTCGGCGGCGATACGGTGCGGACGCCGGGGCCTTTGACGATTTCCATCACGGCGGTCGGCGCGGTCGAGGCGCATAAAATGGTCCCGCGCGATGGGATCAGAGCCGGCGACCGGATCTATGTCACCGGAACCATCGGCGACGCCGCGCTCGGCCTCAAACTGCGCCTGGGCGCCAGCGCGGATCAGGACTGGATCGGGGCCTTGAGCGAGGCGGACGCGCGCTTTCTGCAGGGCCGCTATCTCCTGCCGCAGCCGCGACTCGTCCTTCGCGACGCGCTGAAGACCTTCGCCAATGCCGCCATGGACGTTTCCGATGGCCTCGCCGGCGATCTTGGCAAGATGCTGCGCCTCGCCGGCATGAGTGCGACGATCGAGGTCGCCGACATCCCCTTGTCCGGAGCCGCACGGCGCGCCCTGAAAGCGGCGCCCCGCCTCATCGAGGCGATCTGCGCGGGCGGCGATGATTACGAGCTCCTGTGCGCTGTTTCGCCGGCGAAGGCGGCTTCGTTCGAAGCCGCGGCCGCCGCGACGGGAATTGGCGTCAGCCGGCTCGGGGCGGCTTCAGCCGGGGAAGGGGCTCCCGCCTTCGTCGACGCCGGCGGCGAGGCGATTCATTTCGCCAGAACCTCGTTTCAGCATTTTTGAGCAGGATCATTGATCCGGTTGCGATCGAGGCCCAAAGGCTGCCCCTGAGCGGCGCAGGTTTGCACATGGACCCTGATCGGCGCGATTGCGCAATTTCGGCCTTTCTGCAAATGTCGCGCACCCGGCGCGAGCAACGTCTCTTCAAAGCCGCAACAAAACATCAAGGTGGAAACCGATGATCGCCATAGTGATCCTGGCGGGGCTCTTATCAATTGTGTACGGCGTCAGGACGTCGTCGGAACTGCTGGCCGCAAGTCCTGGCTCGGCGCGGATGCAGGAGATCGCAGGCGCCATCGCGGAAGGCGCGCAGGCCTATCTCAAGCGCCAATATCTGACCATCGCCATCGTCGGCGCCGTCATCTTCTTCGGATTCTGGTATTTTCTGGCGCCCTCGATCGCCTTTGGCTTCCTGCTTGGCGCCGTCCTTTCGGGCGCGGCCGGGTTTGTCGGCATGAATGTCTCGGTGCGCGCCAATGTGCGGACGGCCGAGGCCGCGTCGAAATCTCTCGCCGCCGGACTCGATATTTCCTTCAAGGCTGGAGCCGTCACGGGAATGCTCGTCGCCGGCCTCGCGCTGCTCGGCGTCGCCGGCTATTTCTACGTACTGACGGGACCGCTCGGTTACGCGCCGAACAGCCGGCAGACGGTCGATGCGCTGGTCGCGCTCGGCTTTGGCGCCTCCCTGATCTCGATCTTCGCGCGGCTTGGCGGCGGCATCTTCACCAAGGGGGCTGACGTCGGCGCCGATCTCGTCGGCAAGGTCGAGGCCGGCATTCCCGAGGATGATCCGCGCAACCCGGCGACCATCGCCGACAATGTCGGCGACAATGTCGGCGATTGCGCCGGCATGGCGGCCGATCTGTTCGAGACCTACGCCGTCACGGTCGTCGCCACCATGGTTCTCGCAGCCATATTTTTCGTCGGCCAGCCCGTGCTTTACAACGCCATGCTGTATCCGCTGGCGATCTGCGCGACTTGCATCGTCACGTCCATCGCCGGCACCTATTTCGTCAAGCTCGGCCCGGACCAGTCGATCATGGGGGCGCTTTACAAGGGCCTCATCGCGGCCGGGCTTCTTTCGATCGTCGGACTTGCGCTCGCCACCACCGCGACGGTCGGCTGGGGCGTGATCGGAACGGCTGGCGGAACGCCGATTTCAGGCGCGCATCTTTTCGCCTGCGGAATCATCGGGCTGATCGTCACTGGCTTCATCGTCGTCATCACCGAATATTACACCGGCACGGGCAAGCGCCCGGTGGTTTCGATCGCGCAGGCCTCGGTGACGGGACACGGCACCAACGTCATTCAGGGGCTCGCGGTCTCGCTCGAATCGACGGCGGCGCCGGCCCTCGTCATCATCGCCGGCATTCTGGCGACGAGCCAGCTTGCCGGCCTCTTCGGCATCGCCATCGCGGTGACGACGATGCTCGGCATCGCCGGCATGATCGTCGCGCTCGACGCCTTCGGGCCGGTGACCGACAACGCCGGCGGCATAGCGGAAATGGCCGGTCTGCCGAAAGAGGTCCGCCGCGTGACCGATGCGCTCGACGCCGTCGGCAATACGACGAAGGCGGTGACCAAGGGCTATGCGATCGGCTCGGCGGGCCTTGGCGCGCTGGTGCTGTTTAGCGCCTACAGCCATGATCTCACCTATTTCGCCGCCAATCCGGACCAGTTCCCTTACTTCAAGGGGATTGGTGCGGTCTCTTTCGACATATCCAACCCTTACGTCGTCGCCGGGCTGATTTTCGGGGGAATGATCCCCTATCTTTTCGGCGGCATCGCCATGACCGCGGTCGGGCGGGCGGCCGGCGCCGTCGTCGAGGAGGTGCGCCGCCAGTTCAAGGAGAAGCCCGGCATCATGGCCGGGACGGAGCGGCCCGATTACGGCCGCGCGGTCGACATGCTGACCAAAGCCGCGATCAGGGAGATGATCATCCCCTCGCTTCTGCCGGTGCTTGCGCCGATCGTCGTCTATTATGGCGTGCTCTTGATCTCCGGCTCGAAGGCGTCGGCTTTCGCGGCGCTCGGCGCGTCCCTGCTTGGCGTCATCGTCAACGGACTTTTCGTCGCCATCTCGATGACGTCGGGCGGCGGCGCATGGGACAACGCCAAAAAGAGCTTCGAGGATGGCTTCACCGACAAGGACGGCGTGAAGCATTTCAAGGGCGGGGACGCGCACAAGGCGTCGGTCACCGGCGACACGGTCGGCGACCCCTACAAGGATACGGCTGGTCCGGCGGTCAATCCGGCGATCAAGATCACCAATATCGTCGCGCTTCTGCTGCTCGCCGCGCTGGCGCATTGAGGACGTTTCGGCGTCGCCGCGCTTGCGGCGACGTCCGGCGTTCAGGCTCGATCCCCGTCACGCCCACGGCGATTTTCGACCGAATGCGCCATTCGGTCGAAGAGACCTCGCCGAGACCCGGATCCGCGCGCGCATTCTCGTCGCCCAGACTGGTTCAATCCGAGCGGAATGCGCCTTGGAGCGGGATCGATCACGTTTATGACTTTTGATCAATTCGATCCAAAGTCATCGTGATCTAGAAGCGCAGGAGGTTGACGAACATTCCCTTGAGGAAGGTCGATTCGGCGCCGGCCGTCGGCGTTGTGCGGGACACGAAGTCGAACACCTTGCCGTCCTGGATGCCGTAGTTCGCGACGCGCTCGACCTTCTTGTTCTTGTCGAAATAGATGGCGAAGACGCGCTGGTCGACCAGTTTCGGCTGCTGGAACGCAATGTCCCGGTTGGTGACCTGGGTGACGTAATACCAGGCGTCTCCGCCGACCGTCGACGTCGTCGTCGGCGTGCCGAGAAGCGTCAGGATCTGCTCCGCCGAGGAGCCGACCTTGACCTGATCGAGCGTGCGGGCATCGCCCTGATAGCCATGGACGACCTGCCCGTCATAGCCAAGGCATCCGCCGAGCGCGAGAGGAAGCGCGACGGCGAGTCCGAGTGAAAGCGTGGCTTTCAGCGCGAAGCTTGCGCGGATCGAGCCGCGGCCGGACGCCGAACCCGTCTTGCCGCCCGCACGGGGAGCGATGCCGAACAACATGCCTGAGGTCTCCGCCAAAACTGTGTAACGCGATTGAAAGCCGGCCATTGGTTGCATTTGCGGCGAGGCTGAGCGATGCCTAACTTCCGGCCATGTCAAAAGCAAGGTCGCGCTCTCACCCCGAACCGGCGCGTTCGCCCAGCCCAATTAGGCTCGATAGAGTTAAATGGACGTGAATTTCAAAGGTAAATTTCACGGGCCGAAGTTCAACGAGGCAAATTCGGACATTCGTAAAATGCTTGCCTGGCTCTTCCGCGGCTCCGCCAACCGTCAATTGGTCGACCGCCTGCATGGCGAAATCGTGGCGGCCGCGCGCGATCCCGCGCTTTTTGCGGATTATGGGATCGCCGATACGTTCGAAGGGCGCTTCGAGGCGATGACGCTGCATGCGACGCTCGTTCTGCGTCAGCTTAAAGCGATGGCGCCGCCGGCGCCGGACCTCGCTCAGGATCTCGCCGATGCGGTGTTCCTTCATTTTGAGGCGACATTGCGCCAGATGGGCGTCGGCGATCCCTCCGTTCCGAAGCGAATGAAGACCCTCGCCGAGGCTTTCCTCGGCCGCGGCGCCGCCTATGATGAAGCCTTGCGGGCCGGTGGGCCGGCGCTCGCGGCCGCGCTGGCGCGCAATGTTTATGCGGGTCGCACGGACGCGGCGCGTCTCGCGCGCTTCGTCGAAGCGGCGCGCGCCGCCCTCGCCGGGGCTTCGTTCGAAGCCTTCGCCGAGGGGCCGGTTCCTTTTCCAACGCCCGCGTCGATTGCCTGACGTCGGGGTGAGATTTTGTTTTGACGCATTTTTCTAGCGCGAACCGCCATCTGCTTCGCTCGAAAATGCTCCAGGAGGCTTTTGCGATGATATCGAAGGGCGACCAGAGGCCCCATAAAGCGCGGCGCGCCGCCGACGGGGAGCGTTTGCCGGCGAGGGGGGCGAGCGCAATCTCGTGCATTGTCGAAGTTCATGAGGTGCCCGAGGGCGGACTTCAGGTCGCCGTGCGGGCGACCGAGGCCGAGCGCGCGGCCCTTGCAAAAATCGCCGGCCTCATCGCGGTCGAATTGCTTGAAGCGGATCTCGATATCGCCAAACAGGGCGAGGCGAAGTTTGCGGTCTCGGGCACGATGAGAGCGCGGATCACGCAGACCTGCGTCGTCAGTCTCGATCCCTTCGAGAGCGAGGTCGAGGCCGAGATCGCCGCGGATTATGTGGTCAAGGCGGCGCGGAGCGTCCCGCGACGGGGCAGGGCGGCTCCGGCGCCGGAGCCTGAGGAAGATGTCGCGCAATCCTTCGCGGCGCAGCTCGACGCGCCGGACCTGATCGTCGACGGACGCATCGACCTCGGCGCTCTGGTGGAGGAATTCCTTGTTCTCAGCCTCGACCCCTATCCTCGCAAGCCGGGCGTTCGCTTTGAGGGAGCCGAATTTTCAGACAGCGAAGACAAGCCCGATTCGCCCTTCGCGGCGCTAAGGCGGCTCAAGGAAGGCGATTGAGGGGCGCGGCGGCGCCACGCCAACGCCAAAAATTCATCCGCGTCGGGGTCGCCACTACCACGCTCGGCCATTATCCTATATTTGAACGGCGGCCAGCGCCAATTCGACCCTCTGACCCGCATCGTTCCGATCCCGGATAACCGCTTCCCCCTGGCGCCGGTTCGTCCGCCGACAACCGCCAAAAAGGGTGACCTTTCAAGCTCTTGTCAAACAATCCTTTCGTCTGCCGCGAAGGTGGCGCCGCGGCGCGCATGAACCGAGTTGCGAACCTTATGAAGAAGCCTGTGCGAATAGCGCTCGACGCCATGGGCGGCGATTTTGGGCCGGAAGTGGTGCTTCCGGGCGCGGCCCGCGCGCTCGAGCGGGGCGCTGACATTGCTTTTTCCCTGTTCGGCGACGAGAAGCGCATTCGCCCCTACCTCGAGGCGAACCCGAAGCTCGCCGCCGCCTCGACCTTGCACCATACCGACGTCGCCGTTCGGATGGACGACAAGCCAAGCCAGGCGCTGCGCGCCGGCCGCCGCAATTCCTCGATGTGGCTCGCCATCGAGGCGGTCAAAAAAAATCAGGCCGACATCGCGGTTTCAGCCGGCAATACGGGCGCGCTGATGGCGATGGCCAAAACATGCCTGCACACAATTCCGCATGTCGATAGGCCGGCGATCGCGGCGATCTGGCCGACCGTGCGGGGCAGGACGATCGTCCTCGACGTCGGCGCCTCGATCGGCGCGGACGCGCGTCATCTCGTCAATCTCGCCATCATGGGCGCCGCGATGGCGCGAATCGTCCTCGATGTCGATCGTCCGACCGTCGGTCTTCTGAACATTGGCTCGGAAGAAATGAAGGGCATCGAGGAAGTCAAGAAAGCCTCGCGTCTCTTGCGCGAATCCGCTCCGCCGAACCTCGAATATGTCGGATTCGTTGAAGGCGGCGACATTGGCAAGGGTACGGTCGATGTCGTCGTCACCGAGGGTTTCGCCGGCAATATCGCGCTGAAAACAGCCGAAGGCACCGCCAATCAGATGGCGCAATATCTGCGCGAGGCGCTGAGCCGCGATCTGATGTCGAAGCTCGGCTATCTTCTCGCACGGAAGGGTTTCGCCGCCCTGAAGGAGAAAATGGATCCGCGCAACGTCAATGGCGGCGTGTTCCTCGGCCTCGATGGCGTCGTGATCAAGAGCCATGGTCACTCCGATGCTTTTGGAACCGCCGTGGCGATCGAAATCGCCTACAGGATCGCACGCCACGAGCTTCTGGGCCGGATCCGCGACGCCATCGCACTCTCCTACGAAGCCGTTCCTGCGCCCACGAAGCTTGGCGCGCTCGGCGAAACGGCGGTCGCGCCGTCGCAGTCGTGACTGACTTCCAAATGGATGAAATTTTGACAGATGTAGCGCCACGCAAGCTCCGCTCCGTTGTCGTCGGGCTGGGCTCCTATCTTCCCAAACGGATCGTCAGCAACGCGGATCTCGAAAAAATCCTCGATACGACCGACGAGTGGATCGTCCAGCGCACCGGGATCCGGCAGCGGCACATCGCCGCCGAGGACGAGCCGACCTCGAAGCTTGGCCTTTACGCCGCGCGGGCGGCTCTCGACGACGCTGGCCTGACGGCGTCCGACATCGATCTCGTGATCGTCGCCACCTCAACCCCCGATTACACCTTCCCGGCCGTGGCGACGCAGATTCAGGCGGCCCTCGGCATGCACCATGGCGCCGCCTTCGATCTGCAGGCCGTCTGCTCGGGTTTTGTCTTCGCGCTCGCGACCGCCGACAAATTTCTGCTGTCAGGCTCGCACAAGCGCGCCCTCGTGATCGGCGCGGAGACGTTTTCCCGTCTGCTCGACTGGAATGACCGGGCCACCTGCGTGCTCTTTGGCGACGGCGCCGCGGCGGTCGTGCTGGAGGCCCAGCCCGGCGCTGGCGGCTCGGGCGATCGCGGCGTGCTGACCTCGCATTTGCGCTCGGACGGACGTCATCGGGAAAAGCTCTATGTCGACGGCGGTCCATCGACGACGAAAACCACGGGCGTGCTGCGCATGGCCGGCCGGGAAGTGTTCCGTCACGCGGTGGGAATGGTCGCCGACGTCGTGAACGACGCTTTCGCCGCCACCGGCACGAGCGCCGCCGACCTCGACTGGTTCGTGCCGCATCAGGCCAATCGCCGGATCATTGATGCGTCGGCGGAGAAGCTTGGCATCGACAAGCGCAAGGTGGTCGTGACGGTCGACATGCACGGCAACACGTCCGCCGCCTCGGTGCCGCTCGCTCTTTCCGTCGCCCGTGACGACGGCCGCATCAAGCGGGGCGACCTCGTGATGATCGAGGCCATGGGCGGCGGCTTCACCTGGGCTTCGGCGCTCATTCGCTGGTAGCCGCTCCGCGGCGACGCATGTCTTGATTTGAAACGTGATTTACTTCAAAGTTTTACCTGCTGTCGCTTTGCCGCAGATCACAAGTCGACGGATTTCTGAGCGGAAGGCTGGACTCCCGGCTTTCCTCGGTTACACTTTACGCAGATCATCAGATCGACAGTCTGGTCAGGCCGGGGTTCCGGGCTCGGTGTGGCCGCTCGCCCTGGTCGGTAGGCGCATTTCGCCTGGAAAATCGAGATTTATTGAATGACGAAGTTTTCAACCATATCCGCTGCGGGAGAGCTTGGAGAATCGCCTGCGGAACGAGTGGTTGACGCGTTGGCCAATCTCGACGCCCGGACCATCACGCGGGTCGATCTCGCCGAATCGGTTTATCGCTGCGTCGGCCTGTCCCGGAAGGAGTTCGCGGCCCTGGTTCAGATGGTTCTGAACGAATTGGCGGATGCTCTGGCCAAAGGCGAAACCGTCAAATTATCGTCGTTTGGATCTTTCATCGTGCGCTCCAAATCCGAGCGGATCGGGCGCAATCCGAAAACCGGGATCGAAGTTCCGATCACGCAGCGCCGCGTTCTCGTGTTCAAACCATCGAGCGTCCTCAAGGCGCGCGTCAATGGGCGGATCGCCGCCGAGGATGACGCCTGAACGGGCGGCGCGTCATGGCGGCGCAACGGATTGGCGGCGCAAGGGATTGGCGATTGGCGCCCGCCTGAATGAAATCGCCGATCGACGTCGTGATCGCGCCCGCGGCCTGGAATCCGAAGCGAAATGGACAAGAGCGCCGACGCTTTTCGAACAATCAGCGAAGTCGCAGAAGAGCTTGATCTTCCCCAGCATGTGCTGCGGTTCTGGGAAACGCGATTCCCCCAGATCAAACCGCTGAAGCGCGCCGGAGGGCGCCGCTTCTATCGGCCGCATGACGTGGATATCCTGCGCGCGATCAGGCGGCTCCTCTATGGCGAAGGCTACACGATCAAGGGCGTGCAACGAATCCTGAGGGAGCAGGGGGCCCGCGCCGTGCTCGCGCCGGGGTTCGCGAGCGAGCTTTCAGGGGCCGACGCCGGTCCCGGATTGACGCCCGAGGCTGCGCCGGGGGCCCTCGCCGAGGACAGGCCCGCCGGCTGGACGCATGATCTTTTCGCCGAACCATCCTCCCCGCCTGGCGACCAGAATTTCGAGGACGAGAGGCGCGACGCGCAGGCTGGCCGCGGAACGGGCGGCGATGATGGGCTGCGGCCAGGCGAAGCCGGGCGGGACGCCGCGGCGGCGCGCGCGGAGATGATCCGGCGGCTGCGGGAGATCCTTGGCGAACTTGAGGCGTGCGAGCGCATGCTGGCGGCTGGCCGCCGCCAAAAAGGGGTCTAGAGCATATTCCGATCGGATTGAATTAATCCGCTCGACAGGAATGTGCTCGAACTTTCGGATGGGGAGCGATTTCCTATCGACAGAATGGAACCGGAAAGCCGTTTTGATTTTTTAATCTGGCGCATTTTCCGGGCGCGAATTGGCATCCATTTCGTTCGAAAATGATCGAGGGCGGGATCAGGAAAGACGAGATTCGGCTTTTGGGCTCCAAATAATTGGAATTGATTGCGATGATCCCGGGATCGTCGGCCAAGGAGCGTTGCGCCGGCGGAATCCTTTATCTATAAGGAGCCGCAGTCGGAGTGTAGCGCAGCCCGGTTAGCGCACTAGTCTGGGGGACTAGGGGTCGTGGGTTCGAATCCCGCCACTCCGACCAATCAACCGCAAGCGCGGCGGGGCGCACATCCGGGGCGGCCCCATCTTCCCGGCAGTTCGCCGCTCAACCCTCATTCCCCGCGAAATACAGCGAAAAGCCTCAATCGGCACGCGGTCCGCGCGCCGCTTGTTCGCGGGCGCATCCGGGTCTGCGCGCCGGAGCGCCATGCCGCCCGGCATCCCAAGCTTCGATCTCCGGCGCGACGTTGCTCCCAAACCTTCCGCGCCATGATATGGTTAATTTCCACCGCCGCTTGTGAGACCATGTATCGCGCCCGCAATCGCCGCCTCCGCGGCTGCAGCAGAAGGCTCGACCCGCCGCAATGACCACCGAGGAAAACCGGACATTCGACGAAGAACCGGCCGAGCGGCTCGATACGCTGCTTACGACCCCACACCTGGCCGACGCGCTCGAAAGCGAGCAGTTCCGCCGCTTTCTTGATCATGTTCCGATCGCCCTCGTCGTCGCAGCCATGCAGGGCGAGGAGCGTATTGTTTATGCAAATCCGGAATACGAGAAGCTCTCGGGCCAAAGTTTCTGCGAGATCGAAGGACGCCCCTGGAGCGCCTTGCTGGGCAGCGAGGTCGGCGATGATGCAGACCGGCGGCTTGGCGCGGCTATCGTTGAAGCCAGGGACAAGGTCGGCTCCTTCGCCATTGAGCGCGAAGGCGCCGAGACGGTCGTCATCGACGCCTATTCCAACATCATCGAGGATGACGACGGAAATGAGATTTTCAGGCTGGCGGCGCTCGTTTGCGTCCGCGCCCTTGCGGAGGATTCTCACGCCGAACTTGAACGCCAGCTGCGAGAAAAAGACACGGCTCTTCAGGAGATCCAGCACCGCGTCAGAAATAATTTGCAGATGATCACCGCGTTGATCCGTCTTGAGGCGCGGACCGCGAGGGTCGGCGAGGAGCGCGGCCGCTTCGATCGGATCGCCGGCCGCATCGAATTTCTCCAGCTGCTGTATAATTCGCTAGGCCAGACCAGCCTTGGCCAGGAGGTCGACCTTGGCGCTTATCTCAGCCAGATCGCCTCGGCCGTGATGCGCACGCACGCCAATGAAGGCGTGCGTCTCAACCTCAAGGCCGACGCCTATCCCGTTTCCGTCAACGTGGCCATGCCGACCGGCCTCGTCGTCAACGAGCTTCTCACCAACGCGTTGAAACACGCGTTTCAGGGCCGGGACGCAGGGACAATCTCGTTGCAAAGCCTCGTCGACAGCGAGGGTTGCCGCGTCGTGATCTCCGACGACGGCATTGGCCTGCCGGAAGGAACGGATTGGCCGCAGCCCGGAAAGCTCAGCGCGTTGATCGTTCAGTCGCTGCGCGAAAACGCAAAGGCCCGGGTGATCGTCGAATCGAACCCGGGCCAGGGCATGCGCGTCACGATCGTCTTCACACGGGCCGCCGCAGCGCCAGAACCGCCGCCGGTCGCGCCGGCGCAGGACAACGCAGAAACGTGAAGCGGATCGCCGCTGCGGCGATCCGCTGCCGGCCAATCATTCGGCGGGCGCGGGCTCCGCCGAGACAGCCGCCTGAGCCGCCGCCGCTTCCATATCGCCTTCGATGCCGAGCAGCGTTTCCGGCGCGCGCGCCTTGAGGACAAAGAACCAGACCACGCCGAGCAGCAAATAGGCCGCGAACCCGTAAGGAAGCAGATTGTAGGGGAAGGCGGGGACCGGATAGAGGCTGCCGGCAAGCGCAAGAACCATCAAGGCCGCGCCAAGGCCGCCTGTGATCGCAGCGCCAGTCGTCAGTTCGCCGGTTTTCTTGAGATAGACCGGCGCCGCGACCGAAACCAGAAAATAGACGACGATGAAACCGAACGAAGCGATCGTGCCGTACCAGCCGAAGGTGTCGATCTCCGAATTTCCGCTGAGCAATGCGACGGCGACGAAATTGATGATCGCGCCGATTGTAACGGCGACGTGAGGGGTCTTGAACTTGCCGTGGACGAGTCCCACCGAGCTGTGCAGGATCTGGTAGCGGCCGAGCGAGAACAGCGTGCGGCCGAAGGCGTTGATCGAGGCGAGCGCGCAGGCGAAGCTGCTGATCGCCGCGCCGAAATAGACGAGGGCGATGATCAAGGGGTTCTGGCCGGCGAGGATGTCGCCGAGCGGCGCGCCGCTCGCGCCGAGCTTGGTCGCGTCGTCGGCGAAGCCCTGCGTGATGACATAGGTCGTGAACACGAAAAATACGCCGGCCGATATCGCCGTTAGAATGATCGCCTTCGGAATGGCGCGCTCCGGATTGCGCGCTTCCTTGCCGAGCGAGGCGGCGCTTTCGAAACCGACGTAGGAGAAAATGGCGAAGACGATCGCCTGCAGCGACTTGCCGAAATCAGCGCCTTCGAGCTTGAGCTGCCGGACGTCGGGCGCAAAGCCGTAATGCGCGAGGGCGGCGATGCTGACGGCGATGATGATGGCGACCGAAACGGCCTCCAGGCTGAGGCCGACGCGCGCCGACATGCGGATGTCGCGGAAAGCCAGCCAGAGCGCCAGCCCCGATACGGCGAGATAGATGACGAGGGTCGGCGGCGAGGCCGCAATCTGCAAGGTCGAGATCAGCGTCTTGATGAAGATCGAGGTGGCGACGGTCAGCGCCATCGCGGTGAAGAGATAGGCCGCCAGCAAGGACCAGCCGGCGAGGAGCCCGTAGGCGGGCCCGAGCGACCGCGATACGTAAACGAAGAACGAGCCGGCGGCCGGGATGCGTTTGGCGAGCTTGCCGACATTGAGGCCGACGATCAGCAGCGCGATCGTCGCGGCGACATAGACGAGCCACGAGGCGGTCCCGGCCATTCCCGCGACGACGGCGACGGCGAGTGCGGGCGTGAGGGTCGGCGAGACGTTGGCGACGGATTGGCCAAGCGTCTCAATAAATGAGAGACTATCTTTTCGCAGTTCGGACATATGGAACGCTCCTCGAGGCATTTTCTTGCCAGTGAAGAAATGTTCGTAGCAATTCATATGCCATGGCTATTTGCGTAGTAATATGAATAATTGTTGCCTCCTGAGAATTTGTTGAGGCTCTCTTTCCAGGCCAGGCGGCGCCGCAATCTTGGCTTTGGCGCCCAAAAAACAGCGTCCTTCCGCCGCGGGCGGCTTGAGCCGATCAGGCGGCGGGAATGATTTTGAAGGCGCTTTTCAAAAAGGCGGCGCCATTCCTTGTTTTTGTTTTGGCGGGAGCATAGGTTCTGCGCTCTGGCGCTGCGCCTTGCGCCTGCGCAATAGAACAAAGGGTTCCTCGCCATGGGCGGTTTTTCGATCTGGCATTGGCTTATCGTTGGGGCCGTCGTCATGCTCATTTTCGGCGGCAAGGGCAAAATCTCCGACATCATGGGCGATGTCGCCAAGGGCATTAAGTCCTTCAAGAAGGGCCTCGCCGAGGACGACGAAAAGCCCGAGGCGCAACGTCCCGCCGAACCGCCGCGCGGCATCGACCATCAGATCGCAGTCGATCCGGCCAAGGTTTCGGACACGCGCAAGGCCGGCTGAGGCGCAAAGCCCAGCTGCATGGCGCCAAGGGTCGATCGACGCCGAGGGACTCGTCGCAGCGAGCATAGTCGAGTAGAAGTCCCGCATGTTCGATTTCGACGCTGGCAAGCTTATCTTGATCGGGATCGTGGCGCTGATCGTGATCGGCCCGAAGGATTTGCCGCGCGTGCTGCGCGAACTTGGCCGCGCAGTCGCCAAAATGCGGCGCATGGCGAGCGAATTCCAGGGCCAGTTCATGGAAGCCGTGCGCGAAGCCGACCTGGCCGACGTCAAGGACAAGGTCGCAAAACTCAGCGAGAGTGCGAAATTCGACGTGGGCTTCAATCCTGTGGCGGATATCAGGAACGAGATGAAATCCGCGCTCGAGAGCGCCTCGCCAGCCGCGGCCTTGAGCGCCGCCAACGTCGAACCCGCCGCCGCCGCTTTGGCGAAAGCGCAAGGGGCGACTCTTGACGGCGCCGAGGCCGTCGCCGGCGCCGCCTTGGCGGACGAGCAGCCGAGCCAAAGCCTTGGCCATGCGCCGGGCAAGGACATCGACTCCGAAATGCAGGCGCTGGCCGACGCCCTCAAGGCCGAGATCGGGGCCGCGCCAAAAGGCGAGGCGGCGCATGCCCCGGGCCGCATCGCGACGCTGCATGACAATGTTTGAATGCTCTCGGCTTGATCGCCCTCGTCGGCGCCGCGCCTGCGCGCCTCGACTGACCCGTTGCGCGCCATCGCAGGGCCTGCAATGACCGACGCCGAAATCGAGGCGAGCAAAGCGCCTTTGCTGGACCATCTGATCGAGCTGCGCGCGCGGCTGATCAAGGCGCTCGCCGCCTTTCTGGCGATGTTCGTCCTCTGCTTCTTCTTCGCCAAGGACATCTATAATGTTCTGCTGGTCCCTTTCGAACATGTCGCCGGCCCCGACGCGCGGCTGATCTACACCGCGCCGCAGGAATATTTCTTCACCCAGATCCGCGTCGCGATTTTCGCCGCTGCGGCGCTCTCCTGTCCGGTGGTCTTCTCGCAGATCTACGCCTTTGTCGCGCCGGGTCTCTATCGGCACGAGCGCCGCGCCTTCGCGCCCTATCTCGTTGCGACGCCGATCTTTTTCGCTGCCGGCGCATTGCTCGTCTATTTCGTCGTGATGCCGAATCTTCTGCATTTCTTCATCGGCATGCAGCAGGCCAAGGAGCCGGGCGCCCCCAGATCGAGCTTTTGCCGCGCGTCAGCGAATATCTGTCGCTGATCATGACCTTGATCTTCGCCTTTGGCGTCACCTTTCAATTGCCGGTGGTTCTGACCCTTCTCGGCCAGGTCGGGATCATTGATTCGGCCTTTCTGCGCGACAAGCGGCGCTACGCCATCGTGCTGGTTTTCATCATCTCCGCGGTGCTGACGCCGCCCGACATTTTTTCGATGCTCGCGCTTGCGGCGCCCGCGCTGCTTCTCTACGAGGCTTCCATTCTGGCCGTCGGGGTGATCGAGAAGAAGCGCGCGGCCGCCAGTTCCGCCGGATCTACGTAAGTTTCACGGAGGGACGCGACTCAGAGCCCTCACGCTGAGGAGGGTCTGAAAGACCCGTCTCGAAGCACGAGGGCGCCTCGGGAGTCCTGCCAAGCGCATCCTTCGAGACGCAGGCTTCGCCTGCTCCTCAGGACGAGGGCGTTACTGAACTGGAAGAGCATTCATGTACGATATCAAATGGATTCGCGATAATCCGGATGTTTTCGATGAAGGCCGGCGGAGGCGGGGCCTTGACCCGTTGGCGGAAAAGCTGCTCGCGCTGGATGACGTGCGCCGCGCGGCGATCGCCAAATCGCAGGCCGCGCAGGAGCGCCGCAACGCCGCCTCGAAAGAAATCGGTCAGGCCATGGCGGCCAAGGATGCCGGCCGCGCCGAGGCCCTGAAGGCCGAGGTGGCCGAGCTGAAGGGAGGGCTTGCCGGGTTCGAGGCCGAGGAGCGCGAGGCCAGCGCCGCGCTCGACAAGGCGCTGTCCGAAATCCCGAACCTGCCGCTGGACGATGTTCCTTTCGGCAAGGATGAAAACGACAATCCAGAGCATCACGCTTTCGGCGAGAAGCCCGAATTTGCGTTCAAGCCGAAAGAGCATTTCGAGCTTGGCGAGGCTCTGGGCCTGATGGATTTCGAGACCGCGACGAAGCTCTCGGGCGCGCGCTTCGTGGTCAACAAGGGGCCGCTGGCGCGTCTGGAGCGGGCGCTCGGCCAGTTCATGCTGGATCTGCATACGGGCGAGCATGGCTATACGGAGGTCAACCCGCCGATCCTCGTGAAGGACGAGCGCGATGTTCGGCACCGCGCAACTGCCGAAGTTTGAGGAAGACCAGTTTTTGGCCACGACTGACTGGCGAGATTTCGGCGAGGCTCTCAGCGAGGCACCCTAGCGAGTCCGACACAGGCGAGACGTGCGCAGGGGGATGTTCCGCTACGGACTGGCAGAGCTTATGCGCGAGAAGCGCCATTGGCTCATCCCCACCGCCGAAGTCCCGCTCACCAATCTCGTCCGCGAATCGATTCTCGACGAAAAAGAGCTTCCGATTCGCGTCACCGCCTGCACGCCCTGCTTTCCGCGCCGAGGCTGGGTCGGCCGGGCGCGATACGCGCGGCATGATTCGCCAGCATCAGTTCACCAAGGTCGAACTGGTCTCGATCACGACGCCGGAGCAAACTCGCTCGCCGAGCATGAGCGCATGCTTGGCTGTGCGGAGGAGGTGCTGAAACGCCTGGGCCTGCCTTATCGCGTCGTCACGCTCTGCACCGGCGACATGGGCTTCGCCTCGCAGAAGACCTATGACATCGAGGTCTGGCTGCCGGGGCAGGACCGCTATCGCGAGATCTCCTCCGTCTCCGTCTGCGGCGATTTCCAGGCGCGCCGCATGAACGCGCGCTATCGCCCGGACGGAGCGAAAAACACGCGATTCGTGCATACGCTGAACGGCTCGGGCGTCGCCGTGGGCCGCGCGCTCGTCGCGGTGCTGGAAAACTACCAAAATGAGGACGGTTCGATCACGGTCCCGGAGGTTCTGCTGCCCTATATGGGCGGCGTAAAGCGCATCGAGAAAACGCGTTGATGACGCGAAGATGAATTTCCTTCCAAAAGGGGTTGACGCAGTAGTCCGACCTCACTAAGTTCCGCCCACCTCAGGCAGGCAGTAGGTTTTTGAAGTTTCGGGGCGACTCGTCCTGAACCCATTGAAACCTAAACGCTGTCGGATCAAGCGACTGCAATGTCATAATATGATTCAAGGGCCGGCGCCTTCTGGGCCGCCTTGGATCGTCGAGAGGCACGACCGCGGCTTGCCGTGGTCCTCTGCGTGAACCCAGCGCCGAAAGCCCTTTGTGGCTATTGGCGCTGATTTTTTCGCGTTTTTGCACGCCAGCGGGGCGCGCGAACTCCGGCGAGATCGCGTTCAGGCGGGAGCATTTACGCTCCGGCCCATAATTGTTTGGAAAGACGAAGCATGCCGACGATCAGTCAGTTGATCCGCAAGCCGCGACAGGAAAAGACCTATCGCGAGAAGGCCCGCCATCTCGGCGCCTGCCCGCAGAAGCGCGGCGTCTGCACGCGCGTCTACACGACGACGCCGAAGAAGCCGAACTCGGCGTTGCGCAAAGTCGCCAAGGTGCGCCTGACCAATGGCTTTGAAGTCATCGGTTACATTCCGGGCGAGGGCCATAATCTGCAGGAGCATTCGGTGGTGATGATCCGCGGCGGCCGCGTCAAGGATCTGCCCGGCGTGCGCTATCACATCCTGCGCGGCGTGCTCGACACGCAGGGCGTCAAGAACCGCAAGCAGCGCCGCTCGAAATATGGCGCCAAGCGGCCGAAGTAAGCGGCCCGACGGGACGCAAGAGTCGGCCATCCTGGCCATTTATGAATTGATGTTGGACGGAGCCTAAGACATGTCTCGCCGCCACAGCGCCGAAAAGCGGGAAGTCATCCCGGACGCAAAATTCGGGGATGTCATTCTCACGAAGTTCATGAACTCGATCATGTACGACGGCAAGAAGTCGGTCGCCGAGACGATCGTCTATGACGCCTTCGACATTATCGAGCAGAAGACCCGCGGCGAGCCGCTCGTCGTCTTCAAGCAGGCGCTCGAGAATGTCGCGCCGGCGATCGAGGTTCGTTCGCGCCGCGTCGGCGGCGCCACCTATCAGGTTCCGGTCGAGGTCCGCATGGAGCGCCGTCAGGCGCTGGCCATTCGCTGGATCATCACGGCCGCGCGCGGACGCAATGACAAGACCATGGTCGATCGTCTGTCGGCCGAACTGATGGACGCCGCCAACAACCGCGGCAACGCGGTGAAGAAGCGCGAAGACACGCACCGGATGGCGGAAGCCAACCGCGCGTTCTCGCATTATCGCTGGTAGGAATTTTTGAGCGTTTCGCGCTTGAAGGGATCGTATTATGTCGCGCAGCCATAAAATCGAGGACTACCGGAACTTCGGCATCATGGCCCACATTGATGCGGGCAAGACGACGACGACCGAACGCATCCTCTATTATTCCGGCAAATCGCATAAGATCGGCGAAGTGCATGACGGCGCTGCGACCATGGACTGGATGGAGCAGGAGCAGGAGCGTGGCATCACGATCACCTCCGCCGCCACCACGACCTTCTGGAACGGCAAGCGTCTGAACATCATCGACACGCCCGGCCACGTCGATTTCACCATCGAGGTCGAGCGTTCCCTGCGCGTGCTCGACGGCGCGGTATGCGTGCTCGACGGCAACCAGGGCGTTGAGCCGCAGACCGAGACCGTATGGCGTCAGGCCGACAAATATCATGTGCCGCGCGTCGTGTTCGTCAACAAGATGGACAAGATCGGCGCCGATTTCTATCGCTGCGTCGACGAGATCCGCACCAAGGTTGGCGGACGTCCCGTATGCATCCAGCTGCCGATCGGCTCTGAGTTCGACTTCAAGGGCATCATCGATCTCGTCCGCATGAAGGCGGTGGTCTGGGAAGACGAGGCGCTTGGCGCGAAATACAATGACGCGGAAATTCCCGCCGACCTCCAGGCGAAAGCCGAGGAATATCGGCATATCCTGCTCGAGTCGGCGGTTGAGCTCGATGACGACGTCATGTCCGCCTATCTCGATGGCGTCGAGCCCGACGAAGAGACCCTGAAGCGGCTGATCCGCAAGGCTGTCCGCTACATCACCTTCATTCCGGTTCTGTGCGGCTCCGCGTTCAAGAACAAGGGCGTGCAGCCCTTGCTCGACGCCGTCGTCGACTATCTGCCTTCGCCCATCGATCGCGAGGCGATCAAGGGCGTCGACGTCGACACGGGCGAAGAAGTGCTGCGCCTGCCGCGCGACGAAGAACCCTTCTCCATGCTCGCCTTCAAGATCATGGACGATCCTTTCGTCGGCACGCTGACCTTTGCGCGCGTCTATTCGGGTCACATCGAGTTGGGCACGACCGTCCTGAACTCGACCAAGGACAAGAAAGAGCGCATCGGCCGCATGCTTCTGATGCACGCCAACAACCGTGAGGACGTCAAGGAAGCCTATTCGGGCGACATCGTCGCGCTGGCTGGCCTCAAGGACACCCGCACCGGCGATACGCTGTGCGATCTCGGCAAGCCGGTCATTCTCGAGCGCATGGAGTTCCCCGAACCCGTGATCGAGATCGCGATCGAGCCGAAGTCGAAAGCCGATCAGGAAAAGCTCGGCGTCGCCCTGGCGAAGCTTGCGGCGGAGGATCCGTCCTTCCGCGTCTCGACGGATCAGGAATCGGGCCAGACCATCCTCAAGGGAATGGGCGAGCTTCACCTCGACATCAAGGTCGACATCCTGCGCCGCACATACAAGGTCGACGCCAATATCGGCGCGCCTCAGGTTGCTTATCGCGAGCGTCTGACCCGGCGCGTCGAGAAGGACTACACGCACAAGAAGCAGACCGGCGGCACCGGTCAGTTCGCGCGCGTCATCATTATCTTCGAGCCGAATGAAGCCGGCGCGGGCAACACCTTCGAATCGAAGGTCGTGGGCGGCGCCGTGCCGAAGGAATTCATTCCCGGCGTCGAAAAAGGCATCAACAGCGTCATGGGGTCTGGCGTTCTCGCCGGCTTCCCGGTCGTCGACGTCAAGGCGACGCTGATCGACGGCGGCTTCCACGACGTCGATTCATCGGTGCTCGCCTTCGAAATCGCCGCACGCGCGGCGTTCCGCGAGGCGCTGCGCGAAGGTGGTTCGGTGCTGCTCGAGCCGATCATGAAAGTCGAAGTGACGACGCCGGAGGATTACACCGGCTCCGTCATGGGCGATCTGCTCGGCCGGCGCGGGCAGGTGCAGGGACAGGACATGCGCGGCAATGCGGTTGTCATCAATGCGATGGTTCCGCTCGCCAACATGTTTGGCTACGTCAACCAGTTGCGGTCCTTCAGCCAGGGCCGCGCCAACTACACGATGCAATTCGATCATTACGAACAGGTCCCCGCGGGCGAAGCGGCGAAGGTGCAGGCCAAATACGCCTAAGCCGCGAGCCGAAGCTTCGAGCCAAGCGAAAAGTGATCCTAGAGGAGCCAGACCATGGGCAAGGAAAAATTTCAGCGGAACAAGCCGCATTGCAACATTGGCACGATTGGCCATGTCGATCATGGCAAGACGTCGCTGACGGCTGCAATCACAAAGGTCCTGGCCGAGTCGGGCGGGGCGGTGTTCACGGCCTATGACCAGATCGACAAGGCGCCGGAAGAAAAGGCGCGCGGCATCACCATCTCGACGGCGCATGTCGAATACGAGACGAAGAACCGCCACTATGCGCATGTCGATTGCCCCGGCCACGCCGATTATGTGAAGAACATGATCACCGGCGCGGCGCAGATGGATGGCGCCATTCTCGTCGTCTCGGCCGCTGACGGTCCGATGCCGCAGACCCGCGAGCATATCCTTCTCGCTCGTCAGGTCGGCGTTCCCGCCCTTGTCGTGTTCATGAACAAGGTCGACATGGTCGACGACGCCGAGCTTCTGGAGCTGGTCGAACTCGAAGTTCGCGAGCTGCTGTCGAAGTATGATTTCCCCGGCGACGACATTCCGATCACCAAGGGCTCGGCGCTCTGCGCGCTTGAAGGCAAGCAGCCGGAGATCGGCCATGACGCCGTGCTGAAGCTCATGGAGACGGTTGACGCCTATATTCCGCAGCCGGAGCGTCCGATCGACCAGCCCTTCCTGATGCCGGTCGAAGACGTGTTTTCGATCTCCGGCCGCGGCACGGTGGTGACCGGTCGCGTCGAGCGCGGCATCGTCAAGGTCGGCGAGG
The DNA here is from genome assembly GCA_963767805.1 of uncultured Alphaproteobacteria bacterium. Taxonomy (GTDB): domain Bacteria; phylum Pseudomonadota; class Alphaproteobacteria; order Rhizobiales; family Beijerinckiaceae; genus Methylocapsa. The sequence continues at coordinate 193,880 of CAVYFP010000011.1, read as the reverse complement.
AAATCGAGATCGTCGGCCTGAAGCCGACCGTCAAGACCGTCGTCACCGGCGTTGAGATGTTCCGCAAGCTGCTCGATCAGGGGCAGGCTGGCGACAATATCGGCGCGCTGTTGCGCGGCACCAAGCGTGAGGACGTCGAGCGCGGCCAGGTGCTGTGCAAGCCGGGCTCCGTCAAGCCGCACACCAAGTTCAAGGCTGAAGCCTATATCCTGACCAAGGATGAGGGCGGGCGTCACACGCCGTTCTTCACCAACTACCGTCCGCAGTTCTATTTCCGGACGACGGATGTGACCGGCGTGGTCACTCTGCCGGAAGGCACGGAAATGGTGATGCCCGGCGACAACGTCACGATGGACGTCGAGCTGATCGTGCCGATCGCGATGGAGGAAAAGCTGCGCTTCGCTATTCGCGAGGGCGGCCGCACCGTCGGGGCCGGCGTCGTCGCCTCGATCACGGAGTAACGCGCGAAATAGCGCGTTGCGATCAAAGCTCCCGGGCTTGCGCGAATAGCGCAAGCCACGCGGGGGCGGCAAGAGACCAGGTTTAAGCCGGCCAACCGGACCTTCCGGCGCGGGGCGACAGGGATTGAATTGATGAACGGCCAGAACATCCGCATTCGCCTCAAGGCATTCGATCATCGAATCCTCAATTCTTCGACGAAGGAGATCGTCTCGACGGCGAAGCGGACGGGCGCGCAGGTTCGCGGACCAATTCCGCTGCCGACGAAGATTGAGAAGTTCACGGTGAACCGCTCGCCGCATGTCGACAAGAAGTCGCGCGAGCAGTTCGAGATTCGTACGCATAAGCGCGTGCTCGATATTGTCGATCCGACGCCGCAAACGGTGGACGCGTTGATGAAACTCGACCTCGCCGCCGGCGTCGATGTGGAGATCAAGCTTTAGCGCGAGCGGGCTTTTATGAGACGAACCCCGCGCCCCGCGGCCATTCGGCCGTCTCGCGCCAGGGACTTTAAGGATTGAACCATGCGGTCAGGTGTCATCGCACAAAAGCTCGGCATGACGCGCGTTTTCAGCGACGTCGGCGAGCATGTGCCCGTCACGGTTTTGAAGCTCGACGGCTGTCAGGTCGTCGCGCATCGGACCAAGGCGCAGAACGGCTATACGGCTGTGCAGCTGGGCATTGGCCTTGCGAAGGTCAAGAACGTCTCGAAGGCCGAGCGCGGCCGGTTCGCGGTTGCGAAAGTCGAGCCGAAGCTGAAGCTCGCCGAATTTCGCGTCGAGGAGGATGCGCTGCTTCCGGTTGGCGCTGAAATCACGGCGGATCATTTCGTCGTTGGCCAGTTCGTCGATGTGACGGGAACCAGCACCGGCAAGGGCTTCGCCGGCCCGATGAAGCGCTGGAACTTCGGCGGTCTGCGCGCGACGCATGGCGTCTCGCTGTCGCACCGTTCGCATGGTTCGACCGGCGGCCGTCAGGATCCGGGCAAGACCTTCAAGAACAAGAAAATGGCCGGCCATATGGGAACCGACCGCGTGACGACGCTCAATTTGCGCGTTGTTCAGCTCGACATCGAGCGCGGGTTGATCCTCGTCGAGGGAGCAGTCCCTGGAACGGCTGGCGGTTGGATTTACGTGCGCGACGCAGTGAAAAAGGCGCTTCCGAAGGATGCGCCGAAGCCCGGCAAATATCGTCTTTCGAGCGAGCCTGCTGTCGAAGTCGCCGCCGAAGCCGAGACGGGAGCGCAATCGTGAAGATCGACATCACCACTCTGAGCGGCGACGCCGCCGGGTCGATTGAACTCGACGACGCAATTTTCGGTCTTGAGCCGCGCGAGGATCTTATCGCGCGCATGGTGCGCTATCAGCTCGCCAAGCGCCGAGCCGGCACGCACAAGACCAAAGGACGCGCCGAGATCGCGCGCACCGGCAAGAAGCTCTACAAGCAGAAGGGCACGGGTTCGGCCCGCCACGGCTCGGCGCGCGTGCCGCAGTTCCGCGGCGGCGGACGCGCTTTCGGTCCGGTCGTTCGCTCCCATGCGCATGATCTGCCGAAGAAGGTGCGCGCGCTGGCGCTGAAACATGCTTTGTCGGCGAAGGCGCAGGATGGCGGGATCATCGTCTGGTCCGAAGCCTCCGTCCCCGACGCGAAGACCAAGGGCCTCAAGGCGAGCTTCGCGCATATCGGCCTCACCAATGCGCTGATCATCGATGGCGCGGAGCTTGAGGCGAACTTCAGCTTTGCGGCGCGCAACATTCCGCAGATCGACGTGCTGCCTGTGCAAGGCATCAATGTGTACGACATTCTTCGCCGGGACAAACTGGTTTTGACCAAGGCGGCGATCGACGCCCTGGAGGCGCGCTTCAAATGAGCACCGCAAAATTCGCGCTCGACGCGCATCATTACGACGTCATCATCGCGCCGGTCATCACCGAAAAGGCGACGCTCGCCTCGGAAGCGAACCAGGTGATCTTCAAGGTTCGCAAGACCGCGACGAAGCCTGAGATCAAGGCGGCGGTGGAGCGCCTTTTCGACGTCAAGGTGACGGGCGTGAATACGCTCATCCGCAAAGGCAAACGGAAGACGTTCAAAGGGACGCGCGGCGTCCAGTCCGATGTGAAGAAAGCGGTCGTGACCCTCGCCGATGGGCACAAGATCGACGTCACGACGGGTCTTTGAAGTTTAGGATTTAGGAATTGCGCCGATGGCACTGAAGACGTTCAAACCGATCACGCCGAGCCTTCGTCAGCTCGTGATCGTCGATCGCAGCGACCTCTACAAAGGCAAGCCGCTGAAGCAGCTGACCGAGGGCAAATCGTCCTCCGGCGGGCGCAACAATAACGGCCGCATCACCGTCCGTTTTCGTGGCGGCGGCCACAAGCAGAGCTACCGGATAATCGATTTCAAGCGTCGCAAGCTCGACGTGCCGGCGAAAGTGGAGCGGATCGAATATGATCCGAACCGCACCGCCTTCATCGCGCTTGTGCGCTATGCGGATGGCGAACAGTCCTACATCCTTGCGCCGCAGCGGCTCGCCGTTGGCGACGAGGTGGTCGCGTCGCTTCAGGCGGACGTGAAGCCCGGCAACGCGATGGCGCTCGCCAACATGCCGGTCGGAACGATCGTGCATAATATCGAGATGAAGATCGGGAAGGGCGGGGCGATGGTCCGCTCGGCCGGCGGTTTCGCGCAGGTTGTCGGCCGCGACCAGGGCTATGTCATCGTGCGCCTCAATTCCGGCGAGCAGCGGCTGATCCACGGACAGTGTTTCGCGACAGTCGGCGCTGTGTCCAATCCGGATCACATGAACGCCTCGATCGGCAAGGCCGGACGCAGCCGCTGGCTCGGCCAGCGCCCGCATAATCGCGGCGTCACCATGAACCCGGTCGATCATCCGCATGGCGGCGGCGAAGGCCGCACCTCGGGCGGTCGTCATCCGGTGACGCCATGGGGCAAGCCGACCAAGGGCAAGAAGACGCGCTCGAACAAGTCTACAACGAAATTCATCGTGACCTCGCGTCACAAAAGCAAGAAGAAGGGCTGATCATGGCTCGGTCGATCTGGAAAGGCCCGTTCGTCGATGGCTATCTGCTGAAAAAGGCGGATGCCGCGCGCGGTTCGGGACGTTCCGAAATCATCAAGATCTGGAGCCGGCGCTCCACCATCCTGCCGCAGTTCGTCGGACTGACCTTCGGCGTCTATAACGGCCATAAGCATGTTCCGGTCGCCGTGACCGAGGAAATGATTGGCCATAAATTCGGCGAGTTTTCTCCGACGCGGACCTTCCATGGCCATGCGGCGGACAAGAAAGCCAGGAGAGGCTGATATGTCCAAGGAGAAGGCGCCGCGGGCGCTCAAAGACAACGAAGCGAAGGCCGTGGCGCGCATGCTGCGCGTCAGCCCGCAGAAGCTCAATCTGCTGGCGCAGCTCATTCGCGGCAAGAAGGTCGATCGCGCGCTGGCCGATCTCCAGTTTTCGCGCAAGCGCATCGCCTTCGACGTCAAGAAGACGCTGGAGAGCGCCATCGCCAACGCGGAGAACAATCACAGCCTCGATGTCGACGATCTCGTCGTCGCCGAGGCGCATGTCGGCAAGGCGCTGGTGATGAAGCGGTTCAGCGCCCGCGCGCGGGGGCGGTCCGGACGGATTGAAAAGCCTTTCTCGCATCTGACGATCGTGCTGCGCGAAGTCGCCGCCGCGGCTGAAGCCTGAGGAGAGAAGATGGGACAGAAAGTCAACCCGATCGGCCTTCGGCTCGGCATCAACCGGACCTGGGACTCGCGCTGGTTCGCCGGCAAGAACGAATATGGCAAGCTCCTGCACGAGGACATGGCGATCCGCGAGGTCTTGATGAAGACCTTGAAGCAGGCCGCCGTGTCGAAGATCATCATCGAGCGGCCGCACAAGAAGTGCCGCGTGACGATTTACTCTGCGCGCCCTGGCGTCGTCATCGGCAAGAAGGGCGCGGACATCGACAAGATCCGCAAGCTCGTCGCCAAGATGACGGACAGCGAAGTGCTGATCAATATCGTCGAGGTGCGCAAGCCCGAGATCGATGCGACGCTGGTCGCCGATTCGATCGCGCAGCAGCTCGAGCGTCGCGTCGCCTTCCGGCGCGCCATGAAGCGCGCGGTGCAGTCCGCCATGCGTCTTGGCGCCGAGGGCATCAGGATCAATTGCGCGGGCCGTCTCGGCGGCGCCGAAATCGCGCGCCTCGAATGGTATCGCGAAGGGCGGGTGCCGCTGCATACGCTGCGCGCGGATGTCGACTATGGCACGGCGACGGCGCACACGGCCTATGGCACGTGCGGCATCAAGGTCTGGATCTTCAAGGGCGAAATCCTTGAACATGATCCGATGGCCCAGGACAAGAAAATGGCCGAGCAGGACCATGGCGGCGGCGGTGGCGGTGGCGGCGATAGACGCCGGCGCGAGCGCGACGCGGCCTGAGACTGAACAAAAAAGAGTTTTTGCATCATGCTGCAACCAAAGCGCACCAAATTCCGCAAAGCCTTCAAGGGCCGCATCCGCGGCTCCTCGAAAGCCGGCTTTGAACTGAACTTCGGGCAGTTCGGCCTGAAGGCGCTCGAGCCCGAGCGGATCACCGCGCGCCAGATCGAGGCCGCGCGGCGCGCCATGACGCGCCACATGAAGCGCGCTGGCCGCGTCTGGATTCGCATCTTCCCGGATGTGCCGGTGTCGAAGAAGCCGACCGAAGTGCGCATGGGTAAGGGCAAGGGCGCGCCGGAACTATGGGCCGTGCGCGTCGCGCCGGGCCGCATCATGTTCGAACTTGATGGCGTGCCGGTCGAGCTGGCGCGCGAGGCGCTCCGCCTCGCCTCGGCGAAGCTGCCGATCAAGACGCGCTTCATACAGCGCATTCAGGAATAGGGGAGGATCGGTCATGAAAGCCAAGCAGCGTTTGTCCGACCTCAAGGTGCTGTCCGCGGATCAGCTTGAGCAGGAGATTTTGAACCTCAAGAAAGAGCAGTTCAATCTCCGCTTCCAGCGCGCCACCGGGCAGCTTGAAAATACCGCCCGCGTCCGCGTCGTTCGCCGCGATATCGCGCGGCTGAAAACGATCGCCGCGCAGCAGCGCAGCGGTTCCGCGAAATAGGGTTTGAGCGGCGGTATCGCCGGGTCTGAAAAGAACAGGTTTAAAAGACTATGCCGAAGCGAATTCTCCAGGGCGTCGTGGTGAGCGACAAGCAGGAAAAGACCCTCGTCGTGAAGGTCGAGCGCCGATTCACGCATCCGCTCTTCAAGAAGACGGTGCGGCGCTCGAAGAATTATCACGCGCATGACGAGGCCAAGGCGTTCAAGGTCGGCGATACGGTGTCCATCGAGGAGACCAAGCCGATTTCGAAGCTGAAGCGCTGGATCGTCCTGCCGCAGAGCAATGGCTGAGGCATAATTCGCTGTTTAGGGTTCTTAAGGAGGCGCGCCTCCTGCAGACGAAGTCCGGCGCGGCGGCGCGGCGGAAACCGGTCTGACAAGAAAGGTATGAAACGATGATCCAGATGCAGACCAACCTCGACGTCGCGGACAACTCCGGCGCGCGCCGCGTGATGTGCATCAAGGTGCTTGGCGGCTCGAAACGGAAATATGCCGGCGTCGGCGACATCATTGTCGTGTCGATCAAGGAGGCCATTCCGCGCGGGCGCGTCAAGAAGGGCGACGTCATGAAGGCCGTGGTCGTGCGCACCGCGAAGGACATCAAGCGCGCCGACGGTTCGGTGATCCGCTTCGATTCCAACGCCGCTGTGCTGATCAACAATCAGTCCGAGCCGATCGGCACGCGCATCTTCGGGCCGGTGCCGCGCGAATTGCGCGCCCGCAACCAGATGAAGATCATCTCGCTCGCGCCGGAGGTGCTGTGATGGCCGCAAAAATCAAGAAGGGCGACAAGGTCGTCGTGCTGGTCGGCCGCGACAAGGGTCGCGGCGGCGAAGTCCTGCAGGTCATTCCGAAAGAGGGGCGCGCCATCGTTCGCGGCGTCAATCTCGTGAAACGGCATCAGCGCCAGACCGCCCAGCAGGAAGCCGGCATCGTCTCCAAGGAGGCGGCCATTCAACTGTCCAATCTCGCGGTCGCCGACCCGAAGGACGGCAAGCCGACGCGCGTCGGCTTCAAAATTCTCGATGACGGCCGCAAGGTCCGCTTCGCCAAACGTTCTGGAGACGTGATCGATGGCTGATTCCAAAGCAGGCAAGGGCGCCAAGGGCGCCCCGCCCAAGGGCGGCAAGGACGCCAAGGGCGCGCCCAAAACCGCAACCAAGGCGAAGCAGCCAGGCGAAGGCGGCGGCGGTCGCGAACGCTCGGCCGGGCCGACGGCGTCGGCCGCCGATCTCGCCGCGCCGAAGGATTACGCGCCGCGGCTGAAGAAATTTTACGACGAGACCGTGCGCCAGCAGATGATCGAGCAGTTCGGCTATAAGAACGCGCTCGAAGTGCCGGTCATTGAAAAGATCGTGCTGAACATGGGCGTGGGCGAAGCGGTCAACGACACCAAGAAGGTGACGCTGGCGGCGGCGGATCTCGCGCTCATCGCCGGCCAGAAGCCGGTGATCACGCATGCCCGCAAGGCCATCGCGACGTTCAAGGTTCGCGAAAACATGCCGATCGGCGCCAAGGTGACTTTGCGCAAGACCCGCATGTATGAGTTCCTCGATCGGCTGGTGACCGTGGCCCTGCCGCGCATCCGCGATTTCCGGGGCCTTAACCCGAAGAGTTTCGACGGCCGCGGCAACTTCGCGATGGGCATCAAGGAGCACATCATTTTCCCCGAGATCAACTATGATCAGGTGGAGAGCGTGGTCGGCATGGACATCATCGTCTGCACCACGGCGAAATCCGACGACGAGGCGCGCGCCCTTTTGCGCGCATTCAACTTCCCGTTCCGGCAGTGAAACGCGAGCGTTTCAGACGCGGCGACCAGAGGTAGAGGTTTATGGCCAAGAAAAGCTCGATTGAGAAGAACAAGCGCCGGATCAAATTGGTCAAGCAATATGCCGGACGGCGCAGCCGGCTGAAGGCGATCGCCAACGACGAGAGCCTCAATGTCGAGGAGCGTTTCGCTGCGCGCCTCAAGCTGTCGGAGCTGCCGCGCAATTCGGCGGCCGGGCGCATCCGCAATCGCTGCGAAGTGAGCGGGCGCCCGCGCGCCTTCACGCGCAAGATGAAGATGTCGCGCATCGCGCTGCGGGAATTGGGGTCTCAGGGCCTCATCCCGGGCCTTGTCAAGTCGAGCTGGTAGGAGGGACGGATCATGGCAGTCAACGATCCGTTGGGCGATATGCTCACCCGTATCCGCAACGCGCAGATGCGTCGCAAGGGCAAAGTGCAGACGCCGGGTTCGCGGCTTCGGGCGCATGTGCTCGACGTTCTGCAGTCGGAAGGCTATATCCGTGGCTATTCGACCACTGAATATGGCAATGGCCGCACGGAGTTCGAAATCGAGCTCAAATATTTCGACGGGCTGCCGGTGATCCGGGAGATCCAGCGCGTGTCGAAGCCGGGACGGCGGGTCTACGCCGCGGTCGACGCCATGCCGCGCGTCGCCAATGGCCTTGGCATCACCATCGTCTCCACGCCGAAAGGCGTGATGGCCGATCACGCCGCGCGTGAGGCCAATGTCGGCGGCGAAGTTCTTTGCAAGGTGTTCTGACCGGAAGCGCCGCAAACTTTGAGTTGGGAATAGAGTTATGTCTCGTATCGGAAAGAAGCCGGTCGCAATTCCAGCCGGCGTTACGGCCAAGATCGACGGCCAGCTGGTTTCGGTGAAGGGCGGCAAGGGAGCGCTTTCCTTCGCCGCGCCGGAGGACGTCGCTGTCGTTTTGGGCGAGGGTGGGATCGAAGTCTCGCCGCGCAACGAAACCAAGCGCGCGCGGGCCCTTTGGGGCATGACCCGCTCGATGGTCAATAATCTCGTCACCGGCGTCTCGAAGGGCTTCGAGCGCAAGCTGGAGATCACGGGCGTCGGCTACAAGGCGGCGGTTCAGGGCAAGAACCTGCAATTGTCGCTTGGGTTCAGCCATGACGTAAGCTTTCCGATCCCGGAAGGGATCGCGATCGTCGCCGCCAAGCCGACGGAAGTCGCGATCAGCGGCATCGACAAGCGTCAGGTCGGGCAGGTCGCCGCCGAAATCCGCGCGCTGCGGCCGCCCGAACCCTATAAAGGCAAGGGCGTCAAATACGCCGGCGAATTCATCTTCCGCAAGGAAGGCAAGAAGAAGTAATTCAGAGCTAAGGATCAGGAGCCAGTCATGGCAAAGGACAATGTGGCCACAGCCCGCCGCCAGGCGCGCGTCAGACGCTCGCTGCGCGCGCGCGCCTATGGCAAGCCAAGACTTTCGGTGTTCCGGTCGTCGAAGCAGATTTACTGTCAGATCATCGACGACGCCGCCGGACGCACATTGGCGTCTGCGTCGTCCCTTGAAAAGGGCAACCGCGAGAGCCTGAAGACCGGCGCCGACGTCGAGGCGGCGAAGGCGATCGGCAAGCTGATCGCTGAACGGGCGGCGCTCGCGGGCGTCAAGGAAGTCGTGTTCGATCGCGGCTCCTATATGTATCACGGGCGGGTCAAGGCGCTGGCCGAAGGCGCGCGCGAGGGCGGCCTCAGCTTTTGAGGTTGCGCGGGATCGATATGGAAAACGGTTTGGGATTGGAACAGACACATGGCGCGTGAAGGTGAAGGCGGGCGTGGCCGCGACCGCGAGGAGCGCGATAGCGAATTCATGGATCGCCTGGTCCATATCAATCGCGTCGCCAAGGTGGTGAAGGGCGGCCGCAGGTTCGGTTTCGCCGCGCTTGTCGTCGTCGGCGACCAGAAGGGCCGCGTCGGCTACGGGCATGGCAAGGCGCGCGAAGTGCCGGAAGCCATTCGCAAGGCGACTGAATCAGCCAAACGCGCGCTGATCCGCGTGCCGCTGCGCGAAGGCCGCACGCTGCATCATGACGTCAACGGACGCCATGGCGCCGGCCGCGTCGTGCTGCGCGCCGCGCCGGCCGGCACGGGCATCATCGCCGGCGGCCCGATGCGCGCCATTTTCGAGACGCTCGGCATGCATGACGTTGTCGCCAAGTCGCAAGGTTCGTCCAATCCTTACAATATGGTGCGGGCGACATTCGATGCGCTGAGCCGCGAGGATTCCCCGCGCGCCGTCGCCGCCCGCCGCAATCTGAAGGTGTCCACCCTTCAGTCGCGGCGTCAGGGCGGCGAGGCGGAAGCCTCCAGCGAAGGTTGAAGGAGCCGACGATGAACACCAAAGCTCAAACCACGGTGACCCTTGAGCAGACCAAGAGCCCCATCGGACGCCCTGCGGAGCAGCGCGCGACATTGATCGGGCTTGGGCTGAACAAGATCGGCCGTCGCTCCTCTCTGAAGGACACTCCGGCCGTGCGCGGCATGATCGCGAAGGTCGCTCATCTCATCCGCGTCGTCGAAGACGCCTGAGGCCGCGGCCGACCTAGGATAAAGACATGAAACTCAACGATATTCACGACAATGCGGGCTCGTCGAAGTCGCGCATGCGCGTCGGCCGCGGCATCGGCTCCGGCAAGGGCAAGACCTGCGGGCGCGGCGTCAAGGGTCAGAAGGCCCGCACGGGCGTCGCGATCAAGGGCTTCGAGGGCGGCCAGATGCCGCTGCATCGGCGCTTGCCGAAGCGCGGGTTCTGGAATCCCTTCCGGACCAACTACAATGAAGTCAATATCGGCCGCATCCAGGACGCAGTTAATGCGGGCAAGCTCGACCCCGCGGTCATCGTGACCAACGCGGTCCTGATCGCCAGCGGCGTGATCTCGAAGCCGCGCGACGGCGTCAAGATTCTCGGCGTCGGCACGCTTGAGGCCAAGCTCACGTTTGAAGTTGAGGCCGCGTCGAAAGGCGCCGTGGCCGCCATTGAGGCGGCCGGCGGCTCGATCACGCTCTCGGCTCCCGCCGCTGAGCCCGCGGACGCCGCGGACGCCGGCTGAACCGATCCTGCGCGACGCTGGCTAGTAGGCGGCGTCGCCCCGTCGGAGGCGTGTAGCGAGGGACATTCGGCGCGCCCGGGCGCCGGCTGGGGATCCGAAAGCCTTTCGATCCCGTTTCGCCTGTCCTATAAGGAATTCGCCGGGCGGTCCCTTGACGGCGCCGCCCGCCAAGGTGGCGGATCAGCCACGCCGATCCCACCTAATGCGAACTGCCGGGCTGTCGCCTGACCAGCGATCGATATGGTCCGGGGCGTGGATTTAAAGCATTCCGGCGCGCAAGGCGCCTGAGGAGCACCAGATGGTATCGGCGGCAGAACAGCTTGCGGCAAACGTCAACTGGGGCGCCTTCGGCAAGGCCGAGGAACTCAAGAAGCGGATCTGGTTCACGCTCGGCGCTCTGATCGTTTACCGGTTCGGCACCTATATTCCACTCCCGGGCATCGATCCCGCCGCCTTCGAGGCGAATTTCACCGGCAACAAGCAGGGCGTGCTCGAACTCTTCAATATGTTCGCGGGCGGCGCCGTTCAGCGCATGGCGATCTTCGCACTGAACATCATGCCATATATTTCGGCCTCCATCATCATTCAGCTGCTGACCTCGGTCTTCCCGACGCTCGAGGCCCTGAAGAAGGAAGGCGAGTCCGGCCGCAAGGTCATCAATCAATATACGCGCTACCTGACGGTGGTGCTCGCCGCGTTTCAGGCCTATGGCATCGCCGTTGGACTTGAGAGCCAGGCGGGAGTTGTCACCGAGCCGGGCTGGTTCTTCCGGATCTCGACGGTTCTGACCCTCATGGGCGGCACCATGTTCCTGATGTGGCTTGGCGAGCAGATCACCTCGCGCGGCATCGGCAACGGCTCCTCGCTCATCATTTTCGCCGGGATTGTCGCCGCTTTTCCGGCGGCGATCATCAATACGCTGGAACTCGGGCGCCAGGGCGCGATCTCGACCGGGGTCATCATCGCCGTGCTGGTGATGTCGATCGGCGTCATCGCCTTCATCGTCTTCATGGAGAGAGCGCAGCGGCGGCTGCTGATCACCTATCCGAAGCGGCAGCAGGGCAACAAGGTCTATGAGGGCCAGACGTCATTCCTGCCATTGAAGCTGAACACCTCCGGCGTTATTCCGCCGATTTTCGCTTCCTCTTTGCTGCTTCTGCCGACGACCATCGCCAATTTCTCGCAAAACCAGACCGGCGTCCTCGGCATGATTTCGAGTTATCTCGGCCATGGCCGGCCGCTCTATATGGTCGCCTATGTCGCCTTGATTGTCTTCTTCGCGTTTTTCTACACGGCGATTGTGTTCAACCCGGTCGAAACTGCCGATAATCTGAAAAAGCACGGCGGTTTCATTCCCGGAATTCGTCCCGGCGAACGCACGGCGCAATATATCGATACGATCCTGATGCGGATCACGGTGATCGGCGCGGCCTATCTCGCCGTGATTTGTCTTTTGCCTGAAATGCTTATTTCCTATGCCGCGCTACCGTTCTATTTTGGCGGCACGTCGCTCCTCATCGTGGTCAGCGTCACCATGGATACGGTCGCCCAAATTCTCGGCCACCTCCAGGCGCATCAATATGAGGGGCTCGTCAAGAAAGCAAAATTGAGGGGGAGACGCAGATGAGGCTTGTGCTTCTTGGTCCGCCAGGGGCCGGGAAAGGGACGCAATCGGCGCGTCTGCAGGACAAATACAAAATTCCCCAGCTCTCGACAGGCGATATGCTGCGCGCCGCGGTGAAGGCGGGAACGCCGATCGGTCTTCAGGCCAAGGCCATTATGGACGCTGGCGGTCTCGTTTCCGACGAGATCGTGGTCGGCATCATCGCCGAGCGCATCGACGCGCCAGACGCGAAAGCCGGCTTCATACTCGACGGGTTTCCGCGCACGGTGAAACAGGCCGAGGAACTCGCCGCCATCCTGCACGCCAAGCAGATGGATCTCGACGCGGTGGTTGAACTCCTCGTCGACGACGGCGCCTTGCTTGCCCGCATCGAGAAGCGGGCGCAGGAAACAATCGCGAAGGGGGAATCCGTTCGCGCCGACGACAATCCGGAAGCGTTCAAGAAACGACTCGAATCATACCACGCGCAAACCGCGCCCGTGTCTGCGTTTTACGCGGCGAAGGGCGCCTTGAAGGCGGTCGACGGGATGGCGGCGATCGACGATGTGTCGGTTGCGATCGAGCGGGCGCTGCAGGATGGAAAAGAGGCTGCGGCTTCCAAGCGGGCGGGCGGCGCCTGAGCCGGTCGACGCCGCTAGATCACGATGATTTTGGATCGAATCGATCCAAAATCATCGTGATCGATTCCAATAGTTTAGAGCGGGCGAAAAAGTGCACACACTTTTTCTCATCCCGCTCAAGCGGCCTCGTCAGATATAATACATGAGATGCGCGGAATCGCTTTCGGTCAAAGCGCGCATCTCGGCCAGCGTCCGATTGTCAAGCACGGTTGAAATTGCGTTGCGCGCCTCGAGCATGATGAGCCTCACGGCGCAATGCTTCTCATCGGTGCAATCGTCGCAGCGCCGATAGGACGACTTGCTGGCGCATTGAATGGGCGCCAGGGGGCCGTCGAGCACGCGAACGATATGGCCGACCCGGATCTCATGCGCAGGGCGCGCCAGCGTGTAGCCGCCGCCCTTGCCCTTTTTGGAATTGACGAAGCCGGCATTGCGCAGCTCGCCGAGAATCGTATCGAGAAATTTCTTCGGGATCTGATTCGCAACGGCGATGTCAGTCACAAGCGTCGCCTCACCGGGCGGCTGGCCGGCCAGGTGAACCATGGCCTTCAGCCCATATTTGCCTTTTTTTGTGAGCATGCGAACTCCGTTGGCGAATTCCGCGGCGCGGGCGAGGCGCTTCGCATTGATTCGTCTCTCAGGAAATATGAAGCCTTTCGGTCATTGTCCATCATTTTTGTAGGCTTACGGCCATTAATGCCCCGTTTTCGACGCCGACTGGAGAAAAAAATTCACCAGAGCGGCTTGTGGGTGGGTTTTCTTTCGCCCGCCGCCGGGAATCGCTATCCGCCATCGCTCTTGTGCTGACGCGGGAGAGATGACAAAAGCGCCGCAATTGGAAAATATGGCAGGTGATCGCGCGAGTTGCGGCGCGTTCGGGGCGGCGCCAAAACGGCCGATCAGTGTGGCGCATGGCGCAGCCTTTGAAGGCGGAGGTGGCCCCATGCGTTATTTTCTCGTCGGCGAATGATAGGTTCAGAATGCAGACGCATGAAAACATATCGAGCTTCCGCAAGGTCGTTCTCGGCTCCAATCGGAAATTCGGCCTGACGTTCGGAGCCATTTTCGCCTTGCTGGCGTTTTGGCCACTCTTTCACCATCATTCGCCGCGATGGGGGTTCCTCGCGGCGGGCGTCGTCATGGCGGCGCTTGCTTTGGTCGCGCCTGATCGTTTGACGCCGCTCAATCGCGCCTGGTTCAAGCTGGGAATGCTGCTGAACCAGATCGTCAACCCGATCGTCATGGGACTGATGTTCTTCGCCGCCGTCACGCCGCTTGGCTGGTTTATGCGCAAAAGGGGCGGCGATCCGCTCAGTCTGAAATTGGATTCCTCCGCAAGGAGCTACTGGATCGAGCGCGAGCCGACGGCCCCGGGGCAGGGCGGCATGACAAAACAGTTTTAAGGAAGCACAAATGTCGATTTTTGCTGAGCTTTTCGAGTTTCTGGGGGCGCGGAAGAAATTCTGGCTGCTGCCCTTGCTTGCTCTCTTCCTGATTTTCGGCGGTCTGTTCGTGTTGAGCCAGGGCTCCGTCGTCGCACCCTTCATCTACACGCTGTTCTGAACCGGTTCCGATGCTCGTTCTGGGGATTTCCGCCTTCTATCACGACAGCGCCGCGGCCCTCATCCGCGACGGAGAGATCCTCGCGGCGGCGCAGGAAGAGCGCTTCACGCGCAAGAAGCATGATCCGGACTTTCCGGCGCAGGCGATCGCTTATTGCCTGAAAGAGGCGGGAGTTGATCCCGCCGCGGTCGATCGCGTGGTCTTTTACGAGAAGCCTTTCCTTAAGTTTGAGAGGCTTATCGAGACCTATCTCGCATTCGCGCCGGAAGGCTTTGGGTCCTTCCGCAAATCCATGCCGCTCTGGATCGGCGAGAAGCTGTTTCAGCGCGATCTTCTCCTGCGCGAACTGAAGGCGATCGATCCGGCGCTTGGCGATAAAGCCAAGCTTCGTTTCAGCGAGCATCATTTTTCGCACGCCGCTTCCGCCTATTACCCCTCGCCATTCCAGTCGGCGGTGGTTCTGACGATGGACGGCGTCGGCGAATGGGCGACCACCTCGGCGGCGATCGGCGAAGGCGCGAACCTTCGTATCACGAAGGAGATCCATTTCCCGCATTCGCTAGGGCTGCTCTATTCGGCGTTGACGTACTATACCGGATTCAAGGTAAACTCGGGCGAATACAAAGTAATGGGGCTTGCGCCCTATGGCGAGCCGACCTTCGCCAGGCTGATTCTCGATCATCTGATCGACGTCAAGGATGACGGCTCGTTTCGGCTGAATCAGGATTATTTCGGCTATTGCACCGGCCTCACCATGACCAATGCGCGTTTCGACGCGCTCTTTGGCGGGCCGCCGCGGCGCGCCAGCGAGCCGCTTGAACAGCGCCACATGGATCTCGCTGCCTCGGTTCAGGCTGTGACGGAGGAGGTGGTGCTGCGGCTGACTCGTTCGCTCGCCGCCGAAACCGGGCTGCGCAATCTTTGCCTCGCCGGCGGCGTCGCGCTGAATTGCGTCGCCAATGGCAAGGTCCTGCGCGACGGCCGTTATGACGAAATTTTCGTGCAGCCGGCGGCGGGCGACGCGGGCGGCGCGCTTGGCGCGGCGCTGGCGGTTTATTTTGAAGAAAATCAGGGCGTTGCGGTCAAGAACGCAAAGCGGCCGGACGCCATGCGCGGGTCTTATCTCGGCCCCAGCTACGCCCAGGGCGAGATCGAGGCCAGGCTGACCGCCGCCGGCGCGGTCTTCACCGTCGTCGATGATGAGCAACTCATTGAAAAGACAGCCGCTGCGCTCGCCGGGGGCCAAGCGGTCGGCTGGCATCAGGGTCGTATGGAATTCGGCCCGCGCGCGCTCGGAAATCGCTCGATCCTTGGCGACCCGCGCTCGCCGACGATGCAGAAGGCATTGAATTTAAAGGTCAAATATCGCGAGAGCTTCCGCCCCTTCGCGCCCTCGGTGCTGCGCGAAAAGGTCGCCGACTGGTTCGAGCTTAATTCCGACTCCCCCTATATGTTGATGGTCGCCCCGGTAAAATCGGAGCGTTGCCGCAAGATGTCGGAGGCCGAACTGGCCCTGTTCGGCATCGACAAGCTGAATGTGCAACGCTCCGACATCCCGGCCGTCACGCATGTCGATTATTCCGCCCGCGTGCAGACCGTGCATGCCGAGACCAACCCGCGCTATCATGCGCTGATCACGCGCTTCGAGGCGCTGACCGGCTGCCCCGTACTCATCAACACCAGCTTTAATGTGCGCGGAGAACCCATTGTAAACACGCCGGAAGATGCCTTCCGCTGTTTCATGGGCAGCGAGATCGAATATCTCGCCGTCGGCAATTGCGTGCTGGTCAAGGAGCGCCAGGATCCGGCGTTGAAGCTCGACTACAAGAACGCTTTCGAACTCGACTGACGCGCCGGGCGGATCCCGCCGGACGCGCTCTCACGACGTAAGATCGCGTCCCCGCTTTGACCGGTTTGCGGCCTCGATCGGTCAAAAAAGTTTCACGTGAAACACCCTTCGGGGTTGCTGTTTCACGTGAAACACATCTTCAAACCATTGGCGAAATCCCGCGAAGGCGCTTCAGTTCGGCGGCGCGGGCGCGCCTGCAAGCAAAACATTTGCCATGTGTCGTGCAATATACGCCCGCAGCATTTCGGCGCGCAGCCGATTGGCCAGCGGCGTCGGGTGCCCATCGCCCGGAATGGCGATCTGCGCCCCGCCGGCTTCTTCCTTGATGAGCGAAACATCGACGACATCGGCGCCGCCCTCGCGCAGTCGCTGCATGATCGATTCATTGGTGAAGCCGGTTCCAAGCAGATAGGCGTCCGTGCTGTGCAGGAACGGGATCAGCGTCGGGACGCCATATTTGGCTTTGGCGAGATCGACGGCCGCCAGAACGATACGGATATAGAGTTCGATGTCGTCGTGACTGGCCTTCTGGCGATCCGGATCGAAGATCAGATGATAGGCGGCCGAGTTCCACAGGAACTGCTGCAGCTTCAGCGCCGCGCCTTCGTAGCAGGCGCCTTTGAACGCCACTTTGCCATCCTCGATCGCGTAGCGCGGCGCATCGACGACCCACGAGGCCTTGCAGGAGGTGCGCTCGGCGTGCCAGGGCACAGTGAGGAAGATGAACAGGCGCGGCTTCGGCCCGATCACGGAGTTGAAAAGGCCGGTCTGCATTTCGCGCAGGAAATGCTGCGGACCATAGCCGGTGAAGGCGAGGTTGATGACGCGCTCTTTGGGTTCGAGCAAATCGGCGAATTGCTGCGGCAGCGTATCGGCGTCGTTGATGCCGACGCCGAAGGTGATCGAATTGCCGAAGAAGGCGATGGTCGGCTCCGATTCGGCCGATACGGTCCGCCTCAGAAGATTTGAATCGATCGTATAGTCGGCGCTGTAGATGAGCGCGCCGGTTTTCGGATCGCTTTTCTCCGAGTGGAAGCGGCCGGCCCGCTCCGGTCCCCAGCCGATGACCGGGCGGCGGACGGTGGCGCCGTCGCTCGATGTGATGACCTGGCCGGGCTTCAGGACATAGGCCGCGGCCTCGATCGCGCAGAGGCCGAAAACAAGCGAAGCGAGGACGAGCAGGCTGTCCCGCGCGGCGCCGCGCAACAGCGACGCGGCATTGGCGATGATGAGAAAGAGAAGGGCGAAGCTGATCAGGCGGAAGAAGCCCGGCTGCCGGCTGGTCTCGACCCAGACGATGAGGCCGGCCAGAACGGGAAAGGCTGCGAGGCGCAGGAGCCTTGATGGCGCGAATGCTCTCGAAGAGGCTGGCGCCGTCGTCCGCGGCCGCGTCGGAATGTTCAGGGTTTTGACTCCAGCTGGGATAACAGGATCCCTGACATATGCTGCGTGATATAGGACTTGATCAACTCCGCCCGCAGGCGGTTGGCGTCGGCGGTTGGATGGCCGTCGCCCGGAATTTCGATCGGCGCCCCCGCGGCCTTTTCCTTTTGGAGGGAGGCGTCGATCACGATCGCGCCGCCCTCACGCAGCCGCTGCATGATCGACTCATCCGTAAAGCCGGTTCCCGCCAGCGCTTCGGGCGACGAGCGCACATAGGGCACGAGCGTCTCGACGTGATATTTTGTTTTGGCGAGGGCGACCGCCGCGTCGAGTTCGCGGATATAGAGCTCGACGTCGTTACGCGTGATGCGCTGCAGATAGGGCTCGACAAAATAGCGGTAGGCGGCCGTCTGCAGCAATGCATGCCGCGCGGCGAGACGCCAGCCTTCATAGCAGCGGCCCTTGTAGACGGGCACGTCATTCTCGAGCGCGTAGCGCGGCGCGTTGAGGGTCCAGGATGGCTTGCAGGCCGCGCGTTCGGCGTGCCAGGCGAGCGTCAGGAAGATGAAGAGCTTCGGATCCGGGCCGATGACGCCGTCGCGGAAACCCGTTTCGAGCGTGCGCAGGAATTGCTGCGGGCTGTAGCCGCCATTGGCGAGATTGAGGATGCGCTGCTTGCGCTGAATGACGTCGGCGAAGGCCTGCGGCAATAAATCGGCGTCGTTGAGGCCAAAGCCGAAGGTGAAGGAGTCGCCGAAAAAGACGATCGCGGGGCCGCTTTCGGCGGACAGCGTCGGGCGGGTCAATTTCGAATCGACCGTGTAATCGACGCTGTAGATCGTCGCGCCCGTCTTCGGATCGATGCTGGTCGCGTGATAGGTTCCAGGCTTGGCCGGTCCCCAGCCGAGGACAGGCTCGAAGACGTTCCAGCCGGCGCTGGTGACGAGCATCGTCTTCGGCTCCAGGAGCGTCGCGGCGAGTTCAACGAGGCAGAGCCCGAAGGCGAACGAGGCGAGCATTGTGAGCCCGTCGCGCCAGCGCCCGCGCGCCAGCGAAGCGAGGCAGGCGACGAGGAGAAATCCGAAAAGGAAACTGTAGAGCCGGAACCAGGGAGTGGGCTGCTTCAGCTCGACCCAGACAATGAGGCCGACGAGGAGCGGAACGGCCGCGATGCGAAGGGCTTTGAGAAGCTTGCCTGTCATGGTTTCCGACGGTTGTGGCGCGCTAGAGCGGGACGAGAAAAAGTGTTAGCACTTTTTCGCCCGCATCCCGCTCTAAACGATTGGAATCGATCACGTTTATGACTTTTTATCGATTCGATCCAAAGTCATAAACGTGATCTAGGGCGATCGGCGCCGCCGAAATTCGCGCTTCGACGACGCAGTCCTTTTCGGGGCGGCATTTGTCGTTTTCGAGGCATAGCGGACCAGTGGCCGCCAATCCGGGCGGCGGCCCCTCGATCATTTCGCGTCCGCCAGCAGGGCGCCCGGTACTTTCTCGTCGATGACGGCCTTGATCTGCGCGGCTCTCAAGCGATTGGCCAGCGGCGTCGGATGGCCGTCGATCCGGATGCTGATCGGCTGGCCGGCGGCCGCCTCTTTCCTGAGGGATGACTCGACAACGATCGCGCCGGAGTTGCGAAGGCGCTGCATGATCGATTCATCCGTAAAGCCCGTGCCGGCGAGATAGGACGCCGGCTCGCTGAGATAGGGGATGATCGTCGGGACGCCGTACTTCTCCTTGGCCAGTTTTACCGCCGCTTCCAGCTCGCTGACATAGAGTTCAACGTCCTTGTGGCTGACCCTGTGGCGCCAGGGCTCGGCGAAATAGCGATAGAGGGCGGAGTTGTTCAGCCAGTCGCGCCAAAAGAGGCTTACTCCTTCGTTGCACTCGCCCTTGAAGACGGGACGGCCGTTTTCCAGCACATAAAGCGGCGCATGGGCGGTCCAGTAGGCTTTGCAGGAGGTTCGCTCGGCGTGCCAGGGCGCGGTCAGGAAAATGAAGAGTTTCGGGTCGGGACCGATAATTTCGTCAAAGCGCCCGGTCTCCATTTCGCGCAGGAATTGCTGCGGGCTGTAGCCGGTGAGCGCCAGATTGAGGACGCGCAGCTTGCGGCCGGTCAGATCGGCGAAATCCTGCGGCAGCGTCTCATCATTCCTGACGCCATCGCCAAAGGTGAAGGAATCGCCGAAAAAAACCACCGCGGGGCCGGTGTCGGCCGAAACCGTATGCCGCAGAAGTTTTGAATCGAAGGTGTAATCGGTCTCGTAAATGATCGAATTGTCGCTCGTATCGGTCATTTTCGCGTGATAGGTCCCGGCCTTTTCCGCGCCCCAGCCCATGATCGGCTGGCGCACCGACCAGCCGCGATCGACATTCACAACCGAGCGCCCTTTCACGGCGCCGGCGGCGGCCTCGGCGATCGTCAGGCCAAAGACCAGCGAGGCCAGCATGACAAGAATGTTTCGCGCCTTGCCCTGCGCCAAGATCGCGAGGTCGGCCAACAGGGCGAAGAACAGGATCAGACTGAACAGGCGGAAAGTTCTGAACGGGATGCCTCAGTTCAAGAAACAGAATCGCCGCGGCGAGGACGAAAATCGAGATCAGTTGAATGCGTGAAGACGTCTTTCTCGTCATCGCCGGCAAGCCCCGTTCAAATCAAAAACGACATGCGCTGATAAAGGCTTGCGCATTCACTGTCTAGCCACCTGGTTTTTGCGGCGGCGGCAGATAATCTTGAATGCAACTGCGCCGTGTCGCCGATCATGCTTGCACGAAGCAAGCTGCGCCGGCCCGGTGCGCGTCTTTTCGGCGGCGCATCATCGAAGTCATCCACACCTTACTGCGCCGATCGGCTTTTGCGGCGGCGGTCCGATGCTATCTTGCCACCGAAGCGGGCGGTCGCCGCTGATTCTCTTTGCGCCAGACCGCGTCTTTTCAAAACCGGCCCGCCGGCGAAGGGCTTGGCTGCAACAGCCTTGGCAGGGGTGTCGCCTTGGACGAAAAATCTTCCGCGCGAGATTATAGTTGGCCGCGGCGCCGTCCAGAGGCGGGTGCGGAGCCTCCCGGCGGCCGGCCAGGGCCCGACGAGGTCGTTGAAGCGGCTGGCGAGGTTAAATGGTTCGACCTCGTCAAGGGCTATGGTTTCATCGCGCCCGACAATGGCGGCCCGGACGTGCTTTTGCACATGTCGACCCTGCGCAAGGACGGTTTCGAAACCGCGCAGGCGGGCGCGCGCATCGTCTGCGAGGCGGTCAGGGGGCCGAAGGGGCTGCAGGTTCTGAAAATCCTCTCGATGGACGCGCAGGCGGCGCACCCTTCCGAACACGCGCCGCGCACCCATATGAACGTGACCCCGACGAGCGGCTTCGAGATCGTCGTCGTCAAATGGTTCAACCGCGCGCGCGGATTCGGCTTCGTCACGCGCGGCGGCGGTACGGAGGATATTTTCATCCACATGGAGACCTTGCGGCACTATGGCGTCGCCGAGCTGCACCCGGGCGAAAGCCTTCTGGTGCGCTTCGGCGATGGGCCAAAGGGGCTGATGGCGGCGGAAGTGCGTCTGCTCAACGCGGCCGCGCCGCGCTCGCATTGACGGCGGGGGCTTGCGCCGGGGATAAGGGCGCGGGGACGGACGATTTTTCAAGGATGATGATTTGGCGATCTTCTTGATGCGGGGCCGCGTGGGCGGCCGTGGGCGGGAGCGCTGCGGCGTTCGGCCGCGCGGGATCTTTCGGTCATTGCTCGCCAGTTTTTTCGTTTTGATGCTGTGCTTCGCCGCTTCGCCTCGCGTTCTGGCCGAGGCGGCGGGCGCGGAGGCGGGGGCGCGGCTCGAGCCGCTCGACATCGTGACCGCCTCGGGTTCGCATCCGTTCCTGGTCGAAGTCATGCGCACCGAGGCGGAGCGCGAGCGCGGTCTGATGTTTCGCCGCTCACTGCCGGAAGATCACGGCATGCTGTTCGATTTCCAGACCGCGCGGCTCGTTCAGATGTGGATGCGGAACACTTTCATTCCGCTCGACATGATCTTCATTTCGCGTTCGGGCGCCGTCGTCGGCCTCGTCGAGAACGCCGAGCCGCTCTCGGAGCGGATCATTTCGTCAGGCGCGCCGGCCGATGGCGTCATCGAGGTCAATGCCGGAATCGCAGCGAAGATCGGCGTCAGGATCGGCGATCGCATCCTCCATCCGCTGTTTTCGAAATGATCGCGCGGCAAGCCCGGCCTTGTTCGCGCCGCGCCCGCGTGATAGCGAGAAGCGCGATGCAAGAAGCGGAATTTGCTCGCCCGGCGGGGTATAGCGCAGCCTGGTAGCGCGGAAGTTTTGGGAACTTCAGGTCGCAGGTTCGAATCCTGCTGCCCCGACCAAACTGGAAAAGACTAATATGGGACGCCGTCCCTTGGGGCGGATCGCGATGACGTCAACCGGAACGCCCGACATGAGCGCACGCATCTATCTGCCCGCCAGAACCGCCACGCAGTCGGGCAAAGCCCGGACGAAGCAGTGGGTTCTCGAATTCGATCCGGAAACGCCGCGCGAAATCGATCCGCTGATGGGCTGGACCGGTTCGAGCGACATGAAAAGCCAGGTGCGCCTGCGCTTCGGCGACAAGGACGAGGCCATCGCCTATGCGCAAAGGCACGGGCTCGCCTATCGGGTCGAGGAGCCGAAGCCGCATGTCCGCCGGATCGCATCCTATTCGGATAATTTCAGGTCGACCCGTCTTGGCCAGTGGACGCATTGAGCCGATTCGAAAGGCCAATGACCCCGTAGCTCAGCTGGATAGAGCAGCCGCCTTCTAAGCGGCAGGTCGCAGGTTCGAACCCTGCCGGGGTCGCCACGGGAATATAACGACCTAGTTTAGCAGTCTTTTTATCGACGGCCTCGCGCCTTCGCCATCTGCGCCTGTTAGCCGCCGGCGCTCCCGGCGGTAAATGGCCCAGCGCAAGTTAAAACGCAGGAGTCCGATTCATTCGATCCGAAAGCTTGAGCTGCAACCCGCTCAGCTTTTGCATTTCCTGTTTTGTAACGAGAGATTCCAACTCTTCCAGGGCGAGAATTTCAAAATGTTCAGGCGAACCTTTGGCAATCTTGCCGGCGCAATAAAGATCCTGCAGCCGATGTAGCCGCACGAAAAAAGCGTTGTTGTTATTCTTCAGTCGCACTTCGATTATAACTCCTGCTTGAACTGATCCAGTTAACGAAAGCAGTGGCGACAATCTGCTCAAAAATGCTCATAAAGGGGAAATTTTATCCTTGTCAATTGCGCGGCCCGCTTCGAATGGTCAGCGCCATGATCCTCGGCCAAAGGCGACGCGGGCGGGTTGCTCGATCGCGCGTCGCGCCGCCTCGTCTTCGAGCCGAAGGTCGGCGGCGGGCTGCGGAGTGTTATGGGGCCCGCGGGAAAGCTCCGTTCGCCCGTGAAGCGCCTCGGGCCTCAATATCTCTCGAGTTTAAAGGCTCTTGACGTCCGGCGGCGCGGCGTTTTGCTCGCAGCCCCGCGCCGAATATTCAGTGACGAGCTTATGCGCCTTTGGCGTGTTGCGCGACGCCGGGTCGATGGCGACATAGGCGAGAATCGTCAGCGCCGCGTCGCAGGGCTTGCCGAGGGCGGCGTAAATCTCGGCCATTTCCGTGAACACCCATTCGCCGACGTCGCGCGGATTTATTTGCAGCTGCATCGTGCTGCGATAATCCGTGAGCGCCTCGGCGTAGCGCTTCTTGTTCGCAAGCGCCTTGCCACGCAGATAGCGGTAGTTCGCGGCGCTTGGGTCATGCTCGATCAGGGCGCTGGCGAGCGCGATGGTCTTCTCGTTGTCGCCGAGCTGCTGCAACAGCTGGGCGGCGCGATATTTTTCGCCCTCGCCATTCGGGCAGGCGGCGGCGAAGCCGGAATAGGCGTCTGCGGCCAACCGCTTTTCATGCGCAGCAGAGAGCGCCTCGCCCAATGCGAAGATCGCCTCCTTGTCGCAGGGCTCGCGCGACAGTTTTTCGAGGCTCGAAGAGATTATCGGCGAGACGGCCAGAGAGACGGGCAGGGGCTCCAGCCCAAGGCGCTGGTAGGCCGGGGCGAACGCGTCGGGCGGCGGCTTGAAGCCGAAGAGGGCGGCAGCCGAAAAACCCGCGCGCCGCACCGTCTCGCGCAGTTCCGGGAGCGCGACGAGGGCGACCGCGCCGGCGACCACGAGCGCCAGCGCCGCGGAGAGATAAGGGCCGTGGTCGGATTTCGCCGGCGGGGCGATGCGATCTTCGCGCTCGAGCTTCATCGAAGCCTCTTGGAAATATCGCGGCCGCGCGGCCTCAATAAGTGACGATCGAAAAAACATGATCAGCGCCAGCGAGCTTTCGGCGCAGCCCCGAATGGGGGTCTCGCAGAGCGGCGGCGCAATGCATCAAGCGTAGCTTACGCCATGCGCCTTGTCACGCTGGGTCGCCCTTGGTTCGTGTCTGAGTATGAATTTCCGCACTGGGTGGATATTCGCCTCTCCGCTATCGGGCCGCTGAGCATGATAGCGGACATACCGATCGTCATTGGCGGTGCAGAACCACCTCGAACGCCTCGTCAGCGGCGGGCGGCACGAAGTGAGAGGTAAAGAGATCGAAGTCCTCGTCGCTGACGGTGAACTCGTGCACGCCGCTCTCGCTCCTGCGACGAAGGCGGGCTTTGCACACCTCGTCCGCCACATCGAGATAGTGAAGCCGGTGCGCGCATCCCGCGTCCTCGAATAGGGTGCGCATCCATGCCCGACTGCTGGGCGTATTCGCAGGGAAGTCGAGCACAATTGAGAGGCCGCTTCGCAACAGGTCCACCAGATGCACCGCAATGGCGCTCCGCAGCCGCGTCGAATTGCGGACGTAATCAGCTAAGGTGTTTTGCTCGCCCGGAAAGAGGCGGGCGAGCCAATGATCCTCCCTCACGACAACCGTACCCGGCAGTCGGCCCAGTTCGTTGACGAGAGTGGACTTCCCTGCGGCAATCTTTCCGCACACGAGGTGCAGCGTCGGTTCGTTCGAAGACATGAATGTAGACCCTGGGAGACGGCGATAGCGCCACACTGTTCACACGCGGACAACACCGACCCGACGTATCAGGCCGGGTGATTAATTCGCCCGATGATCGCAGGGATCACGATGTGAACAAAGAAGGTCATAGGCTCGACGATGCCACCGCATGCGCTTTTAGTCCAGCGCCATCGTCGTCTGGTTTCGGGCCGCGTATAAACTCGCACGAACGCCGCAGAAGGGTCGAAAGCCCAAATTCAAACTGATCCATCACCCGCCCTTGTGGAAAAGCGATCGCGGGCGCTTCCGCCCTGAAGCTGCGCCTTGTTATCGCGCCGGGGCGCCGCGATAGTGACGCCGCGCGGCGTTCGCCTGCGCGGCGGGGCGAGGGAGCGATTGCGCGGCTTTTACGAATTCTTCGCCGGCGGCGGCATGGTACGCGCGGGACTTGGGCCGGGCTGGACCTGCCTCTTCGCCAATGATTTCGATGCGCGGAAGAGCGCCGCCTATCGCGCCAATTGGGGCGCCGCCGAGCTTGTCACCGCCGATGTCGCCTCGCTCGCGCCGGGCGATCTGCCGGGCCCGCGCGCAAACCTCGCCTGGGCCTCTTTTCCGTGCCAGGATTTGTCGCTCGCCGGCGCCGGCGCTGGCCTCAAAGGCGCGCGGAGCGGAAGTTTTTTCGCCTTCTGGGCCCTGATGCAGCGCCTGATCGCCGAGGATCGCGCGCCGGACCTCATCGCGCTGGAGAATGTCCAGGGCGCGCTCACCTCGCATGGCGGCGCGGATTTTCGCGCGCTTCTGTCGCATCTCCATGGCGGCGGCTACGCCTTCGGCGCCCTCGTCGTCGATGGCGCATTGTTCACGCCGCAATCGCGCCCGCGCCTCTTCGTCATCGGCGTGCGCAAGGGGCTCGCCATTCCGCCTCATCTGAAGGTGGAGGGCGCTTCAAAATGGCATTCAACCGCCGTGCGGACGGCGCATGCGGCGCTGCCGGCGCCCCTGCGGCGGGCTTGGGTTTGGTGGGCGATGCCGGCGCCTCCCACGCGGGAAACGCGGCTCGAAGATCTCATCGAGGATGACGCCGCCGTCGACTGGCATGGCGAGGCCGAGACGCTCGCATCTCATCGGCCTGATGAGCGAGGCCAACCGGCGCAAGCTCGAGGCGGCCAAAAAGGAAGGGCGGCGCGTCATCGGCTGCGTCTACCGTCGCACGCGCACCGATGCCGCCGGCGTCAGGCGCCAGCGCGCGGAAATCAGGCTCGACGGCCTCTCCGGGTGCCTGCGCACGCCGGCGGGCGGCTCCAGCCGGCAGCTCATTCTCGTGGTCGAGGGGAGCCGCGTGCGCTCGCGCCTGATCTCCGCGCGGGAGACGGCGCGGCTGATGGGCCTGCCCGACGCGTACAGGCTGCCGCAGAATTACAACGAGGCCTATCATCTGACCGGCGACGGCGTCGTGGTCCCGCTCATTCGCCATCTCGCGGCGCATCTCCTGGAGCCGCTGCTCGCCGATCAGCGCGTCAGCGCGGAAGCGGCCGAATGAGGGAGGCGCGCATGCCCGAGGCGCCGAGCGAAGCCCGCAGCGCCATCATGCGCGCCGTCAAATCGACGAACACCAAACCGGAAATGAAGGTGCGCTCGCTCGCGCATCGGCTCGGGTTCCGATTTCGCCTGCATCGCAAGAGCCTGCCGGGCCGCCCCGACCTCGTCTTCGTCGCGCGGCGCAAGGCGATCTTCGTCAATGGCTGCTTCTGGCACGGCCATGACTGCAAGCGCGGCGCCCGCATGCCGAAAGCCAATGCCGGCTATTGGCTTGCGAAGATCGAAGCCAACCGGCGCCGCGACGCCCGGGCGCGGGCGGAGCTTGCCGCCTCGGGCTGGGAGAGCCTCACCCTCTGGGAGTGCGAGATCAGAGATGACGAGGCCCTGCGCGCGCGGCTGCTGGCGTTTCTGTCGGGAGAAGGCGCCGCAAGGCGCGGCGATGCGCATGGCCAGTCTCGCGCCAGTTGATGTCGTTAACCTTGATATTGCAATGGGATTCGAGTTTTGGAGGCGGTTGACGCCATCCGCCGCGCGAATTCGCGGCGCTGTTGCAGAAATGCACAAACGGATGATTTTACTTCAAAATTTAGGCTTCCGCGCGGTGCTGGAAAGCCTGCGCCAGAAGGCTCCTCACGCAAATTCCAGTCGGCTTCGGCGATAGCTCGTGCATAGTGCGCTTAAGGCTTCGTCAATAACGGGGTGCGAAACACCCGAACGGGGCTTTGGCCATTTTCAGCTTTGCGGTCCGCGTCGCGGACCAAAAACTGGAAGCAGACAGGAATTGCGCATGCTGGCGAAGCGCCCTTTGTCTTCTTTTCCCCCGGTTCGTCCATCGCCCCTGCCGCGTTTGATCAAGGCGTCTTTCTTGCCCGCAAGCTTCCTGTTTCGCATTGCTTTTCCGCCTCTTTCCAGCGCGCCGCGCAGGCTTTTCATGATTGCGCTCGCCGGCGGCGCGATGGGCCTTGGCGGCTGCGCCCAGCAGCAGCAGTTGCAACGCGTTGCGGCCCATTCCAAGGAATATTTCCCGTCCTCGAAATATGGTCCGGCCAGCCCGCGCGTCATCGCCGATGGCGAGCCGGTGCCGCGCGGCGGCGGCGCCTATATGGTCGGCAAGCCCTATTCGGTGGCGGGCCACACCTATTATCCGAGCGAGAAGCGTTACGCGGCCGTCGGCCTCGCCTCCTGGTATGGCGACGCCTTCCACGGCCGGCGCACCGCCAATGGCGAGATCTATGATCGCGACGGCGTCACGGCCGCCCATCCGACCATGCCGCTGCCCTGCTACGCCCGCGTGACCAATCTCTACAACCATCGATCCATGATCGTTCGCGTCAATGATCGCGGACCTTTCGCGGCCGATCGCATCATGGATGTCTCGCGCCGGACGGCCGAGGCGCTCGGTTTCCAGGGCGGCGGCACGGCCAAGGTAAAGGTGGAATATGTCGGGGCGCGCGAGCCTCGCCGGATCGGATGACGAAAAGCTGCTTGCGACGCTGCGCCTCGACGGGCCGGCGAGGCTCGATGGCGACGTGCCGACGATGGTCGCTGAATCTGCGCCGCCGCCGGCAGCCGTCGCCGCTCTCGATCCGCGTGAAACGCCGGCGCCCGGCCGCCAGCGCGCCGCCGCGTCCGATGATGACGAGCCGAACGCAGCGATTGCGAAAAGCGCAAAGTTCGCAGGCGTCGCGCCGCTGCCGCCGCCGCGTCCCTATGATCTTGGCGCACGGTCGCCAGCCGCCTCGGGGCGCGTGCATGTTGCGGCGCGCACGAAAGATTCCGAATAGGCCGGACTTGCCCGCGCCAATCGTCGGCTCATTGCTTCGGCGACCGGTGGCCGCAAATGACCTATGACGATTACAATGCGTTTTGCCGCGCGCTGCCCGCTGCGAGCCATGTGGTCCAATGGGGCGGATCGCATGTCTGGAAAGTCGGCGGCAAGGTTTTCGCCATCGGCGGCTGGGCGGAAGATCGTCCCGCCTTCACCTTCAAGGTGAGCGATATCTCCTTTGAGTTGCTGAAAGAGCAGCCGGGCCTGCGCCCCGCGCCCTATCTCGCGTCACGCGGCATGAAATGGATCCAGCATTACGCCGAACCGGGACTTTCCGATGAAGAATTGCGCGAATACATCGCGCGCTCGCATCGCATCGTTTCTCTCGGTCTGAGCAAGAAGGCGCAGCGCGAACTCGGCCTAGATGAAGCTTGATCGGCGTCGACCGAGGCCGTCCGGCGGGCAGGGCGATAGCGGGGACGTTCGGTCACCCACCGCGCGTCAAACTTCGCCTTGATTGCCGCCTTCGCCTGGGCCACATAAATCGAAGGCGTCATCGCGCGGGATTGACGCCAGCCGGCGCTTCGCTTTGGCGAAGGCGCGGAAAGGCTCGGACGTGATCGAAAAGCTGAAAGCGCTTCGGACTTCGCCAATCACGCTGCTCGTCGGCCTCGCCGTTTTGGTCGGCGTCGTCTCCGGCGCCTTCGCGCAGACGATCGAGACGAGCGTCCCGCACGCCATTCTGATCGACGCCGATACGGGAAGCGTGCTCTTTGAAAAAGACGCCGACGCGCCGGCGACGCCGGCCTCGACCGTCAAGATCATGACCGCCGAGGTCGTCTTTCACGAGTTGACCGAGGGCCGCATCAAGCTCGACGATCAATTCCTCATCACCGAGAACGCCTGGCGCACGGGCGGTGCGCCGGCGCGCGCCTCAAGCATGTTCGCGGCCCTGAACAGCCGCGTCCGGGTCGAGGATCTCATTCGCGGCCTCGTCATCGATTCAGGAAACGATGCGGCCATCGCGCTGGCCGAAGGGCGTCGCCGGCTCCGAGGGCGCCTTCGCCACGCTGATGATGAAGCGGGGCCGCGAACTTGGCCTGACGCGCTCGGTCTTCACCAATTCCTGGGGCAAGGACGATCCGGAACAGAAAGTCACCCCGCGCGAGATGACGCTTCTCGGCGGCGCATTTGATCCGGACCTACCCGGACTATTACAAATATTTCGGAGAAAAAGAGTTTCTCTGGAACAAGATCAAGCAGACGAACCGCAATCCGCTGCTGACGATGGACATTGGCGCGGACGGGCTGAAGACCGGCAATATCGACGCCAGCGGATTACGGCCTCGTCGGTTCTGCGGTGCAGAACGGCCAGCGTCTGATTCTGGCCATTTACGGCGCGGCGAGCAACAAGGAGCGATCCGAGGAGGCGCGCAAGCTGCTGCTTTGGGGCTTCCGCTCGTTCGATTCGAAGACGATCTTCGCGCGCGGGCGAGGTCGTTGGTTACGCCAAGGTCTTTGGCGGGGCCAGCTCCGAGGTCCCGCTCGTCGCCGAGCGCGAGGTGAAAATTCTGACGCCCCGCAATGGCGCCGAGAAATTCACCGGCCGCATTGTCTATGAGGGCCCCTTGACGGCGCCGGTCGAGGCGGGCCAGCAGGTCGCCCGGCTGAAGATCAGCCGCGGCGCGACCGAAGTGCTGGATCTGCCTTTGAAGACCGCCGCCGCCATCGAGGTCGGTTCGCTCCCGCGCCGCGCGATGGACGCTGGGCTTGAATATGCGGGGGGCCTTTTCCGAAAATATATCGGCAGCAAGATCGAAAAGAAACTCGTCTCCCGTCAATGAGCGAAACGCCAGGCGAAAGCGCGAGCCCTGGACGCAAGGCGCACGCTTGCGCGCGCGGCAAGCTGATCACGCTCGAAGGCGGGGAGGGCGCCGGCAAATCGACCCAGATCGGCCATCTCATGCGCCGCCTGCGCGCGGCGGGGATCGAGGCCATCGCGACACGCGAGCCGGGCGGATCGGAGGGCGCGGAACTCCTACGCGGGATTCTTCTGTCCGGCGTCGTCAAGCCGCTGGGTCCGGCGGCCGAGGCGATCCTTTTCGCCGCGGCGCGGATCGATCACATCGACAACACCATCGAGCCGGCCTTGAGCGCAGGAAAATGGGTCGTCTCCGACCGCTTCTCCGATTCCACGCGAGCCTATCAGGGCGGCGCGGGCGCGATCGATCCGCGCCTCGTCAACGCGCTGGAGCGCGTCGCTTTGGGCGATCTGCGTCCCGACCTCACGCTGATTCTCGATCTTCCGGCCGAGGAGGGCTTGCGGCGCGCGGCGCGCCGGCGCGCGCCGGGCGCGGCGCTCGATCGTTTCGAAGGCGAGGATCTTCGCTTTCACGAGGCCCTGCGCGCGTCCTTTCTCGCCATCGCCGCAGCCAATCCCGGACGCTGCGCCATCATCGACGCCAGCGCCCCTGAGGCGGAGGTGGCCGACGCCATTGAACGCGTCGTTTCGGAGCGGCTCATAGCCGGGCGTAGCTTGGAGCGAGCGCATGGCGCCTAGAGGGGCGGGCGGCGACGCGCCGCCGGAATCCGATCGCTTCGAGGAGACGCCGCATCCGCGCGACGCGCTGGATCTGTTCGGCCATGCCGAGGCGGAAAGCGAAATGCTGCAGGCCTATGCTTCGGGCCATCTGCCGCAGGCGTTTTTGATCGGCGGCCCGCCCGGCGTCGGCAAGGCGACCCTCGCCTGGCGGCTGGCGCGATTTCTGCTCGCCAACCCGGATCCTTTCGCGCAATCCGACCCCGCAGGCGCGCAAAGTCTCGATGTGCCGCCAGATCATCCGGTCGCGCGGCAGATTTCCGCGATGTCGCATCCCGACGTGGTTTTGCTGCGGCGCGAGTGGAACGAGAAAAGCAAGCGACATTTTACGGACATTCGCGCCGAGGCCGTGCGCGCGGCGCAAAACCTGTTCCATCAGGCGGCGGGGCGGGGCGGCTACCGCATCTGCATTCTCGACAGCGCCGAGGATCTTAACGCGCAAAGCGGCAACGCGCTTTTGAAGCTGAT
The DNA here is from genome assembly GCA_963767805.1 of uncultured Alphaproteobacteria bacterium. Lineage (GTDB taxonomy): Bacteria > Pseudomonadota > Alphaproteobacteria > Rhizobiales > Beijerinckiaceae > Methylocapsa. Next base: position 163,031 of record CAVYFP010000011.1, on the reverse strand, counting down.
CGAGGAGCCGCCGCCGCGCTCGGTTTTTCTGATCGTCGCGCATCGGCCCGGCCGCGTCCTGCCGACCATTCGCTCGCGCTGCCGAAGAATTACGTTGAAGGCGCTGGAGCCGCCCGACCTTGCGCGCGTGTTGACGACGCTGGGGCCGCCCTGGTCGAGCGCGGCGGCGGCGCAGGTTGAAGCCGCTATCCAGTCCTCGCGCGCTTCGCTGCATGGCGCGCTGCGGCTGCTCGACGGGCGCGGTCTCGAATCCGATGCGAGACTGCGGCGCGTGCTGGACGCGTTGCCGCGGGTCGACTGGCGCGCGGTCGAGGCCATCGCCGACGAGGCCGCTCCCGCGTCGGGCGAGACCGCCTATGAAGCGCTGCTCGCCAGCGCCTATGACTGGCTGCAGGAAAAAGTGCGCGCGGCGGCGCTCGCCGGGGCGAGCGATCCGCGGCGGCTTGCGCCTTACGCCGAGGCGTGGGAAAAGTTGAGCAGCGCGGCGCGGGAGACCGAAGCGCTCAATCTCGACAAGCGTCCCTTCGTCATCGCCCTGTTTTCCGATCTGGCCGCGGCCGCGGCCGCCGCGATGTAAGCTTCGCAACGCCCGCGCTCAAGATTAAATTCGCGCGTCGAGACGGGCGCATGGCATAATGCGCGCGCATCGTAAACCTTTAGACAGTTGAGATTGCTTATCCCATGTCCGGCCGCCCCCTTTTTTACGCCACGACCGCAATTCCCTACGCCAATGGCGCGCCGCATATCGGCCACGCCTATGAGCGCATCGCGACCGACGCCATCGTCCGGTTCAAGCGCCTCGACGGATATGAGACATTGTTCGTCACCGGCATGGACGAGCACGGCCAGAAAATGCAGCAGACGGCGGCGCGCGAGGGGCTGACCCCGCTCCAGCTCGCCGATCGCACGGCGGCGCAGTTCGAGGCGATGGGCGCGGCGTCTGAACGCGCGGGCCGACGACATCGTGCGCACGACGCAGGAGCGCCACCACGCCGCGTCGCAGGAGATCTGGCGCCGCATGGCGGCGGCGGGCGACATCTATCTGTCGAAATATCCCGGCTGGTACTCGGTCCGCGACGAAGCCTTTTTCGATGAATCCGAGCTGACGCGAAGGGCCGCAGGGCCAGCGCCTCGCGCCGACCGGCGCGCCGGTCGAATGGGTCGAGGAGGAGAGCTATTATTTCAGGCTGTCCGCCTATCAGGACCGCCTGTTGAAGCATTATCGCGACAATCCGGAATTCGTGACGCCGGAAAAATACCGCAACGAGATCGTCGCCTTCGTGGAGCGCGGCCTCAAAGACCTCTCGATCAGCCGCTCGACCTTCGATTGGGGCATTCCCGTGCCGGGCGATCCGAAGCATGTGATGTATGTCTGGGTCGACGCTCTGACCAACTACATCACCGGGACCGGCTTCCCGGACGCGGACGCGCCGCGCGCGAAATTCTGGCCGGCCGACGCGCATGTGATCGGCAAGGACATCACGCGCTTCCACGCGATCTACTGGCCGGCTTTTCTGATGTCGGCCGGGATCGCGCCGCCGAAGCAGATCGTGGTGCATGGGTTCCTGTTCAACCGCGGCGAGAAAATGTCGAAGTCGGTCGGCAATGTGATCGACCCCTTGGCGCTCGCGGCCCATTACGGCGTCGATCCGCTGCGCTATTTCTTCCTGCGCGAAGTGCCGTTCGGGCAGGACGGCAATTATTCGCATGAAGCGATCGTCAACCGCATCAACGCCGATCTCGCCAATGATCTCGGCAATCTGGCGCAGCGCTCGCTCTCGATGCTGGCCAAGAACTGCGACGGCGCGCTGCCTTCGCCTGGCGCGCTTGAGGCCGCCGACGAGGCGATCCTGGCGCAGGCCGCGGCGCTGGCGCCGCAGGCCCGCGCCTTGATGAAGGATTTTTCCCTGCATCTGATCCTCGCCGAGATCTGGCGCGTCGTCGCCGAGGCGAACCGCTATTTCGCGGCCGAGGAACCCTGGATCAAGCGCAAGACCGATCCGGCGCGCATGGCGACGATCCTCTATGTGACGGCGGAGGTTTTGCGCATGATCGCCATCATGGCGCAGCCCGTCATGCCGGCCTCGATGGCGAAGCTGCTCGATTTATTGGGCGTCGCGGAAGGCGCTCGCCTGTTCATCGACGCGGAGCGGCCCCGCGCGCTGACGCCGGGGAGCCTGCTTCCGGCGCCGGCGCCGATCTTTCCGCGCTATGTCGAGGCTGAGGCCGCGACGCCGGTTTAGGCATTTCCATCAGGTCAACCCATGCTGATCGACAGTCACTGCCATCTCGATTTTCCCGATTTCGCCGCCGAGCGCGACGCCGTCGTCGAGCGCGCGCGAGCGGCCGGCGTCACGCGCATGATCTCGATTTCGACCCGGATCGAGAAATTCGGCGAGATCGCCGCGCTGGCCGAGGCTTATCCCGAGGTGTTCTGTACGGTGGGCGAACATCCGGAAAATGTCCACGAGGCGCCGGATTCCGATCTCGATCGGCTGGTCGCGCTCGCGGCCCATCCAAAATGCGTCGGCATCGGCGAGGCGGGCCTCGATTATCATCACGACAGCGCGCCGCGCGCCGCCGCCAAAAGAGTTTTTCGCACCCATATCGAGGCCGCGCGCCGCACCGGTCTCCCGCTGGTGATCCACAGCCGCGACGCCGATCGGGATATGGCGGAAATTCTCGCCGACGAAATGGGGAAGGGGCCTTTCAAGGCCGTGCTGCATTGCTTCACCTCGTCGCTTGAGCTGGCCGAGGCGGGACTTGCGCTGGGCCTGTCGATTTCGTTCTCCGGCATTGTGACCTTCAAGAATTCGCATGCGCTGCGCGACATCGCCCGCATCGTGCCGATGGACCGGCTGCTGGTCGAGACGGACGCGCCGTTTCTGGCCCCCGTCCCGCACCGCGGCAAGCGCAATGAGCCGGCTTTCGTCGCGGCGACGGCCGCCGTGCTCGCCGAGGTCAAGGGCGTCCCGGTCGCGGAACTGGCCGCGAGGACGAGCGCCAATGCGCTGAAATTATTCGACAGGATGCCGCCGCCGGCGAGCGCCGAAGCCGCCGTGGCGGCGAACGCGGAATGAGCCTCGCGATCACGATTCTCGGCTGCGGCTCCTCAGCTGGCGTGCCGCGCGTCGGGCAGGGCTGGGGCGCCTGCGATCCCGCAAACCCCAAAAACCGGCGCCGGCGCTGCTCGATCCTGCTGCAGCGCACCGGCGCGGATGGCGCCGCGACGCAGCTTCTGGTCGACGTCTCGCCCGATCTTCGCGAGCAATTGCTGGCTGAAGACGTAAAAAGGCTGGACGGCATATTGCTGACCCATCCGCACGCCGACCACACCCATGGCATCGACGACATCCGCCCGCTGGTGATCCTGGCGCGGCGCAAGATCGACATGCATATGGACGCGCCGACCTCGGCGATCGTGCGCGCGCATTTCGACTATATTTTCGCGACGCCGCCCGGCAGCCAATATCCGCCGCTTTTGAACGAACGCCGCCTTGCGCCGGGGATTTCGGCGCGGATCGAGGGTCCGGGCGGACACATCGAGGCCATGCCGTTTCGCCTCGAACATGGCGAAATCGACGCGCTAGGCTTTCGCTTCGGCGACATCGCCTATACGCCCGACGTCAACGGCATTCCGGCGGAGAGCCTGCAATATCTTGAAGGGCTGGATCTCTGGATCGTCGACGCGTTGCGCTACATGCCGCATCCGAGCCATTTTTGCCTGTCGGAGACCTTGCGCTGGATCGCAAGGCTTGCGCCCAAACGCGCCATCGTCACCAATTTACACGCCGATCTCGATTTTGAGACGCTGCGGGCCGAACTGCCGGCCAATGTCGAACCGGCCTATGACGGCATGCGGATCGTCGGCTGAGCCGTCAGCGCCAGCAGTTGGAGCTGGATATGAAGATTCGTTTCCTCAACGATATTATCGTCTGACACGGACAAAGCCTTAAATACAAACGATATTTAATTATGTTCCATAATATATCTTATGCGAATTATATGTCAGCGGCTGGAGCCGCCGCCGCGCCGTCCGGGCCCGCCTGTCGCTTTCCTTGACGCATGCGCCATTCTTGACCGATTTGGGTAGCCAAGCGGCCCGTCTGTTGCTATGTTTTGGGCTACACGGGGCGTTAGGCATTCTTACAGAATACCATAGGCGAGACTTTGGGCTGGCACCCGTGGGTGACCGGCCTCTACGCGTGGGTCATCGTCAAGCGCCAGTCGTCGCCAAGGCGATGGCTTCGAACAAATAACTTGGAATTAATGGCGTAGAATTCAGACCAGTGGTCAATCGGGCGGCGGTTACAGGTGGATACGGCAGGCATATCATGAGCAAAGGTAGAGATTTCCGGGGACCGAAAAAGCGCGGCTTCGACGATGACGGGCCGTCCCCCTACGATGCGCCGCGTCCCAGCCGGACGCCGCGTTCGAGCTTCGGCGGCGGCGCACCGGAAATGGCGGCGCCGGCGACCGGCCCCAGCATCGACGCCGTCGTGAAATGGTTCAAAGGCGACAAGGGGTTCGGCTTCGTCGAATTGGGCAATGGATCGGGCGATGCGTTCCTTCATATCGGCGCCCTGCAGGCCGCCGGATATGAGACGGTGCCGCCGGGCGCCAAGCTGAAAGTGAATGTCAGCAATGGCATGAAGGGCGCGCAGGTGACACGGGTTCTCGAGGTCGACACCGCGGGCGCCTCGGAACGCGCGCCGCAGCCTCGTGTTTTCGGCGATTCGCCGCGTCCGGCCCGTCGCGCTCCCGATCCTTCGACCGCGGTCGCGGTAACGGGCACGGTGAAATGGTTCGACGACAATAAGGGCTTCGGCTTCGTTCAGTCGAATGATGGCGGCAAGGACGTGTTCGTCCATATCTCGATCCTTGGGCCCTCCGGCGTGCAAAATCTCGCCGAGGGACAGCCGGTAAGCATGCGCGTCGTCGACACGCCGAAGGGCCGCGAAGCTCTGTCGATTTCGCTCGAATAGGCTTCGCGCGGGCGCTTAGGCGCGCCCTTCGTCAACAAGCGCATGACCGGTGGGTTTTCCGACCGGTCATGTTTGCGTCGCGCGGCGGCGAACCGCATCGTCGGGCGTCTCCCGCCTTGGCCTCCGGCCGGGGCTTTCCCGATCCGGCGTTCGCCATGCAGCCTTCCTCCGACATTCAGCGCCTTCTCGACATCATGGCGGCGCTGCGCACGCCCGAGACAGGCTGCGGCTGGGATCTCGCCCAGACCTTCGAGACGATCGCACCCTATACCATCGAGGAAGCCTATGAGGTCGCCGACGCCATCGCGCGCGGCGACTTCGCGGATTTGCGCGATGAACTCGGCGATCTGCTGCTTCAGGTCGCCTTCCATGCGAGATTGGCCGAAGAAAAAGGCTCTTTTGACTTTGGCGGCGTCGTCGAGGCGATCACGCAAAAAATGATCCGCCGCCATCCGCATGTCTTTGGCGACGCGACGGATTTGGCCCCGCATGAGGTCAAGGCGCAGTGGGCGCGGATCAAGGCGCAGGAGAAGGCGGCGAAAACGGCGGCCGCGGGCGAGGCCGGCGATCGGGCGGGGATTGGTCTCCTTGACGATATTCCGCTCGCCCTGCCCGGTCTCAGCCGCGCGGTCAAATTGCAGCAAAAGGCGTCGAGCGTCGGCTTCGACTGGAATGACATTCACGTCGTTCTCGACAAAATCCGCGAGGAAACCGCCGAGATCGAAGCCGCGCTCGATAGCGGCGAGGCGGATGCGATCGAGGATGAGATCGGCGATCTTCTCTTCGCCGCCGCCAATGTCGCGCGCCACGCCGGCGTCGATCCAGAGGCGGCGGCGCGGCGCGCCAACGCGAAATTCGAACGCCGTTTCCGTTTCATCGAAGAGGCGCTGGCGCAACGCGGCGTCGCGCCTGGAAAGGCGTCGCTCGCCGAGATGGATGCGCTCTGGAATGAAGCCAAAGCCGGCGAGAAATCGCGCGAGGGCTGAGCGTCAGATCTGCCTGGCGGCGCGCGTCATGCGCTTGGGCGCGGCGTCGCGAACTGGCGGCTCAAGGCTCGCGCCAAAATCTGGCTCCTGCGCCGCAGGCGTGAAAAACTTCCGCCGCACCGGCTCGGCGCGCTCGGGCGCGACGCGCACGGTGAGATGCATGCGCCGTCGGCGTCGGTGCTCTTGCCCATCACTTCGGTATTTTCATGCAGCCAGTGCAGGCCTTCGCCATTCTCCGGCGCAAGCGCGATGTCGAACAGGATCCGGCCGGCGGCGAGGCGCGTTTCAATGCTTTCGCGGAGCTGGTCCAGCCCCTGCCCGCTCAGCGCCGAGACGATCAGGGGCTCCGCCTGCGCGCCCGCCTGTGCCGCGCGGCGGCGCGCGGCGTTCTCTGCCGCAGCAAGGCTTTCGCCGTCGAGCAGATCCGCCTTGTTCCAGACTTCCATCAGGCGGCGGTCGCCGGCGTCAACGCCAAGCTCCGAGAGGATCGCCTCGACGTCGGCGCGCTGCGCCTCGGCGTCCTCATGCGCGATGTCGCGGACATGCAGGATGAGATCGGCCTCGAGGACTTCTTCAAGGGTTGCGCGGAAGGCGGAGACCAGCATGGTCGGCAGGTCAGAGATGAAGCCGACCGTGTCGGAAAGAATGATCTCGCCGCCATGTTGCAGCGCGACCGAACGCAATGTCGGATCAAGCGTCGCGAACAGCATGTCGGCGGCCAGTACGTCGGCCCGCGTCAGGCGGTTGAACAGGGTCGATTTTCCGGCGTTTGTGTAGCCGACCAGCGCGACGATCGGAAACGGCACCGCGCTTCGGCTCTTGCGATGTAGGCCGCGCGTGCGCTTGACGCCGTCGAGCTCGCGCTCGATCTTGGTCATGCGCTCCTCGATCAGGCGGCGATCGGTTTCGATCTGGGTTTCGCCCGGGCCGCCAAGGAAGCCGAAGCCGCCGCGCTGGCGCTCAAGATGGGTCCAGGAGCGGACGAGGCGGGATTTCTGATAGGCGAGATGGGCGAGTTCGACCTGAAGCGCGCCTTCGCGGGTCCGCGCCCTGCGCCCAAAGATCTCGAGGATCAGGCCGGTGCGGTCTATGACCTTGGCCGAAAAAGCTTTTTCAAGATTGCGCTGCTGCACTGGCGAGAGGGCGCAATCCATGATGACGAGGCCGATGTCTTCCGCCTCGATGAATTCGGCGATCTCCTCAACCTTGCCTTTGCCGAGGAAGCTCGCTGGACGGATTTCGGCGAGCGCGACGATTTTGGCGTCGACGATATCGAGATCAATGGCTCCCGCAAGCCCTGCGGCTTCGTCGATGCGCGCCTGCGCTGAACGCCCCGCGCCCTGCGCCAACTGCGGCTTGCCGACCGGGCGCCGGGCCTTTTCGTTGAGATAAGGGCCAATGACCAGCGCCCGCGTGCGTGCGCTCTTCGCCGATCGGTCCGCCGCCGCATTCTTCACCAGAGCTTCGATTCGCGTCTTCCCCTGCCGATCATAGAAGGCCCGTGGCCACTTGGCCGAATATGGGGATCGTTTCCCATTCGCGCAAATGGTCAGCCCGACGCGGGGCCGATATCTTCGCCAGCTTCGAACATCTGGATCGGCTGGCCCGGCATGATGGTGGAGATGGCGTGCTTGTAAACCAGCTGCGAATGGCCGTCCCGGCGGAGCAAGACGCAAAAATTATCGAACCAGGTCACGACGCCCTGAAGCTTCACGCCATTGACGAGGAAGATTGTGAGGGGAACCTTGTTCTTGCGTACGAAATTGAGAAAGGTGTCTTGTAGATTTTGTGGCCTTTCAGCTGCCATCTTGAATATCCTATCTTGTTATTGGCGCCGGCTGGCGCGTTCGTTTTCGTTAGCGGTTGTGCCGCTTCGTCTCGGCGCGCCTTGACGGCGCGCGCGCCTCCGCGTGCGTTTCGCGATCTACCCGCCGACATTAGACCTGCTGGTCGCGGCGTTTGCAATGGGTCTTTACGCCTTGGATCTCGATGCGTTCTGGCTGAACGGAGCTGAACGCAAATGACGTGATCGATTCCAACAAGTTAAGTCGAACGCATCGCCGCATCGTGGAATATATGGCGCAATTTCAACGTTACCGCGCCTGGCGCGCCGCCGCCGATTTTCTGCCCGTCGATGGCGACGACCGGCATCACGAGCGTGGTGGCGCCTGTGATGAACGCCTCCCGCGCGCGCAGAGCTTCGTCGATGCTGAATTTGCGCTCCGCCAGACGCAGACCCTGCGCCGCGATGATTTCGATCAACGTCGTGCGCGTGATGCCGCGCAAGATCGAATGATCGACCTGACGGGTGATGATCGAGCCCGTCTCGTCTATGATCCAGGCGTTCGAGGCCGCGCCCTCGCTGACGAGGCCATCATCGTCGATCAGCCAGGCCTCATAGGCCCCCTGCTCTCTTGCTTCCTGACGCGCCAGCACATTGGGCAGCAACGCGATCGACTTGATGTCGACCCGCTTCCAGCGCAGGTCCGGCGTCGAGATGACGGAGATTCCCTTGCTGGCGGTGGCTTCGCCTTTGCGCGGATCGATCTGCCGCGCCGTGACGACGAGGCTCGGCCGCACCGACGGCTGCGGAAACACATGGTCGCGCGGGGCGACACCGCGCGTCACCTGTATGTAAAGATAGCCGTTGGCGACTTTGTTGCGGGCGAGAATTTCGCGCAGGATTATTTTCAGCGCGCCCGGCTTGACCGGCGCGTTGATGCGAAGCTCAGCCAGGGAGCGCGCGAGCCGGCCAAGATGACGCTCTTCATCGATAAGGGCGCCATTGAAAACCTCGCACACTTCATAGACGCCGTCGCCGAACTGATAGCCGCGATCTTCGATCGGAACGACGGCCTCGCGGCTCGAGAGATAGAGGCCGTTGACATAGGCAATTCTGCTCAATTGGCTCACCTGCTTTGCTCGCCGGGCCGTTCTAGGAAGATGCGCCAAAAGCGCCGCCCGCCAGCGCAAGGAGCGCGCCGGCCGCGATGCCGTACAAGGGATTGATCCTCGTCAGGCCGCTGAGCAGCGTCATGCCCAGTGTGAGGGCGATCGTCAAGCCGCCGCTGTCGGCGGCGCGCGCCAGCACGAGGCCGCTGGCGCACATGAGGCCGATGGCGATCGGCGCCAGCGCTGCTTTCAGGATCGCGATCGCGCGGCTGGCGGAAAGACGGCGAAACATCCGCTCGGCCGCGAACGCCAGCGCCGAAGAAGGCGCGATCATGCCCGCCGTGGCGACGGCGAGGCCCGCGGCGCCGGCGATATGCCAGCCCATCAGGCTCATGACGATGACGTTTGGCCCTGGCGCCGCCTGCGCCAGCGCGACGAGATTGGCGAAGGTCGCGTCATCCATGTAATGCGAGACGTCCACCATTTGGCGGTGCAGTTCCGGCAAGGTCGCGTTGGCGCCGCCGACCGCGCCGAGCGACAAGGTGGCGAAGGTCAGCGCCAACTGCGTCAGTGGCGGGCTCATCGTTGCCGGCTCATGGCGGCGTGCGTCCGGCGCGCGCGAAAAGGGCGAGACTGCAGGGAATCGTCAGCGCCAGCGTCGCCATTAGCGAGACATGAAAAATCCCGGTCAGCGCAAAAGTGAGCGCCGCGACGAGAATCGTGCGCGCCTGCCCGCGATACGCCTTCACGAGTTTATAGGCGTTGCCGATGACGAGGCCGGCGGTCGTCGCCGCGGCGCCGCCCAAGGCCTGCCTGACGGCGGGATGCGCGGCGAATTGATCGTAAAATGAAGCGATGGCGATCAGGATGGCGAGCGGGGCGAGCAGCAGGGCGCAGACCGCCGTCAAGGCGCCGGACGCGCCCTGAAAACGATCGCCGAGCATGACCGCCAGATTGACGGTATTGGCGCCCGGCAGGACGCTGGCGGCGCCGTGCAGCTCGGCGAATTCGCGGTCATCGAGCCAGCGGCGTTCCTCGACGAGGATCGGGCGGACCCAGCCGGCGACGCCGCCAAAACCGCAAATCCCGATTTTGAAGAATGCGCAAAACAGCGCGTAATGCGAGACGCGCCGCATCACGCCGAACGGCGGATTGGCTCGGCGCAGGCGTTTCGGCATAGGCAACAGTTCGTTTCGCTATATTTGCTCACGGCTTTCCCATGATTGTTTATCTGGAAAATGGTAAAATTGATTGATCGACCGCTCAGGTATGTAAACCTTCAGCTTCGGATTTAGAATTTTCGACCAAGCGGAAAGCTGCGACGTCGTTTTGACGCACCAGGTGCATTTCGATAGCAAATACATTGTCGAAAGCGCTTCGACGCCCTTCTGATGGTTGTCGCCCGCGGAAAAATAAATCGGATTCCCGCCGGCGCCCATTTCCTTGCATTCAAAATACAGGATTTGATTCCAGAACGGACCGCTCCGCAGATGCTCCAGATATTTTATGTCATCGGTTGCGACGAAGATTCTTAGCTTCTCGTTTGCGCCGGCCGGCGAAATTTTCTCGAGCGCGCGCAGAAAAAACTGATCCATCCGGTCGAATTGGATGAGGGGCAACTCATATCTTTTATCGGTCCCCCTGTAGTGAATGCCGACGACCGGCGTCGTGAATTCACGTTCGGCGAAAGCGATCGCATCGGCGATCGCGGTCGGCCTGATTTTGAAATAACGCGCGTAAAGCTCATGCGCCTGGTCGATCGAGATGTCGTCGTCGAGACGATCGCGCGTGTAATCCGACTGGCCTTCGATGTCGGAAAACATCAATCGCGCCAGGACATCCGGCGCAACCGGGTCGACATAATCAAGGAAATCGCCGAACCAATCATGCTTTCCGTCGGTCGCGTTTGTGTAGAGGGGATTCGTGATCCTGATGACGGGACGCAAATTCTTCATGTTGCAATATAACAATATCGCAATGACCTGGGAGAGCGTTCCCGCGAAGCCGACCTTGCCTTTGAGATTGACGGCGAAATAGCCCCCATTCGTCGCCTGCGTGGCCTGAAGCGCGCGAAGCCGTGGAATGGATTCGAGATAGCCGATGAAATCGGAACGCCGCAATCGAAGCGCGAAAGTGTAGAGGGAAGGCGCCGCATTGCGCAGCGCTGTCTTCAAGGGCATCGATCGGGTCTCCCACTGTCGCGGTTCGCCGGCCCAGCCCGGCCCAAGCCGTTGCGGAGCTTTTCCAATATAGCGCAGCCTGCCATGGCGCAGCTCTCGCCAATATGACGCACTCCAGGATTCAGATCGCGATGACTGGCCCGGAAACGAGGCCTCAATCGACCCGAAGCGACTTCAGCTTGCGATGCAGCGCCGAGCGCTCCATGCCGATGAATTCGGCGGTGCGCGAAATATTGCCGCCGAACCTGTTGATCTGGGCGACGAGATATTCGCGCTCGAATACCTCGCGGGCGTCGCGCAGCGGCAGGCTCATGAGTTTTTCGCCGCCGGCCCCGTTCGGCGTCGAGGGCACGAGAGCGCCAATTTCGGAAGGCAACAGATCGGCTGTGATGGCGGCGTCCGGATCGCCCGCGGCAAGGATCATGAGACGCTCCACATTGTTGCGGAGTTGCCGGATGTTGCCAGGCCAGTCATGCGATTGCAGCACCGCCATGGCGTCATCGGCGATCATGCGCTTTGGCATTCCCGTCGTCGCCGAGACCTGCTCCATGAAGAAAGTTATGAGCTGCGAAATGTCTTCGCGCCGTTCGGACAGCGAAGGCACGCGCACCGGCACGACGGCGAGGCGATGGAAGAGATCCTCGCGCAGAGAGCCGTCGGCGATGAGCGCGGCGAGGTCGCGCGCGCTCGATGAGATGATGCGCACGTCGACATGGACGCGCGTCAGGCCGCCGACGCGCTGGAAATTCTGCTCCACCAGAACGCGCAGGATCTTGCCCTGGGTTTCGCGCGGCATATCGGCGATTTCGTCGAGATAGAGCGTGCCGCCATGCGCCTCTTCAAGGGCTCCGATGCGGCGTCCGGCGCCGTCTTTTCCTTCGATGCCGAAGAGTTCGATCTCCATCGTGTCCGGGGCGATGGTCGCCGAGTTGATGACGACGAAGGGGCCGCTCGCGCGGGCCGACGCTTCATGGATCGAGCGCGCCGCGAGCTCCTTTCCAGAGCCCGGCGCGCCGGTGATCAGGACGCGGGAATTGGCGGGGCCGACCCGCTCGATGGTCTGGCGCAATTGATTGACCGCGCTTGAGCGGCCGATGATCGTATTGGTCCCGCCCGCCCGATGGCGAAGCTCGTTGACTTCGCGCTTCAGCCGCGAAGCCTCGAGGGCGCGTTCCGCGACGAGCACCAGGCGATCGGCCTTGAAGGGCTTTTCGATGAAGTCATAGGCGCCGAGCTTGATGGCGGAGACCGCCGTCTCGATATTGCCGTGGCCCGAGATCATCACCACGGGCAGCATCGGATGCTGCTCCTTGATGATCTTCAAAATCTGCAGGCCATCGAGCTTCGAGCCCTGTAGCCAGATATCCAGAAAGACGAGGCTTGGCCGGCGCGCTTCGATCGCGGCGAGCGCCTCGTCCGAGTTCTTCGCCGTTCGCGCGCCGTGCCCTTCGTCCGTCAGGATGCCGGACACGATGTCGCGAATGTCGGCTTCATCGTCCACGACCAGAATATCGCTTGCCATGGGGTTACCTCACGATCTTTGCAGCGCCGCCGCGGCTTCGGCCTGATCCGGCAAATCCGCGATCTGATTCTCGACCCCGTTTTCGCCAGCATCGCCAGCGTCGCCGGGGTTGATTGTCGTTACGACATTCAAGGGGAAAAACAACCGCACCCACGCGCCGCGCCCGTGCGGCGCATCGCGCAGTTCAAGACCGCCGCCGTGATCAGCGAGGATCTTTGCGACGATCGCGAGTCCGAGCCCGGTCCCCTCGGCGCGGGTCGTCATATAGGGTTCCAGCAGCCTCTGCCGGTTGTCTTTCGGGAACCCCTTGCCGTTATCGACGATATCGATGAACACGGTTTCCGCGTCGACCGATAGAGTGACGGAGATATGGCCCGCGAAGCTGGCGTCGCCAGCGTGGGCCTCGATGCCTTCAGTCGCGTTCTTTACGATATTGGTCAAGGCCTGGGACAACAGCCGGCGGTCGAAATGTCCATGCACCTCATGCTCCGGCAGGTGGTCCTCGAAGACAATATTGGGATGGGCGACCCGCATCATGAACAGGACGCGGCGGATGCATTCGCCAAGATCGTTGCTTTCAACGCGCGGCTTGGGCATCCGCGCGAAGGAGGAGAACTCATCGACCATGCGTTTGATGTCGTCGACCTGGCGCACGATCGTGTCGGTGCATTGGTCGAAGATGTCTCGGTCCTGCGTGATCAATCGTCCATATTTGCGCTTCAGCCGTTCGGCCGAGAGCTGGATCGGCGTCAGCGGGTTTCTGATTTCATGCGCGATGCGGCGCGCGACGTCGGCCCAGGCGGCGGTGCGCTGGGCGCTGACGAGATCTGTGATGTCGTCGAGCGTGACGATGTAACTCTTGTCGGCGCGGCCCGTCGGCGCGCTGGTGATGCTGACGCTGAACAGCCGCTCGAGCCCGCCGCGGGTGAGCGAGATCTCAGTCGGCGCCATGCGCGTCAGGCCGGCGCGCGCCTCTGCGAAGGCTTCCCTGATTTCGGGCAACACCACGTCGACGGGCTTGCCGACGATGGCGGTGGCGCCCTCCCCGGCCGGCGGGACCAGCCGTTCGGCGGACGGGTTCAATACCGTGATTTCGCCGTTCGGGCCGACGCCGACGACGGCGACCGGGACGCCCGACAGCACAGCCTCTGTGAACAGCCGCCGCTCGTCGATGAGCTGGCTCGCCGCGACGAGGCGGTTCTGCTGCAGCCGCAGCTCCGAGGTCATCTTGTTGAAGGTCTCGCCGAGATGGGCGAGATCGCCCTCCGATTTGCGCACGGCGACCTGAACATTGAGATTGCCGGACGAGACCTGATCGGTCGCCGCGATGAGGCGACGGATTGGCGCGACGAGGCGATTGGCGAAGGAAAGCCCGAGCCAGGTCGCCGACAGCAGCATGATCAGGGCGATCAGGATGAACATCGTCGCGAAGGCGATCTGAAAGGCGCGCCGATGCGAATCGAAGCCGTCATAGAGCGCAACGAGTCCAGCGGCCTGGCGGGGAAACTCCACCGTGAAGGGATCGACCGGCCGCGCAACGTAAAGAAACGTATCCTGGAAGGAATTCAGCGCGCGCAGGGCGGCGAATGTTCGGCCCTGGTCGAGAACGAGGCATAGGGGCTCGTTCTTGCGCGCATCGTCGAAGTCGCTCGCCTCGGGCTTGGGGATCGTGTTGCCGATCGCGGCGCCCGAGTTGATCTTCTCGACCATGGCGCCGTCGGATTTCAACAATGCGGCCGCGGTAAATCCGAGAAAACGCGCGCGCGTGCTGAAGAAATCATGGAACAGAGGCCGGTCGACCTCAAACATCATCTTGGCGCGATCGAGATCTGACGCCGTGAGCCGCGCCTCCTGCAGCAGCGCCTTGCATTGCCCTTCGCGAAACAGGCGCGCCGCGTCAATCGTGGTCTGAACGAAGGCCCGACCATCGCGCATGAAAGAGGGATTGAGGCTGCGTTCGAGGGTCACCGAGCCGACCCACGCCATGAGCAGCGCCGGCGCGGCCGCGACGATCGAGAACAGCGCCACGATCTGGATGTGAAGCTGCGACCCGGCGACCCCGGCGCGCCGCGCCTTGAAGATGGCGTAGGCCTCAAGGAGGATGAAGCAGAAAACGAGAAAAATGCCGAGTACATTGGCGACGAAGAGTCCAAGCAGGACGGGGTCGCTTGGCGGGATCACCGGGATGAAACCGGCGAAGATCAGGAAGCTGCCGAGCGCGACGAGCAGCACCAGAATGACCACGGCCGGGCCAAAGCGGACCGTGAATCGACGATCGCTCGGCGCTCCCGACAGTTTCCGCGCGTTCTGTTTTTCGCTCATGGCCGTTTGATCTGGACCGATGCGTTTTGTTTTGCCGGGTCAGGCTGCTCGGCTTTTGGTATGGCGTAAAAATGCGCAAAGAGACGCAAAAAAGCGAATCTCCGTTGCTCTTATGCCACGGTGTTGCATGAATACGACATTTCCGCGACCAGTTTCTAGGCGCCACGCGCGAAAATCCCGCCTTTGGCAGGACAAGGGATCGGGATCTGGCCGGTTCAGGCGCGTGCGAGATCGGAAATTGCAGGATGCGCGGCGGCAACCGCATGGCGGCAGGTTTCCGACCGACTGAGATCGGAAACCCGCGCTAACGGCTTGCTTCGACGCCCCTTCGTAACGCGAACAGGGCTTGTTTTCGCATCCCGCGATCTAGCTGGGCGAGCGCATCAGCCGGATGTCGAGGTCGCGGACTTTCTTGCGCAGCGTGTTGCGGTTAAGCCCCAAAAGCTCGGCGGCCTTGATCTGATTGCCTCTTGTCGCCGCGAGCGCCGCGGAAATTAGCGGGTACTCGAGTTCGCGCAAAATGCGATGGTAGAGGCCGGGCGGCGGAAGGCTGTCGCCATGGCTGCGAAATAGTTCGGACAGATGCCGCTCCATGGCGCCTGCCAGCGTGGCGGGGCGTTCCAGCTCCTGCGGCCGCCCGCCTCCGGTCTGCGCGAAACCCTGCGTCAGGGGCGGCGAGCTGATGGCGAGTTCGACGTCGATGAGCTGCGCCGTCACGGCGTCCTGCGGATAGAGGGCGGCGAGCCGGCGCGTCAGATTTTCGAGTTCTCGGATATTGCCGGGCCAGCGATAGCGCTTCAGCCGCTCGAGGGCGTCCGGCTCGATATGTTTCAGCGGCAAGCCCTCATTGGCCGCCAATGCGAAGAAATGCTGGGCGAGATCGCCAATGTCCTCGACGCGCTCGCGCAGCGGCGGCAGTCGCAAGGGAACGACGTTGAGGCGGAAGAACAGATCCTCGCGGAACAGGCCCTGCTGGATCAGAACGAGGAGGTCCTTGTTCGTCGCGGCGATGATGCGGACATTGGTCTTGATCGGCATGCGGCCGCCGACAGTCGTATATTCGCTTTGCTGCAGAACGCGCAAAAGCCGGGTCTGCGCCTCCATCGGCATGTCGCCGATCTCGTCGAGAAACAGGGTGCCGCCCTCGGCCTGCTCGAAGCGGCCGGCGGAGCGCTGGTTGGCGCCGGTGAAGGCGCCCTTCTCATGGCCGAACAGCTCGCTTTCGATGAGGTCGCGCGGGATCGCCGCCATGTTGATGGCGACGAAGGGGCCTTTCTTGCGCTTGCCGTAATCATGCAGCGCGCGGGCGACCAGCTCCTTGCCGGTGCCGGATTCGCCGCTGATCATCACGGTGAGATCGGTCTGCATGAGCCGGGCGAGCGACCGGTAGATCTCCTGCATGGCCGGCGAGCGTCCGACGAGGGGCATGCCCTCCAGCTCTTCGTTGCGCTCGACCTTGACCCGGTTCTTGGGTTCGCTCATCGCCCGTCCGACGATGGAGACGAGTTCGCGCAGATCGAACGGCTTTGGCAGGTAATCATAGGCGCCGCGTTCGGACGCCTTGATCGCGGTCATGAAGGTGTTTTGCGCGCTCATCACGATGATCGGGAGCTCGGGGCGCAGTTTCTTCATCTTGGGCAGGAGTTCGAAGGCGTTTTCGTCGGGCATTACGACATCGGTGATGACGAGATCGCCATCGCCCGACTGCACCCAGCGCCAGAGCGTCGCGGCCGTGCCGGTGGCGCGCACGTCATAGCCGGCGCGCGACAGGGCCTGACTCAACACCGTCCGAATGGCGGTGTCGTCGTCGGCGATGAGGATATTTCCGGTCGCCATTACATTCCTCTCCTTAAGGCGCGAGATTCGCTCGCGAGCGAGCCGTCACGGGTTTCGTGCGCGTGGACTTTCGCGGCCGCTGGAACGCGCGGCGGTGCGCCGGTGTGGATTTGATCTCAGCTGCGCTTTTCGCCTCGACCGTGACGCTGCGAATACACCGGCATGAGGACGCGGAAGGTGGTGCGCCTCATCAACGATTCACATTCAATCGTGCCGCCGTGATCCCCAATTATCTTGGCGACCAATGCAAGTCCAAGGCCAGTCCCCGTGGCTTTCGTGGTGATGAACGGGTCGAACAGATAGGGCATGACTTCTTCGGGAACGCCGGAACCATTGTCGCGGACGCAAAATTCGAGCGGCAGGCTGACGGGGGCCTTCGAGCCGGGGATCTGCATGCGCACCCCGGGCCGGAACGCCGTCGTCAGCTCGATCTCGCCGTCCTCCTCGCCGATCGCCTCGGCGGCGTTCTTTACGAGATTGAGGAACATCTGCACCAGCTGATCCCTGTTGCCGAGTACAGGCGGCAACGACGGATCGTAATTTTCGTGGAAGCGGATATGGCGGGCGAATCCGGCCTGCGCCACCTTCTTCACATGGTCGATGACGGCGTGAATATTGACGCTCTCCAGCTCGACCGGGCGTCCGTCCGAAAAGGCGCTCATGCGGTCGACGAGTTTGACGATGCGGTCGGTCTCCTCGCAGATCAGCCGGGTCAGGGCGCGATCGGAATCATTGGCGTCAGTCTCAAGCAGCTGCGCCGCGCCCCTGATGCCGGAAAGCGGATTCTTGATTTCATGGGCCAGCATCGAGGCCATGGCGGCGACCGAACGCGCGCCGCCGCGGTGGTTCAGCTGCCGCTCCATCTTTTCGGTCAGCGAGCGCTCCTGAAGCATGATGACGAGACCGTCCTGTAGCTCCGGCAAGGGCGTCACAAAAATATCGACCAGCTGATCGGCGCCAGATTTACTGAGACCGAGCTCGACGCGATAACTGTTGAACGCGGCGCCGCTCGCCTTGACCTGCTCGACGAAATCGAGAAGCGGCGAGCCGGGAGCGACGAGCTGCGCGAGATTTTGCTGGCGCATCGACCCACGGCTCATCCCGAAAAACGTTTCCGCGGCGACATTGGCGTCGGCGATGGAGCCGTCGAGCCGCACGGAGAGAACTGGATGCGGCAAAGCGTCGAGAAGCTTGCCGGCGTCGGCTCCTTGCGAGGCGTTGAAGGGCGCTTCATCGCGGCGCGGTGCGTAAAGCGACGCCATCACGCCGCCTCCGCCGCGAGAGGTGATGCGAATGTTTCGTGCAAAATGGACCGGACCGATGCGCTATCCTCCGCTGTGACGAGACGGCGGCGCAGCGCCCCGGCCTCGCGCGCGCCCGACCATTGCGCATAGGCGGAAAGATGCTTGCGCGCGTGGCGCAGCCCCTGCGTAGCGCCGAAAATTTCCAGAATTCCTTCATAATGCTCGAGCGCCGCGTCCCTGCGCGCTCCGTCCGCGGGTTCGGCGCGGATTGATCCCGTCGCCAGATAATGAGCGGCGTCTCCGACGAGCCAGGGCCGCCCGACCGCCGCCCTGCCCATCATGACGGCGTCGGCGCCAGAGGCGGCCAGCATCGCATCGACGTCTTTGAGGCTGGCGCAATCGCCATTGGCGACAACCGGAATGGAAACCGCCGTCTTGACTGCGCGGATCGCCAGCCAATCGGCCTCGCCGGAATAAAACTGGCAACGCGTGCGCCCATGCACGCTCAGCATTGCGATTCCCTCCAATTCCGCGAGGCGGCCAAGTTCCGGCGCGTTGATCGAGCCGGCGTCCCAGCCGAGGCGCATCTTGAGGGTGACGGGGATGCGCACGGCGCGGACCGTGGCGCGGATCAGCTCGACGGCCAGCGGCAAATTTCGCATGAGATGCGACCCGGCGTAGCCGGCTGTCACCTTTTTCGCCGGGCAGCCCATGTTGATGTCGATGATGTCGGCGCCCGAATCCGCGGCGATGCGCGCGGCCTCGGCCATGAAATGAGGCTCGCAGCCGGCGATCTGCACCATATGAGGCGAAACGCCGGCACCTTCGGCTTTGAGGCGATTGGCCGCGTCGCCGCGCGCATAGGCGTCGGCTGCGACCATTTCGGTGACGACGAGGGAGGCCCCGAACCGCCGCGCGATCCGGCGCATCGCAATGTCCGTGACGCCCGACATGGGCGCCAGGATTGCCCGGCCCTCGATCCGCACCGGTCCGATCTGGAATCCGCCCAGTCTTCCGGCGCCTAAATTTTCAGCGCGTTCGTTCATGCCTATATCATAATCATTTTGTGCACCGCGACAAATGAATAAATGACGGAGACAAGACACTGTCGCCGTAAAATTGACGCCGGGCCTGAAAAGAGACAGAGGAACTGCGGTGCTCTTTTAGGGAAAAGCCTGCGCATGAACGTCCGGCCCAATGCGAGCGCTGAACTCGCCATTCTCATCGTAGCGGCGGGTCGCGGCGCACGGGCGGGCGATGGATTGCCGAAACAATATCGCAGCCTCGCGGGCCGCAGCGTTCTGGCGCATGCGCTGTCGGCGCTGCATCGCGCGGCGCCGGAAGCCCTGCTCGTCCCCGTCATTCATCCGGACGATCTCGAACTCTACAGGGCCTGCGTCGCTGAGCTCGACGCCGCAGTCGCGGGGCGTCTGAAAGCGCCGGCCTTCGGCGGCGCGACGCGCCAAGACAGCGTTCGCGCTGGGCTTGAGGCGCTGGAGGGCGACCGCCCCGGCATCGTCCTGATCCATGACGCGGCGCGGGTTTTCGCCAGCGCGGCCTTGATCGGGCGGGCGATCGTCGCCGCGCGCGCGCATGGCGCGGCCATTCCCGGCGTCGCCGTGACCGACACGATCAAGGAAATCGACGCGGACAGCGCTATTGTGGCGACGGCTCCGCGCGCGCGGCTGCGCGCCGTGCAGACGCCGCAGGCCTTTGATTTCGATCTCATTCTCTCGGCGCATCGAAAGGCCGCCGCCGCAGGCGCCAATGAGCTCACCGACGACGCCGCCATCGCCGAATGGGCCGGCCATCGCGTTCATGTTTTTGAGGGGGATGCAGCCAATATGAAAATCACCAGCGCGAGCGACATCAGCCTCGCGGAAGCGCGGCTGATCCGCGATCTGCAGGATATCCGCACCGGCCAGGGCTATGACGTGCACGCCTTCGGGCCCGGCGACCATATCTGGCTTGGAGGCGTAAAAATAACGCATGATCATGGGCTTATTGGGCACTCTGACGCCGATGTCTTAAGTCATGCGATCACCGATGCGCTGTTTGGCGCCCTCGCCGACGGCGACATCGGCAGCCATTTCCCGCCCTCCGATCCGCAATGGCGCGGCGCCGCCTCGAAGATTTTCCTCGCCGCCGCGGCGGCGGCGGTGCGCGCCCGCGGCGGCATGATCGCCCATGTCGACGCCACGCTCATTTGCGAGCGGCCAAAGGTCGGCCCCCATCGCGACGCCATCCGCGCGGCCATCGCGGCGATCATCGACGTTCCTTTGGACCGCGTCGCGATCAAGGCGACGACCAGCGAGCGCCTCGGCTTCACCGGCCGAGAGGAAGGCATCGCCGCGACCGCTATCGCGACGATCCGCCTGCCGCTCTAGAGCGGGATGAGAAAAAGTGCGAGCACTTTTTCGCCCGCATCCCGCTCTAAACTATTGGAATCGATCTCGTTCATGATTTTGGATCGATTCGATCCAAAATCATCGTGATCTAGGGACCGGCATGTTCGAACCTGTGCTCAACGATCGCGCGGAAAGGCTGCTCGCGCTCTATCGCGCCCGTGGCCTCACCATGGCGAGCGCCGAATCCTGCACCGGCGGGCTTGTCGCGGGCCTCATCACCTCGATCGCCGGCTCCTCGGACGTGTTCGAACGCGGCTTCGTCACCTATTCCAACCAGGCGAAGATCGAATGCCTTGGCGTCGAGTCCGCCCTGCTCGACCGCTTCGGCGCGGTCAGCGCCGAGACCGCCGAGGCGATGGCAGCGGGGCTTCTTGCGCATTCGCCAGCTGATACAGGCGTATCGATCACGGGCGTCGCGGGCCCCGGCGGCGGAACGCCAGAAAAGCCGGTCGGGCTCGTCCATTTCGGCTGCGTCCGGCGCGGCGGGGATTTGACGCTTGGTCGAAAAGCGCTTCGGCGATCTCGGCCGAACGCAAGTGCGCCTCGCCGCCGTCGCGGTCGCGCTCGATCTTCTGCTTCAGGCCGCCGGCGCCCATAGACGATGTCGGCGCGGCGCTCGAAGGCCTCGGAGAATTTGCGGAACGCCGTGTCGAACATGCCGCCCATGACAAGGCTCAGCGCGCGGCTCTTGAACTCATAGGCGATCTGGAATTCGACGAGGCAGGCGCCGTCGCCCTGCTCGCGAAAACTCCAGCGGTTTTCGAGATGTTTGAAGGGCCCGTTGATATATTCGACGAAAATTTTGCGGTTCGCGGCATCGCAGCCGACTCGCGTCGTGAAAGTCTCGCGGATCGCTTTATAGCCGACCGACATCTCGGCGACCTTGGTGACGACGCCTGCCGCTTCCGTCCTGGAACGAACCTTGAGCGCCACGCACAGAGGAAGGAATTGCGGATAGGATTCGATGTCGGCCACGAGGTCGAACATTTCCTGCGCGCTATGGCGAATTTTGCGGGTGGTTCGAAAGGAAGGCATACGCCGCCAGAATTGGGCCAGCGCCGGATCGGCGCGAGGGGGCGTTCCGCTAGATCACGATGCTTTTGGATGGAAACATCCAAAAGCATGAAACGTGATCGATTCTTGAAAAGAGAGCGGGATTTGACGCGAAAAACCGGATTCCACTTTTTCGCATCCCGCTCTAGAACGCCGAAAGGGTCTAGCGACTGGCTCGCCCGCCCGCAAGAGCGAGCCGCTGCGCTTTTAGCCGCGCGAAATCCTCGCCCGCGTGATGCGAAGAGCGGGTCAGCGGCGAGGAGGAAACCAGCAGAAAGCCCTTGGCGCGGCCGATGTCAGCGTAGGAGGCGAACTCTTGCGGCGTCACGAAGCGCGCGACGGCGTGATGCTTTTTGCTCGGCTGCAGATATTGCCCGATAGTCAGGAAGTCGACGTCAGCGCTGCGCAGATCGTCCATCAGCTGCAGCACTTCATGCCGCTCTTCGCCGAGCCCGAGCATTATGCCGGATTTGGTGAAGAGCGCCGGGTCGAGCTCCTTCGCCTGCTGCAACAGCCGGATTGAGTGGAAATAGCGCGCGCCGGGCCGCACCGTGAGATATTTCGACGGCACCGTTTCGAGATTGTGGTTGAACACGTCGGGCTTCGCCGCGACGACGATTTCGAGCGCGCCGGGCTTGCGCAGAAAATCCGGCGTCAGCACCTCGATGGTGGTCGCCGGGCTGCCCCGACGGATCGCCTCGATCACCTGCGCGAAATGACGCGCGCCGCCATCCGCGAGATCGTCGCGATCGACCGAGGTGATGACGACATGGGAGAGGCCGAGCTTTCCCACCGCGTCGGCGACGCGGGCGGGCTCACCAAGGTCCAGCGCGCGCGGCAGGCCGGTTCTGACGTTGCAGAAGGCGCAGGCCCGGGTGCAGGTGTCGCCCATGATCATGAAGGTGGCGTGTTTTTTCGCCCAGCATTCGCCCATATTGGGGCAGCCGGCCTCCTCGCAGACGGTGACGAGCTTGTGGTCCCTGACGATTTTCTGCGTCGCCGCCCATTCGGGCGAGCCGGGCGCGCGGACGCGGATCCAGTCGGGCTTGCGCGGCGCCGGCTGATCCGGCCGATGCGCCTTTTCGGGATGGCGCGCCGATGCGGCTTGGGACTTTTCGTCAATGGTCAGATTGGAATCCATCTTTATGTCTTTAGTTTCCTGCAGGCGAAACGAAGCGAGATAAACGATTTCGGAGGGCGTATCATAGAGATAAACCGTGGAAGGGTCATCAGCGGAGGCGCCCCATGCCTTATTCAAGCAACGAAGACCTTCCCCCTTCGGTGCGCGACCACCTGCCGCCTCATGCGCAGGATATTTTCCGGGCCGCCTTCAACAGCGCCTTTGATGAATATGGGGGCGATCCCCGCAAAGAGGAAATCGCCTTCCGCGTTGCCTGGGCCGCGGTCAAACGGCGCTATCACAAGATCGGCGACCGCTGGTTGCCGATCGACTAGGCGGCGGCGCTTCACGTATGAATCACGCGCCCATAGGCGTCGAGCACGCTTTCATGCATCATTTCCGAAAGGGTCGGATGCGGGAAGACCGCTGTTGATCAGCTCCTCCTCGGTCGTTTCGCAATTCATGGCGATGACGAAGCCTTGAATCAGCTCGGTGACTTCGGCCCCGACCATATGCGCGCCGAGGAGCCGCCCCGTTTTGGCGTCGAAGATCGTCTTGACGAGGCCGTCGGGTTCGCCAAGCGCGATCGCCTTGCCATTGCCGATGAAGGGGAAGCGGCCGATCTTGACCTCGAAGCCCGCCGCCTTGGCCTTCGCTTCGGTGAGGCCGACGGAGGCGATCTGCGGGGTGCAATAGGTGCAGCCCGGGATCATGAGCTTGTCCATCGGATGCGGATTGAGCCCCTTGATCGCCTCGACGCAGATGACGCCCTCATGCTCGGCCTTATGCGCCAGCATGGGCGGGCCCGCGACGTCGCCGATGGCGTAGATTCCCGCCACATTGGTGCGCCCGAACGCATCGATCTTGATTGTTCCCTTCTCGACCGCGACGCCTGACGCTTCGAGGCCGAGATTTTCCACATTGCCGACGACGCCGACCGCCGAGATGATCCGCTCCGCCGCAAGCGTCTGCGTCGCGCCCTTCTCGTCCTCGATCGTGGCGATGACCCCATCGCCTTTTTTGTCGACCTTCGTCACCTTCGTCGCGGTGAAGATCTTGACGCCCTGCTTTTCGAAGCGCTTGCGCGCATGGGCGGCGATTTCGGCATCCTCGACGGGCAGGATCTGCGGCAGCACTTCGATCACCGTCACCTCGGCGCCCATGCTGCGATAGAAGGAGGCGAATTCGATGCCGATGGCGCCGGAGCCGATCACGATCAGGCTCTTGGGGAAAACCTCCGGCTTCATCGCCTCGAAATAGGTCCAGATCAGCTTGCCGTCCGGCTCGATGCCCGGCAGCGCGCGCGGGCGCGCGCCAGTTGCGACGATGATGTGTTTGGCTTCATAGACGCCCTGCCCGAGGACGCCTTTCGGGACCGGATTTTGCGGCTGCACGGCCGGCTTTTTCGTCGCAGCGACGATGACTTTGCCTGGCTTTTCGATCGTCGCCTCGCCCCAGATGACGTCGATCTTGTTCTTCTTCAGAAGAAAGCCGACGCCGGCGTTGAGCTGCGCCGGAGATCGCGCGCGAGCGCTTCACCACGGCGCCGGCGTCAAATCCCGGCTTGCCTTCGAGCGTCAGGCCATAATCTTTGGCGTGGCCCATGTAGTGGAAGATCTCGGCCGACCGCAGCAGCGCCTTGGTCGGAATGCAGCCCCAGTTGAGGCAGATGCCGCCAAGATGCTCGCGTTCGACGACGGCCGTGCGTGAAGCCGAGCTGCGCCGCGCGGATGGCGGCGACATAGCCGCCGGGTCCGCCGCCGATGATGAGGATGTCGTAAGGTTCAGCCATGGGCGCTCCCTCCGTCAGATCAGCATTCCGAGAGGGCGTTCGATCAGCGATTTGAAGGCGGCCAGCAGCTCCGCGCCGAGCGCGCCGTCGATGGCGCGATGATCGGTCGAGAGCGTGACGCTCATCAGCGTCGCGACGGCTCGGGGCGCCATCCTTCACCATGACGCGCTGCTCGCCCGCGCCGACGGCGAGGATCGAGGCCTGCGGCGGATTGATGATGGCGGAGAAATTCTTGACGCCCATCATGCCGAGATTGGAGACCGAGGATGAGCCGCCCTCATATTCCGTCGGCTTCAGCTTGCGCGCCCTGGCGCGCGCGCCAAGGTCCTTCATCTCGTTTGAAATGGCGGAGAGGCTTTTGACGTCGGCGGAGCGAATGATCGGCGTGATCGAGGCCGCCGGGGATCGAAACGGCGACGCCGACGTCGGCGCGTTTGTGCCGCAGCATGGCGGCTTCGGTCCAGGTCACATTGGCGTCCGGCACGCGGATCAGAGCCAGCGCCAGCGCCTTGATGATGAAATCATTGACCGAGATTTTATAAGCAGGCTTGCCGTCCTTGTCGCGCGGAGCCGCGGCGTTGATGTCTTCGCGCAGCGCCAGCAAAGCGTCGAGCCTGCAATCGACCGAAAGATAGAAATGGGGGATCGTCTGGCTCGCCTCGACGAGCCGCCGCGCGATGGCCTTGCGCATCGAATCATGCGGCGTCTCGTCGAAGGATCCTGGCTCGAAGAACTTGCGGATCACATCGTCGGAGGCGGGCGCCGAGACCGGCGGCGCGGCGGGCGCTGGAGCGGCGGGCGCCTTGGCGGTCTGCGGCCGGGGCTGCGCTCAGCGCCGCCTTGACGTCGCGCTCGATGATGCGGCCATGCGGGCCTGTGCCTGCGATCGCGGCGAGGTCGAGGCCTTCGGTCTTGGCGATGCGGCGCGCCAGCGGCGAGGCGAACAGGCGTGGCCCGGCATCGCCGTTGACGGCGGCGCCATTGCCGCGCGTGGGAGCGGCCGGAGCGGGCGCGGCCGCGGCGATGGGAGCGGGCGCGGCGGCAGCGAGCCGCGGCCGAGCCGGGCGCGCTCGTTGCGTCTTCGCCCTCCCCGCGCGATGACTCCGATCACGGCATTGACCGCGACATCAGCAGTGCCATCCGGCACGATGATTTTGGCGAGCACGCCCTCATCCACGGCCTCGACTTCCATCGTCGCTTTGTCGGTTTCGATCTCGGCGAGAATGTCGCCGGATTTGATCTTGTCGCCTTCCTTCTTCAGCCAACGGCTGAGATTGCCTTTTTCCATCGTCGGCGAAAGCGCGGGCATCAGGATATTGATTGGCATGTTGGGCTCACATTTCGAGCGGAACGCCGGCGTCGATCCGAGAGTTCAACGGTAGAGCGCCGCCTTGGCAGCCGTGACGACCTCGTCCGCGTTGGGCAGCGCGAGTTTTTCGAGATTGGCGGCGTAAGGCATTGGCACATCCTTGCCGGTGATCCGCGCGACGGGCGCATCAAGGTAATCGAAGGCGCGCTCCATCAAAAGCGCGACGATCTCGGCCCCGACGCCGCTCTGCGGCCAGCCTTCCTCGACGGTGACGCAGCGCCCGGTCTTCTTCACCGACTCGATGATCAGCTCGCTATCCATCGGGCGGATGGTGCGAAGATCGATGACTTCGGCCTCGATCCCTTCCTTGGCCAATTCCTCGGCCGCCTTCAGGGCGTAGACCATGCCGATGCTGAAGGAGACGATGGTCACGTCCTTGCCGGCGCGGGCGATGCGCCCCTTGCCGATCGGGACAAGAAAATCGTCGATTTTCGGCACCTCGAAACTATGTCCGTAAAGGATCTCGTTTTCGAGGAAGATGACCGGGTTGGGATTGCGGATGGCGCTCTTCAAGAGTCCTTTGGCGTCGGCGGCGCTATAGGGCGCGACGACGAGCAGGCCGGGCACATGCGAGAACCAGGACGTATAGTCCTGGCTGTGCTGCGCGGCGACGCGCGCGGCGGCGCCGTTCGGACCGCGAAAGACGATCGGACAGCTCATTTGCCCGCCAGACATATAGTGCGTCTTGGCGGCGGAGTTGATGATCTGGTCCATCGCCTGCATGGCGAAATTGAAGGTCATGAATTCGACGATCGGACGCAGGCCCGCCATGGCGGCGCCGATGGCGAGCCCGGCGAAGCCATGCTCGGTGATCGGCGTATCGACGACGCGCTTGTCGCCGAACTCCTGCAGCAGCCCCTGGGTGATCTTGTAGGCGCCCTGATATTCGGCGACCTCTTCGCCGATGACGAAGACGTCGGGGTCGCGCCGCATCTCTTCGGCCATGGCGTCGCGCAGCGCTTCGCGGACGGTCGTGGAGACCATTTCGGTTCCGGCCGGAAATTCCGGCGCGCGTTCGACGGCGGCTGGCCGCGGGGCGCGGCGCGGCGCCTTGGCGGCGTCTTTCGGCGCCTCGGCGGCGGGCGCGCTCGCGCCATTGCCGGACGCGGACGCCGGGCGACGGATGGAGTTGCCGCGCTTGCGGCGTCTTCGCCCTCGGCGGCGAGCACGGCGATTGGCGTATTCACGGCGACATTCTCGGTTCCGCCCGGAATCAGGATTTTGGCGAGCGTGCCTTCATCGACGGCTTCGACCTCCATCGTCGCCTTGTCGGTTTCGATCTCGGCGAGTATGTCGCCGGAGTGCACAGCATCACCTTCTTTTTTCAGCCATTTGGCAAGTTTGCCCTGCTCCATGGTCGGCGAAAGCGCGGGCATGAGAATATTGGTCGCCATCGGAGTTCCCTAAACCAATCCTGCGCAAAACCTTGGCGACGAATCTCTGGCGAGCAATCGACGCCACCGGTCTAATTCAGCACGTCCGTCCACAATTCGGCGGGGTCGGGCTCGGGATCATGCGAGGCGAAATCGACGGCCTCAGCGACGATCGCGCGGATCTCGCCGTCGATGGCCTTGAGGTCGTCCTCGCTGACCTGGTGATCGCGCAGGAGGCGCGCGCGCACCTGTTCGATCGGATCATGCTCCTCGCGCATTTTCTGCACTTCTTCCTTCGATCGATATTTCGCCGGATCGGACATGGAGTGGCCGCGGTAGCGGTAAGTTTGCATTTCGAGGATGATCGGGCCATTGCCTCCCGCGCACCATTCGCGCGCGCGAATAACGGCGGACCTGACCGCGCGAACGTCCATGCCGTCGACCTGTTCGCCGGGAATGTTGAAGCTTTGGCCGCGCATGGCGAAATCGCGCTGGGCTGACGAGCGCTCGACCGAAGTGCCCATGGCGTAGCGATTGTTCTCGACGATATAGACCACGGGCAGCTTCCAGAGCTCGGCCATGTTGAAGCTCTCGTAGACCTGCCCCTGATTGGCGGCGCCATCGCCGAAATAGGTGTAGGACACGGCGCCATTGTCACGGTAGCGGTTGGCGAAGGCGAGCCCGGTGCCGAGCGGCACCTGCGCTCCGACGATGCCGTGGCCGCCGTAGAAATGTTTCTCCTTGGAGAACATGTGCATCGAGCCGCCCTTGCCTTTCGACAAGCCGCCTCTGCGCCCGGTGAGTTCCGCCATGACGCCCTTCGGATCCATGCCGCAGGCGATCATATGGCCGTGATCGCGATAGCTCGTGATTGTCTGGTCGCCCGGTTTGGCCGCCATCATGACGCCGGTGACGACGGCCTCCTGGCCGATATAGAGATGGCAGAATCCGCCGATGAGCCCCATGCCGTAGAGCTGTCCGGCCTTTTCCTCGAACCGGCGGATCAGCAGCATCCGGCGATAGGCATCGAGCTCCTCATCTCTCGTAAAGGATGGCGGCGCTTTCGCCTCCGGGGTCGGCTTCTCGCTGGGCTGGGAGAGAGCGGAGGCGGCTGAATTCATTGGGGCGGCTCCTGTGCGGGAAGCGGAGCGGACGGCGGGCGCGGGGAAAACTAGCGCAGCTCGTCTAAAAAAGCGAGCGGCGCCGCGCTCTTAATTGAGGCAGCACTTCTGTAGCACTTGTCCATATCCTGAGGCTGGATCTTTGCTGGATCGGCCGAAGAGCTTCGGCTGCGCCGCCCGGAGGCTGGGCTCCAGCCTGTCCTACTCGGCCTTGGGCAGAAAAACGATGAGATCGTTCTTGTCGGCGCGCCCCAGCAAGGATCGTGTCTCCTCGTCGAGAAGATCGCGGTCGATGATGGCGCTATTCATCAGTTCGATCCTGTGGCGCCACAGCGCGCGATCTTCCTCAAGCTGGTGAAGTTGCGTCTGCAGGCCGGCGATCTTGAGCTGATATTCGTCCTGCGTCTTGAGGCCCCGCTCGCCATTGACGGCGTGCCAGACGAAATAGCCTCCGGCCGCGCCGGACACGCTGTAAAGGAAGAGCGGGAAAAGGATTGCGCGCAGGCGCCGGCGTACGACCATGACGCAACATTCGCCGATCTGCGTTAGCGATGTGTTAACGCACCTTCAAGAGGCGAGCAGCCAGGCGCCCAGCGCGATGCTGAAAAGGGTCAGGGGCAGCCCGACTTTCAGATAATCGAGAAAGGACAGTGCGACGCCCGCCTTCTTCGCGCGCTCGGCGACGATGAGATTGGCGATCGAGCCGACCAGCGTCAGATTTCCGGCGAGAGTCGAACTCATGGCGACGACGAGCCAAGCCTTCGCCGGATCGGGCGAGGCCGCGACGAAGGGCTTCAGGACGAGCACCGCCGGGACGTTGCTGACGAGATTGGAGAGCGTCGCCGTAACGCCGGAGAGGATCCAGGCGTCGGCGAGGTTGAAACGTCCGACCGCGGCGAGAACATCTGGCGTCAGAAGCGCCTTTTGCGCGCTGGCGACCACGATGAAAAGCCCTGCAAACATCAGCAAAAGGGAGCCGTCGAGCTCGGCGTAGATCCGTTTCGGATTGACCGAGCGGGTCACGAGAAGCAGCGACCCGCCGATGATCGCGGCCTCGGTGACCGGCGCGCCGGCGAAAAAGGCGATGATGACGCCGCTGGCGACGATCGCCGCCTTGCCGATCTGGCGCGGATGCCGGCGCGTGCGGGGGGCCTTCTCGGCTTCCGCGAATGGCGTCGAGAACTCTCGGCGATGGAGGAGCGCGATGAGGCCGAAGGTCAAGGCGAGCGCGACGGCGGCGATCGGCGCCAGCCGCAGGGCGAATTCCGCATAGGGGATGCGCGAGGCGACGCCGATGATCATGTTTTGCGGATTGCCGGTCAGCGTCGCGACGCTGCCGGCGTTCGAGGCCATCGCGACCGCGAGCAGATAGGGAACCGGGTCGCGCCGCAATCGTCGTGCTACGTCGATGACCAGCGGCGTCAGGGCGATGCAGATCGCGTCATTGACGAGAAAGGCCGACAGAAATCCGGTGACGGTCACGACCGCCGCCAGCAGCGTCAGCGGTCCTCCCGCGCGCTTGAGCGCGAATCCGCCGGCGAGTTCGAAAAAGCCGGAGATCCGCAATTGCGCGATGATGATCATCATGCCGATCAGCAGCGCGATGGTGTCGAGATCGATCGCCTTCAGCGCATCTTCGAAGCTGAGTGGGCCGAAGGCCATCATCAACCCGGCGCCGACAAGCGCGATGCCGGCGCGGTCGATGCGTAGGCCCGGCGCCCGTCCGACGGCGATTCCAGCCAGCGTGATGAGGAAAATCGCGCCCGTCGCGACGGCGCGCAAGTCGATTTGCGCCGCTGTCATAGCGCCTGCGCCGGCGGGCGTTTCGCTGCGTCGACGCAATTGAAACGAAAGGCGTCGAGCGAGGATTGGTTGCGCATGGGTTCGCCGCCGGAAGCTTAACTCGTCAAGTTCCAGCGGCGAGTAAGGTTCCTGGCTCCTGAAGGCCTGTCTTCCAATTTTATCGCGGTCCGGGCGGAGCCCCGCCGATCAGGCGAAGGCTTTCAGCGCCTTGCGGCCGGCGTATTTGGCCTGCGAGCCGAGTTCTTCTTCGATGCGGATCAGCTGGTTGTATTTCGCGATCCGGTCCGAGCGCGCCAGCGAGCCGGTCTTGATCTGCCCGCAATTGGTGGCGACGGCGAGATCGGCGATTGTCGAATCCTCGGTTTCCCCGGAGCGATGCGACATCACCGCCGTATAGCCAGCCCGCTGGGCCATATCGACGGCGGCGAGGGTTTCGCTGAGCGTGCCGATCTGGTTGACTTTGATGAGGATCGAATTGGCGACGCCCTTCTTGATGCCGTCGGCCAGGCGTTCGACATTTGTCACGAAAATATCGTCGCCGACGAGCTGGATCTTGCGCCCGAGGAGATCCGTCGTCGCCTTCCATCCTTCCCAATCATCCTCGGAATTGCCGTCCTCGATGGTCGCGATCGGATAGGCGCCGGCGAGCTTGGCGAGATATTGCGCCTGCTCTTGCGGCGAGCGGGTTACGCCCTCGCCGGAATAAACATAGGCGCCGTTCTTGAAGAACTCCGTCGCGGCGGCGTCGAGCCCGAGCGCGATGTCTGTCCCAGGCTTGAAGCCGGCGCTTTCGATCGCCTGCAAAATGAAATCGAGAGCGGCTTCGGCCGACGGCAGATTGGGCGCAAAGCCGCCTTCGTCGCCGACATTGGTGTTGTGCCCGGCTTTCTTGAGCGCGCCTTTCAGGGTGTGGAACACTTCCGAGCCCCAGCGCACCGCTTCCTTCAGCGAAGTCGCCCCGACGGGAACGATCATGAACTCCTGAAAGTCGATCGGGTTGTCGGCGTGCACGCCGCCGTTGATGATGTTCATCATCGGAACGGGCAGAACATGCGCGCTGACGCCGCCGATGTAGCGGTAGAGCGGCAGCGCGGAGGCGTCCGCGGCGGCCTTGGCGACGGCGAGGGAAACGCCGAGAATGGCGTTGGCGCCCAGCTTCGCCTTGTTCGGCGTGCCGTCGAGATCGATCATGATGCTGTCGATCTTGCCCTGATCTTCCGCGTCGAGGCCGCTCAGGGCCTCGAAAAGGTCGCGGTTGACGCTTTCGACGGCTTTCAGAACGCCCTTGCCGCCGTAGCGCGCCTTGTCGCCATCGCGCAGTTCCACGGCCTCATGGGCGCCGGTCGAGGCGCCGGACGGCACCGCGGCGCGGCCATGCGAGCCGTCTTCCAAAGTCACGTCGACCTCGACGGTCGGATTGCCGCGGCTATCGAGGATCTCACGGGCGGCAATGTCGATGATCGCGGTCATGGCGGTTCCTCTTTCCATTGTCTCTATTGAGGCAAGTTCGATAGGCTTTTACGACGAAGCTCGGCGGTACAAAAGGCCCCGGCGACGAACCGGGCTTGCATTTTTTTTTAGCCTTCATCCAAAATTTTTATCTGTCGGATTTCCATACGGTTCGAGATTTCAGAGGGCGGACGCGAATTCCGCAGTTCCCCTTAATCCTTTTGGGCTAACATTGCGCTCGCCCGGATGCGGTTTCAGACAGAGGGCCAAATGTCGGCGGGAAGAATTGCTTTCGCAACAATCGGCGCGCTTTGCGCCGCCTTGGCGGCACCAGTCCGTGCGGACGACCGCGCGCCTGTTGAAGCTGCGCCATTGCCGGTCGCCCGGCCCGCCGATCTTGCCGGCGCGCCGGCGCAAGTTTCGGCTGGGGCTGAAAATAAATATTCCGGCGAAAAGCTCGACGCCGATGACGCAGCCAGTCCGCGCGGCCGGTTTCGCGCGCTGCTGCGGCGCGAGACAGCGAAGACCGGCCTGCCCTTCGACATCGCCGACGCCGTCATGGCGATCGAAAGCGGCTATGATCCGGGCGTCGTCGGCACGGTCGGCGAGGTCGGCCTGATGCAGGTGCGGCCAGAGACCGCCGCGATGCTCGGCTTCGGCGGCGATGCGGCCGAGCTGGCCCGGCCCGAGATCAATGTGCGTTACGGCGTCGCCTATCTCGCCGAGGCCTGGCGGCTCGCCAATGGCGACGTCTGCCGCGCCCTGATGAAATATCGCGCCGGCCATGGCGAAGAGCAGATGTCGGCGCTGTCCGCCGCCTATTGCGGGCGGGCGCGCACGCATCTCGCCGCCGCCGGTTCGCCCTTCGCGGCGGCGGTTTCCGTGCCTGCGGTCGCCGATCCCGCGCTTGCTGGCGCGGCGGGAGGGCCGCGCGTGGCCCACGCCCGCCTGCCGCGCATCCGGACGGCGGCGGTGAGCCGGGCCTTCTGGGCTGCGCAGGAGGCGCGGGTCGCGGCGATTACGCGGCGGATCGAGGCGAAATGGCGGAGAATGGCGTCGCGCTGAGGCTTCGCCCTTCCCAATTGATCTTTTGCACGCTCCGGCCTAGGCCCTAGCCAAGCCAATTTGCGCCGCGCGGCCGAATGATCGCGCTGCGCGGCCGCTTACGCTAAGGCTATTCGAATGGTCAAAACGCACACCGGCGCAAGCCTGCTCGGGCAAAGCGTCAAGGCGCCCGCCTCGCCCGAAGAGGCGGTCCTTGAGCGCGTCCCCAATCCGCATGAGGACGCAAATTACCTTGCGCGCTTCACGGCGCCGGAATTCACCTCGCTCTGCCCGGTCACGGGCCAGCCCGATTTCGCGCTGCTCGTGATCGATTATGTCCCGGACAAATGGCTGGTCGAATCGAAGTCGCTGAAGCTCTATCTCGGCGCGTTCCGCAATCACGGCGCGTTTCACGAGGATTGCACCTTGCGCATCGGCAAGGATCTCGTCGCTGCGCTCAAGCCGCGCTGGCTCCGGATCGGCGGATACTGGTATCCGCGCGGCGGCATCCCGATCGACGTATTCTGGCAGACGGGCGAGCCGCCTGCCGGGCCTCTGGCTGCCCGATCAGGGCGTGCCGCCCTATCGCGGGCGGGGGTAAATCCGTTCCGGCTACACCAGCCTTGACTGGCGCAGCGCCGCGGCGATGAAGCTGGCGAAGAGAGGATGCGGCTTGAACGGGCGCGACTTCAGTTCGGGGTGAAACTGCACGCCGATGAACCACGGATGATCCTCCAGTTCGATGGTCTCGGGCAGCAGCCCATCCGGCGAGAGCCCCGAGAAGATCAGGCCCTTTTCGGCGAGGCGCTCGCGATAGGCGGTGTTGACCTCATAGCGATGGCGATGGCGCTCGGAAATCTCGGTCCCGCCGTAAATGGCGGCGATCTTGGAATCCGGGGCGAGTTCGGCGCGATAGGCGCCGAGCCGCATGGTGCCGCCAAGATCGCCCTCGGCGGCGCGGATCTGCAATTCATTGCCCTGCATCCACTCCGTCATCAGGCCGACGACGGGCTCGGACGTCGGCCCGAACTCGGTTGAGTTGGCCTCGGTGACGCCCGCGAGCGAGCGGGCGGCTTCGATCACCGCCATCTGCATGCCGAAGCAGATGCCGAAATAAGGCACCTTCCGCTCGCGCGCGAAGCGGGCGGCGAGGATCTTGCCCTCGGCGCCGCGCTGGCCGAATCCGCCCGGCACAAGAATGCCATGCACATGGTCGAGATGGGGAGCCGGGTCGCTGCTCTCGAAGATCTCGGATTCGATCCAGTCGATCTTGACATGGATGCGGTTGGCGATTCCGCCATGGGTCAGGGCCTCGGTCAGCGACTTATAGGCGTCCTTGAGGCCGGTATATTTGCCGACGATGGCGATGGTCACCTCGCCTTCGGGATTGTGAATTCGGTCCATGACCGCGTTCCAGCGCGTCATGTCGGGCTTTGGCGCGGGCTCGATGCCGAAAGCCGCCAGAACCTCCTGATCGAGCCCGGCGGCGCGATAGGCGCGGGGCACGTCGTAGATCGAGGCGACGTCGCGCGCCTCGATCACGGCGCTCTCGCGCACGTTGCAGAAGAGGCCAAGCTTGCGGCGCTCCTCGCGCGGGATCTCGCGGTCGGTGCGGCAGAGCAGGATATGGGGCTGAATGCCGATCGAGCGCAGCTCTTTGACGGAATGCTGCGTCGGCTTGGTCTTCAGCTCCCCGGCGCTGGGGATGAAGGGCAGCAGAGTGAGATGAATGTAAATCGCATGCCCGCGCGGCAAATCATTGCCGAGCTGGCGGATCGCCTCGAAGAACGGCAGGCCCTCGATGTCGCCGACCGTGCCGCCGATCTCGACCAGCACGAAATCGACGCCGTCATTGCCGGCGAGGACGAAATCCTTGATCTCATTGGTCACATGCGGAATGACCTGCACGGTCGCGCCGAGATAGTCGCCGCGCCGCTCCTTGGCGATAATGTCCCGATAGATCCGGCCGGTGGTGACGTTGTCGTCGCGCATCGCCGGACGGCCGGTGAAGCGCTCGTAATGGCCGAGGTCGAGATCCGTCTCCGCGCCGTCGTCGGTGACGAACACCTCGCCGTGCTGATAGGGGCTCATCGTGCCCGGATCGATGTTCAGATAGGGATCGAGCTTGCGCAGGCGGACAGTATAGCCGCGGGCCTGCAGCAAGGCCCCGAGAGCCGCTGAAGCCAAACCTTTGCCAAGCGATGAAACCACGCCGCCGGTGATGAAGATGTACCGCGCCATGGGCTTTGAGCCTTATCCGAGTTTCGCCGGTTGGGGAAGCCAATTCGGGCGGTCCCTCCGTCCATCCACAGCTGCGACGCGTCCCGCTAAATCACGCCGGGCGCGCGGAGAATTTTTGAAAGGCGTCGCGCCGGGCGCCTTGCCGAATGTTGGAGCAGCCGGAAAACAACCCGGCGGCGGGCGCGCCCGCGCGCTCATTCGGCGCCGGATCAGCGTAAAATCATTCTATTTATCAGACGGTTCCGCCAATCGCCTGAGGAGACGCAGCAGGCCCCCGTCGACGCGGCGCCTATCTGGCGGGCGGCGCGGCGGGCGGCGCCGCCTGGCGCTGATCCTCGATCTTTTTCAATTGATCGAGGAGATTGCCTCCGGCCGCAGGCGCAGGCGTCTGCCCGGCGGCGGGTTTCGCCGGCTCGACGCGCTGAAGGATCGACGAGGGCGCCTGGTTGAAGCGCGCGAGAACGGTGAGGCCAAGGCTCGTCGCGAAGAAAAGCGTGGCGAGGATGGCTGTCGCCCGCGTCAACACATTGGCCTGACCGCGACCCGTCATGAAGCCGCTGCCGCCGCCAACGCCGAGCGCCCCGCCTTCCGAGCGCTGGAGGAGCACGGTCACGACAAGCGCGACGACGATCATGAGATGAATGACGATCAAAACCGACTGCATCGATTATACTTTTCTCCATCCGCGCCGCCCTTGCCGTATCAAGGCAGCGCGACAAACGCCGTCGCGCCCGGCGCGAGGTAAGTCCGACATTGTCGTTGAGGCGCGTTCATACACTGCCCCGGACCGAAAGGGCCAGCGAAAATCGCGTGCGGCGCATTTAAGGCTAACCCGCCATATGCAAATGGCGATAAACGCCGGCGATCGCCATGAAATCGCGCGCTGCGAGGCTCGCGCCGCCGACGAGGGCGCCGTCGACGTCGGCGACGCTCATCAATTCGGCGGCGTTGCCAGGCTTCACCGATCCGCCATAGAGAAGCCGCATCTTATGGCCCATCCTCGGCAAATGCGCGTCGACGCGCTCGCGGATGAACCTGTGCATGCCGTGAATGTCATGCAAGGTGGGCGTCAGGCCGGTCCCGATCGCCCAGACCGGCTCATAGGCGATGACGAGGGATTCCGGGGTCGACGTGATCGGAATGGAACCGGCCAGTTGCGAAGCGACGATCGGCAAGGCGTCGCCGGCCTCGCGCTCGCCCCGGGTCTCGCCGACGCAGATGATCGCCGTCAGCCCGGCGCGGAAAGCCGCGTTCGCCTTGTCGCGGACGCTTTCGTCGCCCTCATTATGCCCCGAGCGGCGTTCCGAATGGCCGAGAATGACGTAGCTCGCCCCCGCATCCCGAAGCATTTCCGCGGAAATATCGCCGGTGAACGGGCCGCTCGGCTCGTTGTGACAGTGCTGGCCGCCAAGCTCGACCCCGGCGCCGGCGCAGATCGGAGCCGCGGCGGCGAGCAGGGTCGCAGGCAGGCAGAGGACGATCTCGGTCCCATCGGCGCCGCCGCTTGCGACCTCCGCGCAGATTTTTTCCGCTTCGACGAGATCCTTGCGAAGGCCGTGCATCTTCCAGTTTCCCGCAACGAGCGGGCGGCGGCCAGGCCGCGATGATCCATTCATGTTCAAAATGTTTCCGGCATGGTCAGAACGCGTCCGGCTTCCGCCGAAACGTCGAGCCGTTTGCAAGCGCAGTCGCACCTTCTTATAGTCCCGGCCGGATTTGTAAATGTTCGGCCGAAACCAGGCCGCGACGAAATTTCAGAAAGCCCCACCCGACATGCTGGAAGCAATGCGCGCCGCAACACAAGGCTGGATCGGCCGCACCATCATGGGAATCGTGATGGGCGTCATCATCCTGAGCTTCGCCATCTGGGGCATCCGCACCGATTTCAGCGGCTATGGGGCGAACAGTCTGGCGCAGGTCGGCGGCGAAGAGGTCAGCGTGGGCGCTTTCCGCGACGCCTATCAGAGTGAACTGCAGCGAATTCAGCGTCAGGCCAAACGCGCCATCACCAATGAAGAAGCGAAGCGATTCGGCCTCGATCGGCAGGTGCTCTCGCGTCTCATCTCCGATGCGGCGCTGAACCAGCAGGCCGACGCGCTCGGCCTCGCCGTCAGCGACCAGCAGGTCGCCGAGGCGATCGCCAGTGATCCGAGCTTCAAGGGGGCCGGCGGTCAGTTCGACCGCGCCCGCTTCGAGGAGCTTTTGCGTAACAATGGCCTCACCGAGAAGACCTTCGTGCGCGAGCAGCGCGGTCTTATTTTGCGGCATGAGCTGACCGATCCGCTGACCGCCGACCTGCAATTGCCGAAAGCCATGCTCGAGGCGATTCATCGTTTTCAAGCCGAGGCGCGCAGCGTCGATTTTCTCATCCTGCCGGCGGCCAGCGCCGGGGCGGTCGCCGCGCCGCCCGAGGAGGAGCTGCGGAAATATTTCGAGGATCGCAAACTTGGCTATTCGGCTCCCGAATTTAGAAGCCTCGTCACCTTGACGGTGACGCCGGAGAGCGTCGCCAAGCCGGCGAACGTCTCCGACGCCGATGCGCAAAAACGCTATGACGAGGTGAAGGGCGACAAGTTCGGTACGCCCGAGAAGCGCACAGTCGACCAGGTCCTCTTTTCCGATGAGGCCGCCGCCGACGCGGCCCGCGCCAAGCTCGACGCCGGAGCGAATTTCGAGGACATCGTCAAGGATCAAGGGCTGACCCCCAAGGATGTTTCGCTCGGAACGGTGACGCGGAGCCAATTGATCGACAAGGATGTCGCCGAGGTCGCCTTCGCGCTGCCGGAGAGCGCCGTCAGCGCTCCGCTCAAGACGCGCTTTGGCTATGTTCTGGTGCGGGTCTCCAAGATCGAACCTTCCACCGCCAAGCCCTTTTCCGAGGTCGCCGACGAGATCAAGCGCGACATTGCAATCGCCCGCGCGCGGACCGAAATCGCGGGTCTCCACGATGCGATCGAAGATCAGCGCGCATCGGGTAAGTCTTTGACGGAGGCGGCCAAGAGCGCCGGTCTGGAAGCGCGTTCGATCGCTGCGATCGACGCCGCCGGAAAGGATCCCGCTGGCGCGCCGGTCGCCGATCTGACCAATGGCAAGGCTCTGCTAAAAGCGGCCTTCGCTTCCGATGTCGGCGTCGACAATGAAACTCTGACCCTGCCCCAGGGCGGCTATCAATGGTTCGAGATCGCCAGAATCGAGAAGGCGCGGCCAAAGACCTTCGAGGAGGCGCGCGCCGATGTCGAAAAGGCGTGGCGCGACGACGAAACAACGCGGCTGCTTGCGGCGAAAAGCGCCGATATTTCGAAGCGTCTCGAAGCTGGCGAAACGCTCGCCGCCATCGCCGCCGCTGAAGGCGGTCTTGAGGTGAAGCGCGCCGCTGACGTGAAGCGCAGCGGCGGCGGCGTTGACCTTCCAGCCAACGCCGTGGCGCAGGTCTTCAACGTTGGCGTCGGCGGCGTAGGCTCAGCGCGTCTCGACGATGGCGGCCGGGTCGTTTTCAAGGTCGCCGATTCGGTCGTCCCGCCGGTCGATTTCGCCGATCCGAGCCTCGTCTCCATCGCCGGCGAAGTGAAAAAGTCCTATGGCGACGATCTGATGTCGCAATATCTGGCGAGCCTGCAGACCCAGCTCGGGGTCAAGGTCAACGCGCAGGCTCTCGCGGCCGCAACCGGCGGCGCTGCCGATGCTTACTGACGCGCCCCTCTCAAGCGAGGCCGCCGATTCGGCCTATGCCGCGAGCTATGCGGCCAATCAGCCGCGCCTCGTTTCGGCGCGCCTTATCGCCGATCTCGAGACGCCGGTTTCGGCCTTCCTGAAGCTTTCGGCCCGCCGCGAGGGACGCATTTTCCTGCTCGAATCGGTCGAGGGCGGCGCCGCGCGGGGGCGCTACTCGATGATCGGCCTTGACCCCGACATCGTCTGGCGCGCCTTCGGCGACCGCGCCGAAATCAACCGCGACGCGCTGACGCAAAAGGATTCGTTTTCGCCCTGCGCGGAGGCGCCGCTCGAACTCCTTGCGCGCGCTGATCGCCGAGTCGCGCATCGAGATCGCCGAAGACATGCCGCCGATGGCGGCCGGCGTGTTCGGCTATCTTGGCTATGACATGGCGCGGCAGATGGAGAGCCTCGCGGCGGCCAAGCCCGACCCGATCGGCGTTCCCGATGCGATGATGCTGCGGCCGACGGTCATGGTCGTCTTCGACGCCGTGCGCGAGGAGATCTTTGTCGTGACGCCGCTGCGGCCCCTGCCCGGCGTTTCCTTCCGGGCCGCTTACGAACGCGCGCTGGAGCGCATCGAGGCGGTGACGGCGACCCTCGAAGGGCCGCTCGCGCATGAATCCATCGCCGCCGATCCGACGCTGACGGCCTTCGCGCCGGTTTCGAACACGAGCGAAAGCCGCTTCCACGAGATGGTCGAGCGCGCCAAGGATTATGTGCGCGCGGGCGATATTTTCCAGGTCGTGCTGTCGCAGCGCTTTTCGGCGCCCTTCGCCCTGCCCGCCTTCGCGCTTTATCGCGCCCTGCGGCGCGTCAACCCCTCGCCGTTTCTCTGCTATCTCGATTTCGGGCCGTTCCAGATCGTCTGCTCCAGTCCCGAAATTCTCGTCCGCGTCCGCGACGGCAAGGTGACCATCCGTCCCATCGCCGGCACGCGCTGGCGCGGCAAGACGAAGGCCGAGGATGATGCGCTCGCCGCCGACCTGCTCGCCGACGAGAAGGAATGCGCCGAGCATCTGATGCTGCTCGATCTTGGCCGCAACGACGTCGGACGCGTCGCGAAGATCGGCTCCGTTACGGTGACCGAGCAATTCGCCATCGAACGCTACAGCCATGTCATGCATATCGTCTCGAATGTCGAAGGCAGGCTTGGCCCCGGCTGCGACGTCATTGACGCGCTCTGCGCCGGCTTTCCGGCCGGGACGGTGTCCGGCGCGCCGAAGGTGCGCGCGATGGAGATCATCGACGAACTCGAGACCGACAAGCGCGGCATCTATGGCGGCTGCATCGGCTATTTCGGCGCATCCGGCGAGATGGACACCTGCATCATCCTGCGCACTTCGATCGTCAAGGACGGCGTGATGCATGTGCAGGCGGGCGCGGGCGTCGTCTACGACAGCGATCCGGCCTATGAGGGGCGCGAATGCGTCAACAAGGCGCAAGCCCTGTTTCGCGCCGCCGAGGAGGCTGTGCGCTTCGCGAGCCGGACCAAGCGCGGACAATGACGTCCTAAACCGCAACCTTCTCGGCGATGAGCGGATCGGCATTGGCGGCGCGCACCTCAAGCGGCGCCAGGCCGAGCACGCGCCGAAAGCGCTGCAATGTCTGGATCGTGTGCGGCTCCATCTCTTCGATCGCGCCGGCGATGAACTCGACGACGCCGACGGCCTTTCGGCGTTCGTCTATTTCGGGCAGCAGTTCCGCGAGGGCGTCGATCGCGCGCTCCTTCTCGAAATTG
The DNA here is from genome assembly GCA_963767805.1 of uncultured Alphaproteobacteria bacterium. GTDB lineage: Bacteria > Pseudomonadota > Alphaproteobacteria > Rhizobiales > Beijerinckiaceae > Methylocapsa. The sequence continues at coordinate 122,839 of CAVYFP010000011.1, read as the reverse complement.
ACGATGACGGTCTGCTCATGGATCAGTTCGGCGCGACGCTCGGCGCCGAGCGATGCGAAGGGTTCGTCATGGCTGAGGACATGGGCTGAACGTTCGAGGCGCGTCCGGCGGACCGAGCCGCGCGCCTCGGCCATTACGATCAGCATGCGGATCACGGCCTCGGCGAAACCGCCGCGCTCGATATTCTGCAGAATCGCGCGCACTTCGGGCAGCCATCGCAGCTCCGCCGGATCCTTCAGCGTCCGCTGGAAATTATGCGTGCGGCCGACCCACTCCATGAGCGGCGACGCGTAGACGCCGTAAAAGACGAGTTCGCTCCAGGCGTCGTGCAGGTCGCGATGGAGGTCGATGGCCTGGGCCACAAGCTCGACCCACAGCGCCTCGGCCTGGCGGAAGACATTCTCCGGCGGGGCTGTTTTGCGGCCGGCGATGATCCGTTGTGCGTTCGAGGCGACGAACGCCACTGCGGGGTTTTGATCGGAGAAAGCAGCGCGGCGCAGACGCTGCGGGTTCAGCGCGCGCAGCGCCGCCGCGCTCCGCGGCGTCACGACGGATTGCACGAGCGGGCGCAGGCAAAGGTCATAGAATTCGGCGCCGAGCTCCGAGAGGCGATTGACGGCGGCGAAGGGCGCCTCCTGGCGGCCTTCGTCGATCGCCGCGATATCGGCCAGTTTCCGCTCCTGGAAGTTGACGCGGAAGCGGGCGTTGAGGCCCTCCCCTTCCTGATCCTCGATCTGCATTTCGTAAAGCCCGGGCGCCAGCGCCTCGATCGTCTTCATGGTCGAGCTGACCTCGGAATGCTCGCGCTTCGCCACCGACGAGGAGACGAAGATGCCGAGATGCCCGACCTTTTCGTGGATCATGTAGATGATGCGCTGGCCGCGTATCTTGATCTCGTTTTCGTCGGCGTATGTGTCGACGATCCAGTTCAGAGCCTGCTGCGGCGGCGTGATGGCGTCGCCAAAGCTGGTGAACAGGATGATCGGCGAGCGAATCTGCTTCATGTCGATCTGCCGGCCGCGTTCGATGCGCGCCTCGCCGCGCGCCAGACGGTTGCCGACGAACAATTGTTCGACGATCCAGCGAATTTCGGCTTCCGTCATGAAGTGGTAGCCGCCCCACCAGCGCTCGAACTCGAGGAACTGCCGCCGCCCGTCGTCGACGTTGCGATAGAGATCGTAATATTTGCTCCAGAAATGGCGCGCCGGATTGAGCGACTTGAAATTGGCGACGAGATAGGCGCCGTCGAATTCGCCATAGCCGAGGTCGGCGAGCAGGAGAATTGGAGCGAGGCCGCCGATCAGGCCGCCGCGGTAACGCATCGGGTGATCGCCGACGCGGCCGGACCAATAGGAGAGTGGTGCGCCATTGATCACGAGAGGTCCGCTGATGTCCGGATTGGCCGCGGCGAGGATCATGGTCGCCCAGCCGCCCTGGCAATTGCCGACGATGATTGGTTTTGGCGACTTTGGGTGACGCAGCGCGATCGCCTTCACGAATTCGGCCTCCGCGCGCATCACGTCGGCGAGCGTTTGGCCGGGTTCTGGATGCGGCCGGAAGGCGACGAAATAGACCGGATGGCCGTCGGCGAGCGCGACGCCGACCTGGCTGTCCGGTTTTGAGCCGCCGATGCCCGCGCCATGGCCCGCGCGCGGATCGATGATCATATACGGCCGCTTCCAATCGAGCACTTCGACGCCTGAGGGCGGCGCGATGCGCAAAAGAATGTAATTGACCGGGCGTTTCAGCGTCCGCCCATCGACGATCGTCTCGCTTCGATAAATGAGGACGGGCGGGGTTCCGGCCGCCTCATGGGCGGCGTCATTTTCGGCGCGCTCGCGCAGCACGTCGATCGTCAGTACGCTCCGCTGCGCCGCATCCGTCCAATAATCGAGCATTTGCCCGATCAATCGGCCCTTGACGGCGGGGCTGGCGATCAGATCGGCCAAAGCCTTCGCCTTGCTCATGGCCTGCCGCGCGAGCGCATCGTGCGTGCGGCCGATGCGTTCGGCGTGGGCGATCGCGGCGCGCCGCATGAGGCCAGCCTGTTGCAGTGCGCCATTGGCCGATTCCGATGCGATTCGGACTCGGTCGAGAGGACTGAAAGAGGGCTCCATTTCGCCTGCCGCCTTTACCGCCGCGATGCGGAAGGATCGCGGCTCTGCGATGCGTGAGAAAGCGAGCAGCCTAGTGCGGGGAAACGTCGCTCATGTGACGCTTTCGCCCGTGATCGCGCCGCGAGCGCCCCTCCTGTTGGCGATCATCCTTGACCTCGACGCCGCTGCGGCCCAAAACACGCCTGACGACGACAAAAAGCGCCCATGACCGCCATCACCCTCATCGACAATTACGACAGCTTCACCTGGAACCTGGTGCATTGCCTTGGCGCGCTCGGCGCGGAGGTGAGCGTCTGTCGCAACGACAAGGTGAGCGTCGCGGAGGTGATCGCCGCCGCCCCTGACGCGATCGTGCTGTCGCCGGGCCCCTGCGGGCCGGCGGAGGCGGGAATCTGCCTCGATCTCATCAACGCCGCGGCGTCGACCATCCCGATCTTCGGCGTTTGTCTTGGCCATCAGGCGCTCGGGCAGGCCTATGGCGGCGCGGTGGTGCGCGCGCCAATGCCTGTGCATGGCAAGATCGCCACCATCCAACACGAAGGCGAAACGCTGTTTCACGGCATCAATGGGCCGTTTCGTGCCGTGCGCTATCATTCGCTTGTCGTCGATGCGGCTACGGCGCCGCCCGACCTCAAGATCACGGCAACCACCGATGGCTTGGTGATGGGGCTTTCGCACAGGCGTTTCCCCGCGCATGGCGTGCAGTTCCACCCCGAGAGCATCGCGTCGGAGCATGGGTTGCGGATTTTTGGCAACTTCCTCGCCCTGGCTGCTCATTGGAACGAGAACGCGCGCCGCGCCGCGCTCGAGGGCTGACGGTGGACGCGTTCAAACCGCTGATCGCCAAGGTCGCTTCTGGCGCGAGCCTCTCTGAGGCGGAGGCGAGCGAAGCTTTCGAGCTTATTTTTTCAGGCGAGGTCGCGGCGGCCCAGATTGGCGCCTTTCTGATGGCTCTGCACATGCGCGGCGAGACCATCGATGAGATCACGGGCGCCGTCCGCGCCATGCGCCTGAGCATGCTGCGCGTCGAGGCGCCGGCGCGCGCGATCGACATCGTCGGCACCGGAGGCGACGGGCATTCGACCTACAATGTTTCGACTCTCGCGGCGCTGATTGTCGCCGCCTGCGGCGTTCCCGTCGCCAAGCACGGCAATCGCGCCGCCTCGTCGCGGTCAGGCTCCAGCGACGTGCTCGCCCTGCTTGGCGTCAGGATCGGCCTTCCGCCGGCTCAGGTCGAAGCCTGCATCAGAGAGGCCGGCATCGCCTTCATGAGCGCGCAGGCCCATCACGCTGCGATGCGCCATGTCGCGCCGGTGCGGGCCGAACTTGGCGTGCGCACGATCTTCAATCTGCTGGGGCCGCTCGCCAATCCGGCCGGCGTCAAATATCAGATGCTGGGCGTTTACGCCGCGCGCTGGCTGGAGCCGCTGGCGCAAGCATTGCGCAATCTCGGCTCGGAGCGGGTCTGGCTCGTCCACGGCGCCGACGGGCTTGACGAAGCCTCGACCACGGGGCCGAGCTTCGTCACGGCGCTGGAGGGCGGCGCGATTCGCTCTTTTGAGATTACGCCCGAGGCTGCGGGCCTGCCCCGCGCGTCGCTCGCCGACCTCAGGGGCGGAACGCCCGCCGCCAACGCGGCGGCATTGCAGGCCGTGCTGGCGGGCGAGAAGTCGGCCTATCGCGACATCGCCGCGCTCAACGCCGCGGCCGCCCTCATCGTCGCCGAGGAAGCGGAAAACCTCCGCGATGGCGTGGCCAAAGCGATCGCGGCGATTGACGATGGACGCGCCGCCGCTACGCTGCAAAGACTTATTGAGGTCTCCAACCGCGCCGACGCGCGGGCGGAGCTGGCGCCGAAGGCCGTCGCGGTGGGACTTGAACGATGACCGACATTTTGAAAAACATCGAAGCCTACAAGCGCCGCGAGATTGCACAGGCCAAGGTGCGCATGCCTCTTGAGGCGCTCGCCCGTAAGGCCCATGATCACGATCCGCCGCGCGGCTTCGTGAAGGCGATCACGGCCAAGCACGCGACCGGCCATCTCGCCCTGATCGCCGAGATCAAAAAGGCGAGCCCTTCAAAGGGCCTGATTCGGGCTGATTTCGACCCGCCCGCGCTGGCCAAAGCCTATGAGGCGGGCGGCGCCGCCTGTCTGTCGGTGCTGACCGACGGGCCCTCCTTCCAAGGCGATCTGGCTTATCTGGACGCAGCCCGCAATGCGACGAGTTTACCCTGTCTTCGCAAGGACTTCCTGTTCGATCCTTACCAGGTATATGAAGCGCGGGCGAGCGGAGCGGACTGCATTTTGATCATTCTGGCTTGCGTCAACGATGAAGAAGCGAGCCAACTAACCCGCGCCGCGCATGATCTTTCCATGGACATTCTCGTCGAAGTTCATAACGAAGCGGAATTGACGCGCGCCCTGCGGCTCGAAACCAGGCTCGTCGGCATCAACAACCGCGACCTGCGCAATTTTGAGACTTCGCTGGAGGTGTCGGAACGCCTGATGCGGAAAATTCCCTCCGATCGCATCGTCGTCAGCGAAAGCGGGATTTCGACGCATGAGGATTGTCTGCGACTCAAGGCTTGCGGGATCTCGACCTATCTCGTCGGCGAAAGCCTGATGCGCCAGAAGGATGTCGCGGCGGCGACCCGGAACCTGCTCGTCGGCGCGTTGCCGCCCGCGCATGGCAAGCACGCGCACGGACTTCCCTAGTTGCGAAAGCCGGCCCTTTCGCATCTCTCGCCCGCCGGAGAGGCCGCGATGGTCGACGTTTCGGCCAAGGACGCGACGCAGCGCGCCGCAGTCGCGGAAGGGCGCATCGTCATGCGGGCGGAGACGCTGGCGCTTGCGCTCTCTGGCGAGGCCAAGAAGGGCGATGTTTTTGGCGTCGCGCGGATCGCAGGGATCATGGCGGCCAAGAAGACACATGAGTTGATCCCGCTCTGCCATCCTTTGCTGCTCACCAAAATCAGCGTCGATTTTGAACCCGACGCCGCGTTGCCGGGAATTCTGGTGCGCGCGCGCGCCAGGACGCTGGGACAAACAGGGGTCGAAATGGAGGCGCTGACCGCCGTCGCCGTCGCCTGCCTCACGCTCTACGACATGTTGAAGGCGGTCGATCGCGCCATGCGCATCGAAGGCGTCGCCCTCGTCGAAAAGACGGGCGGCAAATCCGGGGACTGGACATCCGGCGCCCCGCAGGGCGCACCGGCCAAATGAACGAGAAGCCGCTTTCGGTCGCCGAAGCCCAGGCGCGCATCCTCGCGCATCTCCCGTCCGACAGGGTGGTTGAGACGGTTCCGCTGGCGCGGGCGCTGGGACGCACGCTGGCGCAAGACATCGTCGCCAAACGCACGCAGCCGCCCGCCGCCGTTTCCGCCATGGACGGTTACGCCGTTCGCGCGGCGGATATCTCCCGCTTGCCGGCGCGGTTGAAGCAAATTGGCGAAAGCGCCGCAGGCCATGGCTTTTTCGGACGCGTCAGCCGCGGCGAGGCCGTGCGGATCTTCACCGGCGCGCCAGTCCCCGAAGGGGCGGACGCGGTGCTCATCCAGGAAGACGCACGCTTCGAAGCCGGATCGATCGAGCCGCTGCGCAGCGTTGAAGCGGGTCAGTTCGTCCGTCGTGCGGGCCTCGATTTCAACGCGGGCGAGGTTCTGCTGCGCGCCGGCGCGAGGCTCGGTCCGGCGGCGATCGCGCTCGCCGCGGCGATGAACCATGCCGAACTGCCGGTCGCGCGCCGCCCCAAGGTCGGCATCCTCGCCACTGGCGACGAGCTGGCGCTGCCCGGCGAGGCCGTCGGCGCGCATCAGATCGTCGCCTCCAATGGATTTGCGATTGCGGCGCTGGTCGAATGGGCTGGCGGCGCGCCGCTTGATCTTGGCGTCGCGCCCGATGATCTTGGCGCGCTGGAGAGAGGCATCAAGGCGGCCGTCGCGGCTGATTGCGACATCCTCGCAACGACGGGCGGCGCCTCGGTCGGCGATCACGATTTGATCCGGCCTGCGCTGGCGAAAGCGGGAATGGAGCTGAGCTTCTGGCGCATCGCGCTGCGGCCGGGCGCGCCGCTCCTGCATGGGCGCCTTGGCCAAATGGCGATCCTGGGCCTGCCCGGCAACCCTGTCTCGGCGATCGTCGGCGGCGTTCTCTTCCTCGCTCCGCTGGTGCGGGCCTTGTCCGGCGACCCTCTCGCCGCGCGCGATCGGAGCGAAGCTGCGGTCCTCGGCGCGCCACTTTCGGCCAATGACCGGCGGCAGGATTACCTTCGTGCGAAGCTTGAGCTGGGCGAGGAAGGCCAACTGGTCGCGACCGCCTTCGAATCACAGGATTCATCCCTTCTCAGCGTGCTCGCGCATGCCCAGTGCCTTATCATCCGGCCGCCGCACGCGCCGGCCGCCGAGGCGGGAGAGCGGTGCCGGATTTTGCGCCTGCCGGGCGGCGCCGGCTGACGGCGTCTCCGCTCGATTCTATCCAGATTTTCCGCACGAATTTCGGGCGGCGGACCTCACAGGATTTTTCGCGGGCGTGATTGACAATCATTCCTTGTCTGTGAATGTGGCTGCAGGCCTTGATGGCGGGCCGAATTTTAGGAAATAAATGTTCAACTAGACTTCCGTTCAATCGAGGCCGAAGCGGTTTGGCAGTTTATCACGACGTCTCGACGCGTTCTATTGCGTCAAAAACTCTAAATCATTGGTTCAGATGAAATTCCGCGGCGTCGCCATGTTCAGCATTCGGCGCGGGATATGACGATGCGCCGAGGGGCGGGCCCGGCGCGAGACGCACCGCCGCCCCATGGTCCCTGCAGGCGCCGTCGGGGAATTCAGCATCACGTTCTTTAGGGAGGGGATTTCTATGAAAGCCGACACTGGTTCAACGCGTCAGCGCAGAGTTTCTCGGCACGTTCTGGCTCACTTTCGGCGGCTGCGGCAGCGCCGTCCTGGCCGCCGCTTTCCCGCAGCTCGGGATCGCCTTCGCCGGCGTCGCGCTGGCTTTCGGCCTCACCGTCCTGACGGGCGTCTATGCACTTGGACCGATTTCAGGCGGCCATTTCAATCCGGCGGTGACGGTCGGCCTTTGGGCCGGCGGCCGCTTCTCGACCGAAGGCGTGCTGCCTTATGTCATCGCACAGGTGGCAGGCGCGATCGCGGCGGCGGCGGTACTCTATGTCGTTGCGAGCGGAAAGCCCGGCTTTGAGCTCGGCGGGTTCGCCTCCAATGGCTATGGCGACCTCAGCCCCGGCAAGTATGACCTGCGGTCCGCGCTTGTCATCGAAGTGCTGCTGACCTTTTTCTTTGTTCTCATCATTCACGGCGCGACTTCGTCATTCGCGCCGGCCGGATTCGCCGGCCTCGCCATCGGCCTCGCGCTGACGCTGATTCACCTGGTGTCGATCCCCGTCACGAACACCTCGGTCAATCCGGCGCGCAGCACCGGCCCCGCCCTTTTCGCTGGCGGCCAATATATTGCGCAGCTCTGGCTGTTCTGGCTCGCGCCGCTTGTTGGCGGCATTCTGGCGGGCTTCGCCTCCCGCTCGCTGTTCAAAGAGGCGCGCTAGTCCTCTGCGCCGCGCATCTTACGCGTGATCAAATTCTGGCCTGCTGGACACGCGTCCGGCAGGCCATTTCTTTTCCGGGGCCGGATGCTCGACAGTCATGTTCAATTCGGTCTATGGAGTTTAAGGACTAAAGCGGGACCTGAACCATGAGCTATCCGGCGAATGTGATCGAGGCGATCGGCGGCACGCCGCTGATTGCGCTGAGGCATGCCTCGAAGGCCACGGGATGCACGATCCTGGGCAAGGCCGAATTCATGAACCCGGGCGGATCGGTCAAGGATCGCGCCGCGCTCGCCATCATCAAGGACGCCATCAAGCGCGGCGCCCTGAAGCCGGGCGGCCTGATCGTCGAAGGCACCGCCGGCAATACGGGCATCGGTCTCGCCCTTGTCGCCAATGCGCTCGGCTTCAAGACGGTCATCGTCATTCCCGATACGCAAAGCCAGGAAAAGAAAGATCTTCTGCGCTTGCAGGGCGCGGAACTGATCGAAGTGCCCGCAGTCCCCTATTCCGATCCCAACAATTACGTAAAGCTGTCAGGGCGCCTCGCGGAGCGGCTCGCCAAAGAGCATCCGGCCGGGGCGATATGGGCCAATCAATTCGACAATCTCGCCAATCGCCAGGGGCATATCGAGACCACTGGCGCCGAGATCTGGGCGCAAACGGAAGGGCGCGTCGACGGCTTCGTCAGCGCGGTCGGCACCGGCGGTACGCTGGCTGGCGTCGGCATCGCGCTCAAGGCCGAAAATCCGCAAGTAAAAATCGCCATCGCCGATCCTCTCGGCGCGGCGCTTTATTCCTACTATACGACGGGCGAACTGAAATCCTCCGGTTCGTCGATAACCGAAGGCATCGGGCAAGGCCGCATCACAGCCAATCTCGAGGATGCCCCGATCGACGCCGCTTTTCAGATCCCTGACGAGGAGGCGCTGCCCATCGTCTACGATCTTGCCGAACATGAAGGCCTCTTGCTGGGCGGATCGACGGGCGTCAATGTCGCCGGCGCCATCCGCCTCGCGAAGGCGTTGGGGCCCGGCCATACGATCGTGACGATTCTCGCCGATTCGGGCGCGCGCTACCAATCAAAGCTGTTCAATCCGGCGTTTCTGCGCTCGAAAAATCTGCCGATTCCTGGCTGGATCGAGCGCAAACCAACGATCAAGCCGGATTTCGTCTGAACAAGCCCATCATTTCACAGGGGCTCCGCTTCGCCGTTCATCCGCCGGCTCCGGCTCATCGGCGCCCAGATCAGGTTCGCCCTCCAGAGGGTCTTCATCGGCGCCGAGGGCTTCCGCGTCTGAGGGCTGCGGGATCGCGAACCCTGATGGAAGCGCGCCCTCGAACAGGCCCGCGCCCTTCAGTTCCTCAAGGCCGGGCAGATCCGTGATCGCGTCCAGTCCGAAGTGGATCAGGAAATTCTGCGTCGTTCCATAGGTGATCGGGCGCCCGGCGCGCGCCTGCGTCCGCGAAGACGCACCCATCCCGTCTCCAGCAGGACGTCCAGCGTTCCCTTGGAGATGGCGACGCCGCGGATATCCTCGATTTCGGCGCGCGTCACCGGCTGGTGATAGGCGACGATCGCCAGCGTTTCGAGCGCCGCCCGCGACAGCTTCTTCTGCTCGCCTTCGCCGCCGGCAAGGAGCCAGGCGAGATCCGTCGCGGTGCGAAACATCCACCGTCCGCCGACCCGCACGAGATTGACCCCGCGCGAAGCGTAATCCGCCTTGAGACGGTCAAGCACGGATGCAACCTCGACGCCACGCGGCAGGCGTTTCGCAATGTCCTGTTCGGCGAGCGGTTCCGGCGCCGCGAAAAGCAGAGCCTCGGCGATCCGCACAGCCTCGGCGAGGGCGGGATTGGCGTCGGTCCGCCCCGATTCCCCCTCGCCGGATTCGGCCTCCCCAGCCGCGAAGGGGAAAAGTCTGGCGATCTCTCCCAAGGCGAATTCTCCTTCCGGTCTCATTGAACGGCCTGCAGAATTTGATCCGCAGCCGGTTCGTGACATTTGATCCAGAGCGGCGCGAAAGGCGCGTCCTGGCGAATTTCAATCGCGCCCTCGCGGGCCATTTCGAGCGAGGCGGACAGCGTGGACGCCCGGATCGTGCGGCGCATTTCCGGGCTCGTGCAGAACATTTCGAAGAAAGGTGCGAGCGCGGTCCACTCCAGCGCGCAGCCCGCCAGCTTTTCGATTTCCGAGCGGGCGTGCGCCAGCGACCAGACAAAGCGTTGTTTCAGCGTGACGCGCGTCTGCGCCTGTCTCTGCCGCCGCTGCGCATAGGCTGCGAGGAGATCATAGACGCTCGCCTGCCACTGCGGCGCTCCGGCGGGATCCTTCCCCTCCGGCTGGCCACGCGAGAATATATCGCGTCCAAGACGGGGCCGCGCGACCAGCGCCTCGGCCGCCGCGCGGATCGCCTCAAGGCGGCGCAGCCTGAACTGCAGCGCGCCAGCAAGCTCCTCCGCGGCTGGTTCCTCGCCCTTCTCGGCGCGCGGCAGCAGCAGCCGCGATTTCAGATAGGCGAGCCAGGCGGCCATCACGAGGTAGTCGGCGGCCAGCTCAAGACGAAGGCTGCGCGCGGCCTCGACGAATTCGAGATATTGTTCGGCAAGCGCCAGCACGGAAATTTTCTGCAGGTCGACTTTCTGCCGCCGGGCGAGATCGAGCAGCAGGTCGAGCGGACCCTCGAACCCGTCGACGTCGACGAGGAACAACTCGTCGCGCCCTTCCTCCTCAGGCTTCAGCTCGAAATCCAGTTCCAAAAAGGCCGCTCCCGTGGATTGATTCGATCAAGCCATCGAGTTTGACCCGATCCGACAGGCTCCGCAATGCGCCGATCGGACCCAGCCGACTTATCCAAAGGCGCTGCAAGCGCGACCGTCAAAGCCATGTGGCGGCGTCGCCATGAGGCGACGCACAGCTTTAGTTTTTGGCGACGAAGCAATTGCCGCCGCCGCTCTGCACCTTTTGGCACAGAGCCGTCGCGTCGTCCTTGGAAAGGCCGACGGTGCGCACGCGGTAGACGGTCTTGTCGCCGTTAACGGCTTTTCGAATCGATGGATGGAAGCCCGGGATCCCTGCGCCATATTTCTTGATGAGGCGCGCCTGTATGTCGCGCGCTTCCTGTTCGGACGTCGGCGCGGCGAGCTGGACGGAGAAAGCGCCGCCGCCAGCCGGGCTCTCGGCTCTCGGGGCCAAGGCGCCCTGCGCGTCGGCGACCTGCGCGGGTCTTGAATTGGCCGCATGCGAGACATCGCCGCCGCCCGTGGCCGCAATCGGCTTGGGGGCGGCCGCGACCCGCGCCGTGGATTTCGGCGTCGCAGGCTTGGCTATGGCCGGGACCGTCGCGTGCCCCGACGAGAGGGTGGCGGCGGATGGCGTTTGCGGAGCGACGTCATTCGGCAAAACGGTTCCGTCCGGACGGACCGCCACTGTCTTGACTTTTTTCGGCTCGATCAGGCCGGCTATGCTCTGCGGCGGTATCGACGTCTGGCCCTGCGCGGACCCCTGAGATGGTGAGAGCGGCACGGCGACGCCGGCGGCGCCGGCGCTCGTCGTCGCGGCGCGGGCCGCGCGATCGGGCAGACGCGAAAGGTCGACCGGCTGCTCCGTGGCGTCCGCGACGGCGACGGGAGCGGCCTGGGGAGTCCTGTTCAGGATCGAGGCTTCCTGATTTGGCGCATCGGCGCCAGTCGGGGCCTCGGGCTCCACTTTGACCGGCCCGTCGGCTGCCTTGATCATGGCGATTTCGCGCGGCGCGGAGCCGCCTTTGAGGGCGATGCTCACGCCGATGCCTGCGACGCCGGCGACGATGATCGCAGCCATTATGTAGAGCGGACGGCGCGATCTCTGTTCTGTTTCATAGCCGTGTTCGTAGCCCGGCTCATAGCGGGCTTCCCCGGCGGGGCCGGCGTGGGCCGCGACTTCGTCTTCAAAGCCCCAATGTTCCGGCTGATCGTCGAATTGGAAAGGATGCAGACCGGCGTCCTCATGCGGAGGGAGGCGGTCGGTGTGTGGCGCCGCCTCGATGGAGCCGTAAACGCCGCCGCTCAACTCCTCTTCCGCTCCCACTTCCGCTTCGAAATTTTCCCGCTCCGCCTCGTCCCAGGCATCAGCCTCATAAAAATCATGCTTCTCGCTCGCTTCAGCGGCCCGATGGGAGGTCTGCGGCTCGAAAACGGACTTATACGGATCCTCCGTCCGGCCGACGAGACGGGCAAGCTCCGCAAGCGGATCTTCGTCCGTCCGGTTCGCCGCGTTCGGCTGGCGCAAACGCCTTTCGAACTGCTCCAGATCGATCATTGGGCGCCGTTTCGCAACAGTGTCGCGCATACTCTGAACCTCCTGCCGCTTCACGCACGAGACGGCGCATCGCCGTCAACGCCTGCGGTTTTCGCGTTCGCTGCGGGCGCCGCCCTGCGAACCTGCCCTACGCTTAATTTATACGCCGACCGTAATCTTCGCCGGATCGCGCTTCCGCCTGCTCTTGAAGCTGCACTTGCTCTTATACCTGCGGCGAAAAAAATTCACGCGGCCTAACGCATCTCCTCGGGGGCGCCGACTCCGAGAATTTCAAGGCCGGACGCCAGGGAGTTTGCTAGAACCCTGATCAAACCTAGCCTTGCAATGGTTAGATCTGGCGCCTCTTCATTAAGAAATCGTAATTGTGGCTGATCTTTGCCCCTCGTCCATTGTGAGTGCAGTGTCGAGGCCAGTTCATGCAAATAAAACGCGAGGCGATGTGGTTCATGCGCCTGAGCGGCCGCTTCGATGATCCGCGGAAATTGCGCGGCGAGCTTGATCAGCTCGATTTCACCTTGATCGCACAGCAGACCGAAATCGGCGCGGGCCAGGCTTTCCGTTGATGTATCGATGCCGGAAATTGTCATAACTGCTTGACGAAACACGGATTTAACGCGTGCGTGAGCATATTGAACATAGAAGACAGGATTGTCTTTTGACTGTTCTATGACTTTGGCGAGATCGAATTCGAGTGGCGCGTCATTTTTGCGAAACAGCATCATGAAGCGCGTGGCGTCCACCCCCACCTCATCGACGACTTCGCGCAGGGTTACGAAATCGCCGGAGCGCTTTGACATTTTAACCGGTTCGCCGGCCCGCATCAATTTCACCAGCTGGCACAGCTTGACGTCGAGCGTGGTGCGCCCGTCCGACAGGGCTTCGACCGCGGCGCGCATTCTTTTGACATAGCCGCCGTGATCAGCGCCCCAGACGTCGATCAGCAGGGCATAGCCGCGGTCGATCTTTGTTTTGTGATAAGCGATGTCGGCGGCGAAATAAGTGTAAGACCCGTCCGACTTCAGCAGGGGCCGGTCGACGTCGTCGCCGAAATCGGCCGATCTGAACAGGGTCTGCTCGCGATCCTCCCAATCCTCGATCGGCTGTCCCTTCGGCGGCGGCAGGCGCCCCTCATAGACGAGGCCGCGCTGGCGCAGCGCGGCGATCGCTGCGGCCACCTGATCGCCGTCATCGCCGCGCGTCAGCGACCGTTCCGAAAAGAAAACCTCATGTTCGATGTTCAGCGCGGCGAGATCCTCGCGGATCATCGCCATCATGCCTTCGATCGCGACGGCGCGGACGTCTTCGAGCCAGTCGCTTTCGGCGAGGCCCTTCAGCCTGTCGCCAAAGCGCTGCGCCAGCGTCGCGCCGACGCTTTTCAGATAATCGCCCGGGTAGAGCCCCTCGGATATGTCGCCGATCGGCTCGCCCAGAGCCTCCAGATAACGCAGATAGGCCGAGCGGGCGAGAACATCGACCTGCGCGCCGGCGTCATTGATGTAATATTCGCGTGTAACGTCATGGCCGGCGAAGCTGAGAAGATTGGCGAGGGCGTCGCCGAACACGGCGCCGCGGCCGTGGCCGACATGCATCGGGCCGGTCGGGTTGGCCGAGACATATTCAACATTGGTCCTGCCGGCGCCGTGGCTGGCAGCTGCGCCGCGGCCAAAATCGCGCCCCTGCTCCAGCGCAGCGCGCAAGATGCGGCCGAATACCTGCGGCTTCAGGCGGATATTGATGAAGCCCGGCCCCGCTACCTCGGCCTCGGCGACGTCGGCGTCCTGCGCCAGCGCATAGGCGATCTCGGTCGCGAACTGGCGCGGATTGGCGAAGGCGGCCTTGGCTTCGCGGGCGTAGACCATGGCGGCGTTGCAGGCGAGATCGCCATGCGAGGGATCGCGCGGCGGCTCGACCACGAAGCGCGCGAAATCAGCGTCGCCCGGCAACCGCCCCGCATCGACGAACTGTTGTAAAATCAGAGCGATGCGGTGGTGAAATTCGGCATAAACATTCATGACTGACTTTGTTCCTGAAACCGGATTGCATATCGCGGCGCTTGCGGGAAAGCGCCGCGGAAGCGCTTTCTCCCCTGCCTTTAGATCACGATGATTTTGGATCGAATCGATCCAAAATCATGAACGTGATCGATTCCAAGAGTTTAGAGCGGGATGCGGGCGAAAAAGTGCGCACACTTTTTCTCATCCCGCTCTAGCGCAAATCCGGCGCATCGCCAAAGATTCTACGATGTTCGGAGATGGCGTAACGATCCGTCATGCCGGCGATATAATCGCATACGAGCCTAGCCTGGCGCCACTCGTCCGCGCCGATCGCCGCCGACGCCTGCGCCCATTCGGCTGGCATAGATTCCGGCGCCTTAAGGAAATGAGCAAAGAGATTGCGGATGATGAGCGCGGCCTGATCGCGTACGCGAAGGAGGCGTGGATGCCGGTAAAGACGCTCGAAAAGGAAGGCTTTGACCTGCCGCTCGATCTCGGCTGTCGCCGGCGAAAAGCTGATGAGCGGAGCTTTGAGCGCACGCACCGCCTCGATGCTGGCGACTTTCGTTTCGGCGATGCGGCGCTGGCTCTCGATGATTGCATCCTCGATGAAATGGGTGATGAGGCGGCGCACCAATTCGTGAATGAAACGCGAGGCTTCGAGGCCCGGGTGCAACCCCTCGACCTCTTCGCCGAGCGCGCGCAAGTAGTCGACGGCGGCGATGTCGCCGACCGAAATCAGTCCGGCGCGCAGGCCGTCGTCGATGTCATGGGCGTTATAGGCGATATCGTCGGCGAGCGCCGCCGCCTGCGCCTCGGCGCCGGCAAAAAGGCCAAGCTCAAGGTCTGAAACGGCTTTATACTCGATCAGGGCGGCGGGAAGTCCGCGCTCGGCGTAGCGGGCGACCGGAGACCCGTCCGGCTCCAACAGGGGCCCATTGTGCTTAATCAGCCCTTCCAGCGTCTCAAATGTCAGGTTAAGGCCATTGAAAGCGGCGTAGCGACGCTCAAGCTTCGTGACAATCCGCAGCGTCTGCGCATTGTGATCGAAGCCGCCAAACGGCCTCATCGCATCGTCGAGCGCGTCCTCTCCGGCATGTGCGAAGGGCGTATGTCCGAGATCATGGGCGAGCGCGATGGCTTCCGCCAGATCATCGTCGAGACCGAGAGCGCGGGCGAGCGAGCGGGCGATCTGGGCGACCTCCAGAGAGTGCGTCAACCGGGTGCGGTAATGATCGCCCTCATGGGGGATGAAGACCTGCGTCTTGTGAGCGAGCCTTCGGAAAGCCGAGCAGTGGATGATGCGATCGCGGTCGCGCTGGAACTCCGAGCGCGACGGCGAGGCGGCCTCCGGTACGAGCCGGCCCCGGCTGCGCGCCGGGTCCGCCGCCAGCGCAGCGCGCGGGCGCAAATAGGCTGAAAATGGCATGCAGGCCCTGTTCGCCGCCGCGCGTGTTGCGATCCTTGATCGGGCGACCTATGTTCCCTATTGCGGGGCGAGGCAAGGGTCTTGCATCGGTATTTGCGTCAATGACGATTGCTTCGCTTAGCCAATTCACTATCGCCGAGGTCATGTCCATGAACGACGCCGCTGTCGAACTCCCTGTCGAACTAACCGACAACGCCGCGCGGCGGGTCGCCGAGATCCTGAAGGGAGAGCCGGGCGGATCCTTCCTGCGCATCGGCGTCGATGGCGGGGGCTGTTCCGGTTTCACCTACACCTATAAAATCGAGACCGATCGGGCGGAAACCGACATCGTCCTCGACCGGGACGGGGCATTGGTGCTGATCGACGATGTTTCGTTGCAGTTTCTGCGCGGCTGCCGGATTGATTTCATCGATAATCTGATGGGTCGGATGTTCAAGATCGAGAATCCGGCGGCGACGGCGTCGTGCGGCTGCGGTTCAAGCTTCGCCGTTTGAGGTCAGCCGTCACGTCCCGCACCTGCGATGAGCCGACCGGCTCTCCCCCGGCGGGGGCTTCCGGCCCGCGTGCGCCGGGCTGGCGCTGAATTTGTCATTGGCGAAAATGAAATCAAGGACGTTGCTCGCAGGCGCCGGTCTTTGCCTCCTTATCGGCTTCGCCATTCATTCGGCTGACCGCTACGTGTTCCGGCAGGCCGCCGCGGCGGTCGCCGCGCGCGTCGACGGTTTGACGATTGCGGGCGTCAGCGCCGAACCATGGCTGGCTGAGGCGCGCATCGACGGCCTCGACTGGCGGCGCAATGGGTCCACTCTTCATGTCGGCGCCCTGAAATTCGCGCCTCCGGCTTTTGTCCCGGTCGCGGGCGCCGCGCTGGCCGGGCTCGGGGAGGCGAGCGCGGAGGACGTGACGCTCGAGGCGGGTCCGTCCCTCTATCGGATCAAGCGAATTAATCTCGTCGGCGCCTCGATTTCCAGTGCTGATCTCTTGCGGGTCTTCGATCCGAAAAGCGCCGCGCCGCTCGCCGAAAGGTTGGCGCGGCTCACGGCGACGTCAATCGCGATCCCCGAAATGACCGTCGAGACGAAGACCGGGGCGGCGACACAGACGTTCATTTATCGCGACATTCTGCTGAACGGAGTCAATGGGGGAAAGGCCGCCGCCGCAAGTGTCGCAGGAATCAGCTTCTCCATCGCCGACCCGGAACATGGCGGCGGGGACGGCGCCTATGGGAAAATCAGCGCCAGGGACGTCGATCTGGTCCTCGCCGCGAAAATCATGAGCGAAACGCGCGAGGCGGCGGACGCGCCGAAATTGCCGCTCTTCAAAGCCATGGACATCGAGGGTTTCCATCTTAGCGGCGCGCATGCGGCGCTGGACGTCGGGCGCCTGACCGTCGCGGCGGTGATCGGGCGTCCGCCATCGACGCCATGGCGGGAAGCGACGGATGCGCCGCCGCCCGCGGGCGCCGCGCCGCGCAACGCGCTTTTGACCGCGTTTTTAGACTCATTCGGATTCGACGATTTGACGGCCACCGACGTCGCCCTCAATCCTCGGGGGGATGGAAAGATGGGGAGGTCGACGATGGGCCGGGCGACGATCAAGCGCCTCGACGGGCCGCGTATCGACGGCGTCGAGGCGCAAAATCTCGCTTTCGGAACGTCCTGGGGCAGGATCGGCCTCGAATCCCTGAGCTTCAGCGGTCTCGACCTCGGGCCTTTGACACGCGTCGATCACGCGCCGAACTTGCTTGGCGAGGATCTGCGGCCGGATTTCGAGCAGGTCGCGCTGACAAAGCTCGAAGGTCGCCTGGCTCCAAGCGAGGAAGCGGACGCTTCGTCCGCCGACACGTTCGAGGTGGAGCGCTTGTCGATCGAGCGCACCGCGCCAAAGGACGCCGCGCGGCCGCGCCTCAATGTCTCGCTCGATCATTTTACGGCGCCTGTTCGAGACGCCGGCGCATTCTCGGCTCTCGCCGCCATGGGCTATGCGCGGCTCGATCTGTCGAGCCGCCTCGATGTCGACTGGAATAAGGCTTCGGGCGAACTGGCGATCGATTCGTTCTTCCTCGATGCGGCCGGCATGGGATCAATGAAGCTCGCAGCGCAGTTCTCCAATGTCACGCAGGATCTCGCATCCAGGGACGAGCAGGTCGCGGCCGCGGCGACGCGCGGCGTGCTGATCAAGAAGCTCGCACTTCGCGTCGAGAACGCGGGTCTTTTCGATCGAGCGCTCGCCGTTCAGGCGAAGAACGACAAGCAGTCGATTGATGAGGCGCGTCAGACGGATATCTTGAGAGCCACCCTGTTGCTTCCGACATTGCTTGGGAACGAGCCCGCCGCACGCGCGCTCGGCTCAGCGCTGGCGAAATTCATCGCCGCCCCAAAAAGTTTCTCGCTTCAGGCTCTCGCGTCGGAAGGCGTCGGCGTCGCCGATGTCGAACTCGTGCAGACGCCCGGCGCCCTGCTGAAGAAGATCGAGATTACAGCGACGGCGAACCAGTAGGCGCGGCTTCGCACTGCCAAAAAACGTCAAAAACCGGTGTGGCCGGTCCGGAGAGTTCCGAAGCAGCTCATCACGGCAGTCCAAGACGGGCGCCGCCCCTTCGACACCGCCGTTTGATTTTCGTTGGGCGGCGCCGTGCTGCGCGAATTGGCCGAAAACGCCGCCCGGCTCAACTTTCGCCTTGGGAGCCCGCCGTCTGATTCGGCCGCCCTATGCGGGTTGCGCGTTGGCGCTGACCATCCAGCAAGCAGCGGTAAAGCGGACTTCATCGCCTTGCACATAGGGGTCAAAGGCGGGGCGAACCGTTTGGATTACCCGTTTGCGGGTAATATCGTCCGCGTCCACCAGGATCGAACCGACCGCACCAAATCGGGTGAAGTAATCGGCCAACGCCTTCTCGGGCAGCGAGCAGTCGACGTTGATTGGTTGGATTTCGATCGCGGCCCAGCCGCTTTGCTCCAGAATGCGATGAACGCGGCGCTGGTCTGCAAAGGCGAACTGCCCGGGCGCATCTGGCTGGCGGGCTGGCAGGTTTGGCAAAAGCGGCGCCGCGGCGCGCTCGGCCGTGGTCATAAACGGATTGTCGGCGGCGCTCCGCCAGGCGAGGAACCGCAAACTGGCGCCCGCCGCGGCTGCCCGCCCCAGATTCGTGAAAGCCTGAACGAAATCGTCGAAGAACATGACGCCGAAGCGGGAAATGATCATATCAAAGCCGCCAGGCTCGAAATCATGGGATTGCGCGTCGGCGAGGATGAAACTTGCCCGTGCGCCTTCACGTTCGGCGCGGGTCCGGGCGGCGGCGATCATCGGCTCGGAAACGTCGACGCCGACGCATTGGCCATCGGCGGCGAGCCGCCGGGCCGCTGCGAGTGTTGTTCCGCCGGTCCCGCAGCCGACGTCGAGCAACCGGCGCCCTGATCCGGTCGGAACATGTTCGACGAGAATGTCTTCGAGCGGCTTAAACAATTGATCAATTAACGTCTGCGCCTCAACCCAAGCCTGTCCGGCAGGGCCATTCCAACGCGCGGCCTGGTTCTCGCCGCTCTTGTTTACGTCGATCATGTTCGCTTCCTTGTGCTTGCCTCGATGACTGGCGGAGGGCACTCTCCAACTTCAAGCTCACTTGAGGTCAAGAGATGAAAGACCTGGATATTGCGGAGGTGGCGCGGCGATCCGGCGTTCCCGCATCGACGCTGCGTTTCTACGAACAGAAGAAACTGATCGCCTCAATCGGCAGGCGAGGCCTGCGCAGGCTGTTCGATCCCGGCGTTCTGGAACGGCTGGCGCTGATCGCACTCGGACGCGCCGCCAGCTTTTCGCTCGACGAAATTGCGCTGATGTTCACGGCGGACGGACCCACGCGCATCGACCGGCAAATGCTGTTGGTCAAGGCCGAGGAACTGGGCAGGACGATCCGCAGGCTCAATGCAATGCGCGACGGTCTGCGGCACGCCGCCGCCTGCCCCGCGCCCAGTCACATGGAGTGCCCCACTTTTCGCCGCATCCTGCGCGCGGCCTCGTCCAGAGCTAATGGAGCGCGAAGGACGAGGACGATGCAGGCGTCAAAGAGCGGCTAAACGCCTAAATCTGATGTAAACGAAGGGACGCGGCAGGCCCGATGCGGCGAAGCGCGGCACGGAAGTCGGCCGCGATCGGGCCGCCAACGGCCAGAATGTCGCGCTGTTGCGAACGATCGGCGGGCCGGCGAGAAAAGCAATGCAGTGCCTGCCTAGGCGCGCGGCTGAGGGAGTTCGGAGGGCGAATGTTCAGATTCATTTTGATTTCCGCGGCGGTGCTTGCAGCGTCGACCTTGTCGCAGGCGGGCGACCGCACTGGAAACACAAGCTCTGGGAATGTGACCTCGCGGACGACGAGCAACACTTCGACGAACACTTCGACTCAGACGACGACCTACGCCGGCGGAAATCGCTTCGGCGATGAAGTCTGCGCGGGCAGAATCCAGGGGCGTCAGGCGCAAGCGTGGAAGTTCGTCCATCCCTGCCCAAAGTGACGAACCCCCGATTGTTCAGCGTTCGTAAGCATCAGGGGCGCCGCCGAGGGCGCCGTTCGCGGCTGGCTGAGCCGGAGATCGCGCCCCGAATTGAGGCGATCTCTTGGCTGCGACTAAATCACCGTACAAGGCGGAATATTAAACGGGCCGTATGGCGGAGGGAGCGGGATTTGAACCCGCGATACGGTTTCCCGCATACACACTTTCCAGGCGTGCGCCTTCAACCACTCGGCCACCCCTCCGCATTTTTCGCTAAAAGATTGGACGGACGTCCCTTCCAGCCGGAGCGCCGGGAGATTTCCGGCGCTGCGGCGCATCGCGAAAGAGCGCGCACTATAGTGTTCCGCGCGGCGAGCGCAACCGGCTGATAGCAGCAAAGTCCCGCGCCGCAGCTGACGCCTCGCCGCCGCCCCGGAAGTCGACGCGGCGCGCCCTCTGTACACGATCGCACCCAGCAGATTGTTGGACTGGCGGACGCACTCTGATTCGCCAAGCCGAAGCGACGCTTCGCCGAGGTTTGAAGCGCCTTTAGATGTTGAAGGATTCTTTTCGCACGCGGGAGTCAAACCGGCGTGACGGGGGTCACTTCGGCGACCGACGCACCTATATAGCTTAAAATCTTCATCGTTTCGAAACCGGAACGGCGGAGCCTCGTAACTTCCGAACGAAGACGACGCGGACCATTCCGCGACTCCAACATAGTGGATTTGCGCCATGACGGAGGCTTTTTTCGATCTGCCTGTCGCGGATGCGCCGGAGACGGCGACTTTTGAGTTCGTCCCGACGCCCTTCTTTCCAGCTGCGCGCTGCGATGACGCGCCGCGAAAGCGATCTGCTCGGCGAAGCGGACATCCCTGGCGACGCCTATTGGGGCGTTCATACGCTGCGGGCGGTGGAGAATTTCCCGATCACCGGCGTGCCGATCGGTCATTTCCCCGAATTCGTGCGCGCCCTCGCACTCGTCAAGCAGGCGGCGGCGCGGGCTAACCGGCGTCTTGGCCATTTGCCGATCGAGAAGGCCGAAGCGATCGATCGCGCCTGCGGCCTCATCGTCAGCGACAAGCGCTTTCTCGATCAATTCGTCGTGGACGCGGTCCAGGGCGGAGCCGGCACGTCGACCAACATGAATGCGAATGAAGTCATCGCCAATGTCGCGCTGGAACTGATGGGCCGGTCGCGCGGCGACTATGGGGCGCTGCACCCGATCGATGACGTCAACATGGCCCAGTCCACAAACGACGCCTACCCTTCCGCCCTGCGCCTCGCCGTTATCTTCGCCACCGAATTGCTGACGCAAATGCTGCAGGATCTCGCCTTCGCCTTCAAAGCCAAGGCGGTGGAGTTTGGCGACGTGCTGAAGATCGGCCGCACGCAATTGCAGGATGCGGTCCCGATGACGCTCGGCCAGGAATTCGACGCTTTCCATGTCACGATTAAGGAGGATGTCGACCGGCTGCGAGAGGCCGCCGATCTGTTTCGCGAGATCAATCTCGGCGCCACAGCGATCGGCACCGGAATCAACACGGATCCGCGTTACGCCTCTCTCGCCGTCGCGGAACTTGCGCGCCTCTCTGGTCAGCGGCTCGTTCTGGCCGCCAATCTGATCGAGGCGACCTCCGACATGGGCGCCTTCGTGTTATTTTCGGGCGTCCTCAAGCGGGTCGCCGTGAAGCTTTCGAAAATCTGCAACGATCTGCGTTTGCTGTCCTCCGGTCCGCGCGCGGGTTTGGGCGAAATCCGCCTGCCCGCCGTCCAGGCCGGATCGTCCATCATGCCGGGCAAGATCAATCCTGTGATTCCGGAGGTCGTCAGCCAGGTCGCTTATCTTGTCATCGGACATGATCTGACGGTGACGATGTGCGCAGAAGCCGGACAGCTGCAGCTCAACGCATTCGAGCCGACGATCGGCTACTCCATTCTGACTTCGTTGCGCATGCTGACCGCCGCGATCGATACGCTTAACCGCCGTTGCGTCGCCGGCATCGAGGCGAATCGCGAGCGCTGCCTTGAACTCGTCGAAAACAGCATCGGCCTCGTCACCGCGCTGGCGCCGATGCTTGGCCATGAGGTCTGCTCGCACATCGCTCGCCGCGCCCTCGAAGAAGGACGCAAGGTCGCCGACATCGTTCTCGAGGAGGGATTGATGACAAGGGCGCAGCTCGGCGACTTGCTCGGCATCGAGAATATGACGCGGCCGACGCGCCTGACCCGCCCCGTATTTGAACCGAAGCATTGAACAAAGGCGGGACGCCAATCACGCCGCGGCGGCTGCGATAAGGGACTTCAGCGAAACGGCTTCATCGGAGAGATCGGCGGCGCTGGCGTTGACCCTGTCGCCGATTAGGCGTTTCGAGGCCATGAATTCGGACGGTCGATTGATGGCGTCGGCGGCGATCACCCGGCCCTCGCGCAAATAGAAGGCGATGAAGGAGGAGCCTGTCGTCGAACCGCGAATCGCAAGTTCGTCATAGCCGTCAGAAATTCCCGCCATTTGCAGCTTGAGGTCATATTGGTCGGACCAGAACCAGGGCGCGACCGCCGGCGGAAGCGGCTTGCCCGTGATGCATGCAGCCGCCGCGCGCGCCTGTTCGAGCGCGTTCGGAACTGATTTCGAGCCGGATCTTGCGCCGCAGAAAGCCGTGCTCGGCATGTACCGCGCAATCGCCGATTGCGAAGATATCGGGGTCGCTCGTTCGTGAGAATGCGTCGACGATGATGCCGCCCTCGATCGCCAGCCCCGCTGCCTTTGCGAGTTCCGTGTTGGGAACGAGGCCGACGCCGACGAGCGCGAAATCCGCCGGAATTTCAATGCCGCCACCGCACTGTACGGCGCCGACCGAAGCGCCGGTCGAATCCGCCTTAAATCCGCTGACGGCAACGCCGGTCTGGATCTCGACACCGGCGGCGCGATGAAAGCGCTCGTAGAAGGCCGAGACTTCGGGCGCGGTGACGCGCGCTAGCACGCGCGGCGCGGCTTCGAGCACGATGACCTTCAGGCCGCGTTTGATGGCGACGGCCGCGACCTCAAGGCCGACATAGCCAGCGCCGATGATGACGAGACGCCGCCCGGCGGAAATTTGCGGCTGCAGAAGCTCGACGTCGGCGATTGTGCGCAGGTAAAAGATATTGCCGAGTTCAGCCCCTGGAACATCCAGCTTGCGCGCCCTGCCGCCCGTCGCGATGACCAGCCTGCCATAGTCGACCTCTTCGCCGCCTTCCAGCGAAAGCCGTTTCGCGGCGCGATCAATCGCGGTGACGCGGCGCCCGAGCTGCAATTCAACTTCGGCCTTATCGTAGGCGATCTGCGCCTTGTAGATCAGCGCATCGGCGCCTATTTCACCGGCCAGAAAGGCTTTGGACAGCGGCGGGCGCATATAAGGGAGGACGTTTTCGTCGCCAAAAAGAATGATGCGGCCTTTATGGCCGTTCTGGCGCAGCAGGGTCGCGACTTCGGCTCCAGCCTGACCCGCGCCGATAATGGCCACGGTCGACGCGGACTGAATTTTTTTGTCTTCTGACACGGCGGTTCATCTCTCCTGACCAAATAGCGGCGCGGTCTTGACCGGCTGAATGGGATGGCGAAAGCCGAGCTTTGGCGCAAGCTGAAATTGAATGACGCTACCGGAAGCATAGGTTTTTCCGGCGGTCAGCTTCGTTGAGAGTTTCGAAAGCATGATTCCAGAAATTTCGTGGATTATTCACCTCAGTTCATTTTCTTAAGCAAAACCGAAAGCAGGATGAGTTCAAATTAAATCAATAGCTACGGTTCGGCAGCGCCTTTTCGAAGCGACATCCGCTGTTCCGCCTGGGGCAAGCTTGATTCTGTCTTTGATAACGCAGGGAACAAAATGCCGTGATTTAAGTTATTCGTTGCAATGAGGCCACAGCTCACCGCCGCGGGAAATTCGCCCTGATGCGACCGTAGTTTGGTCAAATTCATCAATCAAACGTTAATGACAGGGTGGTCAAGAAGTAGTGATCATGAACAAGATGCTGAATCAGGAAAGTTTTTTTAATCAGGTCGCGACGCCTTGCGGCGGCCGATTTGAAAAGCCTGAGGCGGAACTGTTCGGTACGCCGACGATGTGCGTCCAGTTTGGTAGCCGCCTGCGCCGGATGTTCGAACTCCCTTGCACCGAGAGTCAGCCGGATCGGTTTCAGATCCTGTTGCAGCAGATCGAAGCCAAGCTGCAGCCGAAGTGCTGAACCGCGGCGCGCCGGCTCCGCGCCATTTGGAAGGCCGCTCAACCGGGCGGCCTTTATCATTTGAAGAGCTCCTCGAAAAAAAGAGCCCAAGGCGAAGCGCTTCGCCCTTCCCCTTCATCGCATGGCTAGTCCTTGGCGCGCTCGACATAAGAGCCGTCTTCCGTCTGGACGACGATGCGCGTGCCCGGCGAAATATGCGGCGGCACCATGGCCCGCGCGCCATTCGAGAGCTTCGCCGGCTTATATGAGGACGAAGCGGTCTGGCCCTTCATCGCAGGCTCCGTCTCGATCACTTCGAGCGTCACGCGCGGCGGCAGCTGGATGGCGACGCACACGCCATTGAACATCGACAGGACGCAAACCATGCCTTCTTGGAGATAGATCTTCTGGTCGCCGATCACCTCGGGCGGCACGATGACCTGATCGAAATTCTCGCCGTTCATGAATGTGTAGCCATCGGCGTCCTGATAAAGGTAGCTGTAGTTCGAGTCCTCGACATAGGCGCGCTCGACCTGTTCGGTCGTCTTGTAGCGGTCCGTCGTCTTGACGCCGTCCGAGAGGCGGCGCATGTCGATCTGGGTCGTCGGCGTACCTTTGCCAGGATGAAAGCTTTCGGCGGTCAGGACGACGTAAAGCTGGCCATCCTCCCTCTCGATGATATTGCCCTTGCGAATTGAACTGGCGATGACTTTCACTGTCTTTCCTTTGATTTATACGGTGAAGCGCCGCCTACGCCTGCGGGCGGGCGCCGCTTCGGAATTCAGAAATGCGGTATCGGAACCGGACGCGATGATCTTGCGGGTTTGCTTCGCCGCATCCGCGTCGAGGTCGTGCGGGCGGCGTGAAGAAAACCGCGCCTTCGCGCGCGCATCCATCTTGCGGCCTATCGCTAGCCATGTTCCGCCGCGCTTTTCAAGCGAAATAGCGTCGTGAGCGACGCGACGCCCTGGTGGCGACCGGATATTCATCATGATCGGCGCCCATTTTTAAAGGCGCGGACCAAGATGGCGGCGGCGGTCCGGGCCTTTTTCGCCGCAAAGTCCTTCGTCGAGGTCGACACCGCGATTTTGCAGGTTTCTCCCGGCAATGAGGCCCATATTAGCGCTTTTGCGACGATGATGCAGGATGAAACAGGCGCCGGCTCGCCGCTTTACCTGCATTCCTCGCCGGAATTCGCCTCCAAAAAGCTTTTGGCGGCGGGCGAGGAACGGATCTTTTCGTTGGCGCACGCCTTCAGAAATCGTGAAAGAGGCCGCCTGCACCATCCCGAATTCACCTTGCTCGAATGGTACAGGGCTGACGCGCCCTATCAGCGGCTCATTGAGGATTGCGCGGGTCTTCTCGCCGCGACGGCCAAGGCGGCTGGCTGCGATCTCCTGCGCCACGCTGGCTGCGTCGCCGACCCTTTCGAGGAACTTGAGTTGATCACCGTCGCCGAGGCGTTCGACGCCTATGCCGGCGTCGATCTTCTGACGACGCTCGATGGCTTGATCCCAAATCGCGACGCGCTCGCGGACAGGGCGCGCAAATGTGGGATCCGCGTTGTGGCGGACGACAGCTGGTCCGATCTCTTCAGCAAGATTCTTTCGGCCAAAATCGAGCCCTGTCTTGGGCATGGTCGCGCTACAATTTTGATGGATTATCCTGCGAGCGAGGCTGCTCTCGCCAATTTGAAAGAAGATCAGAGACTTGCCGAGCGTTTTGAACTTTATGCTTGCGGGGTCGAACTCGCCAACGGGTTCGGCGAGTTGACCGATCCGCGCGAACAACGCCGTCGTTTCGAGGCGGAAATGGCCGAACGGATGCGCATTTACGGCGAGGCCTATCCGATCGACGAGGATTTTCTCGCAGCCTTGGCGATCATGCCGCCGGCGAGCGGCATCGCGCTGGGATTCGACCGGCTGGTGATGCTCGCAACCGGCGCCTCGCACATCGAGCAGGTGATCTGGACCCCGCTCGCTCCCGGCGTCTGGGCGAAATAAGGCGTTTTGGCGGAATGAAGACAGCCTCTCCAACGTTGCGCACGGGCGCCGAACTGATCGACGCGGGTCTTGCGCCAGAAGCGCGGCGGGCGGAGATCGAGGCCATTGCGCAAACCTACGCCATCGCCGTGACGGCGACGATGGCGGCCCTGATCGACCCGGCGGATCCGCGCGACCCGATCGCACGCCAGTTCATCCCCGATCTCGCCGAGCTGTTTCCGCGCCCCGAGGAGCGTAGCGATCCGATCGGCGACGAGGCGTTCAGTCCCGTCGAGGGCGTCGTTCACCGCTATCCCGATCGCGCGCTCCTGAAACTGCTGCATACCTGCCCCGTCTATTGCCGTTTCTGCTTCCGCCGCGCGGTGGTCGGACCGCACGGCCCGGCTCATTTGTCGCCACGCGCGCTCGACGCCGCCCTCGCCTATGTCGCGGCGCGGCCGGAGATCTGGGAGGTGATCCTCACCGGCGGCGATCCGCTCACGCTCTCGCCGCGCCGGATCGGCGAACTGATGCTTCGCCTCAAGGCCATCGATCACGTCAAGATCATCCGCATTCACACCCGCGTTCCCTGCGTCGATCCCGGCGCCATCGACGCCGCTTTGATCGAAAGCCTCGGGCGCTCGGGAAAGACGGTCTATGTCGCCTTGCACGCCAATCATCCGCGCGAATTGACGGCTGCGGCGCGCGCGGCCTGCGCCCGCCTGATCGACGCTGGCGTTCCCATGCTGAGCCAGAGCGTGCTGCTCGCCGGCGTCAATGACGACATTGAAACCCTCGGCGCGCTGATGCGCGGGTTTGTCGAGGCGCGGATCAAGCCCTACTATCTGCACCACCTCGACCTCGCGCCGGGCGCGGCGCATTTCAGGGTCGACATAGAACGGGGCCGCGAATTGATGCGTCAGCTGCGCGGACGGCTCTCCGGCCTCTGCCAGCCGACCTACATGCTCGACCTGCCGGGGGGGCACGGCAAATCGCCGATTGGCCCCAATTACCTTGATCGGACGGCGGATGCAGCGACCTACAGGGTCACGGACTACAGGGGCCGGTCGCATCTCTACCCGCCGCCAGCCGAGGAAAGTGTTGAGATCGCGGTGCTTTCGGACGAGATCATGCTTTAAAGCCAATCGATGATGTCGATAAACGCATCCCATTTGAGGGCCCTGGCGCCCGCCGCGAGAGTGTTTGAACATTGCGCGACTCACATTTCGCCGATCTGGCCGCCTTGCGCCCGGCCGGGCGCAGGTTCGGCAAAGCCAATGCCTTTGAAGGGGACAGTCCGGTGAGATACGCCGCTTACGTTTTCCTGGTGTTGGCGCAGGTTTTGGCGTTGGTCGCTTTTGCGCCAGTTCACGCGCAAACGCCCGCCGCTCCGGTCAAAGACAAGCCGGCCGCTGCTCCCGCCGCTGCGCCCGCGACCGCGAGCACGCCGCCGGCGGCGGCGCCCTCGCCGGACCTGTCGCGCATCGGCGAGACGCTCGACAAGGCGAATGTCGCACTCAACGAGATCGAGACGACGCTCGATCGCCACAATCTGACTGACGCCGATCTTGTCGGCGCGCGCCAGCTGATTACGCCGATCGCCGATTCCGTCAGCGCCGCCGCCGACAAGGTCACGCCGCGTCTTACTGAAATCAAGGCGCGGCTCGATCAGCTTGGGGCGCCGCCAGACGATAAATCGCCGCCGGAAAATCCCAGCGTCACCGATGAGCGCGCAGCACAGCAGCAGAGTTTCAGCAACGCCGACGAATTGTTGAAGCGCGCCAAGCTGCTCTCGGTGCGCGCCGAGCAGATAAAGACGAACATCGCCGCGAGGCGCCGCATCCTGTTCACGACTTCCTTGTTCCAGCGCTCGACCAGCATCGCGGACGCGGCGCTATGGAAGGATGTCTGGCGCGAGGCCCCCGGCAATATAGACGATGTCGGCAAATTGTTCGGCGATTGGGCTGCGCGGATCAACGCCCGTTTTGATGGCTTTGGCCGGCTGGCGTTCTGGCTTGGCCTTCCCGCCATCTTTCTCGTCTACATTCCATTCGCGCGGTTCTCGCTGCGCCTCTTTGCGCGTAGTGCGGCGCTCGAACGCCCGAGCCGCTTTCTCAAGAATTCTTGGCGCGTGGTGGGTCGCCCTGGTCATCGCAATTCCTCCGATCGCGTTGACCTATCTGGTGATTTACGGCCTCGACGCCGCCAATCTCACGAGCTTGCGCATTCAGACGGTGTTCAACGCCGTCGGGGGCGACATCGCCCGCGTCGCGCTGACTCTCGGCCTTGCGCGCGGCCTGCTCGCGCCGACGCGGCCGCACTGGCGTCTGCCGCCGATCACCGACGTTGCCGCGGTGCGCCTCATTCGCACCGTCGTCAGCGTCGCCGGCATCCTGCTGATTACGCGATTTTGTGAAGCTCTGAACGACGTCATCGACGCCTCGCTCGCATTCTCTGTCGCGACCCGCGGCCTCGGCGCGCTGCTGACGGCGATAGCGCTGGCCTTTGGACTGTGGCGCGTCGGCGCAGTTCCTGCGGACGCTGATTGCCTCGGTCCTTTGGTGACGCGGCGGCAGAACTGGTTCGCCATTCTGCGCGGCCTCGCGCTCGCCGCCGCGCTCGTCGTCGTCGTCGCGGTTCTGGCGGGCTATCCGACCTTCGCCAGTTTCTTCCTCGATCAGGTCATCTGGGTCAGCGGCGTCGCAACGGTCTTCTTCATGGCGAACATGCTGGTCGAAGAAGCAATTGGGACCGGCTTCAAACCGAAGGCGCGTTTCGGCAACTGGCTGGTCAACCGCGTCGGCCTGCAACGCAATTCGCTGGAGTTGCTCGGCGTCGTCCTGTCCGGCGCGCTGCGCCTTGCGTTTTTCCTCGTCGCCATCGTCGCGGCGCTGGCGCCCTGGGGCCTGCAACAGGCCGACGTCCCCTTCAATCTGCGCGCCGCTTTCTTTGGCTTCAAGGTCGGCGACGTCGTCGTTTCGCCGGCCTCCACCATCGTCGCCATCGCCATTTTCGGCCTGATCTGGGCCGCGGTGCATGCGCTGCAGCGCTGGCTTGAAGGAAGCCTCCTGCCCCACACCGGGCTCGACGCCGCACTGCGCAATTCGATCACCACGAGCCTCGGTTATATCGGGTTCATTCTCGCCGCCGGTCTGGCCTTTGGCTATCTCGGCCTCAGTTTTGACAAGCTCGCGATCGTCGCCGGCGCCCTTTCGGTCGGTATCGGTTTTGGCCTGCAGTCGATCATCAATAATTTCGTATCCGGCCTGATCCTGCTTTGGGAGCGCGCGGTGCGCGTTGGCGACTGGATCATCGTCGGTAGCGATCAGGGTTTCGTTCGCCGCATCAATATCCGTTCGACGGAGATCGAGACGATCGATCGCGCCCAGGTGATCATTCCAAATTCGAGCCTGATCACCGGCGTCGTCAAAAATCTGGTCCGCAACGACCGCACCGGCCGCATCGTGATCCCCGTCACCGTCGCCGGCGCGGCCGATCCCGAAAAAGTCCGTGAGGTCCTATTCGCCGCGGCGAAAGGCAACGACCGCGTGCTGAAGATTCCGGCGCCGCAAATTTTTTTCACGGGCATGTCCGGCTCCGCGCTCACCTTCGAGCTCGCGGCTTTCATCAGCGACGTCGAAACCATGGCGCGCGTGCGCAGCGATCTACATTTCGAAATCTTCAAACAGATCAAAGAGAAGGGATTCTTCAACGCGGCTCCAGCCGATCCGCAGAAGATTCAGATCCTCAGCGTCGAGGGACTGGCTGTGGAAGGAATTGCCGGCGCGCTCAGCAAAAAAACAGAATCGGCGCAGGATCAGCCGGGAATCACGATCGCGGCGGGCTGACCGGCGGATTGATCAGCGGCTTTTGGCTCGCGCGCCGCCTAAACCGCTCATTTCGGCGGCGGCCGCCGCAATATGGCCCGTCTTCACAAAAAGCGTACATCCGTCCTTGGAGAAAAGGTTCTGCGCGTGTCCGCCGGGATCGCGAATCCACGCGCCCGCCGGATAGGTTCCCTGCGCATCGGCGCAGGAGCCGGCCAGAACGACGACTTCTTCTCCATCCGGATGGATCATGCGGCTCAAAGTCGCACCCGGATCCAATCTGACCAGAAAGGTCGTGACGCCGCCGAAAAAATGCAGCGGCAGGATCGCAAAACCCTCCGGCGCCTGCCGCCACTCGGCGGCGGCTGTGTCGATCTCGACGCGCTCGGCGTCCGCCTCGTCGAACTGCAGGAGCTTGACGAAAAGCGTGCAGCCCTTTGGGCTGAAGGGTTCATGCGAGGAGCCGGCGGGATCACGAAGATAAGCGCCAGCCGCATGGACGCCATTTTCATCTTCAAACGCGCCGTCGATCACGTAAATCTCTTCGCCGCCGCCATGCGTATGGTGGGGAAATGCGCTTCCCGGCGCAAAGCGAACGAAGCTCGTCGCCCGGGCGATCTCCTCGCCGATCCGGTCCAGCATGATCCGGTCGACGCCCGGATGCGGCGAACGGGTCCATTGCGCCTCCGCGGGCCGCACGATGACGCGTTGCGAGAAATCGGCGTTTATTCTCATGGAAGGAGCCTTAACCCATATGGGGGGAGTTGCAAATCAGACGGTCGCTGCAATAGTTCCGGCTTCGACTGAGGCAAAAAAAACGGTTCTGGCGTCTTAACTTGTCGCATTTTCCTCACGCGGGCCTTGATCCAGTCGCTCGAAGACGCGCTAAAAATGCGTCGCGATATCGGCCAGCGCGGGACGAACGCGGTCCTCGCGTGGCGCGTCGCAGCGGCCAATATGAATGAATCCCGCGATTTTCTCGTGGGCTTCAAGGCCGAGACGAGCCCTGACGGCGGCGTCATAAGCGTACCATTCGGTCAGCCACGCAGAGGCGAAGCCAAGCGCCTTCGCCGCCACCGTGACATTCATGCAGACCGCGCCGGCCGATAAAATCTGTTCCCATTCCGGGATTTTTCCATGTGGCGCGGCGCGCGACACGACGGCGATCACCAGCGGCGCGTGCGAAAACCGCAATCGCTCCGTTTCGATTCGGGCCGCATCGGCCTCGGGATGCAGTCCCGCATAAGCGTTCTGCGATAATCGAGCCAGCCCGCGCGCGCGCCTCGCCTTCAAAAATGATGAAACGCCAGGGCGCGAGCTTGCCGTGGTCGGGAACGCGGGCGCCGATCTGCAGCAGCGTTTCGACTTCGGCTGCGTTGGGCCCAGGGCCGCTCAGAGCCGCGGGCGGCGCCGAGCGCCGCGCCTTCAGCATTTCGATCGTGGAGTTCATGGCAGCTTCATCGCAGGTTCATGTAGTCCGGCGTAAAAGATTCGCTGGGATCAAAGCGCGCCCGCGGCGAAGAGACAAGCTTAACTCAAGAAGATTTTTATTGATGCGACCATCAAAGATTGCCCTTGAGCAGGCGGCGGGGAATCCAGCTCCAAGGCGCCTGCGGCGAATAGAAAGACGAAGCCAACGCCAGGGTGGCGCGCGACCACGCTTGAGGTTCCGCTCCGGGCGCCCATGGTATAGGACAATCCTTGAAAATGCCGTATAATTTAGCAGATTGCAGGAAATCTACGCAATCGCATGCGAGTTAACACATCGCTCTCGACTGTTTACCGCGCGAGTCCCAGTTTTTCTCAAAACCAACTTCCCCAAGCCGGCTTCCCAAAGTCGATTTGCCAAGACCGACGTTCCAAGACCATCTCCATCGGATTTTCCCGCATATGTCGCTGTTCGATACGCTAGGCTATTCCGATGGCGCGCTCGGCGCCCATCATGCGCGGCAGGGCTTCTCCGAGGCCGCGGAAGAGCGGCTTCAAGTCCCGGCCTGGAGCGATCGCGCCACCGCGCTGGCTGTGTCGGCGCTGATCGGCTTCTCCGGTCTTGCGCTCGTTTGTTGGCTGATCGGGGGAACGGTCGTCCCATGGGATTCGAAAAACCATTTTTATCCGATGTTCCGCTTTCTTGCCGACGCCCTGCGCCACGGCGAGATTCCGCTTTGGAATCCCTATCATTTCGCGGGCCATCCCTCCGTCGCCGATCCGCAGTCCCTGCTTTTCACGCCGAGCATGGTTCTGTTTGCGCTCCTCGCGCCGGACGCGTCGATGCAGCTGTTCGACGCCGTCATTCTCGGCCATCTCACCTTTGGCGGTCTTTGCGTTCTTGGCCTGTTTCGCCGATGGCGCTGGGCCCCGGCCGGCGCGGTCCTCGCGGCGCTGATCTTCATGCTGGGCGGCGCTGCGTCATCGCGCCTGCAGCACACAGGCATGATCATTTCTTATTCCTTTTTTCCGGCGGCGCTGTGGTGCCTCGATATCCTCCTCGAACGACGCTCCTTCCGTTTCGCCCTGCTCTTCGGCGTCTTCGCCGGCCTGATGGCGCTCGGGCGCGACCAGGTCGCCTATCTGCTGTGCATGGTTCTCGCCGGCCGAGCCGTCTTCGCCATATTTTCGTCCGGCGCTCCCCTCGCCTATCTCTGGGCGCGGCTCGGCGCGCTGGCGCTCGGCGCGTTCGTGATTGTGGCCATCATCTTCGTTCCGGCCTTGCTCACCATGCAGTTTCTCGGCGATTCCAACCGGCCCGGCATTGCCTTTGGCGTCGCGGCGGCGGGTTCGCTCGCGCCCGTAAATCTGATCACGCTATTCGTGCCGAACTTCTTCGGCTCCCTCGATCATCTCTATGATTACTGGGGTCCGGATTACGATACGATGACCCGCGCGGACTGGACCGACCGCGCTGTGGACTATCTGTTCGTCGGAACGATGCCGATCCTGCTCATCGTCTGGCATGGAATCGGCGCGGGGCGTCTCCTCGCGCGCGGCGTCCGCTTTTTCTTGATTGTTCTCGTCGTCGCGATTCTTTACTCGCTTGGCCGTTATACGCCCTTCTTTTCACTGGCTTTCGACTGGATCCCCGGCGTCTCGCTCTATCGCCGTCCGGCTGACGCCACCTTCATTTTGAACATCGGTCTCGCTTTTGGCGCGGGCTATCTGCTGCATCGCTATATTCTCGACGGCCTGCCGGGCTTTTTGGCGCCGCGACGGTTTGGCTGGACCATGGCCGCCGCGATAGCGATTGCGGTCGCCGTTGTAATTGGCACAGGGCTCGCGTTTTCCCTGAGAGAAGGCCGTTTGTCGACCTCCTTCGCCCAGCTTGGCGTCTCCGCCGCCATCGGATTTGGGGGAGCGGCGCTCCTCTTTGCGCTGCGCGACCGCCGGACCCGGACTTTCGCGGCGGCTCTCCTCGCCGTCGCCAGCGGCGGCGAAATTTTGTGGCGCAACGCCGCATCCTCGCTCAATGCCGAGCCGGTTGACCGCTATGGCGTTTTCGCCAGCATGAAGCAGGGCGAAGCCGCCGGCATCGCCCTGCTGCGGCGGGAAATCGCGGCGAAGACGCATGACGGCGATCATCCGCGCGTCGAGATTCTCGGCCTGCCTGGTCCCTGGCAGAACGCCTCCATGGCGTTGAAGCTCGAAAATACTGTGGGCTATAACCCGTTGCGCATTGATGGCTACGAGCGCGCCGTCGGTCCCGGCGACAATGCCGGCGACCCGAATTTGCGTCATTTTCCGGGCACCTTCCGCGGTTACAAATGCAAGCTCGCGGCTTTGCTCGGTCTCGAATATCTCGTGCTCGATCGGCCTTTGACGCGCTTGCCCCGCCATGTTCCGCGGCCCAATGCGACTTTGATCTATTCGAGCGACACGATGTATGTGTACAGGCTGGGCAAAGCCGCGCCGCGCGCTTATTTTGCGTCGGCCATCAAGCCAGTCGACAGCGAACGGGTTCTTGATACGCATGTTCTGCCCGATTTCGACCGCGCGCGTGAGGCGCTGATCGATCAGTCGAGCCTCGCGGATCTCAAGCTGGTTCGCGACCGCGTCGCCGATGAGAGCTTCAACAGGAGCAACGAAAACATCAACGCGCCGGCGGCGGAGGCGCCCGATGCGTCGCATGTGGAGATCGTCGATTATTCAGATAACGCCGTTTCTCTCGACGTCGACGCCAAAAAGGCGGGAATTGTCGTGCTGCATGATCTTTACTACCCTGGCTGGGAGGTGCGCGTGGACGGCGTCCTTCAGCCGATGCTCAAGGCCAACCTCCTGTTTCGCGGCGTCGAGACGCAGGCGGGACGCCATCGGATCGAGTTCGTCTTTAGGCCGCTTTCATTGGCCAATCTATCGGCGGCGCTGGCGACGGTGCTGAACCGGACTGATGAGTAGAGATCTTTTGACCCCTGACTGGCGAAAGGTTTTCCGCAGCGGACAGAGAGCGCCGGTCTCAGGCCTGGGGGCCATCGCCCTTTTGCTGGCCGGCGTCTGGTTGGCTGGGTCCTCAGTCGCGCAAGAACCCGAGCCAGCATCACAGGACAACCCGGCGCTTCCGGGTCCCCCTGCCGGTCCCAACGCCGCGCTGCCGCCCTTGCGCCTGCCGGCGGGCGAGGAGCCGGCCAAGCCCGAGCCCCCCAAGGGAAACATCCTGCATCTATCGGCAGTGCTCAGCGCCACAGACGCACAGCCGCTTCACGGCGGCCTGCGCTGGCGCGTTTTTGACGAGAAGCCGGAACTCGACGGTACGCACGCGCTCGTCGCCGAATCGTACGATGCGACGCCGGCGCTGACTTTGCGCGATGGAAGCTTCATCGTACACGCTGCTTTCGGCCTGGCCGGGGCCACGAAGCGGGTGACGATCGACGCCAAAGGCGGAAGCGAAAGGCTGGTTCTCAACGCCGGCGCATTGCGCGTGGTCGGCATGCTCGGCGACACGCCGATCGCACCGGCGAAAACGCAGATCTCGATCTATGTTCCCGAGCGCAACAATTCGGAAGCTAAACTCGTCGCCAACGGAAAGTCTGGCGATGCGATTGGCCTGCCGGAGGGCAATTATCACGTTGTCTCGACCCTGCTCGATCCGCAGAGCAATGGCTCGGTCAATTCGACCAATTCCGTCGTCAGCGCCGATCTTCGCGTGCAGGCCGGCAAATTGACCGACGCCGCGTTGCGCCATCGAGCGGCGACAATGACCTTGAAACTGGTCAGCGGACCAAGCGGCGAAGCGCTCGCCAACACGTCCTTCACGATCCTGACTCCCGGCGGCGACGTCATTCGCGAAATGATCGGCGCGTTTCCCTCGCTGGTCCTCGCAGAGGGCGAATATGTCGCCATCGCGCGCCATAACAGCAATGTCTATCAGACCAATTTCAAGGTCGAGTCGACGATCGACAGGGATGTCGAGGTGCTGGCGAAATAGCGCCGGCCGCCCGTCGGCGGGCGGCGCGGCGCCGGGCTGAGGATTATGCGGCGTCGGCGAGATTGGAGATTTCGCCCTGCGCCGACTTGACCGCGGCGGCTTTCTGCTCCGGCCCGACGGCGACTCCCTCGGCGCGCACGATTGTGATGTCGGTGACGCCGATGAAACCGAAGACGCTGCGCAGATATTTTTCATGATGTTCGAAGATCGCCGCCGGCGCGCCATCGGAATAGATTCCGCCGCGCGAAGAGGCGATGATGACGCGTTTGCCGCCGGCGAGGCCCTCAACGCCGGTTTCCGAATAACGGAAAGTTTTTCCGGCGATCAGCAGGCGGTCGATCCATGCCTTAAGCTGGGTTGGGATTGTGAAATTATACATCGGCGCGCCGATCACGACGATGTCTGCGCCGAGGAATTCATCGAGAAGCTCGCCGCCGAGTGCGATATCCTGACCTATCTCCGCGCTTGGCGGAGCCGCGCCCGGCTGTTGCGCGGCGAGATAGGCGCCCGTGAGGGGCGGCACGGGATTGGCGGCGAGATCGCGGTAACGAACTTCGATGCCGGGCTTGGTCTGGCGTATTTTGGCGACGATTTCGGCTGACAATTGCCGGCTGACCGAATAGGGGCCGAGAATGCTGGAATCGACGTGAAGAAGCGTCATGGACGAAATTCCCTTCGCGGTATAGATTAGTTACCAGGGTACTATGCGTGCCCGTAAAATTCGCGCAAGGAGGCACTTTTTTGGAACAGGGTCACATCCATGTGCCCGGCGACTGCGCCAAGGTCGCACCCATCCTGTCGCGCGTCGGCGACAAGTGGAGCATTCTGGTCGTGATGCTGCTCGGCGACGGACCAATGCGCTTCAACGAGCTGCGCCGCCGCGTCGGCGGCATCTCGCAGCGGATGCTCACGTTGACCCTGCGCGGGCTGGAGCGGGACGGTTACCTGACACGGACCGTGTTCCCGTCCATTCCGCCCCGCGTCGAGTATGAACTGACGCCGCTCGGCCACTCTCTGCTAATCCCCGTGCGCGCCCTCGGGCTCTGGGCGGTGCAGAACGCGCCCGTGATCGCAGAGGCGCAACGTCGCTTCGACCAAGCCGCCGCGAAAGACGCGCCAATTTTGCGTCCGATCGCGGCCGCGGGCACGACCCTCGTCAAATGAAGGGCGATCTCATGCCCGGCGCACGCGCGTTGTCCACCCTGAGCCTGCAGGCGGATGCAGCGGGCATTGCGGAAGCCGCGGCGCTCTTGCGCGCGGGAAAGCTTGTCGCCTTTCCGACCGAGACGGTTTACGGCCTCGGCGCGGATGCGACGTCGGAATCGGCCGTCGCCCGCATCTATGCGGCGAAAGGCCGTCCCACCTTCAATCCGCTGATCGCCCATGTCGCGGAGCTGGCGGCGGCGCAGGCGCAGGGCATTTTTTCGGACGAGGCGCAACGGCTTGCGGAGCGGTTCTGGCCGGGTCCTTTGACGCTGGTTCTGCCGCTCGCCCCCAACGCAACGGTCTGCGCGGCCGCGCGGGCTGGCCAATCGACGATCGCCTTGCGCGTGCCGGCGCATCCGGCGGCGCTAAGCCTTCTCGCCGCCGTCGATCTGCCGCTTGCGGCGCCCTCGGCCAATCGGTCCGGGCGGGTC
The DNA here is from genome assembly GCA_963767805.1 of uncultured Alphaproteobacteria bacterium. Taxonomy (GTDB): domain Bacteria; phylum Pseudomonadota; class Alphaproteobacteria; order Rhizobiales; family Beijerinckiaceae; genus Methylocapsa. Next base: position 85,881 of record CAVYFP010000011.1, on the reverse strand, counting down.
AGTCCCGTGACCGTCCTTCATGTTCTCGACGATCTTTCCGGCGAGATCGATCTCGTTCTCGACGCGGGGCCCTGCCCGGTCGGCGTCGAATCGACGATCATCGCCTGTCTCGACGGCGCGCCGCGACTGCTCCGCCCGGGCGGCGTGCCGAGGGCGCTGATCGAAGAGACGCTCGGCGTCAAACTCGTTGATGGGACGGACGGCGGAGCGATCATCGCGCCGGGCGCCCTCGCCTCCCATTACGCGCCCCGCGCAAAACTCCGCCTCGATGCCCTGAGCCTTGAAGCCGGCGAGGCGGGCCTTGATTTTGGGGGGCATTTTCGGCCGGCGGAAAATATCCGCGATCTGTCGCCGTCGCAAAGCCTTGACGAGGCGGCGACGCGGCTTTTCGCCCTGCTGCGGGAACTCGACGCTTTGGGCGTAGACTCCATCGCCGTCGCGCCGGTTCCGCGGACCGGCCTCGGCGAGGCAATCAACGACCGGCTGCGCCGCGCTGCCGCGCCGCGGTCCGGTTCAAACTAAAGAATGAGGGGCTCGCATTATGCCAGGTGACCTCGTTCAACTCTTGCGCTGGTACGCCGACATGGGCGTCGACATCGCGCTCGACGCGACGCCGCATGATCGCACGCGCGAACCCGTCGCCCCGCCGCCCGGGCCGGTTCGGGAAAATGCTGAGCCAATCAGCAACAACGCGCCACGTCCCCGCGCGCCGCCGCTCCCTGCAGCGCCGGCCGCGCTCGCCGCTCCGGCCGAAGCTGCGCAACAGGATGCGCGGGAGGCCGCGGCGTCGGCGCGGACGCTCGCCGAACTGCGCGATCATCTGCTGGCGTTCGAAGGCTGCGGCCTCAAGGCGACGGCGACCCAGCTCGTGTTCGGCTCAGGCGAGGCGGGCGCCGAAGTCATGTTCGTTGGCGAGGCGCCGGGGGCGGATGAGGACCGGCAGGGCGTCCCTTTCGTCGGCCGCGCCGGTCAATTGCTGGACAAGATGCTGGCCTCGATCGGGCTCGACCGCGGCAAGGTCTATATCGCCAATGTCGTGCCCTGGCGGCCGCCCGGCAATCGCACGCCGACGCCGATCGAGACAGCCGCTTGTCTCCCCTTCACGCGCCGGCAAATCGAACTTGTCGCCCCGAAAATCCTTGTCTGCCTCGGCGCCCCTTCGGCGCAGACGCTGCTCAACTCGAAAGAGGCGATCACGAGGCTGCGCGGGCGGTGGTTCGATTATGCGGCGGGAGATACGGCGATCAAGGCGATCGCGCTGCTGCATCCCGCTTATCTGTTGCGCCGGCCGGCAGACAAGAGGCTCGCCTGGCGGGACATGCGGCTGCTCGCGAAGGAAATCGGGCGCCTGCGGGCCGGGCCCGAAAACTCCACTTGAAAACCGGGCCGCATATGGCCTTTAGATAGCGCGTCAGCAGCCGGGAGCCGATCATGAGATGGGAAGATTACCGCCGGTCCGACAATGTTGAAGATCGGCGCGGCGATCCTGGCGATCTCGGCGGCGGCGGTACGGGCTTTGGCGTCGGCGGCGGCCATCTTGGCCTTGGCGCCGTCGTCGTCCTTGGCCTGATCGGCTGGATGCTCGGGATCAATCCGGCGGTTCTGATCGGCGGCGCGGAAATGGTGAACGGCCTGCGCTCGGGCGGGAACGCCCAGAGAGCGCCGGCGCCGTCGCAATCGGCGCAAACCGGCGCGCCAACGGACCAAATGGGGCAATTCGTCGCCGCGGTCCTCGCCGAGAATGAGGACGTCTGGAGCGATATTCTGCCTGCGCAGAAGGGCGTCGCTTATGTCAAGCCAAAGCTGGTGCTCTACAGCGGCTCCACGCGCTCAGGCTGTGGCGGCGCCAGCGCGTCGATGGGTCCCTTCTATTGCCCTAATGACCAAAAGGTCTATCTCGACACGTCGTTTTTCAACGACATGAAACGGAAGCTCGGCGGCGGCGGCGATTTTGCCTACGCCTATGTCATCTCCCATGAGATCGGCCATCACATCCAGAACCTGCTCGGCATTCTGCCGCGCGTTCAGCAGGCGCAGGCGCGGGCTGACAGCAAGGCGCAGGCGAACGCCATTTCCGTCCGGGTTGAACTGATGGCGGATTGCCTCGCCGGCGTCTGGGCCGCGAACGCCCAGAAGAAATATCAGATCCTTCAGCCGGGCGACGTCGACAAGGCGATCGCAACGGCCCAGGCGATCGGCGACGATCGCCTGCAACAGGAATCGCGCGGCTATGTCGTGCCTGATTCATTCACCCACGGATCAGCGGCGCAGCGCGAGCAATGGCTGAACGCTGGGCTGAAATCAGGCCAGGTCGACGCCTGCAACACATTTGCGCGATAGAGCCGGACGGCGGCCTCAGCCGATCCGGCGGGCGTCGGTGCGCAGCCTGGCGGACGAGATGAAAGAGCGAGCCAAGGCCGCGAATTGCGACGTCGATTTGTTGGCGGACAGTTCGACGCAGCGATCGCGCGGCGCGATGAGGCCAGCGAGCGGCGCCGCTCGGGGAAACAGCCGCTCGATGAAAGTTTCCGGCGCCGCGCGCAGCAGCGCCGCGTGAAGGCTCCCCGAATCGCCGGCGGCCCAGGCGCGCAAGAAATCGCCGGCCTCCTCGATGAATCCGGCCTGCGGCGCAAAGCCAGAACGAAGCAGGAAAATTTCCGGGCCTCGAGCCGCCTCGATCGCGCGGCGCAGCCATTCGCTCTCGCTCGCCGCCTCGAAAAGGGAGCAGCCCGCCTGATCGGCGATAAGGCCGAGCCCCTGCCCCAAGGGACCCGCGATTGCGACGTCGCCGAGAAGACCCTCGACATTCGCCCGGATCAGCGAACTCAAGCTACGCACAAGGCGCTCGGCCGGATCAATGCGGCTGGACTGCTTGGCGGTTTCGCAAAAGACAATGGCTGAAAGCATGATCGAACCAGGGCGGCCGTTGCGCGCCGCGCGCGGCGGATAGCGCGAATCGGCGAGGGCTGTCGCGCCCTTTCGCAAATTGCGTGGGCCGCCTCGCCGTTCCGGTCAAGAACAACCGCGTCAAGGACTGCGCCCGCCATGCTTTTTCGGCAAAAGTCGCCCGGATGCTTTCTTTTCTCCAATTTGTAGTTACTCTCAAAGTCAAGAGTCGCCCGCCATACGTCGGCGCCATCTCAGCGCGGGAAGCCTGACGAAAATCGCCGCAAGACAATTCATTCGGCGTCCGGGCTGCGCTGCGTATAGATGTTGCATGACTGGACATCGCGCCTGGCGGCGGCTTTGTTGCAGCGGAAATGATAGCCGATGAGCCGATTACGCGACCAGCTCGAAATAACGACGGATATTTTGCTGCGCGCCTATTCGATAGGATTATTTCCTATGGCTGAAAGCGCGGACGATCCGAATCTGTTCTGGGTCGAACCCGAGGTTCGCGGCATTTTCCCGCTCGACAAGATCATCATTTCACGGAGCCTCGCAAAGACCGTCCGCAGCGACGTCTTCGAGATCCGCGTCGACCATGATTTCGACGCCGTCATGGACGGCTGCGCGGCCTCCTCCGGGGATCGCGAAAAGACCTGGATCAATGACCGCATCCGGCGGCTCTACCGGCAGCTGTACGATATGGGCCGCGTCCATACGGTCGAGGCGTGGAGCGATGGCGTTCTCGCGGGGGGGCTCTACGGCGTCCGCCTTGGCTCGGCTTTTTTTGGCGAGAGCATGTTCCACCGCAAGACCGACGCGTCGAAGGTGGCGCTGCTGCATCTTGCGGCGCGGCTGCGCATGGGTGAGTTCACGCTGCTCGACGCGCAATTCGTCACGCCGCATCTCGCCTCGCTCGGGGCCGTCGAGGTGCCGAAAGACGTCTACCGGCGCCGCCTCGCGGAAGCTATAGTGCGACCCGCCGACTTCTGGGTCTGGCCCAGGGAGCGCCGGGTGTCTGGAGCCGAAGCGCTGGCGGCCTTGCCGAAAAGAGATCCGGCCGCGTCAGCTTGACGGCGCCTCGCCATCAAGCAGGGTCTTCAGCCTAACGGCTTCGGGTTCGCTCAGGGCGCCGGGCTCCGGGACAGCTACGCGCCGGCGTCTGGCGCCGAGAAAAATCGCCGCGCCGCCGGCCAGAAGAATGACGAGCGGCGCCCCCCACAAGGCGAGCGTTTCGGCCTTGAAAGGCGGCTTCAACAAGATGAAATCGCCGTAGCGCTGCACGAGATAGGTGCGGATTGCATCATCGCTGTCGCCCGCCTTCAGCCGCTCGCGGACGAGAACGCGAAGATCGCGCGCAAGCTCCGCGTTGAAATCGTCGATCGACTGGTTCTGACACACCATGCAGCGCAATTGCGCCGAGAGATCGCGTGCGCGCGCCTCGAGCTTTGGATCGGGGAGAATCTCGTCGGGCTGCACGGCCCGCGCGCTCAAGGGCGCGAGCCAGCAGGCCGCGAGCATCAGCGCCGTGACCGCCCGCCCGCGGAATCGAGGCTTTTTCATCGTCACTCCGCCGGCAAAGGGTTCGCCGCTGCGGCCCTGCGGGCGCGCCGCCCGACGCCGACGCGAAGACGCAGATCGCTCAAGGACAAAGCGCCGCCGAAGGCCATGATCAAGGCGCCGAGCCAGATCAGCGAGACGAGAGGCTTCCAGTAAATCCGGGCGTCGAGCTTTCCGTCCGGCGCGACTTCGGCGATGCTCATATAAACTTGCCCAAGGCCGAGCGTCGCGATGCCGGCTTCCGCGCGGTTCATCTTGCGGGTCGGATAGGCGCGCATCGCGGGCTCGATCGCGGCCTTGACGACCCCGCCGGAGCGGACCGTCACGCGTCCGAAGCGCTCGGAATAGTTTGGACCCTGGCGCGCGGAAACGTCTTCGAGCGTCAGCTGGTAGGGACCGACCTCGACGCTTTCGCCCGGCCTCATGGAGGTGATGCGCTCGGCCCCCCAGCCGATTGCGGCGAGGCCGAGCAGAGTGACGCCCATTCCGGCATGAGCGAAGGCCGAGCCGAATGCCTGCCGTGGCAGGCCTATCAGACGGCGCGCGGCGGCGGCGGGGGATGCGCCGCCGGCGAAGAGCCGCCGGCCGACGTCGGCGAAGGAGCCGAGGATCACATATACGGCGAGACCGCAGAGGATGACGCTCAGGGCCGGACCGCCGCGCCAGGCGGCCAGCGCCAGCGTGACGATCAGGCCGGCGCCGATGGCGTAGGTCAGTCTTTGCGCGGCGGCGAGAAGATCGCCGCGCTTCCAGGCAAGGCATTGGCCGAGCGGCATCAGAATGAACAGCGGCAAAAACAGGGGAACGAAGGTCAGGTTGAAGAATGGCGCGCCGACGGAGATTTTCTCTCCCGTCAGGCCTTCGAGCGCGAGCGGATAGAGCGTGCCGACGAAGACCGTGGCGCAGCTCGTGGTCAGAAGCAGATTATTGAGGACGAGCGACCCTTCCCGCGAGATCGGCGCAAACAGCCCCCCCGGTTTGAGGCCGCCTGCCCGCGCCGCGAACAGCGCCAGCGAACCGCCGATGAAAAGCACGAGAATGACGAGGATGAAGACGCCGCGCATCGGATCTGCGGCGAAAGTGTGCACCGAGGTCAGGACGCCCGCGCGGACGAGGAAGGTGCCGATCAGCGACAGGGAAAACGCGAGAATGGAAAGAAAGATAGTCCAGATCTTGAGCGCCTCGCGCTTCTCCATCACCAGCGTGCAATGGATGAGGGCGGTGGCGGCGAGCCAAGGCATCAAAGAGGCGTTCTCGACCGGATCCCAGAACCAGAAGCCGCCCCAGCCAAGCGTATAATAGGCCCAGTAGGATCCAGTCGCGATGCCGAGCGTCAGGCAGACCCACGCGATGAGGGTCCAGGGCCGCACCAGGCGCGCGAAGACCGAGTCGATGCGGCCCGTGATTAGCGCCGCCGCCGCGAAGGAATAAGTGATCGAGAGTCCGACATAGCCGAGGTAGAGCAATGGCGGATGAATGGCGAGGCCTGGATCCTGCAGCAGAGGATTGAGGTCCTTGCCTTCGATCGGCGGAATTTGCAGCCGCGCGAAGGGGTTTGAGGTGAGCAGGATGAATAAAAGGAACGCCGCGCTTATCCAGGACTGCACGGCGAGCGTATTGGCGCGAAAATCCTCGGGCATGTTCGTCGAGAACAGTGCGACGGCGGCGGCGAAGACAGCCAGCACCAGCACCCAAAGCAGCATCGAGCCTTCGTGGTTGCCCCAGACGCCGCTGATTTTATAGAGCAGCGGCTTCAGGGAATGCGAATTCTCTACGACATTGAGGAGCGAGAAATCGGACGCAACATGAGCGTAGGTGAGTGCGAAATAGGAATAGGCGATGAAGCCGAAACTCGCCAGCGCGAGGCTCGGGGCGAGCGCCATCAGGCGGCGGTCGCCGATGGCCGCGCCCCAGATCGGCAGCACTGAATTGACGAGCGCAAGCGCCAGCGCGAGGACGAGGGCGTAGTGGCCGGTTTCGACGATCATGCTGTCCTCTTCCCGCGTCTCTTGCCTGGCGTCATTTCGTGGTCGCCGCCTGCACGCCATTTTGTGCAGCAGCCGGAGCCGTATCGCCCTCGCGCCAGACGCCCTGCTTCTTCAGGGCGTCGGCGACTTCGCGCGGCATATAGCGCTCGTCATGCTTGGCGAGCACGCTGTCGGCGCGAAACACGCGATCGGCGCCGAAGGTCCCTTCGGCCACGACCCCCTGCCCTTCACGGAACAGGTCCGGCAACAGGCCGACATAGGTCACGGCCACATCCTGTTTCAGGTCGGTGACGGTGAAGCGAATATTTCCATCGTTTTCGCGCTGAAGCGAGCCCTCTTTGACGAGGCCGCCGAGACGGAGCCGCGCGCCGGGCGGCGGCGCCTTTTCCGCCATTTCGCTCGGGCCGTAGAAAAAGACGATGTTGCCGCGCATCGCAAATAATACGAGGCCGACGGCGAGGCCGATGACGGCGAGCCCGGACGAAATCAGGACGAGACGCCTTTGTTTGCGGGTCATCTGCTCAATTATCCTTCGAGGCCGAGTTCGCGCGCGAGCGCCTCAATGCGTGCGCTTGCGCCCGGATCGCCGGCGAGATTGCGGCGGGCGTCGTTCAGCGCCGCTTTCGCCTTGTCTTCTTCATGCAGCACGGAATAGGCGCGCATAAGGCGGAGCCAGCCGTCAACATCCTGTCCATTCTGGGCCAGCCGCGCGGCGAGATTATCGACCATGCCCTGGATGGCGCTGGATTGCTCTCCACCGGACATCGCCTGAATTTTGGCGGCGAGCGCCGGATTCGCTGTGGGCCCCTTCGGCGCCGGCGCATCCGCCGCGCCTGCTCGCGGAGCCGGGCTGGACAGAGCGGCGAGCTGCTGGCGCACCATCGCGGCCCAGGGCGCGCCCGCCGGGGCGTCCTTCAATAAAGTGGTCCAGATGTCTTTGGCCCGCGCGTCGTCGCCATCCTCGGCCGCCGCGAGGCCGAGATAGAAGCGCGCCAGCGACAGGCCGGGACTCTTCGCGAGCGCGGCTTCGAATTGACGCCTCGCCAGCGGCGTCACGTCGCCGCCCGCGGCGTCGACCAAAGCTTCGCCATAACGCGCCAGCCGGTCGGGCGTTTCGCCATTGAGGCGCAACGACGCCTCGGACGCCTTGGCGGCGTCCTCATAACGTCCAAGGCGCATATAGACAGGGATGAGAACCTCATAGCCGCGGCCATCGTTGGGGTCCTGCATGAGATGCGTCTCGATCTTCGCGATCGCCGCCATCAGATCCATGCGGCCGGGCTCTTCATTGAGACGCGCGGATAGCGGCAGATCGGGAAGATCGGGATGCCCGAGCCATGCGTAAAGTCCGAGCGCCGCGGCGGGCGCGAACAGGCAAGCCACGATTCCGGCGTAGAGCGCGGCGCGACCCCCGGCAGCGCACGGCTGCGCCGGCGCTTCGGCGACGCCAAGAAGGCGGCGGGCGGCTTCGGCCCTTGCGCCTTCTGCGTCCGTCGCCGCGACAAGGCCCTCGGCGGCGTCGCGATCGATCGCTGCGAGTTGCTCCTTATAAAAGGCGAGGTCGATCGCGCTGCGCGAGAGGCCGCGCGGCGTTCGCAGCAGCGGCCAAAGGATGCTCAGCGCCGCGACGCCTGAAAAAAGGGCGAAAATGAACCATTGCATAGGCGCTTTAATAGTCAGAGCCGCCGCGCTTGCAAGCATCTTTCCTCTCACAAGCGCGTTTGCGGCGTCGCGTTCGGCGTCGCGTTCGGCGTCGACGGCAGGCGGAGATTGGCGCGAAGACCGCCCATCGAGCTGACATCCAAGGTTAAATCGCCGCCATACATCGACGCGAGGTCGACGACGATCGAGAGCCCAAGGCCAGATCCGGGCTTTGTCTCGTCCAGGCGGCGCCCACGCTTCAGCGCCGCCGCGCGCAGCTCCGGCGCGAGGCCCGGCCCGTCATCCTCAATGGAAACGCGAAAAAACGAGCGCTCGGCTTCGCTCTGGGCGAATTCAGGCGCGATGGCGATGGTGACGGCGCTCACCGCCCATTTTCCGGCGTTATCGACCAGATTACCGATCATCTCCTCGAGGTCTTGCCGCTCGCCGAGGAAACGCACCGGCTGCGGCATGTCGACGAGGAAACTGATCGCGCGCTCCGCATAGATTTTTTCAAAAGCGCCGGCCAGGGATTCGACGACAGGCCCGACATCGGTCGCGCCCGAGATCGCACTGACCCGAACCGCCGCCGCCGCGCGATTGAGATAATAGGCCAACTGATCGCGCATGATCGCGGCCTGCTCCTGAACCTTGCGGGCGAGTGGCCCCGGCTCCAGCGTCGCCTCGTTGATGATGACGCTGAGCGGCGTTTTCAGAGCATGCGCGAGATTGCCGACTTGCGTGCGGGCGCGCTCGACAACCGCCCGGTTGGCGCCGATCAGCAGGTTGACTTCGCCTGCGAGCGGCTCGAGGTCGGGCGAGAGGCCGCCCGTGATCGCCTCGGCTTCGCCGCGCCGGATCGCGGCGACGCCTTCCTGCAATTGGCGCAGCGGCGCGAGGCCGTAATGCAATTGCACGGCGGATGACGCGATCAGAGCTGCGGCGAGCAAGGCGAAAGTGACGACGAGATAAAGATCGAAGCGTTCGATCGCGGCCTCGATATCCCCCGTCGTCGCCGCGACCTGCACGAGATAGATTCCATTGTCGCCCGTGTCGATGACGCGTTCGACGATGCGCAGCCGCCGTCCGTCCGGCCCGATCGCATAGCCCCGGCGGGCGCCGCCAAGGCCGGCCGGAACGCCGTTGTCGGCGAGCTTGGGCAGGCGCGCCGCGAAAAGCGAGCGCGAGCTTTTGATCTGTCTTGTGTCGCCGTCGAGGCGCGTGATCTGCCAATATCGTCCAGACAGGGCCAAGGCGAATTGAGGATCGCTGAACTCCTCCGGATTGGCGTCGCTGGTCTCGCCTGGCGTTGCGAGGTCGGCGACGAGCGCGCGGAGATAAACGCTGAGCCGCTCATCGAAATCGGCCTCTTCGGCGTGCTGATAGACATGCGAGAGGACGACTCCCGCGACCAGCAAAATCGCGAAGCTCAGGACCGTAGCGGACAGAAAGAGCCGCTTTGCAATCGAGATGTTGCCGCGCGGCTTCCCCCCGGCGGGCGCTTGTGGCTCCCCGGACGCCAATACGGTCAACGGACGGCGTCCGGATCGGAGCGCCCTGCGGCGCGGGGCTCGTCTTTCGTGGCGGGCGGCGCGAGGATATAGCCAAGTCCGCGCAGGGTCTGGATGACGTCGACTCCAAGCTTGCGCCGCAGGCGTCCGACGAAAACCTCGATCGTGTTGGAATCGCGATCGAAATCCTGATCATAAAGATGTTCGACGATTTCCGCGCGCGACACGACGCGCCCCTGATGGTGCATCAGATAGGACAGCAGTCTGTATTCATGGGAGGTGAGTTTGACCGGATCGTCGGCGACGGCGACGCGCCCCGCGCGTGTGTCGAGCGTGACGGGACCGCAGGAAAAGACGCTTGAGGCGTGACCGGCGGCGCGGCGCAGCAGCGCCCGCAGCCGGGCGAGGAGTTCCTCGATGTGAAACGGCTTGGTCACGTAATCGTCGGCCCCGGCGTCGAACCCGCGAACCTTCTCGCCCCAGCGGTCGCGCGCGGTCAGGATCAGGACCGGCATGACGCGTCCCGCCCGGCGCCAATCGGTCAACACCGCGACGCCGTCCTTCCTGGGCAGACCGAGGTCGAGGACGACTGCGTCATAAGGCTCGGTGTCGCCGAGAAACCAGCCTTCCTCGCCGTCGAAAGCGCGATCGACGGCATAGCCCGCACGACCAAGGGCGTCGGCGATTTGGCGATTGAGATCTTTGTCGTCCTCGACGACGAGCAGACGCATGAGAAATTCCCGGACGCATGATCGATCCGGATTCGCACGGACCGCTCGGTTGCGCTTTATGGCGCCGCATATTGTCGGAAAAATGCGCGCCGCTCGTGACCGCGGGCGCGCGGAGCTTCCGCGATTTTAGTCGTCCCGCTCTTTCGCCGGCTTTGGCTCGATAATCTGGCCCGTTTTTGCGTCATAGACGCCGTGAACGATCTTGCCGTCGCGACGCAACAGGCTGATTTCATAAATGAAGATATCGTTGCGCCGGCACAGTTTGGCGCCGAGCGCCTCGGCCTGGAAATGCGCCGCCGCCCTTTGAATGGAGCGCATGGGGTCGCTGAGCGCATGGGTTGCGATCTGGTCCCGCGTCTCGGCTGTCGAAAAGCACGCGCGTTCCTGCGCCGGCTGCGCCCGTGCGCCGACGTAAAACCCCGCATAACTCGCCAGTATGAAATAACATATCAAAGCGATCATCGATCGAGTTTGACGCCGCGCGGATGAACGCGCGATGAACGGAGCGCCACGCGGAGCTTGCGGGGGCCTCTTCCATCTTGCTGCCGGATATGGAAAAACACGATCGGTCCCGCTTCCGGCCGGCGCCTGGATCGGGACATTTATCTGGCATTTCGTGGGCGCCCGGCGCCGAGAGGCGGCGATCATGACGACAGGCGACATTTCCAATTCTTTTGTTTCGACGGCGTGGCTCGCGGATCATATCGGCGCGCCCGATCTCGCGATCGTCGAGGCGAGCTTCTTCATGCCGGCGGAGAACCGCGATGCGCGGGCCGAATACATGGCTGGCCACATCCCCGGGGCTGTTTTCTTCGATATCGACGCCATCGCCGACCATTCGACCAGCCTGCCGCACATGCTGCCGTCGCCCGAGGAATTCGCGCGCGCGGCGGGCGGACTAGGCCTTGGCGATGGCATGCGCCTCGTCGTCTATGACGCGTCCGGGCTCGTCGGCGCCGCCCGTGTCTGGTGGACGCTGCGCCTCTTTGGCGCGACGGACGTCAAAATCCTGGAGGGCGGGCTGCAACAATGGCGCGCCGAGGGACGTGCGCTCGAGGCCGGGCCGCGCGAACCTGAGCCGCGGATTTTCACGCCGCGTTTCAACGCCGCCGCCGTCGCCGCCGCCGCCGACGTGTTGCGCGCGAGCAAGGCTGGCCCGGCGCAGATCGTCGACGCCCGCAGCGCCGCAAGATTCACCGGCGCGGCGCCAGAACCCCGCTCCGGCCTGCGCTCCGGGCATATTCCGCACAGCCTCAATGTGCCATGGGGCGAGGTCGCGGCGGATGGACGGATCAAGTCCGCAGCGGAGGTCGCAAGCGCTTTTACGAAAGCCGGCGTCGATCTCGCGCGGCCGCTGATTACAACCTGCGGCTCTGGGGTAACCGCTGCGATCCTCCTTTTGGCGCTGGAGAGCATCGGCAAAACCGATGTTGTTCTTTACGACGGTTCATGGAGCGAATGGGGCGCGCGGCCGGACCTGCCGATCGCCACCGGTCCGTCGGGAACCTGAAGCGGCCCGCGCCGGGCGCAAAGGCGCGGGCGCGGCGGCCGCGAGCCCATCGCAAAAATCGCGCGAAGCGCGGCTCAATCCTGCCGCGCGCTGACCGCGCCATTTTTGAAAACGCCGTGATTTCAGCAAAAAAGCTTGACGCGGCAGAAGGCTGGGCTACCATCTCAACAAGCGCGAGACGTTTGAAACTCTAAGGAGTTTTCCGCGGTCCCAGCGCAAGTGGAACATCTGGCGACCGCTGGATGTGGCATCGACCAACGCCGGCACGCGCCAGCGTTCTTCAGGTTCGAGCCAGCTGGCCCTGAGCGGCTTCCACATTCCCCTCCCGCCTTTGGGGGGCTGCTATCTTCACAGCTCGAAGCTTACGCCTGCCGCGCGTTTACCGCCGGATGGCTACGCATGGAAGGGGATCAATCCGTCTCGAGACATTTAGGAGTGGCGCAAATGTGTGACTATTCGCTTGAAATGTACGCCTCGCGACCAGCGCGGGAGTCGGAGAAATATGTGACCACCCGCTTCCCGTCGGGAAGCATCGGCCTCGCCGCTCCCGGCGATTGCTCGACCGCCGTCTGCGTTCTTTACGACACCAAACTTAATCTCGACGGCATTTCGGCTGATCTGCAGACGCGTCTTGGCGTCGAGGCCGCCGAGGCTGTCGTGTTCGCCCGGCTCGAACACGGCGCTTATCGCGATGGCGTCAGGTTTGGAAACGGCAAGGAAATCTCCCTGCAGCTTCTCGGCTCTGGCGTCGCCGTCACGCTCGTTCCCGCGCGCGCGACCGCTCCCGAAACGGCCCCGGAAAAGCAGGCGATTCTGGAACCGGCGGAGTAAGCGATCTTATGGCGTAGCTAAGCCTTTGGCGGCGACCCGCCCCGCGTCATGACCGGGGCGGGTTTCGCGCATGAAAACATCATTTTGCGCGCGAAACGCCTTTTTTTTCAGCACAGGCGCGGTTTTTTTTGCTTTTTCCGCCGAATGTCGCGGCGTCTTTGATAATTTTGGCGTCACGCGCCGGAAAACGCCGCGCCCGGTCCGACGCCCCGGACCTTTAAGCCCGGTACGACCTGAAAAATCCCGCCCATCGTCGCGACCGCGGAATTCCGCTCTTTATCGGAGTTCTTTGGCCTGCCGATTGCTTCCGCTGAACAACCTGCTTCCAAAGCCGCCAAAAGCGCGGCTCGCCGGCTGGTTTTGATCGATCTGCTTGGCGTTTTGGGCTGGCAGGTGATAAATGCCGCTGAGTTCCGCGCGAGTTTCCCCTGACAATGCGACGCAAGAAACGCTCATGAAAAAAATCGAGGCGATTATCAAGCCATTCAAGCTCGACGAAGTGAAGGAAGCGCTTCACGAAGCGGGCGTTGCCGGGATCACCGTGACCGAGGCGAAAGGCTTTGGGCGGCAAAAGGGCCACACGGAACTCTATCGCGGCGCGGAATACATCGTCGACTTCCTGCCCAAGGTTAAAATCGAAGTCGTCGTTCCGGATGCGATCTTGGACAGCGCCGTCGAGGCGATCCGCAAGGCCGCCCAGACCGGCCGGATCGGCGACGGCAAGATATTTATTTCAAATATCGAGGGCGCGATCCGCATCCGAACCGGCGAAACCGGCCCGGACGCGATTTGACGTCCCAGCGTCCCGCGAGAACGCGCTCCCGCACAAGACCAAAGCCATAAGCGTTAACCCGACCAAGAGGTTTTGAAATGACGAAGACCGCCCACGACGTGCTCAAGGAAATCAAGGACAACGACATCAAATATGTCGATTTCCGTTTCACGGATCCGCGCGGCAAATGGCAGCATGTCACCTTCGACGTCAGCCTGATCGACGAGGAAATCTTCGAAGAGGGAACCATGTTCGACGGCTCGTCGATCGCGGGCTGGAAGGCGATCAACGAATCCGACATGGTGCTGAAGCCGGACCCGGCGACCGCCGCGCTGGACCCCTTTTTCGCCGCCCCCACTTTGGTGATCGTTTGCGACGTTCTGGAGCCGAGCGGCGAGCCCTACAGCCGCGATCCGCGCAGCATCGCCAAGAAGGCCGAGGCCTTCGTCAAGGCCGCCGGCGTCGGCGACGTGGCCTATTTCGGTCCGGAAGCCGAATTCTTCGTGTTTGACGACGTCCGCTACCGCACAGACCCCTATAACACTGGTTTCGTGCTCGATTTCATCGGAATTGCCGTCGAATTCCGATACGCCCTATGAAGGCGGCAATCTCGGCCACCGCATTCGCACCAAGAGTGGTTATTTCCCGGTGCCGCCGCAAGACGCCTCACAGGACATGCGCGGCGAAATGCTGGCGGCGATGGCCGCAATGGGCGCGAAAGTCGAAAAGCACCACCACGAAGTGGCCTCCGCGCAGCATGAACTCGGTCTCAAGTTCGGGCCGCTGACCACCATGGCGGACCATCTGCAGGTTTATAAATATTGCATCCACCAGGTCGCGCAGAGCTACGGCAAAACGGCGACCTTCATGCCGAAGCCGGTTTTCGGCGACAATGGTTCCGGCATGCACGTGCATCAGTCGATCTGGAAGGGCGGCAAGCCGCTGTTCGCCGGCGACAAATACGCCGACCTCAGCCAGGAATGCCTCTATTACATCGGCGGCATCATCCGCCACGCCCGCGCGCTGAACGCCTTCACCAATCCGTCGACCAATTCCTACAAGCGCCTCGTTCCTGGCTATGAAGCGCCGGTTCTGCTCGCCTATTCGGCGCGCAACCGCTCCGCCTCCTGCCGCATTCCGACGACGTCGAACCCGAAGGCGAAACGCGTCGAGGTTCGCTTCCCCGATCCGACGGCCAACCCCTATCTCGCCTTCTCGGCGATGCTGATGGCGGGCGTCGACGGCATCGTCAACAAGATCGATCCAGGTCAGGCGATGGACAAGGATCTTTACGATCTGCCCCCGAAGGAGCTGAAGAAAATCCCGACCGTCTGCGGCTCCCTGCGCGATGCGCTCGCCAATCTCGACAAGGACCGCGCCTTCCTCAAGGCCGGCGGCGTCTTCGACGATGATTTCATCGACAGCTATATCGAACTGAAGTCGCTGGATGTCATCCGCTTCGAGATGACGCCGCATCCGGTCGAGTTCGACATGTATTATTCCTACTGAGCAAGACTTCCTGAGCAAGTTTTCCAGACCGAGAGACAGCCGGCGGCCGATTCCGCCGGCTGATTTGCGAAACGGCCATCGCCCCGGACGCTGAACTGCCTGTCCGAAGGCGATGACGCGACGGGCTCCTTCGGTGACGCCGATCGAGGCGCCCGCCTCGGCGCGAGCGGGCAAAATTAGCGCAAAAACGCGATTTTTTTGGACATCCGCGGCATGTTGCGGCCGATGGCGCGCGCCTTCGGCTTTCTCTCGCCCGAGGCTCCTCGCGCCAGCGCGCGACGTTGCAATCGAACCGAATGATGGCGCGCGCGGGAGTTTCCACAAGCTCTGGCATGGATGATGCGAGGCCTTGCCGCGTTCGCGCGCCTGCGGTTTGAATGCTGCTGGCGCGAGTAGCGTCTGCACTACTGCAACGCTACAGGTTCGACAACGAAAGGAGGCTAGCGAAACAATGGCCAAATATAAACTCGAATACCTCTGGCTTGACGGTTACAAGCCCGTCCCCAATCTCCGTGGGAAAACCCTGATCAAGGAATTCGACAGTTTCCCCGACGCTGGAGCAGCTTCCGCTTTGGGGTTTCGACGGCAGCTCGACCCAGCAGGCCGAGGGCAGAAGCTCCGACTGCGTTTTGAAACCGGTCGCCGTTTTCCCCGACAGCACCCGCAAGAACGGCGCACTCGTCATGTGCGAAGTGATGATGCCGGACGGCGTCACGCCCCATGCGTCGAACGCCCGCGCCACCATTCTCGACGATCCGGGCGCGTGGTTTGGGTTTGAGCAGGAATACTTCTTCTATAAAAACGGTCGCCCGCTGGGCTTCCCGGAGAATGGGTATCCGGCTCCCCAGGGCCCCTATTACACAGGGGTCGGCTACAAGAATGTTGGCGATATCGCCCGCCAGATCGTCGAAGAGCATCTCGATATCTGTCTCGACGCCGGCATCAACCATGAAGGCATCAACGCCGAAGTGGCCAAAGGCCAGTGGGAATTCCAGATCTTCGGCAAAGGCTCCAAGAAAGCCGCTGACGAGATGTGGGTCGCTCGCTACATCCTGCAACGCTTGTGCGAGAAATATGGCGTCGATGTCGAATATCCACTGCAAGCCGCTCGGGAACACGGACTGGAACGGCTCCGGCATGCACGCCAATTTCTCCACGACCTACCTGCGCGAAGTTGGCGGCAAAGAGTATTTCGAGAAGCTGATGGCGGAGTTTGACAAGGCCAAATTGGAGCACATTGCCGTATATGGCCCGGATAATCACATGCGCCTGACCGGTCTGCACGAGACGCAGGCCATCGATAAGTTCAGCTATGGACGTCGCGGATCGCGGCGCTTCTATCCGCATGCCGCACAGCTTCGTAAAGAACGATTACAAGGGATATCTCGAAGACCGCCGGCCGAACTCGCAAGGCGACCCCTACCAGATCGCCTCACGCATTCTGGCGACGATCGCTCTGGTCCCAACTGCCGCCGAAACGGCGCAGTCTGAAGGTAGCCAGCGCCTAGCGTCGCTGCGTCGTCTGTCGTCACAACGTCGAAGGGCGGCCATGAGGCCGCCCTTTTCGTTATTTAACGCCGCCTTCGGGCGAGATCCGCTCCGCCCGACAGTCGATCGCGGAAACTATGAACCGGAAAATGTTTTCGTTCCGTTCCTTTTGCGCGGCGTTCGTGGCATAAGGGCCCTCCCCCAACAAGGCACCGATTCCTTCATGGCGAATAATGGCGATCTCTTCGGCGGCGCGGCGCGCAAACAGGCTCCCCGCGCGGTCCGATGCGAAACGATCCGCCGCCGCCGATCCCGCGCCGCGCGAAATCCGCGCGACCCCGGGCGAAGCCGGCTACACCGCCGCCTCCATCGAGGTTCTGGAGGGACTGGAGCCCGTGCGCCGCCGCCCTGGCATGTATATCGGCGGCGCCGACGAGGCTGGCCTTCACCATCTCTTCGCCGAAGTCATCGACAACGCCATGGATGAGGCGGTCGCCGGGCATGCGTCCTTCATCGAAGTGAACTACGAGGCCTCGGGCTATCTGTGCGTCACCGACAATGGCCGCGGCATTCCGGTCGATCCGCATCCGAAATTCCCCAAGAAATCCGCGCTCGAAGTCATCATGACGACGCTGCATGCCGGCGGGAAGTTCGACTCCGGCGCCTATCAGACCTCCGGCGGCCTGCATGGCGTCGGCGTCTCGGTCGTCAACGCGCTCTCGGCGGAGCTCGAAGTCGAAGTCGCGCGCGGCCAGCTGCTCTATCGGCAAAGCTTCGCGCGCGGCGTGCCGACGAGCAAGCTTGAACAGGTCGGCAAGGCCCCTAACCGGCGCGGCACGCGCATCCGCTTCAAGCCGGACGAGCAGATTTTCGGCAAGGGCGCGCGTTTCAAGCCGGCGCGGCTGTTCAAGATGGCGCGCGCGAAGGCCTATCTCTTCGGCGGCGTCGAGATCCGCTGGCGCTGCGCGCCGGAATGGCTGGAGGCCAGTGGCGCGACGCCCGCAGAGGCCGTGCTGCATTTTCCCGGCGGCCTCAAGGATTATCTCGCCCAGGAGATCGAGGGCAAGGATCTCGTCATCGAGCCGATTTTTTCAGGAAAAGTCGAGAAGCCCGGCGGCCATGGCTCGCTCGAATGGTCGCTTTGCTGGCTCAATTTCGATGATGGCTTCGTGCATTCCTACTGCAACACGATCCCGACCCCCGATGGCGGCACCCATGAGGCGGGGCTGCGCGCGGCGCTGCTGCGTGGGCTGAAGGATCACGCCGAGCGGATCGGCCAGGGCAAGCGCGCGGCGGCGATCAGCAGCGAGGACGTCATGACCTCCTGCGCGGCGCTGGTCTCCGTGTTCATCCGCGAACCCGAATTTCAGGGCCAGAACAAGGGCCGCCTGATGACGGCGGAAGCCTCGCGCATCGTTGAATCCGTCCTGCGCGACGCCTTCGATCACTGGCTGGCGGCTGCGCCCTCGCATGCGCTGAAGCTGCTCGACTGGACGATCGAGCGCGCCGAGGACCGACTGCGCCGGCGCGCGGAAAAAGACGTCGCGCGCAAGACCGCGAGCCGCAAATTAAGGCTTCCCGGCAAGCTCGCGGATTGCTCGAATAACTCAGCGCAAGGGTCTGAAATATTTATCGTTGAAGGTGATTCCGCAGGTGGATCAGCGAAGCAGGCGCGCGACCGCGCCAATCAGGCCATCCTGCCCCTGCGCGGCAAGATCCTGAACGTCGCCAGCGCCACGCGCGACAAGCTGGCGGCGAACCAGCAATTGAGCGACCTCATTCAGGCGCTCGGCTGTGGCGTCGGCGCGGCCTACAAGGAAGACGACCTGCGCTACGAGAAGATCATCATCATGACCGACGCCGACGTCGACGGCGCCCATATCGCCTCGTTGCTGATCACCTTTTTCTACCGGCAGACGCCAAAGCTCATCGAGGCCGGCCATCTCTATCTCGCCGTGCCGCCGCTTTACCGGCTGACCCAGGGGTCGCGCCAGCTTTACGCCCGCGACGACGCGCACCGCGACGATCTGATCGCCAAAACCCTGACCGGACGCGGCAAGGTGGAGGTCAGCCGATTCAAGGGCCTCGGCGAAATGCTTCCGGCCCAGCTCAAGGAAACCACGATGGATCCGAAAAAGCGCAATCTGCTGCGCGTCGTCGTGCTCGCGGAAGATCGCGAAGGAACGTCGGAATCGGTGGAGCGGCTGATGGGCAACAAGCCGGAGGCGCGTTTCGCCTTTATTCAGGAGCGCGCCGCCTTCGCCACCGCGGCGGAGTTGGTGGTCGTTTGAAACTCGATTTCAGCTCTGCCCCTTATCGAGTCAAGTCGGGAAATTTTTGATGGGAAATTTTTGGATCTTTCAGGCGAATCCTAAGCAGTTTGATGTTGGAGACTTTTTGAAAAGCGGCCCATCGAAATGTAAATGGCTTGCAAGCCAACATTCTGACGAAATATGCATCGGAGACATCGTATATATTTGGGAATCGATTGGTAATAAAAAACGAAACGAACGAAAATTTGCTGGAATTGCCGCCAAAGCTACGATTATCGGTCCTGTAGTAGAGGAACAGGATGACAGTGAAGTCAATCTTTATATTGGTTCGATAATGACGATGCGTTAAGTTCAGTGCCTCGAGTTCAAATCGAATTCGTTTCCATCGCTCCAGAAATCCGAGCGATAAGCTATGACAAAGCCAAATCTGACCTTATTTTGAAGAGCTGTTCCGTTTTTGCTAGCAATGGACAAGGCACAAATTTTAGGCTTGAGCATAGTCATGCCTCACGCATTCAACTTTTGTGGGAGTAAAACTGGTATCGCTATATCGACACCCAGCGAACAGGGCGTTGCGAGCGAAGGTGGCCGGCGGCAAGTCGCGTTTCGAGGAGGCCACTCCTAAACGACTTACGCGCCGGCCGACCCTACGGACCCAGGAGATGCGGCGGACCTGAGCACTCCGTAGGGTAACTTCCATTCAAGTCGCCAGATGCGCCTAAGCGCAGGGGCGCGGGTGAAGGTTTTCTTGCAGGAACCCGTCCCGCGCCGCACCCGGTTGCGCCGGGCTGGGCCTTCGAACGTTAGCGCGCGGCGGGATAAATGCAACGACTTGTTGCGGCGAGCGTCTGGTTTCGTTAACGCGGCCAACCTAACCGCTTCGCTTCACGACGCCGAGCGCCTCGAACCGACCGGAATCGCCCAGTCGCGCCACCCGCGGGAGCGGCGGCGTTTCGGCGGAGACGCGGTTGCGTCCGGCCTGCTTCGAGCGGTAGAGTCCCTTGATCGGCTCGCCGCAGCAGCCCAGCGGCGTCCTCGCCGCTTGCAGCAAGCCCAGCCGAAATCGTGACCGAAAGCGCTTTTTTCGACGCGGCGAGCGAAAAATTCTCAATAGCGACGCTGGCCCTTATCCGATCGGCCGCCTTTGCCGCGACGTCGAGGCGAGTGTCTGGCATGACGATGACGAATTCATCGCCGCTGAGCCGGCAGAAAATATCCGAACCGCGGATCGTTTTCCTGATCCGGGCGGAAAGCGCCTGCAGCAATTGATCGCCTGCGGCGTGGCCATAGACGTCGTTGACGGTCTTGAAATGGTCGATGTCGAACATCATCAGGGCGAGCGGCCGGCTTTTGCGCCGCGCCTCGTCAATGAGGCCGCCGAGAATTCCGTCGAGATAGCGGCGATTGTAAAGGCCCGTCAGGGCGTCGACCACGGCCATCTCGATCGTGCTCTCGACATTCTGGCGCAGGCAGTCGGCGTAGCGTTTGCGGCGCATTAGCGTGCGCACGCGGGCGAGGAGTTCGTTGCGGTCGATCGGGCGCAGCAGAAAATCATTCACCCCGAGTTCGAGGCCGCGCAGCATTCTGGCGCGATCTTCCGGCTCGGCGATGGCGAGGATCGGGATTTGACGCGTCGCTTCGACGGCGCGGATCTGGCTGCACAGCCGCAGTCCGTCATAGGCGGCGAGGCCGAGGCTGACGATGAAGAGGTCATAGGCGCCGGCGGCGCCTTCGACCAGCGCCTCCAGGGCGTCTGGCTCCAGCTCAACCTCATGGGCGTCGTTCAGAGCGCTGACGATCGCTTCGCTCGACGACCGACGATCGTCGACGACGAGAATGCGCCCGCCCGAGGCGGCTTCCGCCGCCGCCGCGGCCGCCGCCAGCGGCGCATTGATGCCGAACTGCGCCGCGCGCATTGACCGCGCGCGCAATTCGTCGAGCGCAAGGCGCAGGCGCGAGAGCGAGCGCACACGCGCGAGAAGAGCGATTTCGTCAACCGGCTTGGTCAGGAAGTCGTCGGCGCCAGCTTCAAGTCCCGCGAGACGGTCGGCGGCCTGATCCAGCGCCGTCACCATGACGACGGGAATATGCGAGGTCGCCGGATCGGCCTTGAGGCGGCGGCAGACCTCGAACCCGTTCATGCCCGGCATCATGACGTCGAGCAGAACGATGTCGCAATCGCCGTCGGCGCAGATTTTGAGCGCGTCTGGGCCACTGGCGCAGGTCACGACGTCGAAATAATCGGCCGTCAGCCGCGCTTCGAGCAGTTTGCGATTGGGAGCGATGTCGTCGACGACGAGGACGCGGGCGGTCATGCCGCCTCCCTTCCGGCGGCGCGCTGGCGCCGCGGCGCGATAGTCGCGGCCGAAACCGACAAAAAGCCCTTTATTCGCGCAGATAGATGCGGATGGTTTCGAGGAATTTGACGATCGAAATAGGCTTCGAGAGATAGGCCTCGCAACCGCCCTGACGGATTTTCTCCTCGTCGCCCTTCATCGCGAAGGCGGTGATGGCGATGACCGGGATATGGCGCAGCGCTTCGTCCTCTTTCAGCCATCGCGTGACCTCGAGCCCGGAAACCTCCGGCAATTGAATGTCCATCAGGATCAGATCCGGCCGATGCTCGCGCGCGAGCCCAACCGCCTCCATTCCGCTGCGTGTCTGCACGGTCTTGTAGCCATGCGCTTCGAGGAGATCGTTGAACAACTTCATGTTCAACTCATTGTCCTCTACGATCAGGATGGTTTTCTGCATGGAGAACCCTGTTCCGCCTGTTTGCCGACGGCGGACCGTCCCCGGCTTCGAGCCATCCGATCATAGCCGCAAGCCTTAACGGATAGAAATTGACGAAAGGGATATCGCCAATATGCAAAGTCGAGGCAATCTGCCTTTTGGCGGCAAATCCCAAAAGTCGCGCGAATCGGCGCACGAATTGGCGCAGGCGCTGGCGATCGAAGTTCTAGCCTATCTCGCCGCGGATCCGACAAGCCTCGAGCGCTTCATGAGCCTTTCCGGGCTCGACGTCGGCGATCTGCGCCGGGCGGCGGCCGAACCCGGATTTTTTGTCGGCGTGCTGGATTTCCTCAGTTCGGACGAGGCGCTGCTCCTGTCCTTCGCCGCAAATGCGGGGCGCGATCCGGCGGCGATCGAGCGCGCGCGGCGCGTTCTCGCCCCGCCCGACGAGAACATTTGAGCGCGAGACCCGGCGGAACGCGGCGGCGCCGCAAGGGCCGCCGCTTTTTTCTTCCCTCGGGACTTTCTTTGCCTTGGACGCCTGCAGCCGGCGCCGCGCGATCAGGCCTCGGCGGTCGTCGGATCGATCCTCGTTTTCACCTCGGAGATGCGGTTGGCGGGAAAGCCGCCGCGTTTGGCGTGCTCGCTCACCGTCTGCGCGTCCGGGGCGATATAGACGCAATAGACCTTGTCATCCGTGACGAAGCTCTCCACCCACTGGATCTTCGGCCCCATCTCGTTGAGGACGCTGCAGGATTTCTGGGAGATCGCGGCGAGGTCCGGCGCGCCGAGGTCGCCGGCGCCGGGGATATCGCGTTCGATGATATATTTGGGCATTCTCTGTCCTCACCTTGATGTTGGATCGCGCACCCTCTTCGGAAGGCCTGCGAAGGGCGCCCTTCCACGGAAGGGCTTCGATGCGCTCCGGCCAGCGCAACGGAGCCGCCCGGAGCGAATTCCTGACGCGCGCGCCGTCAAGTGACTGGCGCGCCCCGCTTGAGACTGCGCAGCGCCGCCGCGAAAGCTGAAAGAACGTCGGCGTTCCGCTCCAGCGCCCATCCGACCAGGCTGCCGCCTTCAAGCGCGCTGAGCAGCATCAAGGCGGCTTCGCGCGGTGCGGCATCCGCGCGGAGGTCGCCGGCGGCGACGCCTTCCTCCACGACGCCCGACAACCAGTCGAGATGAAGCTGAAAGAAGTCCCGCACGCTTGCCCGCAGGCTTTCAGGCAACGCGGCGCGCTCCGCCGACAGCGCCCCGCACAAGGGCAGCATCCCGTTTTCGAGCCCGTCGAGGAAAAGCCTTGCATAAACCGTCAAACGGTCCGCCGCCGCGGCGTTCTCGCTCGCGATGCGCGCCAGCGTCTGCACGAAAACAGCGACGTATTCGCTCACCAGAGCCGTGATCAAATCTTCTTTTTTCGGAAAATGATGGTGAACGCTCGCCTTCGCGATTTGAACGCGTTGCGCGAGATCGGCGTAGCTGAAGGCGGAATAGCCGCGCGTCCGCACCAAAAACTCGGCTTCCTTCAGGAGCGCGGCTCGGGTCTCTATGTTCATACAAAGTTACCTACCATCTAGTCGGTAGGTTGTCGAGGGACGAAACCTGTCGGAGCGACGGCGTTTAATCCAAGCGGGCCTTCGCGGGAGCGCGACGCGTCTGCGCTGAAGCGCTCGCCCGCAACTGCTTGACCGGCTTGCTAGGAGCTACGCCGCAGCCTAGAGATCCCTCCGGTCCCACGCACCGCTGCGGAAAAATTGCATGATCTGGCCGCTCAATCCGAAATCGAACCGTCGCCCGGCCGCTGAACAACCGGCTCCTTCAAGACCCACCGCGAAAGCGCCGGAGCAGCCCCTGTTTCCGCGCATGCGGCGCAACCGCAAATCGGAATGGACCCGCGCGCTCGTGCGCGAGAACGTGCTGACCGTCGGCGATCTGATCTGGCCGATCTTCGTCTGCGAGGGCGTCAATCTGCGCCAGCCCATCGCCTCCATGCCCGGCGTGCAGCGGCTTTCCATCGACGCCGCCGTCGATAGCGCGCGCGAGGCGCTGGCCCTGGGGATTCCCGCGATCGCGCTGTTTCCCTATACCGATCCGGCGCTGCGCGACGAGAGCGGCAGCGAAGCCCATAATCCAGATAATCTGATCTGCCGCGCCGTCCGCGCGATCAGGGAGACGACGCCCGGCATCGGCCTCATCACCGACGTCGCGCTCGACCCCTACACCAGCCATGGCCATGACGGCCTCCTGAGCGGCGAGGAGATCCTCAATGACGAGACCGTCGAGGCGCTGGTCAAGCAGGCGCTGAACCAGGCGCGCGCCGGCGCCGACATGATCGCGCCCTCCGACATGATGGACGGCCGCGTCCGCGCGATCCGCGCCGCGCTTGACGCGGAAGGCTTCCAGTCGGTGCAGATCCTCGCCTATGCCGCCAAATACGCCTCGGCCTTCTACGGTCCCTTCCGCGACGCCGTCGGCTCCAGCAAGACGCTGGTTGGCGACAAGCGCACCTATCAGATGGACCCGGCCAATTCCAACGAGGCGCTGCGCGAGGTCGCGCAGGACATCGAGGAAGGCGCCGACATCGTCATGGTGAAGCCCGGCCTGCCCTATCTCGACATCATTTTTCGCGTGAAGGATGCTTTCGGGCTGCCGACCTTCGCCTATCAGGTGTCGGGCGAATATGCGATGATCGAGGCCGCCGTCGCCAATGGCTGGCTCGACGGCGACAAGGCCATGATGGAGAGCCTTCTGGCCTTCAAGCGCGCGGGCGCCGATGCGGTGCTGACCTATTACGCCCCGCGCGCGGCGAAGCTGCTGAGGGGCGCGCAGTTACTGTCCGTAAGCTAAATTTGTTAATTAGCAGGGGCGAATTCGTCGCCCTTAATTATGCAGGCTTCAGCTTCCCAGTTTTTCTCGCCAATTTTGAGGGCTTTGATCGCGTCATAAAATATTCCCAAGTCAATATTGTAAAAATCGAACTTGCTTCTAAGGTCAGCGGGAATTGAATTTGATTCGACATAATGGATCAGTCTGTTGTGATACATCTCCGCAATGGCGATTTTTAAAGAAGACCGGCTTTCCTTAGGTACCAATAGTAATCTTGATTTATTTAATTTGATCATTTTGATCATTTTATGATATATTTTGTCTATGTCATGTATTTTTAAATCAAATGGTTTGTTGTCGTAAAAATTTTCTAGTATAATATCCCGGACATCGTTTATATTCCATTTCTTATTTATCGAAAATCCTTTGCGAGCGAGGCTGTCGAATAGTACTAAAAAATCTCTCGGCAACCTTCCTGCGCCACTTATCAATGTCTCGAATGCTTCAACATCTAGAAATAAGCAATTTATTAGCTCATGCGCTGCCGCTTTATCGTCCTCTCCAAGACGTTTGAGGGGCGGGGCGCAGTATGATAAATGCTTATAGATGAGTTCTTTGAAAAATTCTGCGCCCCCATATTTAGAGTTATTATAAATATCATCTAGATCGACACGATAGATATCGTCATCCAACTCTAAACCAACTTTGGTTTCTTCGTCGAATAATTTAGTCTGATGCCTTACAGAACCAATTTTTATTCTAAAACTACTATCTGTTCCAAATACTCGCTTCAACAGAGAAGCAAACTGTTCTTGCACACCAGTACGTGCGCTAACATCAAGCGCGGACCATTCATCTATAATTACAACAAGCGTCTTTAGATTAAGTTGCTGCAATAATTGCAGCAATAGCTCTTTTATATAGTAAAAGTCGTGTATTGTTGCTATTAACTTTTCGGCAATCAACAGTTTTTCTACTCGCTTGTTCTTATTGCTAATTTTCCAAGATCCTTCCCCTCCAACCTGCAATTTAACTGGCTCCAGCTTCCCGCCTATGCTGCCACCCAAATCCCTTTCGCTGTGAGTTTCGGTGTCTACCTGTCTATTCACTTTCTCCGGAAAAAATAGAGGCTGTGTTGACTCAATCTTCTCCTTTATATCCCTAACAATTCTATCTATTGCACCATTTTGTCCATGCAATGATTTAAAAAGTCGGAAGAATTTGCTATTATCATTTCTTTCGCTGATGACTTTTGAAAGATGATCGGCGATCTTTGCGAGAAACTGACGGAAGTATACTATTGCAACGATTTCTGCCGAAATTTGGTCTGCGTCAATTATCACAGGTTTGAAATTATCGACACTAAGTTCAATTGAGGCTTGATTGGAGTTAGATGAAGTAACCTGCTTCGCGTAATTGGATAACATCGTCGTTTTGCCAGCGCCGCGTCTACCAAAAACGATATGCCAATTGTCTCCATGCAGGGTCTCTATCTGCTTATTATCTACGAATGCTTCAGGTTCTGTCTTATCAAACAGTGCATCATACGGAAGTTTTTTTGCTCGCTCCTCAAGCGCGGCGACCAACAATTTTTCGATTTCCTGCAAATTCTGAGGCTGCGAATTTGCTTCAACTTCAGAAGATGAATTTTTCATCGATCTTGCCGGTTTTTATCTGTGCCCAGAAGCGCACAATCAAGAAAATACAATAGATAAATCGTAACGGGTTTCGCGCCGTGTGGATAGCGGGATGCCGGCGCCCGCGGCGCCGCCTTTTGTTCCCACGCGCGGCCCCGGCGTGCGACAAGAAATGTCCCGCATCCTCTGATTCGGGCTTACGGAATCGTCCATGCCAGCCAATGAGAATTTTGCCGAAAGACCGGGCCTCTCCGGCCCCCGCGAGCCGACTTTCCAGCCTCGCCCCGCATAATATCGAGGCGGAGCAGGCCCTGTTGGGCGCCATCCTCGTCAATAATGACGCCTTCGACCGCGTCTCGGATTTCCTGCGGCCCGAGCATTTTTCCGAGGACGTCCACCGCCGCATCTTCGACGTCGCCGGGCAGTTGATCCGCGCCGGAAAGCTCGCCTCGCCGATCACGCTGAAAACCTTTCTCGGCGATCACGACCTCGGCGGCCTCACCGTGCCGCAATATCTCGCCCGCCTCGCCGCCGAGGCGACGACGGTGATCAACGCCGAGAATTACGGCCGCACCATCCATGATCTCGCCGTCAGGCGCGACCTCATCCTGATCGGCGAGGACATCGTCAACGCCGCCTATGATTCGCCGGTCGACGCGACGCCGCGCGGGCAGATCGAGGAGGCCGAGCGCAAGCTCTACGCCGTCGCCGAAACCGGCCGCTACGAGGGCGGCTTCCAGCGCTTCTCCGATGCGCTCACCATCGCCGTCGACATGGCCGCCAAGGCGTTCCAGCGCGACGGGCAGCTCTCGGGCATCGCCACCGGCCTCACCGATCTCGACCGCTATATGGGCGGCCTGCAGGCCTCCGATCTCATCATCGTCGCCGGGCGCCCGGGCATGGGCAAGACGGCGCTCGCCACCAACATCGCCTTCAACATCGCCAAGGCCTATGAATTCAGCGTTCGCCCCGATGGCACGCATGAGACGACGAATGGCGGCATCGTCGGCTTCTTCTCGCTCGAAATGTCGTCCGAGCAGCTGGCCACCCGCGTCATCGCCGAACAATCGGGCGTGGCCTCCTACAAGATCCGGCGCGGCGACATTTCGGAGGGCGAATTTCATCGCATCGCCGATGCGGCGCGGCTGATGCAGTCGATCCCCTTCTACATCGACCAGACCGGTGGCCTCTCGATCGCGCAGCTCACCGCGCGGGCGCGCCGCCTCAAACGCCAGCGCGGCCTCGACGTGCTGGTGATCGACTATCTTCAGCTTCTCGGCGGCTCGAAATCGAGCAAGAGCGATGGCCGCGTGCAGGAAGTCACCGAGATCACCACTGGCCTCAAGGCGCTGGCGAAAGAGATGAACGTGCCGGTGATCGCGCTGTCGCAATTGTCGCGGCAGGTCGAAAGCCGCGACGACAAGCGCCCGCAATTGTCGGACCTGCGCGAATCGGGCTCGATCGAGCAGGACGCCGACGTCGTCATGTTCGTGTTCCGCGAGGAATATTATCTGAACAACAAGCAGCCGCGCGAGGGCACCGAGGAATTCGTCGCCTGGCAGGCGGCGCAGGAGCGCGCGCATGGCCGCGCCGAAGTCATCATCGGCAAGCAGCGCCATGGGCCGACCGGCACCGTCGAGCTCGCCTTCGAGGCGGAAATGACCCGCTTCTCCAATCTTGCGCGGGAAGACGCCCTGCCGGATCACATGTGATGGCCGGAACCTGATGGCAAAGCCGCAACGCTCCTTCGCCTGCCAGAACTGCGGCGCCCTGACCCAGCGCTGGCAGGGCCGCTGCGAGGCCTGCGGCGAATGGAACACCATCGTCGAGGAAAGCGCCGCCGCCGGCATCGGCGCGCAGGCGGCGCTTGGCGCGCGCAAGGGGCGGGTCTTCAATCTCGCCAAACTGATCGAGCCGGAGCGCCCCGCCCCGCCCCGCATCCTGACCGGCATCGGCGAACTCGACCGCGTCAGCGGCGGCGGCTTCGTCGCGGGCTCGGTGCTGCTGCTCGGCGGCGAACCCGGCATCGGCAAATCGACCCTGCTCATTCAGGCCTGCGCCGCGCTCGCCAGCGCCGGCCGGCGCGTCATCTATATTTCCGGCGAGGAGGCGGTCGATCAGGTGCGCCTCGGGCGCAGCGCCTCGGTCTTGGCGAGAGCCCGGTCGAACTCGCCGCCGAAACAAGCGTCGAGGATATCGTCGCGACCCTTTCCGCCGGCCCGCGCCCTGCCCTCGTCATTATCGACTCCATCCAGACCATGTGGACGAGCCTCGTCGAATCGACGCCGGGAACGGTGACGCAGGTGCGCGGCGCGGCGCAGGCGCTGATCCGCTTCGCCAAGACCAGCGGCGCAGCGGTGATTCTCGTCGGCCACGTCACCAAGGACGGCCAGATCGCCGGGCCGCGCGTCGTCGAGCATATGGTCGATGCGGTGCTGTCCTTCGAGGGCGAGGGCGGGCGCGATCTGCGCCTGCTGCGCGCGGTCAAGAACCGCTTCGGCGCCACTGACGAGATCGGCGTCTTCGAGATGACCGGGCGCGGCCTTGCGGAGGTGGAGAACCCGTCCGCGCTATTCCTCTCCGCGCGCGATCTGGCGGCGCCCGGCGCCGCCGTGTTCGCCGGCATGGAGGGCTCGCGCCCGCTGCTGGTCGAGTTTCAGGCGCTCGTCGCGCCAAGCTCCCTCGGCACGCCGCGCCGCGCTGTCGTCGGCTGGGACTCCTCGCGCCTCGCCATGATCGTCGCGGTGCTCGAAACCCACGCCGGCCTGAAACTCAGCCAGCATGACATCTATCTCACCGTCGCCGGCGGCCTCAGGGTCGGCGAGCCGGCCGCGGATCTTGCCGCCGCCGCCGCCCTGATCTCCTCGCTGAGCAATATCGCGCTTGGACCCGAATCGGTGTTTTTCGGCGAAATCGGTCTCTCCGGCGCAATTCGGCCGGTCGCGCATGGATTGGCTCGGCTGAAAGAGGCGGCGAAGCTCGGCTTTCGCCGCGCGACGGTCCCGCAGGGCGCCTCGGAACGCGGCGCGGCGAAGGAGATCGCTGCGCCAAAGGAACTCGCCCTGCGCAATTGCGCGCATATCTCCGATCTCGTCGCGAGCATCGGGGCCACGCAGCCGCGAGGCGTCCGTCAGTAGAGAGAGATCACGACGAGGAATGGCCAACGGCGGAACAGATTCGGCGATCGGCGCCATTCTTAAGCGGTTGCGCGGCCGCAGCGCGGGGCTCGGCCCAGAAACGCGCGAGGCGAGTGACGCCATTCCCCATGCTGCTGTTAACGCCACCCCGCCCGGCGCGCTAAAAATCTGCGCGACCAACTTCTGGGCGGATTTTTCGATGGATCGCGGCCTCGTCAAATATCTGGTTGACGTCGCCTTCGGAGATTGGACGCTGTGCGAGTCGCAGGCTGACGCCGATCTCGTGTTGACGAGCGTTTTTCCGCATCGCGCCGCCGAACGCCCGCACAAGACACTGGCGATCATCTGGGAAAACGTGAGGCCGAACTATAGCTTCTACGCCTATTCGCTTTCGTCGGATCCGGATCATTACGGCGGGCGCAACTTTCGTCTGCCGCATTGGTACCGGGAAGTCGCCTGGTCGCCGGATTACCTGCCTTGGGACCTGAGCGGCGAGGGAAGCCATGGCCATGAGCCCTTGCTCCCTCTGCCGTTTTTGATGCAGCCGCGATCCGAACCGTTCCCCACCCGGCGAAAATTCTGCGCCTTCGTTGCGCGCAATCCCGAACCGTACCGAATGATGACGGCCGAGGCGATGCGGGCCATCGCGCCAGTCGACGCCTACGGACTGATCGCCGGCAGCGTCGAATCACGCTCCAAATATGAAATCCTGCGCGACTACGCCTTCAGCATGTGCTTCGAGAATTCGCTGTTTCCCGGCTATCATACGGAGAAGCTCGTCCAGGCCTGGGCGGCGGGGACCATCCCCCTTTATTTCGGCGACAGGAGCGTCGAGCTCGATTTCAATCGCGGCGCTTTCCTGAACAGACATGATTTTCCGTCCCTTGATGCTTTCGTCGAGGAGGTCCGGCGCGTCTACGCGAGCGCCGAGCTGCAGGAGCGGATTTGGCGCGAGCCGCTGATCACGCACGAGCCCAGTCTCGCGCCGGCGGCAGCCTTCCTGCGCGAAACCCTGCACAGGATCCGCTCCCCCTGAGGTCGGGCCGCGCCGCCGTGCAGAGAATAGCCGCCGCATGCCGTCCGGCGATAAGACATCGCGGCATTTTCGGCGCATTCATTGGATACGGCCCTTATCGGCGCTGGATTTCGCGGCAAGTTTAGGCGATAGCTGCGGCGCTTTAGCGAGGCGGCGCAAGAGATTTGGCGCGAAAGGCCAAAACAATGCCATCCTATCTTGATCTCGGCTTGATCGTCGTAATGCTTATTTCGGCCTTTCTCGCCATGCTGCGCGGCTTCACCCGGGAGGTGCTCGCGATCGCCTCGTGGGGCGCGGCGGCGCTCGCAGCGGTCTACCTTCATCCGCTCGTGCTGCCTTACGTGAAGCCCTATATCTCAAAGGACGTCGTCGCGCTCGGCGTCTCCGCCGCGGCGGTCTTCTTCGTGACATTGATCGTCGTTTCGCTCATTACGATCAAACTGTCGGACGCCATCCTCGATTCCAAGGTCGGCGCCCTCGATCGCTCGCTCGGCTTCCTGTTCGGCGCGGCGCGGGGCCTTTTTCTGTGCGTTATCGCCTTCATCTTTTTCAACTGGCTCGTTCCCGAGAAGACCCAACCGGAATGGGTCAAGAATGCCCGCATGCGGCCCCTGCTGCAGGCGACCGGCGATGAGATCATGGCCATGCTGCCGAATGATCCCGAGGGCATCCTCGCAAAGCTCAAACAGCCGAAGGCCGCCGCGCCCAGCGAGGAAGCCGCGCCCGACAGCGACGTCGAGCCGAAACCGGCGCCGCTCGCGCCCGCCGAGAAGCCTGCTGACGGAAAGAAAACCTAAGGTCCGCCTGACGTTTGGCGCCTGCGCCGGCAGATAAAAGTCAAGATCAGGCGGTGGGTGCGACATTAGAGCATTTCCAGGCGAAGCGGATCTCGTTTCGCTTAAGAAAATGCGTTAAAACAAAAAGTTAGATCTGTTTTACGACTCCGTCGGTTCGGAAATGATCTCTTGAACGCCGCCTGTGGGGTCGACGAATCGTCCAAGTTAGACTATGTAGATTTTATGTCGGTAGCGCAGCTTTCTCTTGGCGCGCGCATGGCTGACGTAAAGTTCCCACCCGGAAAATGTTGGACGCCGCGTCGCCGGATCGGAATAGTCGCAGGAGACGGTTATGGATGTTGCGGGCCAATCTGAACCAGGCCAGGCTGATTCGGATGCGTTAAATTCCGGTCAGTTCGAGCCGGGTTTGACGGATTTTGACCTCGACGCCGACCGCTTGCGCGAGGAATGCGGCGTTTTCGGCATTTTCGGCCACCCCGACGCCGCCGCCATTACGGCGCTCGGACTTCACGCCCTTCAGCATCGCGGTCAGGAAGCCGCCGGCATCGTTTCCTTCGACGGGCGGCGCTATAATTCCGAACGCCGGCTTGGCCTCGTCGGCGATCACTTCTCGAAAGCCTCGACGATCCAGCGTCTGCCGGGTGATTCGGCGATCGGCCATGTCCGCTATTCGACGACGGGCGAGACCATTCTGCGCAATGTGCAGCCGCTCTTCGCCGAACTGAATTCCGGCGGTTTCGCGGTCGCCCATAATGGCAATCTCACCAATGGCCTGACGCTCCGGCGTGATCTCGTGCAGGCCGGCGCGATCTATCAGTCGACCTCCGACACCGAAGTCATCCTGCATCTGATGGCGCGCTGCCGCCGGCCGCGCATCGTTGACCGTTTCGTCGAGGCGCTGCGCGCGCTCGAAGGCTCCTACGCCCTCGTCGCCCTCTCCAACACCATGCTGATCGGCGCCCGCGATCCGCTCGGCATCCGGCCGCTGGTGATCGGCGAACTCGACGGCCATTATCTGCTCGCCTCGGAAACCTGCGCGCTCGACATCATCGGCGCGCATTTTGTCCGTGACGTCGAGAATGGCGAGATCGTCGTTATTTCGAAAGAAGGCGTCGAGAGCCTGCGTCCGTTCCCGCCGCGCCCGATGCGCCCCTGCATTTTCGAATACATCTATTTCGCCCGGCCCGACTCCATCGTCCATGGCCGCCCGGTCTATAATGTCCGTAAAGCCATGGGCGCGGAGCTGGCGCTGGAGGCGGGCGTCGACGCCGATGTCGTGGTGCCAGTTCCAGATTCCGGCGTGCCTGCTGCGATCGGTTATGCGCAGGCCTCGGGCATTCCGTTCGAACTCGGCATCATCCGCAACCATTACGTCGGGCGCACCTTCATTCAGCCGACCCAATCGGTGCGTGAACTCGGCGTCAGGCTCAAGCACAGCGCCAATCGCGCCGTCGTCGAAGGCAAGCGCATCGTTCTCATCGATGATTCGATCGTTCGCGGAACTACCTCCGTAAAGATCGTGCAGATGATGCGCGAAGCCGGCGCCAAAGAGGTTCATTTCCGAATTTCGTCCCCGCCCATCACCCATCCGGACTATTACGGCATCGACACGCCAGTGCGCGAAAACCTCCTCGCAGCCACTCACACGCTTGATGAAATGCGCGACTATATCGGCTGCGACTCTCTGGCCTTCCTCTCCGTCGACGGCACCTATCGCGCCATGGGGGAAAAGGCGCGCGATCCGCTGCGGCCGCAATTCACTGACCATTGCTTCACCGGTGATTATCCGACCCATCTCACCGACCTTACCGGCGAAACAAAAAGCCAGCTTTCGCTGCTCGCTGAAGCCAGTTAGATCGCTTTGTTCGAGTGATGGATGAGGAAACGGGGGCGGCCTGACGGCTAGGCCTTTCTCGATTTCGCTCGGAGGCGCCCTATTCCGCCGCCACGTCAAGCGCCTCCCGCTTTAGGGATAGATGAACGGGCGTAGGGTTGCGCAGAATGTCCAATACCGGGCAATGGCGATCGACGATTTCCTTGAGGCGCAGAAGCTCAGACTCCGGCGCCGGGCTATCCAGGATGACCTCGGCCGCGATGCTCTGGTAGCCCGGCCGCACGCTATCGTCGACATTGAAGAAGCCGCGCAGATCGATGGCGCCGGTGAGCCGCACGGACACGCCGTTCAGCGGAATCCCGAGCGCATCGGCATATAGCCGATACGTGATTTCCTGGCAGGAGCCGAGCGCCGCCAGCACATATTCCACCGGATTTGGCGCGGCGTCGGCGCCGCCGAGGCTTGCGGGTTCATCGACGCCGACGCTGAACTGTCGGATCGCAACGGCGCTTTGAAGGCCGTCTCCGAGCCGGCTCTGCGCCGTGAAGGCTGCCTGCGCGGCGGCCGGTTCGGCGCCGAGCGCGCTCTGCGCGCCCGCGAATATATCCTTGAATCGGAAGGTCATGTTCGCTTCTCCTTGCGCGCGGCGGCCGGTCGGCCACGATCCGCCTGTCGGCGGCGAAAGCCGATGAGATCACAGCCTTCAATAGAAATGAAGTATATTTATGGATTTAATATAAAATTGTCTTGGCGCCATCGGCGCCTGAATGGGCGTTCTTCGCCACGTGCCGAAGGCGGTTTCGCCTGAAGGTAGTTTTGGAGCGGCAAATCGCGCGCATTTTCTCGTTCTGGCCGCCGCAATTATGCTCTATGGCTTCGTCGATGATCCACACGCGCCAAGGCCCTCCATGTCAGCTTCGCTTAAAGGCCGCATCGCCCTCGTCACAGGCGCCTCGCGCGGCATCGGCCGCGCCGTCGCCCTCGAACTTGCGCGGGCCGGCGCGCATGTCATCGCCCTTGCCCGCACCGAGGGCGCGCTTGAGGATCTCGATGATGCGATCCTCGCCGAAGGCGGCGAGGCGGCGACCCTGACGCCATGCGACGTCACGGATTTCGACGCGCTCGACCGGTTGGGGGCGACGATCTACGAGCGCTGGGGCAAGCTCGACATTCTGGTCGGCAACGCCGGCGCGCTGGGCCCGGTGACGCCGCTCGGCCATGTCGAACCGCATGAATGGGACGAGACTTTCGCCGTCAACGTCACCGCCAACTGGCGGCTCATTCGCTCGCTTGACCCGCTGCTGCGCGCCTCCGACGCGGGCCGCGCCGTCTTCATCACGACGGGCCTCGCCCACGCCGCCAGTTTCAGGCCCTATTGGGGGCCTTACGCCGCCTCGAAAGCCGCGCTCGAAGCGCTTGCGCGCACCTACGCGGAGGAGACGAGGAACATCACCCCGGTGCGGGTCATGCTCGTCAATCCAGGCCCGATGCGCACGAAGATGCGGGCGAAGGCTATGCCTGGCGAAGATCCCAAGATCTTGAGAACGCCGGAAGAGATCGCGCCCAGGATCGCTGCGCTCTGCACGCCCGAATGGACCGAGACCGGCAAGCTCTATGATTTCCCGCATGACCGCGTGCTGCATTTTTCCGATCCCGCCTGAACGGGATCGCAAGCAAGGCCGGATGCAAGCGCGCCGCGACGATCCAGGGACCGCCAGATGAAACCTCGTCCGATCCTCGCGGCTTTCTGCGCCTTGCCATTTCTGGCCGCGGCCGCCGCGGCCAACGCCGGGCAAGCAACACCCTGGACCGCGAGTTTCACGACGCGCGTCGAAGCGTTGGCCCTGCTGCAAAGCCTCAACGCCGAGCTGCTCAGCCATGACAGCGCGACTTTGACGCTCGATCATTGGTGCGAAGCGCACAGGCTCGCCTCGCCGGCGAAGATCGCCGCCGAAAGGGTGGCGGGAGCGGACAAGCCGCCAACGTCCGAAACGCGCCAGCTCCTCGGCGTTGGCGAGTCCGAATCGATCCGCTATCGCCGGGTGCGGCTCGCCTGCGGCGGCCATGTCCTGTCGGAAGCGGATAATTGGTATGTGCCCGCGCGCCTGACGCCGGAGATGAACAGCGCGCTGGAGATGACCGACGTCGCCTTCGGGCGCGCCGTGCAGCCGCTGCATTTCCAGCGCCGCACGCTGTCGGCGATGCTTCTGTGGTCGCCGCTCCCGCCGGGCTGGGAAATGGGCGCGCCCCTACCGACGGGCGATGGCAAGCCGCTCGACATTCCGCCCGCGGTGCTGGAGCATCGCGCTATCCTCACGCTGCCGGATGGCACGCCATTCAGCGAGGTGGTCGAGCGCTATACGGGCGAAGTGCTCGCCTTCCCGCAGCCGCCCCAGCCCTGACCCGTCTCGCGCGGCGCTCGGCCCCAGGGGGCGTCGGCGGGTCGAACATCATTGAAAGCCGACCGGATTTTTTCCAGCACCGTTTTATCCGACGTCGTTACCTCGTAAAACGTACTATCGATGGCGCGGATTGTTACCCACGCACTGTCCTGCATCTTCGGAAATGAGCCGACAAATTCACCCCAAATGACTTGGCGCGTGTCTTTGGCCAACACCGCCAGAGCTGTTCCCGGAAGCCGCAAATCGGTCTGAGCCAAGATCTCAAGCTGTTCGCCGCCATCGCCGGTGGCCTCAAACCACTCTTCACCAGACTCGGAAGATCTAACGGTCGAGACAATCCAATCCGCTTTGAGCGAGCGCGGTGCCAGAAGATCAAGCAGATGGCTCAGGTCAATCGCGCGACCATGCTGATGAAGATCATATATCCTTAGCGTCGCCATGGCCGCGCTCCGCAACGCAAGTCTCTGCCAGTCAGCTCATCGACACAGCTAAAGCATCATGCCTTTTTCAGGAATTCAGTCCTGAGGACGAGCCCCTTCACCTGCTTCGTGTTGCACTCGACCTCGTCGGCATTGCCGGTGAGGCGGATATTCTTGACGAGGGTGCCGCGCTTCAGCGTCTCGGAGGTCCCCTTGACCTTCAGATCCTTGATGAGCGTCACGGAGTCGCCGTCGGCGAGCTTGGCGCCATTGCTGTCCTTCACGATAATCTCGTCCGTCACTTCTTTTCCCCTCTGACGCCCTTGCCGAACGCGCCGCTCCGGCGGCGCAAGGCATGGGGCAGTTACGCGGATCAAAATCAATTGTCCACCCAGTCCCCTGCGCGCGGCGAACAGGCGGGATTGGGAGCCGGCTCAAGCATCTGAAAGCGCCCGCAGCCGGATCGTCGTCAGCCCCTCCGGATCAGCGCTGAAGCCAACTGAAAATTTGAATTCCCCGGCTTCGAAACAGGGCCGGAAATCCGCGCCGGGAAAGCTCAGTTCTGCGGCGGGAAAGGCGAAGTCGATTACGTCCCTTTCGCCGGCGCCGAGCGCGATTTTGGCGAATCTCTTGAGTTCGAGCGCGGGCCGCGCGATGGAAGCGACGACGTCCCGCGCGAAGAGAAAGACGGTCGCCTCGCCCTGCATCGGCCCCTCGTTGACGATCTCGATGCTGAAACAGATCACGTCCCCAAAGCCGAAGTCGCTGCTCAATGCGGTAAAACTCGAAATAGAGAAGCGGCAATAGGACAGGCCGTGGCCGAAGTGAAACTGCGGCGCGTTGGAAATATCGAGATATTTGCTGGTGTAGGGATCTGCTGGGTCAAAGGGGCGCCCGGAGGGCCGCGCAGCGTAGAAAATCGGGATCTGGCCCACCGCGCGGGGCCAGGTGACGGGCAGCCGCCCGGAGGGGTTGAAGCGCCCGGTCAGAACGTCGGCGATCGAGCTTCCCGCCTCGCTGCCAAGAAACCAGGTCGCCAAAACCGCCGAGGCCTGTTCGAACAGCCAGGGCAGCGTCAAGGGGCGGCCGCTGGTCAGAAGCGCGACCACCGGCACGCCGAGGCTCAAGACCGCGCGCGCCAGCGCCTCCTGCCGCCCGGGAAGGCCAAGATCGGCGCGCGAGGCCGCCTCGCCGCTCATCGCTGCCGCCTCGCCGACGCAGAGCAGGATGATTTCCGCGCCCCGGCAGATCTCAAGCGCCTCGGCAATTCGCGATTCATCCGCGCCTTCGATTTCGAGGCCAGCGGCGAAATCGACCTCCGCGCGCGGTAGCGCTGCCCTCACGCCGTCAAGGATGGTGACCGCATCGTCCCGATCGCTCGCCATCGCCCAGGGGCCGTGCATCTCGCGCCGCGCGTCGGCGAGCGGGCCGACGACCGCGACCCTGCGCAGATCCGCCGGCAAGGGCAGCACGCCGTCATTGGTGAGCATGACGACCGAGCGCCGCGCCGCCTCGCGGGCCAGCTCGCGCGCCGGCATGGCGGTTTCGCGCGCAGCGGCGCCGCTTTTGCTGCGCAGCATATCGTCGAACAGGCCCAAACGCTGCTTCAGCGTCAGTACGCGGCGCACGCTGGCGTTGATGTCCTCGATCGACACGCGCCCCTCGGCGAGCGCCTGCGGCAGACCCTTGCGAAAGCCGTCGCTCATCATGTCGATATCGACGCCCGCGTTCAGCGCCAGCGCGGCGGCCTCGCAAAGATTTGCCGCCACGCCATGGCGCAGC
Source organism: uncultured Alphaproteobacteria bacterium (assembly GCA_963767805.1). Taxonomy (GTDB): domain Bacteria; phylum Pseudomonadota; class Alphaproteobacteria; order Rhizobiales; family Beijerinckiaceae; genus Methylocapsa. The sequence goes on along the minus strand of CAVYFP010000011.1, from coordinate 48,578 downwards.
AATTCCGCGACCGCGTTGTAATCGCTGACGATGACGCCCTCGAAATCCCTGCCCGCCGCGCAGCCATCCGCGCAGCAAAGCCCGATGCGCTGTCATAGGCACGCCGGCGAGGTCCATGAAGCCCGGCATGATCGCGGCGCAACCAGCTGATACAGCCGCCGCGAAAGGCGGCAGATAGACCTCGTGCAGCGAGCGCTCCGAGACGTCCGCCGAGGCGTATTCTCGCCCGGCGAGCGCCGCGCCATAAGCGACGAAATGCTTGGCCGTCGCCGCGACCGCGTTCGGATCGCTAAGATCCGCGCCCTGAAACCCGCGCAGCTTCGCCTTGGCGAATTCGGCCGTAACATGGGGATCTTCGCCGGCGCCTTCGCAGATGCGGCCCCAGCGGGGATCGCGCGCAACGTCGAGCATCGGCGCAAAAACCAGCGAGACGCCATCCCGCGCGGCCTCCGCCGCCGCCGCGCGCGCCGTCGCCGCCCAGACAGTGCGGATCGAAAGCGCAGGCTTCGCCGAGCGGAATCGGGAATATGGTCCGGTGCCCATGCAGCACGTCGAGGCCGATCAGCAAGGGAATGCCGAGGCGGCTCTCCCCAACGGCGATCTTCTGGGCGGCGCGAACGGCCTCCGCCCCCCAAAGATTGAGCATCGAGCCGACGCGCCCGGCGCGAATGTCGGCGCTGACGTCGGCGGGCACGACAGGCCCCGTCACCGCATGCCAGCCGGACGCCATGGTCAGCTGGCCGATCTTTTCCTCAAGCGTCATGGCCGCGATGAGCGCGGCAATTCTGTCCATGGCCGCCCTCTCCCCGCCGCATCGCCGCCCTATGCGCGCATTATGTTGATAAGCTTGAAGACGCGAGACCATTGGCGCAGATCGATGCGGCGACCATGTTCGAAGTCCTGATCTCCAGCTTTCCGCGTGGCCACGGCGGCAAAGTCCGAGCGCGGAGCGATAATCATAGAGGCCCCATTGCTGATTCCCCATCTGGATGTATGACTGCGTCGGAGGCTGCAATATATCGTCAATTTAGCGGATAATTCGTAAAGCTTCGCCAGCTTGCGGGAAAAGCTCATTGTAAAATGGGCGAAAATGAACAGCGTGGTCAAAAATGGTCAACCGCGCGAATTGCGCGAAAGAGCCTGTAAAATTGATGCGAGCCTTTGAACCGATGACGGACCAGAGCGACAGAGCAGACGCGGAGGAGGAGCAAAGGGACGGGTTCGCGGCTCAGCTTGTGATGATGGTCCGGGCGCTTCTCGTTTCGCCGGAGCGCAATCAGTTTATCCTGCTCGGCGCCGCCATTTGCGCGGTGGTGGCGGCGACGGCTTTTGGCCAGATCAGGCTGAACGCCTGGAACCAGCCATTTTACGACGCGCTAGCGCATAAGGACGTCAAGCAATTCATTTACCAGCTCTGGGTTTTCGCGCTGATCGCCGGCGGCCTTCTGATTTTGAACGTGGCGCAGACCTGGCTCAATCAGATGTCGCGGATCAAGTTGCGCGCCCGGCTGACGCGGGACCTCATCGATCTGTGGCTCGGGCCGACGCGCGCCTTCCGGCTCGCCAATGCGGGCGAGATCGGGGTCAATCCGGACCAGCGCATTCACGAGGACGTACGCCATCTGGTCGAACTCACGACCGATCTTGGCATCGGCCTGCTGCAGGCGACGCTCCTGCTCGCCAGCTTCATCGGCGTCCTTTGGGTTCTGTCGGAGGGGATGACCTTCACGGTCCACCATTACCGCTTCGCGGTGCCCGGCTACATGGTCTGGACCGCGCTGATCTATGCCGGCGCCGCTTCCTGGATGAGCTGGCGTGTCGGCAACCCTTTGATCGAGCTCAACGCCGAGCGTTACGCGCGTGAGGCGGACCTGCGCTCGGCGCTGGTGCGCGTCAACGACCGCACCGACGCCATCGCATTCTACGGCGGCGAAGCGGATGAAAGGCACCGTCTCCACCAGGAGCTTGAGCCTGTCCTTGGCATCATGCGGCGCCTCGTCACCGGCGTCACGCGGCTGACCTGGGTCACGGCTGGCTATGGCTGGTTCGCAATCGTCGCGCCGATCATCGTCGCGGCGCCGGGATTTTTCACCGGCGACCTGTCCCTCGGCGCACTGATGATGGTGGTCGGCGCCTTCAATCAGGTGCAGCAGGCCCTGCGCTGGTTCGTCGATAATTTCAGCACAATTGCCGACTGGCGCGCGACCCTGCTCCGCGTCGCCAGCTTCCGGCACGCGCTCGTCGACATCGACAAGCTCGGCGACAGGACGCGCCGGATCGAACTTGTCGAATCGCCCGAGGAGACATTGACCTTCGACGACGTCAGCGTCGCCTCGGCGACCGCCTGCACGCGTCTCAGCGAGCGTCACGTTACGGTCAAGCCCGGCGAGCGGATTTTGATCATCGCCCGGCGCGGTGCGGGACGTACCAATTTTTTCAGCGCGCTCGCGGGGCTGTGGCCATGGGGCACGGGGCGCATCGCGCGGCCGGCGGGACAAACCATGATGTTCATGTCGCAGCGCCCTTACCTGCCGGCGGGAACGCTGCGCGCGGCGCTGGCATATCCGTCGCCGGTATCGGCCTTCGACGACGGCGCCTTCGCCTCGGCGCTGGAGCGCATGGCCCTGGCCCATCTTGAACCCGAACTCGACCGCACCAGGCGGTGGGACCGGGAGCTCAGCGGCGACGAGCAGCAGAAGCTGCCCTTCGCCCGGCTTCTGCTGCACAGGCCGCGCTGGATCCTGATCAATGAAGCCCTCGACTCGCTCGACGAGGAAACGCGCGGCCTCGCCCTCGACATTTTCACTCTGGAACTGGCCGATGCGGCGATTTTGAACCTTGGCCGGGCCGACACGCAAAAGGGTTTCTTCACCCGCGTTCTGCATCTCATCGAAGACCCTGCGGGCGAACGGCTCAGCATTGACGGGCGGCTCCTCGAGCAGCCGATCGAAAGAACCGCCACAAACGTGGACTTCATGATCTAGTCGCGCTGAGGAATATTCGTCTTCCATGGTAGCGGCTGTTTGTTGGGATTGTTGTGCGATCCGGCGCGGCGCCCTCTTGGACCGCGCAACAAGAACAAAAGACGAAGGAAGGTCGAGCGCGGCCGATTCGGCCAAGACGAAGCCCATGGGTTCGGCCCCGACGTCAGCCCCGAAAGCTGCCTGACGTGCTCGCCATTCGGGTTGAGAACGGAATCGATCCCGCGAAATCCGGCTTGACCGAGCCGGATTTCGCAGCCATGTGCGCAATCTGCGCGCATGCGCCGACGACTGAACCAAAGGGGCTCCATCAATAATAGGTGGGTAAGTCGTCGCTGCGCTTGCTCCCTCCGACTGGCCGGCTTTTACTCTCCGCCAATAAGGCGATCACCATCCGGCATCAGGGGAAGAAGAGTTTAGTTGACGAAGCCACCTTCCCCACGACTTGCCGACGACGCCCTTCTCGATCTCGTGCAACGGAGGAGTTTCGCCTTTTTCTGGGAGGGCGCGCATCCCGTCAGCTTTCTCGCGCGCGACCGGACCGGCCTTGAGAGCGATCCGCACGACGATCTCGTCTCCATTGGCGGCTGCGGCTTCGGCGTCTTGGCGATCATCGTCGCCGTCGCAAGGGGGGTTGTCACACGCGCTGCGGCGGCCGACAGGCTGAACGCCATGCTCGCCTTTCTTGAGCGCACCACGGCCTATCACGGCCTCTTTCCGCATTTCCTGAACGGACGCACCGGCGCAACGGTTCCGTTCGGCCGCAAGGACGATGGCGGCGATATCGTCGAGACCGCCTTTCTGTTCCAGGGCCTTCTTTGCGCCCGCCAGTTTTTCGACGCAGAGGATCCCGCCGAGAGACGCCTGCGCGAGCGCATTACGTGGCTCTGGAGCGAGGTTGAATGGAACTGGCATACGCAGGGCGGCCGCAAGGCGCTGACCTGGCACTGGAGCCCCAACAACGGCTTTTCCCTCGACCATGAGGTGCGCGGCTGGAACGAGTGCCTGATCGCCTATGTCCTCGCCGCCGCCGCGCCGCGCTATCCGATCGACCCCGCAGCCTATCATGGCGGTTTCGCGCAGAGCCGGACGTTCCTCAATGGCCGCAGTTTCTACGATCTCGAACTGCCGCTTGGGCCGGACTTCGGCGGGCCTTTGTTCTTCGCGCATTATTCCTTCTGCGGCCTCGATCCGCGCGGCCTTCGGGACGACTATGCCGATTACGGGCGCCAGAACGTCCAGCATACGTTGATCAATTACGAACATTGCGTGCGCAACCCGCATGGCCATAAGGGCTATGGTCCTGACGCCTGGGGGCTGACGGCGTGCGACGATCCCGCCGGCTATGCGGCGCATTCCCCGGCGCATGACAATGGCGTCATCGCGCCGACCGCGGCGCTGTCGAGCTTTCCCTACGCGCCGGAGCAGGCCATGCGCGCGCTACGCCATTTCCATGATGATCTTGGCGCGAAGATCTGGGGGCGTTTTGGCTTCGTCGACGCCTTCAGCGAGACCCATGGCTGGCGCGCGGAGAGCTATCTCGCCATCGACCAGGGGCCGATCGTCGCGATGATCGAGAATTATCGCAGCGGATTGCTGTGGAGCCTCTTCATGCGCGACCCTGACGTGCGGCGGGGCCTCGCCCGGCTCGGCTTCAGATCCCCCCACATGGGCGCCTGAGATGCCAGCCCGCGCGCAAGCCGCAAGCGAGGAACTGACAGGCTGGATGGCGCGCCAATATGCGCGCTCCGCCAAAGCCCTGCTCGGCGCCATTTCCAGAACCGATCTCGTCAAGGAGCGCAACGGCTTCGGCCGCTGGGTGCGCCCCGTGAAAGGATCGATCCTCGCCTCGCCGGTCCTCGCCGCCTACGATCCCGACCCCGACTATTTCTTTCACTGGCTGCGCGATTCCGCCGTCGTCATCGACGCGCTCCGCCAGCTTGTCGAAAGCGGCGGCGTCGCCTTGCAAGAGGGCCTTGGAATTTTCAGGGATTTTCTCGCCTTCAGCCTTACGCTGTCCGCGCTCGACGGCCGCGCCTTCCTCGAAAAAGCCGGCGATTACAGAGCGAAGGTCGAGCCTCATTTCTTGCAATTCCTGCGTCCTGAAGCGGAAATCCGCGAAATCGCAGGGGACAATGTGCTGGGCGAGCCGCGCTTCGATCCGGACGGCGCGCTCGACATTCTGAAATGGTCGCGGCCCCAGCACGACGGTCCGGCGCTGCGCGTCCTCGCCGTGCTGCGCTTCTGCTCTTCGGCCGCCGCGGGAGATGCGGAGGCGCGCGCGCTTGCGGGCCGGCTTCTGCGCCGCGACCTCGCCTTCACGCTGGCGCGCTGGCGAACGCCCTCCTTCGATATCTGGGAAGAGGAGCTGGGCCGCCATTATTACACCCAGCTCGTGCAATCGGAGGCCCTCGGCGAGGGCGCGCGCTGGCTCGATGGGATCGGCGAGGCGCGGGAGGCGGGCGCCTGCCGCGAGGCGGCGCGCGAGATCGAGGCGCAATTGCGCGATTTCTGGAGCGACGAGAAGGGCTTCACCCGTAGCCGCATCGGCGCGAGCGGCGAGAAGGATCTCGACATTGCGACGCTGCTCGCCGTGATCCATGCCGGGCGGCGCGAAGGCGCCCATAGCGTCAGCGATCCGAAAACCCGCGCCACGGCGGCGCGGCTTGAGGATCTGTTCGGCAGGCTCTACAAGATCAACGAGGCGGCGCCGGAAGGGCGCGCGCCGGCGATGGGACGCTATGCGGACGACCGCTACTACAGCGGCGGCGCCTATTATTTCTCAACGCTCGGCGCTGCGGAATTCTACTACAGGGCGGCGGCGGCGGCGCCTCGCGGCGCGTCGCCTTTGCATGACGCCGCTCATGCGGTTTCATTTGACGATCTTTTTCGGCGCGGGGACATGTTCATGGCGACCGTCGCCGCCTTTACGCCGACGAACGGCGATCTCTCCGAGCAATTCGACCGCTCGACCGGCGCGCAGACCTCGGCGAAAAATCTCGCCTGGAGCCATGCGGCTTTCATCACCGCCTGCGCCAGCCGCGCGGAGGCGCTCCGCTCAGGAGGAGCGGCGACATGATCGACAAGCTCGAATTTCTTCTCGCGCTCGCCCGCGAGCGCAATTTCAGCCGCGCGGCGGAAAGCTGCGGCGTGACCCAGCCGACGCTGTCGGCGGGCATCAAGCAGCTCGAGGACAGCCTCGGCGTCCTGCTCGTCAATCGCAGCTCGCGCTTTCATGGCCTCACCGCTGATGGCGAGCGCGTGCTCGAATGGGCCAAGCGCATCGTCAGCGACACGCGCGCGATGCGTCAGGAGGTCCGCTCGCCGAAGACCGCTCTCGTCGGCCATCTGACGATCGCGGCCGTGCCAACCGCGCTCGGCATGACGACGCAGTTGACGACGCCCTTCCGGGAGAAGCATCCCGACGTGCGCTTCACCATTCTGTCGCAGACCTCGCGCGAAATTCTGACCATGCTCGACGATCTGCAGATCGACGCCGGCTTGACCTATCTCGACAATGAGCCGCTCGGGCAAATTCGCACCCTGCCGCTCTATTGGGAGCGCTACCGGCTGCTCACCTCCGTGCATCTCCCGCTCGGCGACCGCGACACGGTGAGCTGGAAGGAAGTCGCCCAAGTCCCGCTTTGCCTGCTGACGCCGGACATGCAGAACCGCCGGATCATCGATCGTCTCCTCGGCGGCGCGGCGCCGCCGCATCCGCCGATGCTCGAATCCAATTCGATGGTCGTTCTCGCCGCCCATGTGCGCACCGGCCAATGGTCCAGCATCATTCCGGAGACTTTCGCCGAAGTTCTCGGGCTCAGCGAGCCGCTGCGCTCCATCCCGATCGTCGAGCCGCAGGAGGTGCAAAGAATCGGCCTCGTGCTGCCGCGCCGCGAGCCGATGCCGCCGCTGACCCGTGCGCTCGTGGCGGAGGCGAGCCGCCTCGCGCTGCCAGACGACGCCGAGGCGTGACTTTGCAAATCCTCGGTCTCGTGCTTTAGACCGGCGTCGATTGCAACGCTTGCAGGGGGCGAGGGCGTGCTGGACCAGATAAACGCCGCAAATCCCGGCTTCAGGGAACATGCCTTACGCGCGCGCGTGATGGCCGAGGTCCATGCGCGTCCCTTCGAGCCGATGTCAGGCGCAAAGCGCATCCTGCATTTCGCCTTCATGACCGATCACGACGAGGCGGAGAAGGCGCAGGCCGCGCTTGAGCAGTTCTGCCTCGATCGCGCCGCGCCCCTGCCCCTGCCGGGCGCCAAGCATCATCGCGTCGAACTTGCGCCCGCGGTGCTGCGTTGGGAGCGTCACGGCGAATTCGTCACCTACACCTGGGAGTTTCCGCAGGAGATCAACGCGGGGGCGAACGAGGCCGAACGAATCGCGTTCCGGCCGGACGCCGGCGATCTTTCCCGCGTCATGCGGATGCTGCCTCAGCCGGGGCCGCTGCTGGTCGCCGTCGATCTCGACATCCTGCCCGAGGCGAGTGTCGGCGATAGCTGGCGCTATCTTTTCGGGCCGAGCGAACTCGCGGCCTCGGAAGTCGCCGATGGGGCGGCCATCGTCGCGACCGATTTTCACGCCGATGTCTTCGGGTTCGTGCGCATCCTCGTGCTTGACCGCAGCCTCAGCGCCGTCGAGGCCGGCGCGTTGGCGCAGCGCCTGCTCGAACTCGAAACCTATCGCACGCTGGCGCTGCTCGGCCTTCCCGTCGCGCAGGAACTCGGGCCCTCGATCGGCCGCATCGAGGCGGAACTCCCTTCGCTGCTCGGCCAGATGCGCGACAGCCAGGGTCTTGAGGCGAGCCGCGAATTGCTGCACCGCCTCAATGCACTCGCCGCCGAGCTCGAAACCGGCGCGGCGCGGAGCCTCTACCGCTTCGGCGCGACCCGCGCCTATGATGAAGTCATGCGCGTGCGGCTCGAAGTCATCGGCGAGCGCGCCCTGCCCGACGCGCCAACGCTGGCGGCCTTCCTCGCCCGTCGCCTCGCCCCGGCGATCAGGACCTGCGCCGCCGTCGAGGCGCGGCAGGACAATCTCTCGCAAAAGCTCGTCCGCGCGGCGCAATTGCTGCGCACGCGCGTCGAAGTGGAGCTTGAGAGCCAGAATCAGGACGTGCTGCGCAGCATGAACGAGCGCGTTCGCATGCAATTGCGGCTGCAGCAGACCGTCGAGGGCCTCTCCGTCGCGGCGATCACCTATTACATCGCCTCGATTGCGCATCTCATTCTGGAAGGCGCGCACAAGCAGGCCGAATGGCTCGATCCGACGCTGGCGACGGCGCTCGCCGTGCCGTTCATTTTCGCCTTCGTCTGGTGGAACGTCAGGAGCCTCCGCAAGCGCCATCACGTGGATTGAGGCCGCGGGGAAAGTTGCCGGGTCTCACGACGTTTTGCGCTGATCCGCGCAGCCCGGCGTCGGCCGCAACGCTAATCAATAGCGCTCGGGCACGAATCGCTGGTTCGACTTCTTCGGCCGCTTGTATCCCGTATCCTCCTGACGCAACGGAACTTCGATTTCGACCGGCGTCATGTCGTGATACGGGATCTGCCGCAAAAGATGCGCGATGCAATTCAGTCTCGCGCGCTTCTTGTCATCGGCGTCGACCACGTACCAAGGGGTTTTCTCCCGGTCGGTGTGGGCGAACATCTCGTCCTTCGCCCTGGAATAGTCGACCCAGCGCTTGCGCGAACTCAAGATCCATCGGGCTGAGTTTCCAGCGCTTGACTGGGTTATGGATGCGTTCCTGGAAGCGTCGCTCCTGCTCCTCGTCATTGACCGAGAACCAGTATTTTATGAGGACGATGCCGGCGCGAACCAGCATCTCCTCGAAAACCGGACATGAGCGCAAAAACTCGCGGTATTCTTCGTCGGTGCAAAATCCCATGACGTGTTCGACGCCGCCGCGATTGTACCAGCTGCGGTCGAACAAAACGATTTCACCCCGCGCCGGCAATTGCGCAACATAGCGCTGGAAATACCATTGGCCGCGCTCGCGCTCTGTCGGAGTCCCGAGCGCCACGACGCGGCAGATGCGCGGGTTCAAGCTCTCGGTGATGCGCTTGATGACGCCGCCCTTGCCGGCCGCATCGCGGCCTTCGAAAATCACCACGACGCGGAGGCCCTGCAGACGAACCCATTCCTGCAGCTTGATCAGCTCAAACTGCAAATGGGCGAGTTCCTCGATATATTTGTAGTTCTTGGGAGGCTTGCGCTGCATCGGGCGATCGGCGGAGTGCCTGTATTGCTCGATTTCAGCGAGTTCCCTCGAATCGCGCAGCACCGATTCCTCTGGCTCCGCGGACTTGTGGGTCTTGATCATATGCTTCTCCGGCGAACCGCCCTGTCGAACGATCATGCGGCCTTTTCAATTGCATATTTGTCAATGATTTCGTCCGCCTTATCCAAAATCAACGTCGCCGGGGCGATGTCCGCGCGCCTCTGGCCGGCCTTTGGCGTTGATCGGCGCCGCGCTTCCTGACATTGATCCTCAGCCGCATCGCAAGCTCGCGCGCGGTCCTGTCAAAGCATCCCGGCTCTCGCGGTCCCTCCGGCGGATGCGAAGCCTTCGTCGCAGCAAAGGCGCAGCATTGCATCACGCAGTCCCGCTCATCACCACTATCGCCGCGGCCTTCGGCTGCGCCCTCGTTTTCGGCATGGCGGCGACGCGGCTGAAGCTGCCCTCGCTCGTTGGTTATCTTGTCGCCGGCGTCATCATCGGCCCCTTCTCGCCGGGCTTCGTCGCCGATGGCGAAATCGCCTCCCAGCTCGCCGAGATCGGCGTGATGCTGCTGATGTTCGGCGTCGGCCTGCATTTCTCGCTTGAGGATTTATGGGACGTGCGGCGCATCGCCGTGCCCGGCGCGATCATCCTCATGACCCTCGCCACGGCCATCGGCGTCGGCTTCGGCCTGCTCTGGGGGTGGGGGCTTGGCGGCGCCCTTGTCTTCGGCCTCGCCCTCTCCGTCGCCAGCACGGTCGTCACGCTGAAGGCGATGGAGGCGCGCGGCGTTGTCGAGACGGTCAGCGGGCGCATCGCCGTCGGCTGGCTGATTGTCGAGGACCTCGCCATGGTGCTGGTCCTCGTGCTGTTGCCGCCGCTTTCGGGCGCGCTCGGCGGCAAGGGCGTGCCGATGTCCGCGCCGGATATTTATCTCACCCTCGAAATCACGCTGGCCAAGATCGGCGCCTTCGTCGCGGTCATGCTGATCATCGGCAAGCGCGTGTTTCCCTGGCTCCTGTGGCAGGCGGCGCGCACCGGCTCGCGCGAACTTTTCACCCTTTGCGTCGTCACCGCCGCAGTCAGCCTCGCCTTTGGCGCCGCCGAACTCTTCGGCGTCTCTTTCGCGCTTGGCGCGTTTCTGGCCGGCATGGTCATCAATGAATCCGAGTTCAGCGCCCGCGCCGCCGAAGAATCCCTGCCGCTGCGCGACGCCTTCGCCGTGCTGTTCTTCGTCTCCGTCGGCATGCTGTTCGATCCCTCCGTGCTGATCCATTCGCCCTTGCGCGTTCTCGTCGTCGTCGCCATCGTCATGATCGCCAACCCGCTGATCGCCGCGGCGCTCGTGCTTTTCTTTCGCTATCCGCTCAACGCGGCGCTGACCATCGCGGCGAGCCTCGCGCAGATCGGCGAATTCTCCTTCATTCTGGCCGGGCTTGGCCTCAGCCTCGGACTTTTGCCGCATGAGGGACAAAATCTCATTCTGGCCGGCGCGCTGATTTCGATCACGCTGAACTCCTTCGCCTTCCGGGCCATCGCACCGGTCGAGGCCTGGATTCTGTCGATCCCCCCGCTCGCCCGCTTCGTCAAAAACGCCGACGATCCGCTCGCCGAGCTGCCGATGGCGACGGAGGACAAATATCTCGCCGGGCAGGTGGTGCTCATCGGCTACGGCCGGGTCGGCCGGCGCATCGCCGCCGCCTTCGCCGAGGCTGGCATTCCCTTCGTCGTGGTCGATCAGAACCGCGAGCTTGTCGAACGCTGCCGCGCCAATGACATTCCCGCCGTCTGCGGCAACGCGGCGGATATGTCAGTGCTGATCCAGGGCCATGTCTCGAAGGCGAGCCTCCTCGTCATCGCGACGCCAGATTCGGTCGACGACCGCAAGATCATCAGCATCGGCAAGACAGATCAATCCGGCGATCGAGACGGTGGTGCGCACCCACAACGAAGAAGAAGCCGCCCTTCTGCGGCAGGAGGGAACCGGCGCCGTCTTCCTCGGCGAGCAGGAGCTGGCCCGCAGCATGATCCGCCATGTGCTCGAACGCTACGGCCGCGACAAGGCGGCGGCTCCGTAAAGCGGGGAAATCGCGTCGTCCCGCTGGCGCGTCGGAGATATTTTGCTAGAGTAAAACCAGCGCGGATCGAAGCCGCGCCGGGGAGAAGCGCCTTTGCCGAGCAATGACGAGCTCGCGGATCTGATAACCGCCACCGGCGGCGGCGATCGCGATGCGTTTCGCGCGCTTTACGACGCGACTTCGGCGAAACTTTTTGCGATCATCTTGCGTATCATCCGCAACAGATCTTCCGCGGAAGATATTTTACAGGATGTTTATCTCAAAATCTGGCGCGGCGCGGCGAGTTATTCGCGCGAGGCGGGTCCAGCTTCCGCCTGGCTGAATTCGATCGCCCGCAACCGCACGATCGATCTCCTGCGCCAGAAAAGTTTCGCGACGCCGCCGGTCAGCGAGGATGGCGTCGACTGGTTCGAGAAAATCGCTGCGCCCGGCGACCCCGCGGCCGATCTCGCCGATGTCGGCGCGCTGCGGCGCTGTCTCGGCGCCATCGAGGAGCCCAATCGCAGCTGCGTGCTGCTCGCTTATTACGAAGGCTATTCGCGCGATGAACTCGCGGCCCGCTACGATAAACCGGTGAATACGATCAAGACATGGCTGCATCGCAGCCTGCTCTCTTTGAAAGCCTGTCTGGAACAGACGTCATGAACGAGGACCGCGAAATTCTGGCGGCGGAATATGTGCTCGGCACGCTGCATGCCGACGAGCGCACGCTGTTCGCCAGCGTCCTCGCGCAGGACCCCGAGGCGCAGGCCGCCGTCGCCGCCTGGGAGGCCCGGCTCGCCGCCCTCAGCGCCGCCGTTGAAGAGGTCGCACCGCCGCCCGAGGTCTGGCGGCGCATCGAAGGCGCGGTGTCCCCGTCGCAGCCCTTCCGCGTGATCGAAGGCGGAGCGCGAGCCCCGGACGCGACCGATCTTCGCCGCGCGCTCAATCGCTGGCGCGTCGCCGCTTTCGCCGCCGGCGCGCTCGCCGCCAGCCTTGCAGTCTTCGTCGTGGATCGCGAATTGATCCGCCATCCCGACGTGCAGCCTTCCTATGTCGCGGTGGTCAATCGCGGCGGCGAACAGCCGGCGCTCGTCATCCGCGTCGATCTCGCCAGCGGCAATGTCTATGTGCGTCCCCTCGCCGCCGAGGCGCCCGCCGGCAAGAGCCTCGAGCTATGGTACATCGGAGCGGGCAAGCCGCCGAAATCCATGGGCGTCGTGGGCGATGACGCGATCAAAATGCCGTTGCCGGCCGGCCTCGCGCTCGAAAAGGCGTCGTTCGCCGTGACGGTCGAGCCGAAAGGCGGCTCCCCGACGGGCGATCCGACCGGGCCGGTGGTCTATTCCGGGCAATTGATCAGGGAGTGAAGCCCGACGCGCGTTTATCCGCCCGGATTCGAATTGACGGGCTTCGATCACGATGCTTCTGGATGGAAACATCCAAAAGCATGAAACGTGATCGATTGTTGAGAAGAGAGCTGGATTTGACGCGAGAAGGCGGATGCTGCTTTTTCGCACCCCGCTCCAGTCCGCGCCAGGGATAATGTTTCCAGCCATGCCCGACCCTGCCGCGACCAATGCGCCGGAACTTACCGTTTCGGAACTGTCGAACGCCCTGAAGCGAACCATCGAGGATCGTTTCGGCCTCGTGCGCCTGCGCGGCGAAATCTCCAACTATCGCGGCCCGCATTCGTCCGGCCACGCCTATTTCAGCATCAAGGATGCGGGCGCGCGCATCGACGCCGTGATCTGGAAGGGCGTCTTCGCCCGCCTGCGCGTCAAGCCCGAGGAAGGGCTCGAGGTCGTCGCAACCGGCAAGATCACCACCTATCCCGGCAAGTCGAGCTATCAGATCATCGTCGAGACGATCGAGCCCGCCGGCATGGGCGCCCTGATGGCGCTGTTCGAGGAGCGCCGCCGGCGCCTTGCCGCCGAGGGCCTGTTCGACGAGGCGCGCAAGCACGCAATTCCCTTTCTGCCCGTCCGCATCGGCGTCGTCACCTCGCCGACAGGCGCTGTCATCCGCGACATCCTGCATCGCTTGAACGAGCGCTTTCCGCGCCATGTGCTGGTCTGGCCGGTGCGGGTTCAGGGCGAGACCTCGGCGGCCGAGGTCGCCGCCGCCATAGCCGGCTTCAACGCCCTGCCCGCGACGGGGCCGATGCGGCGGCCGGACGTCATCATCGTCGCGCGCGGCGGCGGCTCGCTCGAAGACCTCTGGAGTTTTAACGAGGAGATCGTCGTCCGGGCGGCGGCCGCGAGCGCAATACCCCTGATCGCGGCGGTCGGCCATGAGACCGACTGGACGCTGATCGACCACGCCGCCGATCTGCGCGCGCCGACGCCGACAGGCGCCGCCGAAAAGGCGGTTCCGGTGCGCCTCGAACTGCTGGCCTCGCTCGCCGATCTCGGCCGCCGCCACGCGGGCGCGATGCTGCGCCTGATCGAGCGCCGCCGCTCCGAGGCGCGCGCCTTGTTCCGCGGCCTGCCGCAGCCGGACGAGATCGTCGCCCTGCCCCGCCAGCGGCTCGATACCGCCGCGCATCATCTCGCCAGCGCCATATTGCGCATTGGCGATCGCAGCCGCATCGCCGTGGCGCGCCTGTCGCAGCGGCTTGCGCGGCAATCTCCTCAGGCACGATTAGGCCGCGCTGCCGAAAAATTGGACGCATTTGAATTGCGCATGAAGCGCGCTCTCGACACCGCAGCCGAGCGGCGCGGCGAAAAGATTGCTAGCCTCGGCCGCCGTCTCGTCAATGCGCGCGTCGCGCGGGTGAAAATCGAGGGGGAGCGGACAGCAGCCGCGCGTCGGCGATTCGACGCTCTCTCCGGGCGCATGGACCATGCGATCCGCGTCGCCATGGCGGCGCGGCGCACGCAGCTCAAGACGCTTGAACAGATGCGCGTGAGCCTCGGCTATGAAAGCGTGCTCGCGCGTGGCTTCGCGCTGGTGCGCGACGCGCAGGACAGGCCGCTGCGGCGCGCGGCCGAAATCAGCGATGGCGCGTTGCTCGACATCCAGTTCGCCGATGGCCGAAGAAGCGCCGTCGCCGGGCCGCCGCCCGAGGGGGCGAAGAAGCCGTCAACCCGAAAGACGCCGAAAAAGCGCGAACAGGGATCGCTGTTTTAGGGTTCAATCACGAGGCGTCCACCGCTGCAGGGAGAATCGCCGTGTCGCCAGTCAACCCCCAACGCTTCGACCCCTACAAGAACTTCAAGTTTCGTCTCAAATGGGATGGGCGCTATGTCGCCGGCGTCTCGAAGGTCAGCGCGCTGCGGCGCGCGACCGAGGTCGTCGAGCATCGCGAGGGCGGCGATCCCTCGACTTCGCGGAAATCGCCTGGCCGCACGCAATATGAGGCAATCACTCTGGAACGTGGCGTCAGCGCCGACACGGAATTCGAGCAATGGGCCAACAAGGTCTGGACGCTGGGAGCCGGCGTCGGCTCCGAAGTTTCGCTGGCGGATTTCCGCAAGGACATTTTCCTCGAATTCTACAATGAGGCGGGGCAACTCGTGCTGGCCTACAAGATCTATCGATGCTGGCCTTCCCTCTTCCAGGCATTGCCCGATCTCGACGCCAATGGCGCCGTCGTCGCCATTGAAACGCTGGTGCTCGAGAACGAGGGCTGGGAGCGCGACAAATCCGTCGTTCCTCCGCCCGAGCCGAGCTTCAACCCGGTTTAGAAAGGGAGGGGACGATGAGTCATAAACTCTACGGCAAATATCGCGGCGCGGTTTTGAACAACATCGATCCCCTGGGCCGGGGCCGCATCATAGCCGAGGTTCCCGATGCGCTCGGCCTTAGCCCCAGCGCCTGGGCCGAAGCCTGCGCGCCGCTCGCCGGCGTGCAAAGCGGAGTCTATCTCGTCCCGCAGATCGGCGCCGGCGTCTGGATCGAGTTCGAGCGCGGCGATCCCGACTTTCCGATCTGGACCGGGTGCCGCTGGGGCGCGGCCGCCGATGTGCCGCCGCTGGCGCAGACGGGGCCGTCGGAGAATCCGCCGATCGTGCTGCAGACGCCGGGCGGCGCGGCGCTGATGCTGTCGGATGCGCCGGGCAGCGGCGGGCGGCATTCTATTGAAGACGGCGGGCGGCGCGACGATCTCGATCACCGACGCCGGAATTTCCATCGCCAATGGAAAAGGCGCCGTCATCACCCTGATCGGGCCAACGGTGGACGTCAACAATGGCGCGCTGGACCGTTACGTAAGCGACGTTAAATGATCAGCACCCTAACATTGGCCGCCGCGCAAACTTAATTTTGGGCCTTCGCCGCCGCGCGTATGGCGCGCCGAAGAGTTGACCAGACCACAAGGTGGTGGAAGGGCCGATTATTGCATTAAGATAGATACGCCCTATTGCGTTGTGACAACGAACGACGGTTGTCGCGATCAGGAGATCGGCGCCGTCGGGCTGACGCTCAACAAGTAGCGCGACCCGGAAATCAAGGTGACGATCGTCCTCTCCCAGCACCAATTCGCGCTCATTTGCCGACAAGATCGGAAAGAAGTCGATTCTTTCGTTCGTAGAAACGATTTGACGAAGATCGCTTGCCGTTTTCACATCAAAATGGCGCATCACGCCATCCCGTATGCCGAGCAAGATCTTGAACCAACCGGATGGCTGGCCAAGCACCATTCGTCCTAGCATGCGCGGATCACGCGGATAATTTGGCGGAAGGACGACGGCGTAGCTGTCGAGGAGATCGGCTCCTTGATACCAGTCCGCCACGGCGCTCGCCGCCGGCGGGCGCCATCGCGCGACAGCGCCTGTCCCGGGCATCCGCGATGTGAAGTCACGCAAAGCTTTTCAGGCGCGACGACGCGTCCTCCAGCTCCATGGCCGGCGTACTTCCGCGCGCGCGCTGCGGCCGCAAGCGTCGCTCCACCAAATCCCACAACGCTCGAAATATTTGAAGTATTCACTGTCGAAATTCATGTTGGGTCGCAATTGCCGCCTCTTTCACGCAAAGACCAGAGGCATCGGTTCAAGGTTGACATCCTCGATTCCGAAGTCGGCGCAGCGCGGCCCGAAGCTTCGCCCCCGGCAATTTCGAGTCCGTAAACACCGCCTGCGCCTTTCGTACAGGTTCGGTTCCGGAGCTTGTGGGAAAGCCAATCTGGTCGCGCAAGACCTGATCGGTGCGCCGCGCGATGGCCGGCGCGGGGTCGATCCATTCGACTGGCCATGGCGCGACGCGCTCCAGTTGGGCGATGAGAAGCGGATAATGCGTGCAGGCGAGAACGATGCAATCGGTCCGGCGCCCTCCGCTTCGACGAAAGCGGGGGCAATTTCACGTGAAACACCCTCGTCCGAGGGCGTCGCGCCCTGCATGAAATCCTCCGCGAGGCCCGCCAGAGCCGTCGATCCGACCAGCGTCACACTGCAATTGGCGGCATAGGCGCGCACCAGTTCGCGGGTGTAATCGCGCGCGACGGTACCCGGCGTCGCTAGCACCGAAATCATTTTCGTGCGCGATTGAATTGCAGCCGGTTTGATCGCGGGCACCGTGCCGACGAAGGGCAGGTTCGGAAATGCCGCGCGAAGATGCGGCAACACCAGTGTCGAGGCTGTATTGCAGGCGATGACGGCGATGTCGGGGGCGTGTTTTTCGATCAGCCGCTCGATGACCGCCAGAACGCGCGGGGCGAGCGCCGTCTCCGGCAACGCGCCATAGGGAAAGCCCGCATCGTCGGCGGCGTAGACGAAATCCGCGTCCGGCCGCAGTCGGGCCACCTCGGCGAAGACGGTGAGGCCGCCAAGCCCTGAATCAAACACGAGAATCTTCGGCGGACGGGACATGGGGCGAGATCCAGGATGCGGCGG
The DNA here is from genome assembly GCA_963767805.1 of uncultured Alphaproteobacteria bacterium. Taxonomy (GTDB): domain Bacteria; phylum Pseudomonadota; class Alphaproteobacteria; order Rhizobiales; family Beijerinckiaceae; genus Methylocapsa. The sequence continues at coordinate 31,486 of CAVYFP010000011.1, read as the reverse complement.
TCTTGGCACTGAAACGCGCGATTGGTTAAGGACTGCCTTGATGGGCAACAAAGAAGACCCAAAGATGGCGCCTGGCAAATCGCGGACGCCGGCACGGCGTTCATCTCTCTTCTTCTCCTCATGATCCGGGGCCAGGCCCGGCGTCCCTGCCCCCGGCGCGCGGTCCTTCGACGAGGCGCACGAACATGCCGCGCAACGTGCTGATATCCTGCGCGCTGAGGCTGAGACGGTGGAAGATGTTGCGCAGATTGCGCCGCATCACCGGCGCTTTCGCGAGAGGGCGGAAGAAGCCCGCACGCTCCAGTTCGCCTTCGAGATAGTCGAAAAAGGACAGCACCATTTCCCGCGGCGCCGGCGGCGAACCTGGGTCCGCCGCGAAGGGCGCCCGAGCGCCCGAGTTGGCGCGCATGAACTCATAGCCGACGAGCAGCACGGCCTGCGCCAGATTGAGCGAGGCATAGGCCTCGTTGACTGGAAAGGTCATGATGACGTCGGCGAGCGCCACCTCGTCGTTGGAGAGGCCCGTGCGCTCCGGCCCGAACAGGACGCCGCGCTTCTGCCCAGCCGCGATGGCGCGCGCCGCCTCGGGCATGGCTTCGCCCGGCGTCAGGATCGGTTTGAACTGGCCGCGCTCCCGCGCTGTCGTCGCATAGACGAAATTGAGATCGGCGATCGCCTCTGGCAGCGAATCATACAGCTTTGCGCCTTCGAGGAGATGGACGGCGCCGGCCGCCGCCGCATTGGCGCCCTTCTTCAGCGCGCCCGTGCGCGGCCAGCCCTCGCGCGGCGAGACGAGCCGGAGGTCCGAGAGGCCGAAATTCGCCATCGCTCGCGCGCACATGCCGATATTCACGGCGAGCTGCGGCCGCACCAGAATGATCGCCGGTCCGCCGCTAAGGTTCGTCTTTGTGCGGTCTGTACCGGCGCCGGTCATTGATTGGCTTGAGCTTCAGGTCTGCGTTGTTGGACTGCCGCCGGTGTTGCCTGAAACGCTCCGCAATGGCAACCACGCAGATTTTCATGATAGCACGATCAGGCGGATGACACCCGCCGATCGACTCTTTCAGGCAGGATGCGGCGGCCCGCGCCGCCCGCGAAACCGCGCGGATGCAAAGCGTGCGATCCGCGTGGTCATCGGCGCAGGCCTGCCGACCAAATCATGCCGGCTCGCCCGCTTCCGCGCGGCGGCTCGACGTCACGCGCGTCTGCCGCTCGCAGCGAGCCGGCGGCTCCGCGCAGGGGCGAGCCCGGCCGAGGCGCCGAGTTTGTTCACCGCTACGAGGCCGATGAAGGCGATCGCATTGATGGCGAAGATTCGTCCGACAGTCGCCGCCGTATAATTTTCGATTCCGCTTTGGAAGCTGATCGAGGCGACGAATAGAAGACCTTCATAGGCGGCGAAAGCGGCCAGGAAAGCCGCGATCGGGCTGAGGATTCGATTGCCGCCCATGAAGCGTTTCGCGCCAAATTCGGCGGCGAAAACCGAAATCAGGCCGATGACGCCAAACCCGGCGCCCCAGGCGAGAGAATCCGCCGTCCACGGATAATGCAACAGGCCAAATCCGACGCATTGGCTGGCGAGCCAGACGAGGCCGACGAGAAGCAAGGCATCGCGGCGCGTCATGGTCAATGCCGCGACGGCGGCGAAGGCGGCGAGAGGCGTCGCGCAGGCAAAGCCGAGCGCAAAGACGACGCTGAACGCGGCCAGCAAGCCGATCCAGACTGGTTTGCGCCAGCCAACACTTGTTGCAGCGGATAGCGAATTCATGGGCGTAGCCTTTTCAGCTTTTCGGTTGAGTTCGTTTGGGACATTTCGACAGAGGACGTTTGACCGTCACAGCAAACCATCCTGACCTAACGCGACTTTGACGCCGCCGAAAACGCCAAGCGTCGGCTGGTCGAAGCCCAGGGGGTTCTGGTAGTGGTCGTTGAGCGCATTCTGGACCCGCGCGAAGCCGGCAATTCCATGTCCGAAATCGTAAGTCGCGGCGAGATTAAGCAGCGTGTAGCCAGGCGCAACAAGATTCGTGGCCGTCCCCGCGCGATTGGCGTCGGCCCATGGGCCGGTATAGACAAATGTTGCGGTCAGAAGCAGCGCGGATGTCGCCTGGAGCGTCGCGGTGAGGCTCAATTTGTCGCGCGGCCGCCGCAAAAGGTCGAGCTGCGTGATTTCGTTCTTGGCCACCGTATAGGTGTAGTCGGCGCGAACGGAAAAGCCGTCCCACGGGGAGAGGCTCAAAAAACTCTCCAGTCCAAACGTCCTGGCCTGACCGACGTTTACATACGAAGTGGCGGTGGCGTTGATGTCGATCAGGTTTTTGATGTTATTGGCGAAATAGGTCGCGCCGAACGAGATCCGATCCGGCAGCAGCGCCTGCTCGAACCCGGCATCGTAGCCGATGCTCGTTTCGGGTTCGAGATTGGGATTAGCGTAGAAGCCATAGGCGGGATAACTATTGTAGAGTTCGTCGAGGGTCGGCGCCTTGAACCCCGAGCCGACGCTGCCCTTGAGCTTGGTTCCGGTCTCGGTGATGAGAAAGGCAGGCGCGATGCGGAAGGTCGTTGCGCTGCCGAACTGGTCATTGGCGTCATAACGGATGCTCGCCGCATTGAAGAGGCGCCCGCCAATGTTGGATTGAAGCTCCGCGAATCCGGCCGTATCGCCATTCACCGCCCAGAGCGGGTTGCTATTGATGAGGCGGTCCACCTCGCGCTGGGCGCCAAGGACCAGGGTTTCGCCCTCAATGAGCCGGACATTGCCCTGATAGTCGAGTTTAATGCGCGATCCTTCATAGCGGCTCGGGACGATGGGAATGAAGTTCGGGTCAATATAGCTACGGTCGTAATGCGTATAGGCGAGCCCGAGCGTTTGATCGAAACGGCCGTCGAAGAGGGTGTTGTGAATAAACGCCCGGCTGAAGGACTGGTCGCTGCCGTTCGTGCTGCGCTGGTTCTCCGGCCCGAGGTAATCATCGCTGGTCGAAAGGAGCGTCGTTTCGATATAACGGCTGGTCAGCCCGACATCGAGCTGATCGGCGAGTTGGGCGTCGACGCGAAAGGAAAAGGTCCGGTTGTCATAGGCGTTGGGATTGATCGCGCGGCCGATCGGAACGAGGACCGGCGGCGTAACCGGCGTGTCGGTCGTTGAGAAATGACCGAATCCCATGAAATAGCTCAGCCAGTCGGCGGAGCCCGAGACTTTGGCGGTCTGGTTGAAAGTTCCGAACGAGCCGCCCTCGACATTCGCGGTCGCCAGCATCGGTCCGCGACCCTTTTGCGTCTCGATATTGATGACGCCGCCGATCGCGTCGGAGCCATAGAGCCCGCTTTGCGGCCCGCGCAGCACCTCGATGCTGCCGAGATCGAAATTGAGGATATGCGCGAAATCGAAGGCGCCATTCGCGGAACTCGGATCGCTGACGTCGATGCCGTCGATGAGAACCTTGGTCTGGTTCGAATTGGCGCCACGTATGAAAACCGAAGTGAGGCCGCCCGGACCGCCAGATTGCACCACGTTCAGGCCTGGGACCGCGAGAAGCGCATCGGGCAGCGTGCGTTGCTGCCTCGCGGAGATCTCTTCCGCCGAAATGACGGTGACGCTTGTGCCAAGCTCCGACTCAGGCGTCGGGATGAGAGTTGCGCCGACCACGACAGGCGGAAGCTCGACCGGCGGGGACGACGCATCCTGCGCGATGGCGCGGGAGGCGTCGAAGGAAAAGGCGATGAGGAAACAACAGGAAGTCAGAACGCGACAGCGGGAAGCTGATGGGCAGGAGGAGGACATGACGGACTCGCAGCGACGTGGTGCGTCACTGCGAACCAAAGTCCAGGAGCCGCCGTCAGGCGAAAAATCCCGGTCCCCACTGAGACACCCCGCCCAATGTGTTCGCGCGTGACCACGGCTGATGGCAGGTCTCCTGGCTCACGGGTCTTCGCCTCGCGCCGCCTTCCCGGTTGCCCAGTGGCGTTATTGGCGCGCGGCTCGCCGCTTACAGTTGCGGGGACAGCCACGGATTGAGCGCTAAAGCCGCACCGTGTTCCCTTTTGATCCCCGAGGGGAACCATCGCAGCCAATATGGGGCCATCGTCATCGTCCCGTCAAGCTGCAGACCGGCGGGTCAGGGCGATCGCATTTCAGAACAGGGTCATTAGGCGCGCGAGGTAGACGTCGTCCCAACCGGCTCGCTTGATCTTTCCTCGCAGAGAACCCTTTTCTCCGTCTTTTTGCATGACGTTGACGGCCATGTGCCGGAGAACGGCGAGATTGTGGGGGCCGTGTCCCAACCTGCTCCTGTCCTGATCCTCGTTCATGACGACATCGAGCCGCCAGTGCAGTCGATTTTCAATTCCCCAATGCGATCGGACGACCTCGTTGAAGCGTTCGGGCGTTAAAGGCGCGCTGAGCAGATAGTAGGCGGTCTCGCACGTTGTTTTATTGACGGTTTCTCGAGTGCGCTCGACCTTGCCGATGGCGGCCAGACCGGGCCATTGATGCTCTTTGACCAGCCATTCGATATCCGTCGAGACCGTGGCCGTGCGGGTCTCGACGCGGCCGTGGTCGGCATCGACGACCGGTCTGGCGCTGATCGTTTGGCTCTCGGGATCGTCGAGAAACAGAACAACGTCATTGTGAAGCGTTCCCTGATTTCCTTTCAGGGCGAGGGCATAATCGCCGCCTTGATCGACGATCTGCCGGGCGATCGCCCGCTGACAATTGAGCGCGTCGGCGGTCACGATCGTCCCGTTCAGCGTCAGCATCTCCAGCAGCTTCGGTATGGCGGTGATTTCGTTGGACTTTGCGTCGGTCGCAATCTGCGCCAGCACCAACCGCTGCTCGCAACCCCAGGCGGAGACCATGTGCAACGGCGACTTGTCGCTGGCGCTGTCGAACGAGCGGCGCAGAACCTTGCCGTCGATCGCCACAACCCCTTCGCATTGTTCGGAAAAGCCCGCCATGAACCGCTGAAACGCAGCCCGGAATCCTTCGGGATCGAGCATGCGGAAAAGCCGGCTGAACGTGTCGTGACTTGGCACGCCATTCGCGAGTTTGAGGAACCCGCGCAAGAACGGTTCCTTCGACTTCGCGAACAAGCCCATGTCCACCGAGCCCTGCGCGCCGCAAAGAACCGCGCACATCGCTATCGCCAAAATCTCATGGAAGTCGTGCAACGCCGCGTTGCCCGTGCGAGGGTCCTGCAATCCATCCCAGAATTCGATAAAGCGATCCAAAACACTCTCCCCAGCCGCGAATCGGTCGCGACCGGGTAGAATCCATCTCGTTCAAAACACAAAATCCGCCCCATTCCTCGCACGAAATCTCAAATGCGATTCCCCTGACCGGCGGGTGCGATGCTCTATCTTTGCACCTTCATCCGCCTATGATGGGCCCCGATATCGGACTATCGGCCTGCGGGCCGGGATTTTTCCGCAACGTCCGGTGTCGACGGAGAGCGTCATGTCTAACGAAAGTCTCCTCACCATCCTGCTCGTCGGCCTGATAGCCGGATGGCTGGCGGGTCTGATCCTGCGCGGCGCGGGCTTCGGCGTCATATCCGATCTGATCATCGGAATCCTTGGCGCTTTCATTGGCGATTGGCTGCTGCCGCGGCTCGGGCTTCACTTGGGGTCAGGGATTGTGCCCGCGATCGTCAACGCCACCATCGGCGCGATTTTGCTCCTGCTTGTGATCAGACTTGTTCGCGGCGGCGGCGGCGGATGGGGCCGGCGTTGGTGAAGCCATGAAATCGTCCGGCGCGATGCGCAATTCGTAGGATTTCTCGTTGATCGTGCGTTGCAGGACGGCGAAGATTCCGGCGCAGGCTTTTTCGGCGGCGCGGATGAGATCCCCGCCCGTGACGAGATGGGCGACCAGCAATCCCGTGAAGAGATCGCCTGCGCCATAGGGCTTGATCGGCAACCTTGGCGTAGCGATGCGATGAAGCGCGCCGCGCTCGTAGACGATGGTTTCAATGACGCCGGCTGGCGTATCGTCGAGCGCGCATCCGGTGACGACGAGGCGCTGCGGGCCAAGGCTAGCAGCCGCGGCGCAAAGGCTTTCGGCGCTGCGCGCGGAGGCCCCCGCGAGAAGTTCCAGTTCAAACTGATTCGGCGTCAGGATCGAGGCCGCCGGAACGAGCCGGCCGCGGAACGCCGCGACGACGCCTTCGGCTACGAAGACGCCTGAACCTTCATCGCCGATGACAGGATCGCAGACATAGGGCAAAGCCTGATTGCGGGCCTTGGCGCGGGCGATAAAATCGGCGACGACGGCGCCGTTTTCAGCCGAGCCGAGATAGCCGGTCAGAACGGCGCTCGCCGCCGAAATGAGGCCGCGCTCTTCAAGTCCAAGCAACAGATCCGCGACGAGAGCGGCGTCGAGCACGCGCCCGCGCAGCGTCGGATAGATGGGATGATTGGAGAGCAAGGTCGTCGGGACGCCGGCGACTTCGACGCCGAGCGCCTGCATCGGAAAGACGGCCGCGCTGTTGCCGACATGGCCATGCGCGACCTGGCTCTGGATCGCGATGACATGCGGGCCGCGCCCGATCGACCCCGGCGGCTCGGGCCCTGGTTCAGGGCTTTGCATTTGACCCGAAAATGTGGTGCGGGCGGTCGGAATCGAACCGACACTCTGTCACCAGAACCGGATTTTGAGTCCGGCGCGTCTACCAGTTCCGCCACGCCCGCAAAGCCGGCCCGAGAGGGGCCGACGATTTCGCCTCATTCCGTTAGCCGATTGCGGTTTCCCTCGCAACCTCCGGCGCGCCCGCTGCATCGCTCCAGTGGCGAATATCGACGAAATGACCGGCGATGGCCGCCGCCGCCGCCATGGCCGGCGAGACCAGATGCGTGCGCCCGCGAAAACCCTGCCGCCCCTCGAAATTGCGATTCGAGGTGGAGGCGCAGCGCTCGCCGGGCTCAAGCCGGTCCGGGTTCATGGCGAGGCACATGGAACAGCCGGGCTCGCGCCATTCAAATCCCGCCTGCTTGAAGATCACGTCGAGGCCTTCGGCCTCCGCCTGCTGTTTGACGAGGCCCGAACCCGGCACGACCATGGCGTTGACATGGGCGGAGACCTGCTTGCCCTCGACCATCTTCGCGGCGGCGCGTAAATCCTCGATGCGGCCATTGGTGCAGGAGCCGATGAAGACGCGATCGATCTCGATGTCGGTGATCTTCTCGCCGCCCTTCAGCCCCATATAGTCGAGCGCGCGCGCGATCGAGGCGCGCTTGCTCTCGCTGGCTGCGCTCTCGAGGCGGGGCACCTCGCCGGTGATTGATGCGACGTCTTCCGGGCTCGTGCCCCAGGTGACGATCGGCGCCAGCTTGCCGGCGTCGAGGCGGATCTCCTTGTCGAAATGGGCCCCTTCGTCGGACTGCAGCGTCGACCAATAGGCTACGGCCTCATCCCAGGCCGCGCCCTTCGGCGCCATCGGGCGTCCCTTCAGATAGGCGAAGGTCTTTTCGTCGGGCGCGATGAGGCCGGCCCGCGCGCCGCCCTCGATCGACATGTTGCAGACCGTCATGCGGCCCTCCATGGAGAGGGCGCGAATGGCTTCGCCGGCATATTCGATGACATGGCCGGTGCCGCCCGCCGTGCCGATCTCGCCGATGATGGCGAGCACGATGTCTTTCGCGCCGACCCCCTCCGGCAGGACGCCGTCGACGGTGACGCGCATGTTCTTCGCCTTTGACTGGATCAGCGTCTGGGTCGCAAGCACATGCTCGACCTCAGAAGTGCCGATGCCATGGGCGAGCGCGCCGAAGGCGCCATGCGTCGAGGTATGGCTGTCGCCGCAGACGATGGTCGAGCCGGGCAGCGTGAAGCCCTGCTCCGGCCCGATGATATGGACGACGCCCTGACGCGGATCGAGCTCGTTGAAATATTCGATGCCGAATTCCTTGGCGTTGGTCGCCAGTTGCTCGACCTGCACGCGGCTTTCGGGATCGTCGATGCCCTTCGAGCGGTCAGTGGTCGGAACATTGTGATCGACCACGGCGAGCGTCTTGGCCGGCGCGCGGACTTTGCGCCCGCTGAGGCGTAGCCCCTCGAACGCCTGCGGGCTCGTCACCTCATGGACGAGATGGCGATCGACATAAATGAGGCACGAGCCGTCCTCGGCCTGATGCACCAGATGATCGTCCCATATCTTGTCGTAGAGCGTGCGCGGCTGAGCCATTGTTGACGGACCTCGATTGCGCCTTATGCGCGATTTTCGAAAAAAAGAGCAGGGATCAGAGTTTCTTACTCGTAGAATCTGTTACGGGGAAGTACCCTGCCCTCGACCCTTTCAGCTCATATATGTTCGGAGGCGCCAATGCGCCCGTCGGTTGCGCCCTATTTGACGGTTTCCCCCGCTCTCGCGGCGATCGCCTATTACACCACCGTGTTCGGCGCGAAGCAGAAAACCATCATGCCGGCCTTTGACGGGCTGCGCATCATGCACTGCGAGCTTCTGATCAACGGCGGCTCGGTGATGCTGGCGGACGCCTTCCCTGAGCTTGGCTATACGCGCATGTCTGTCCCCGGCGAACTTGTCACCACCTCCGTCAGCCTCGAATATTCGACCGCGCAGGAAGTTGACGAAGTTTTCGCCAAGGCGACGAACCTCGGCGGCAAGCCCGAGACCAGCCCGACAAAGTCGTTCTGGGGCACACGCTTCGCCACCTTTCGCGATCCGTTCGGCCACCGCTGGATTCTTAAACGGACCGCTCTAGGTTACGATGACTTCGGATTGGTTCAGTCCAAAGCCATCGTGGTCGATTTCAACGATTCCGCGCGCGAGGCGCCGGAAAAGCCATTCCGCCTTTCCGCGCCTGACGGGCGATCGCGCGAGCCTGCTTATTCGGCGGCGGGCGGAGCTGCCTTCTTCGCCTTGGCAGCGGCCTTGTTTTCCTTTTTCGCCACCTCACGCGCGGCCTTGGCGGCGGGCGATTCCATCTTTTCGGCGATGCGGGCCGACTTGCCGCGACGGTCGCGCAGATAATAGAGCTTGGCGCGGCGCACCTTGCCGCGACGGATCACCTTGATGGAATCGATGTTCGGCGAATAGATCGGGAAAACGCGCTCGACGCCTTCGCCATAGGAAATCTTGCGGACTGTGAAGCTCTCGTTGAGGCCGCCGCCATTGCGGGCGATGCAGACTCCTTCATAGGCCTGCACGCGGGTGCGCTCGCCTTCCTTCACCTTGACGTTGACGACGACCGTGTCGCCTGGCTGGAAGTCGGGAATGGTCTTTCCCGCGAGCAATTTGGCGGCCTGTTCGGCCTCGAGTTCGGCGATGATGTTCATTAGTTAAAGACCTTGCGTTCCGCCGGAATTTTCCAGCGAGCGTTTTTCGCGCTGTTTTAAGTTGAGGCGTGGGGCTTACACGAGAGCGCCGGCTTTGTCGAGAACCTATCGGTCAGCGCGTTAAAGGCTACAATCCGAACTCAGTTTGAATAATCCGAACCAATTCGGCCGCACTATTTCGATCAAACTGGAGCGTTTGGCTTTGCTTCTCGGGGCTTTCTCGATCTGAGGAGCCTCTCGTATCAAGCTGTAGCAATGTGCCGTCGGCGCCCTCGCCCCGCAAAACAGACCAGTGGCATTTCACGGTGGTAGGGTGAAGTTTTGGCTTCTTATTTTCCCTCTGAAACGCAATCACCCTAGCCATGTCGGTCCCCTAAAATGCGAAGTTCGCGTAGTTCATTCCTTTGCACCGCATTTGATTATACGGCGTTGGCGTTCATGCGTAAAAACTATCCCATTCCCTCCACCGCCGCCCATATCCGCACCAGATCCTCGGGCCGCGACAGCCGGTGATCGCCGTCCTTGACGAGCGTTAGGGTGACGGCATCGCCCGGCATATGCTCGACCAGCGCGAGGGCGTGGCGCCAGGGGACCGCCTCGTCCTGCATCCCTTGCAGGATATGGACGGGGCAATGGCTGCGGATCGCGCCGCCAAACAGAAGGTGGCTGCGGCCCTCTTCGATGAATTCGCGGCTGATCGGATGCGGCTGCGCCTCATAGGGCGATTGCCGCAGCCAGACGCCCGTCCTGTCCAGTTGGGCGCGGGCTTGAGGCGTCATCTTCTCGAAGATCAGCTTTTCGGTCATGTCCACGGCGGGCGCGACCAGCACCAGCCCGGCGAGCCGCGCTTCGTCTCCGCGCTGCGGCGAGCGTCCGCGCGAGGAGCAGCGCAAGCCAGCCGCCCATCGAGGATCCGACCACGATCTGCGGGCCTTCCGTCAGCGTTCGGAAGGCCGCGAGGCTTTCCTCTAGCCATATGCCGATCGTCGCGCGCGCGACAGCGCCCTTGGATTCGCCATGTCCCGAATAATCGAAGCGCAGGCAGGCGCGGCCCTCGGCCGCCGCCCGGCGGTCGAGATGGGACGCCTTCTCGCCGCGCATGTCCGAGCGGAAGCCGCCAAGCCAGAAAAGTCCCGGGCGAATGCAAGCCGGATTTGCGGCGCGGCGCAGATGAGCGATGCGCCTTGCGTCGGACCCGACGCCGATGTTGAAAAACGCCGGTCCGGCCGCGGCCGGAGGCTCGAATTGAAAGCCCTGCTCTTCCACCGCTTTGCGCGCCCGTTTATGATAGATTGTTGAAGTCTTTTCTCGAATCGGTCGAGTTTACGTTGCGGCCTCTGTACCTTGATCGCGATGATTGTGGATGGATTCAATCCAAAATCATGCGCGCGATCAATCCGGGAAGATTGGAGCCGGGCGGAAATTTGGGCCGCAAGTTTTTCGATCGCGGTTTCGCCTGATGCCGCCCCGCGCCGGCTCGCCTTTTCGTGACCGGGCCGCACATCCGCTCGCTGGCGTGACCGTGCTGCAGATCATTCCCGATCTCGATCCGGGCGGCGTCGCCCATGCGGCGATCGGGACCGCCGCCGCCTTGAGCCGCGCCGGCGCCATCGCGTTGATCGCGTGCCGTGGCGGACAACTGGTCAGTGAGTTGCAGGCGCGCGGCGGCCTCTTTACGCCCTTTCCCGCGAATGCGCGAAATCCGATCAGCATGGCGCTGAATATCCGCCGTCTCGCGCAGCTCATCAAAACCGAGCGGGTGGACATCGTCCACGCGCGTGCGCGCGCGCCGGCCTGGGTCGCCTATGCGGCGACGCGGCTGACCAGGACGCCCTTCGTCACAAGCTTCCGTGGCGGCTATGCGCGCGGCGGCCCGCTGGCGCTGCGCTACAATTCGATCATGGCGCGCGGCGACGTCATCATCGCCGATTCCGCCTTCGCCGGAGAACGCGCCAGCGAGCTTTTTCCGGCGGCGCGGGACAAAATCCATGTCGTCGTCGGTGGCGCCGATTGCCGTCTCTTCGCACCCAAGGCCGTCTCCGCGCAGCGCGTCCAGGCGGTGCGACGCCTTTGGGGCGCGGCGCAGGATGAGCGCATCGTCTATTTCGTCCCGGGTGCGCCGGCGCTCGCCGCCAGAACTCTGATCGAGGCCGTGACGCGCCTGACCAAAGAGGCCGACGCGGAGACGCTGCTCGGCGGAACGCGATTTATCATCGCCTGCGACGAGCCGGGCGGCGCCCTCGCGAAAGAGATCGGCGCCGCCATCGGCAAGGCGGGCCTCGGACAGATCATGCGGACCTGCGCGGCGAGCCCCGATCGTCCCGCCGCGCTGCTCGCCGCGGCCGTCGTCGTCGCAATTTCCGCGCAGCTCGAATTGCTCGCCGGGTTCGTCCTTGAAGCCGAGGCGATGGGCGCGCCGGTGATCGTCACGGCGGCGGGGGCGGCGTCCGAAACGATACTCGCGCCGCCCGAGGTGGACGAATCCGGGCGAACCGGCTGGCGCACGCCTTTGAACGCGGAGGCGGTCGCCGTCGCGCTTCGCGCGGCCCTGAGCCTCGGCGCCACCGCCCGCGACCGGCTCTCGCTGCGCGCCCGCGCGCATGTCGAGGCGCGCTTCTCCATCGAACAAACCTGGGCGCAAACGCTCAGCGTCTATGCGGCGGCGCGCGGCGGCGTCCGTTGACCGATGTTTTCCGAAGCTTTTGCGAATATTCGTGCAGTCGAATGCGATGGCTGAAGCGACGCGCATTGACTTCAGGGCTCAATCAACCGATGTTTTGATTGGGTCCAGCCGCCGTTGCGACGGTTACGCGACGCGTTGTGCGTAACGCCGGATCAGATCAATCACCCCGAAGGAGACCAAGCCATTCGCCGTCCAATGAAAGCCCCCCCGGTCCCGCAGAAGGACGGGCCACGCATCAATCGCGACATCCGCGCCAATGAAGTTCAATTGATCGACGCCGAAGGTCAGAATCGAGGGGTCGTTGCGGTGCTGGAAGCCCAGCAGATCGCCGACGAGGCAGGCCTCGACCTCGTCGAGATCGTCCCCACCGCCAATCCGCCGGTTTGCAAAATCCTCGACTACGGGAAGTTCCGCTTCCTTGAGCAGAAGAAATCCGCCGAAGCCCGCAAGAAGCAGAAGATCGTCGAAATCAAGGAAATCAAGCTTCGCCCCGGCATCGACGATCATGATTACGACACCAAAATGAAAGCCGTGCGCCGCTTCTTCGAGGAAGGCGACAAGGTCAAGGTCACGCTCCGCTTCCGCGGCCGCGAAATGGCTCATCAGGATCTTGGCTTCCGGTTGCTCGAACGGGTCAAGATTGAGACAGGCACGATCGCCAAGGTCGAGGCCGAGCCCTCCATGGAAGGCCGCCAGATGGTTATGGTGCTCGCGCCGAAATAGGCGCGAATGCTTTTCTCGGGGCGCGCAAGTCCAGGCGACGAGCGGATACCGGTGAGCGCTGCGCGCGCCGCGTTTTCCTAAGTCCAGAAAACGGAAATATTTCCAAGAGCTGGCGCGCGAACTTCACGCATGACGCCGGCCGCGGCCTTCGTAAATCCCGCTAGAGCGGGATGAGAAAAAGTGTGTGCACTTTTTCGCCCGCATCCCGCTCTAAACTATTGGAATCGATCACGTTCATGATTTTGGATCGATTCGATCCAAAATCATCGTGATCTAGAGCGCTTTCCGACCGAATGGATCGTTCGGTCGATAAGAAATCGCTCCAAATTCAAATGATTGAGCATATTCTTATCGATCAGATTGGTTCAATCTGACCGGAATATGCGCTAGCCGCGATGATTGCCCGCGGGCGCCGGAGCCGGCGCCGCCAGATGGGTGAAGGTCTCGACCACCTTCTCATAGACTGGCCGCTTGAAGGGAATGATCAGATCGACGAGATCGTCGATCGGAGCCCAGCGCCAGGCGTCGAACTCGGGCTTCTGGCCGCCCGCGGGCGTTTCGAGATTGATTTCGTCGTCATCACCTTCAAATCGCAGGGCGAACCACTTCTGCCGCTGGCCGAGGAATTGGCCTTTCCATGATTTCCGCGAGAACTCTTCCGGTAAATCATAGCTGTGCCACTCGGGCGCCTCCGCAAGCAAGGACACGGAGCAGACGTTGGTCTCTTCGCGCAATTCGCGAAGGGCGGCGCGGAACGGATCCTCGCCGGGATCGATTCCCCCCTGCGGCATCTGCCATTCATGCGCGAGGCGTAACTGATCCGCCGACTTTTTGGCGCGCCTGCGTCCGACGAAGACCAGACCATTATGGTTGATCAGCATAATGCCGACGCAGGGACGATAATTTCCAAATTGCGTCACGTGAAACCCTCCCCGCTCATGAAGACCGAGGTGGCGCCAAGCTGAGCCGCTTGCGCTGCCGCCGGAATTCTCGCCAACGCAAAGCCCGTATCGTCGATCGGAGCCAGGCTGCCCAAAGCGTTTCCGTGACCGAACGGAACGCGATTTCCTCTTCTGGAAATATCGCGCCCCGATCCTGCTTTCACCCCGATTTAGAATTATCTGCTCTTAATTCGGGACCTTCTCCGGCTGATCTGTTTTGACGTCAGGCGTCGCCGGCTTGGAAGGCGTCTGGGATGCCTGGGTCACGCCGCGCAGAATATCCTCCGCGGCGATCAGCTGCTTGTCGTCCTTCGCGTTGGGCGGCACATAGGCCTGCGAACCGCCCTTCTCATCGTCGCCGTTCTTCAGATGCCCCTTGAGCGAGGCCTCGCCCTTGGTGTCGTCCTTGCCCTTCAGGTCGTCGGGAACATCCTGCAACACGATGACGTCCGGCTCGATGCCCTTGGCTTGGATCGAACGACCGGACGGCGTGTAATAGCGCGCCGTGGTCAGGCGCACCGCGCCGTTGTTCTGACCGAGCGGGATGATGGTCTGCACGGATCCCTTGCCGAAAGAACGGCTGCCGAGGATCGTCGCGCGCTTGTGATCCTGCAATGCGCCGGCGACGATTTCGGAAGCCGACGCCGAGCCGCCGTTGATGAGGACGACCAAAGGCTTTCCTTTGGAGATGTCGCCTGGATGCGCATTATAGCGCATCGATTCGTCGGCGTTGCGCCCGCGCGTCGAAACGATTTCGCCACGGTCGAGGAAGGCGTTGGATACCGCGATCGACTGATCGAGCAAACCACCCGGATTGTTGCGCAGGTCAAGGATATAGCCCTTGAACTTGTCGGCGGGGATGTCGGCCTGGAACTTCTTGATCGCGTTGGCGACGCCATCGCCGGTCTGTTCGTTGAACTGGGTGATGCGGATATAGCCGATGTCGTCGCCTTCCTGATGGGAGCGAACCGACTTGATCTGGATCACCGCGCGGGTCAGCTTGATGTCCTGCGGCTCTTTCTTCGCGCCGCGCAGGATTTTGAGGGTCACGGCCGTGTTCGGCGCGCCCCGCATCTTGTCGACGGCCTGATTGAGCGTCAGACCCTGCACATTCTCGCCGTCGATGGCGGTGATGATGTCGCCCGAAAGAATGCCCCCGCGCGAGGCCGGCGTATCGTCGATCGGGGTCACGACCTTGATGAGGCCATCCTCCTGCGTCACCTCGATGCCAAGCCCGCCGAACTCGCCGCGCGTCTGCACCTGCATGTCCTGGAAGCTCTTGGCGTCCATATAGCTCGAATGCGGATCGAGCGAGGTCAGCATGCCGTTGATCGCTGCTTCGACCAGCTTCTGCTCGTCGGGCTTTTCGACATAATCGGAGCGAATTTTTTCGAAGACGTCGCCGAACAGATTGAGGTTGCGGTAGGTGTCCGACGCTGCGGCGCGCGCCATCCCGTCCGAAAGCAGCCGCGTCTGCGTTCCGACCGTAACCACCGCGGCGCCCATGACGGCGCCAAGCAACACCAAAGAAACCTTCCGCATCATCCGCGAACCTTTTGCAATTCCGGTTTCGCCCACCATGGGCCCGGATCAATCGCCGCCCCGTCTTTTCGAAATTCGATGTAAAGAATGGGCTGCGCCGCTCCAATGGCAATGGCCGCAGCCGTCTTTGCCGACCTTTCGCCCATAATGGCGACCGGCTCACCGGCCAGCACGAATTGACCTACGTTTACGTTGATCCGATCCATCCCTGCAAGGACAATATAGTAGCCCTGTCCGGCGTTGATGATCAAGAGTTGTCCATAGGTGCGATAGGGACCGGCGTAGGCGGCCCAGCCGTCGCAAGGCGAGACGACAAGCGCGTCCGGCCGTGTCGCGACGAGCATTCCTTTTTCCGTTCCTCCGAAGCCGTCGGGCGCGCCGAAGCCACGCTGAAGTTCGCCCGCAACGGGCATCGGCAGCAAGCCTTTGGTGTCCGCGAATGCGCTTGCCGGAGCGAGTCGCGCCGGATCCTTGAACGGCGCCATGGCGATCTTGCGCTGCGCCTCTGGAGCCGCCGCCGCGGCGGCTTTTTGCGCCTCGTCGGCCTTGCGCGCCGCCTCGGCCGCGCGCGCGGCGGCGGCTGATTCCGTCTCCATGCGGGTAATGAGATCCTTGAGATTCGCAGCCTGACGGGCAAGATCGGCGGCGCGATCGCGCTCGGCGCCGAGAGCCTGCTCAGCCGCGGCCAGCGCTGACTGGCGCGCCTCGATCAGGGCGGCGAGTCGGCGCCGGTCGAGTCCGAGCCTGGCGACGTCGCCCGTGAGCGCATCGCGCTCCGTCGCGATCGCGCGGCGCAGGTCGAGAAGATCGGAAAGATCGGAGGCGAGCGCCTCGGTGTCCGCCCGCACCTCCGGCAGCACGGCGCCCAGCATCATCGACGTGCGAATGGCGGCGAGCATGTCCTCCGGCGCAACCAGCAGCGCCGGCGGCGGTTTGCGGCCCATGCGCTGCAACGCGGCGAGAATCTCGACGATCACCGCGCGGCGGCTGTCGAGCGAGCGCCGGGTCGCCTCCTCGCTTCCTTTCAGCGCATCGAGCCGCGCTTCCGCCGCGGAGATCTTCTGCTCGCGATCGTCGATCGTCCCTGCAAGATCGACCAACGCCGTCTCGAGCTTCGCCCGGTCGGTACGGATCCCTGCAACCTCGGCCTCGATTTTCGCGCGCTGCGCCTGCGTGGACTGGAGCGTATCCTCCATGCCGCGCAGTTCGAGCCGGCGCCCGCTCAATGCGTCGCCGGCCTCCCCCGACTTCGGCGCCGGAGCAACGTCGCCGGCAACGGAAAGCGATGTGGCGAACGAAAGATCGAGAATGGCCGCGAACGTCAGCGCGCGCGCCAACGACGCCCGTCGGCCCCCGCGCCTCGGCCCATCCGTCGCCTCAATCTTCAACGCGGCTCCGTTCCCGGCATCATGAGCGGAAATAATGTTCAAAAAGGCAACCCACAACGCGCTTCCTTTGCGGCGGAACATGGCCGGAGCGCGGCGGCGGTGAGATTTTCTTCAATCACGATGATAGGGGTGGCCGGAGAGAATCGTCACCGCCCTGTAGATCTGTTCGGCGGCCATGATTCGCGCCAGCTGATGCGGGAATGTCATCGGCCCAAAAGATAGGACGAGCGCGGCCTTGTCGCGGACCTCGGCGCCAAGGCCATCCGGGCCGCCGATGACGAACGCGAGCGCTGGCGCGCCAGCATCGCGGCGCTTGCCAAGATGGGCGGAAAAATCGCGGCTGCCCAGAAGCTTGCCGGTTTCGTCGAAGGCCACGAGTTCGGATCCCGGCGGCAGGGCCGCGAAAATCGCCCTCGCCTCGTCGGATTTGCGATCTTGCGCGCGTCGCGCCCGGCTTTCGTCGAGTTCACGCAGTTCAACGCCCGGAAAACCAATGGCGCGGCCGGCGGCGTTGGCCCGTTCGATATATCGGAGTGAAAGCTCCGTCTCCGCGCCGGCCCTGGAGCGGCCGACGCAAAGCAGCAAAAGCCGCACGGATCAGCGCCGTTTCAGACGGCGCGCAATTCGCCCGGACGCCCGACGCCCCACATTTTTTCAAGATTGTAGAACTGGCGCACTTCGGGCCTGAAGATATGGACGATTACGTCGCCGCCATCGATCAGGACCCAGTCGCCGGCCTGCAATCCTTCGGCGCGGGGCGTCACATTGGCGTCCTTGAACGCCGTGATGACGCGCTCCGCCAGCGCTCCAACATGAACGTTGGAGCGGCCCGTGGCGATAATCATGACATCCGCGAGGGTGGTTTTGCCGTGCAGGTCGATGGAGACGACGTCCTCGCCTTTTAAGTCATCGAGAGCCGTCAGAATGGTCCGCACGAGAGTCCCGGGCTGCGATCCAGTAAGACCGGGACGATGATGAATCGGCTGAGGCGCCGTTCCGCCGGAGATCGTGGGGTTCAGGGTGCGATCCTCATAAAAATCGCCGGCCGGATGGCCCGACGCAATAAAAAGATGGCGTAGATCGCACTCTTTTGCAAACAGGATTATTGCGAGGCCTCGCAGAACGGCCCGCGCGCCGCCTCGCGGCGCTTTCCCCAGCGCGTTGCCTCGGGCGCTTTTTACGCCAATGATCGGCGCGCGCATTCCATTCGCAACGCGCCGGAGAGAATCATGCAGCTGCGTCGTTCGATGGCTTTCTCGCACGTGCTTTACGCCGCGGTGTTTCCGGCGATCGCGGCGGGGCTCGCGGCGGTCGCGGTCGTCATCCTGCTGCTTCGCTTCGTCGAGGCGCCGCAAATGCTGAAGGTCGCGGTGGGGCCGCCCGACGGCGCCGACGCCGAGTTGATCGGAGCTTTCGCCAAGCGCCTCGAAAACGACCACGCGAGCCTGCGGC
Organism: uncultured Alphaproteobacteria bacterium; assembly: GCA_963767805.1. Classification (GTDB taxonomy): domain Bacteria; phylum Pseudomonadota; class Alphaproteobacteria; order Rhizobiales; family Beijerinckiaceae; genus Methylocapsa. Next base: position 13,465 of record CAVYFP010000011.1, on the reverse strand, counting down.
TCACCATCCGGAGCGTCGCCGGGCCAGCCGAGGCCGCCAGGGCGCTGCAGAGCGGCGACGTCGATCTCGCCGTCGTCCGCAGCGACGGCGCCGTTCCAACCGACGGGTTGATGCTCGCCATCATGCACAATGACGTCGCGGTGCTGGCGGCGCCGCATGGCGCCGGCCTCACGAAGCCGGCCGAACTCGCCGGCAAGCGAATCGGAATCTTCCCGGCCGCCCCGGTCAACGCCGCCCTTCTCGACGCCGTTCTGGCCGAATACAAGGTTCCCGTAGCGGAGATTCACCACGTCATGCTGTCGGCCGACGAACTGTCGCGCGCCGAAGCCGACAAGACCATCGACGCCCTCTTCGCCGTCGGCCCCCTGCATGGGGGAACGGTCGAAAGCGCCGTCGCCGGGCTCGCGTCCGGCAAGCGCGACATGGTTCTGATCGCGCTTGACGCCGCCGACGGCATGGCGGCGCGTGGCGAAGCTTACCAGAAGGTCGATCTGCCCAACGGCTTCTTTCCCGGCGCGCCGCCGCTGCCCGACGATGATTTCGCAACGCTCGGCGTCGCCACCCGCCTCGAAGCGCGTCAGAGCATGTCCGAAGGGACCGCCGGCGATGTGACGAAGCGCCTGTTCGACATGCGCCGCCTGCTCGAGGCCGATGCGCCGATCGCGGCGGCGATCGAAAAGCCGGATGGCGACAAAGGCTCGCTGGCGACTGTCCACCCAGGCGCCGCCGCCTATTACAGCGACAATGAAAAAAGCTTCATGGATGTCTATGGCGACTTTATCTATATCGGCGCCATGGTCCTTAGCGGCATCGGGTCGGGCGCCGCGGCTATGGTTGGCCTGACGCGGGCCCGGGCGCGCAGCGCGGCCCTCGACCTGATCGATCGCCTGATCGACCTGAAGCAGGCGGCGCACAAGACAATGTCCCTGCCCCGCCTCGCCGAACTCGACCGCCAGATCGAAGAGCTCTCGACCAGCGGCCTGCGCTTCGCGCGCGAACATGATTTCGACGAGGCCGGTCTCTCGGCGCTGCGCCTCGCCATCGACGAAGCGCGCCGCGCCATCGCCGATCAGTGTAATGAGCTGCATGAAAAATCGCCGCTCATCGCGAACGCCGAATCAATGCGCTCGCTGTCCTATCCGGACGCGGACAAAACGAGCCCAAGCTGACGGCCGAAGCGGCCGACCCCCGAGGGCGCGTTTCAACGCCCCGCCCGATCCGCCGCGATCAACGCGAGGCCCGAGGCGACCGACTGAAACGCGTCGCCAATATGCAGCTTCGCCGCGCCGAAACGCTGCATGAACAGCGCCCGCACGGCCGGCACGAAGGAGGTGCCGCCAGTCAGGAACACAGCGTCGATGGCGGACGGCTCAAGCCCGGCGTCCGCGATGGCCGCGTCCATCGCCGCGCTGATTTTCGCCAGATCTCCGGCGATCCACGCCTCGAAATCCTTCCGCGTGACCATCGCATCGATCGCGATCCCCGCGCGGGAGAATTGAAAGCGCGCCGCCTCATGGGTGGAGAGCTGCGCCTTGAAATCGCCGACGGCGCGGTAAAGCTCGAAGCCGAGATCATTCTCGATGAGGGTCAGGAGGTCCTCGAGCTTCGCCGGCTCCTCCGCGCTCAGAATGAGCTTGCGCAATTGCCCGAGCGTCTGCGTCGTCTTGAGCCAGGACAGTTGATGCCATTGCGCGAAAGCGGCGTGGAAATAGGCCGGGATCGGCAGAAGCTTTTCGAAGGAACGGTAAGATGTTCCCTTGCCGAGTTTCGGCGCGACGACATTGTCGATGATACGGAAATCAAACGAATTGCCGGCGACGCCGACGCCGCTATGGGCGAGCGGGCGCGCCGCGAGCGCCCCGTCTTCGCGGGCGAATTGCAGCACCGGAAAAATCGCTTGTGCCGCCACCGAAATCGGCGACGAGGACGGTTTCCTCGCGATCCAGGTCTGCGCGCATACCAATAGGCGGCGCCAAGCGGCTCGAAAGCGAATTCGACGTTTTTCCGGCCAGCGAGTTCATAGGCGGCCTGCAGGCGCGAGACGGCGAGCGCATCATCTGGCTGATCGCCCGCGAAAACCACGGGCCGCCCCGACATCATCGCCACCGGTTGCGCTTCCAGCGACCAGGTTCTCGTTGTCGAAGAGAGCGGACAGAAAAATGGCGATGAGGCGTTCGATGGTGAACCGCTCGCCGTAAAGCCGCGTCTCGGAGAAGAGACGGCTCGCGAGATGGGTCTTGATCGACTGGATGAAGCGCTGCTCGCCATCCTGCGCGATGGCGCGGGCGATCGCTTCTGGTCCGGCGGCGTGCGCAATTTTGCGTCCCTCGCGCCAGAACATCAGCGCCGTGCGAAACGTATCCGTCGCGCCGAATTGCGAGGGCCAATGCAGGCTCTCGACATGGCCGCCCGCGAAGGCCAGCGCGACGACGCTGTTTGTGGTGCCGAAGTCGACGCCAATTCCTGTGAGGGGCCCGAAATTTGCGCCGGACATCGATCTTCCTTCGCCTTTGATGCGACTATGCGGGCGACAAAAAGCCCGTGCGAAAATATTTTCGCACGGGCTTGATGCGTCAGCCGGGCGTTGCCGCCGGCGGCTATTCTTCTTCGGCCGCGGCCTTCTTCTTCGGCGTGTCTTCGCGCGCTTTCAGCGCCGCGCCGAGAATGTCGCCGAGCGAAGCGCCGGAATCAGCGGAGCCATATTGCGCGATGGCCTCCTTCTCCTCGGCGACTTCGAGCGCCTTGATCGAGACCGACACCTTGCGGGCGCGGCGATCGAACACGGTGATGCGGGCGTCGACCTTCTCGCCGACGGCGAAGCGCTCGGGCCGTTGATCGGCGCGATCGCGCGCCAGCTCATTGCGCTTGATGAAGGCGATGAAATCAGTGCCGACGATCTTGACGTCAAGACCGCCTTCCTTGACCTCGATCACCTCGCAGGTGACGACAGAGCCCTTCTTCAGATCGCCCGAGGCGCCTGCGTCCTCGCCCGTCTTGCCGGCGCCGGCCTCGGCCGGACGGGAGGCGAACGGATCGGAGGCGAGCTGCTTCACGCCAAGCGAAATGCGCTCTTTCTCGATATCGACGTCGAGCACCTTGGCCTTGACGATATCGCCCTTCTTGTAGTCCTCGATCGCCTGTTCGCCGGGCTTCTTCCAGTCGAGGTCCGAAAGATGGATCATGCCGTCGACGTCGCCGTCGAGGCCGATGAAGAGGCCGAATTCGGTCTTGTTCTTGACCTCGCCCTCGACTTCGGAGCCGACCGGGAATTTCTCGGCGAAGGACTCCCAGGGGTTGGCGAGGGTCTGCTTGAGGCCGAGCGAAATGCGGCGCTTGACCGGATCGACTTCGAGCACCTGAACGTCGACTTCCTGGCTCGTCGCGACGATCTTGCCGGGATGCACGTTCTTTTTGGTCCAGGACATTTCGGAGACGTGGATCAGTCCCTCGATGCCCGGCTCAAGCTCGACGAAGGCGCCGTAATCGGTGATGTTGGTGACGCGGCCCTGGAAGCGCGCTTCGACCGGATATTTCGCCTCGATGCCCTGCCACGGATCCTCGAGCAGCTGCTTCATGCCGAGCGAAATGCGGTGGGTCTCGTGATTGATCTTGATGATCTTGACGCGAACAGTCTGTCCGATCGTCAGAACCTCGGTCGGATGATTGACGCGCCGCCAGGCGATGTCGGTGACATGCAACAGGCCGTCGATGCCGCCGAGATCGACGAAGGCGCCGTAATCGGTGATGTTCTTCACCATGCCCTCGATCACCTGCCCCTCTTCGAGGTTGGCGACGATCTCGTGGCGCTGCTCGGCGCGGGATTCTTCGAGAACGGTGCGGCGGGAGACGACGATATTGCCGCGGCGGCGATCCATCTTGAGGATCTGGAACGGCTGCGGCACCTGCATCAGCGGCGTGACGTCGCGGATTGGGCGGATATCCACCTGACTGCGCGGCAGGAAGGCGACGGCGCCGTCGAGATCGACGGTGAAGCCGCCCTTGACCTGGTTGAAGATGACGCCTTCGACCTTCTCCTGCTTTTCGAAGGCCTTTTCGAGCTTGACCCAGCTCTCCTCGCGGCGCGCCTTGTCGCGCGAGATGACCGCTTCGCCGAGCGCGTTCTCGATGCGCTCCAGATAGACCTCGACCTCGTCGCCCACCTTGGGGGGGCCTTCGCGGCCGGGTCCCTGGAATTCCTTGAGGGCGACGCGTCCCTCGGTCTTCAGGCCGAGATCGACGACGGCGACGTCTTTTTCGATCGCAACGACGATGCCCTTGATGACGGAGCCTTCAAAAGCCTCGTTCTGGCCATAGCTCTCGTCGAGAAGCGCTGCGAAATCCTCGCGCGACGGCGCGTAGGCGGAAGGTGATGCCATGTGTTCTCCTAGGATGCCCGCATTCGGGCAGCGCCGGCGGTTCGAGTTAAGTGGCGCTCCTTCCCGCCGGCGTCGATCGACTGTGCGAAAGATCCCCGCTTGAACAAGCGGGCCGGCGCAGGGACGGCGAAAAGGAGCAGGTTTATCGGCCCTATCTAGCAAGCGCCGGGCGGCGCGGCAAGACTTCGCGCCATAATTCGAGCGCCGGGGTCGATGCGCGCCGTCAGAGGCGGGCGATTTTGAGCATTGCGGTGCCCGCCGCGCTCATCCCGAGGGCATCCGCCGCGCCCTTTGCCAGATCGAGGCCGCGGCCGCGCACGAAGGGCCCCCGGTCGTTGATGCGGACGATCACCGAGCGTCCGGTTGCGGGATTGGTCACGCGGAGCCGCGCGCCAAATGGCAACGTCCGACTGGCGGCAGTAAAACCATTTTTATCAAAGCGTTCTCCCGATGCCGTCACCGTACCAGATACGTAATAGGAGGCCCGGACAAAATACTCGCTGGATGTCTCTGCAGAACAGTACGAAATCTGAAACACGCATGAAATCGCTACAATAGCTACGCTTATCTCTCTCAATATATCTACCCTTGTTATTGACGATATGGGGCGGATATATTTTGATTTTGACGACAACAAGATGGCAGAACGGCGATAGTTCGTCTTTGTTAGGATTGATATGCGGAGTGTACGCTGTCCGCTTCGCTAATTTTGGCGCATAACATTGCTGCATGACGCATGATGAAAAATAATTGCTGCATCTTTATCATCTAAATTTACAGCAACGCTTGTTGTGACGTGGGCTCCACTCAGCGTGAAAAGACAATATAATTTCGGCTTGATCGTTGCGCGCCTCCCCGACGACGCTCGCGCGGCTGCGGCGACGGGTTGCAAAGGGATGAGATGATGACGGGGGCGCCGATGCGGATCGTCTCTGGCGGCCAGAGCGGCGTCGATCGGGCGGCTCTTGATGTCGCCGCGAGCCGCGGTCTCGACCTTGGGGGCTGGTGTCCGCGCGGCGGATGGGCCGAGGATTTTCCGGACCCGCCGGGCGTACTGGAAAAATATCCGCAGATGACGGAAACGCCGGGCAATGATCCAAGCCAGCGCACCCGCTGGAATGTGCGGGACGCCGATGCGACGCTGATCCTCGTTACAACGGAAATCGGCGTATCGGCGGGCTCCGACTTCACCCTCGCCTGCGCCCTAGCCCTTGCGAAGCCGCATCTCGTCATCGATCTGCGGGCGGGCGACGCCCTGAGCGCGGCGCGCGAATGGGTTAGCCGGATCGCGCCCGCGACATTGAACGTCGCCGGTCCGCGCGAAAGCGAAGCGCCTGGCGTCTATCGCGCGGCGCGGCGCTTCCTGGAGACTCTGCTTTGAAGCGCTTTTCGGTTGCGTGAGACGGGAAAGCGTCAGATCTCGACCTTTTCGCCATTTTGCGCCCATTCCTGGAAGCCGCCGGGAAAATGCGCTCTGATATCCTTGCGACCGGCGAGATGGGCGAGGTCGAGAGCGGTCAGCGAACGCTTGCCGGATCGGCACGAAAACACAACGCGCTTGCCGGGCGCGTTCGGCAATTTCGACGGATCGAAGCTTTGCAATGCGTTCAGCGTCGCGCCCGGGATATGGCCGGCGACGAATTCATTGGGTTCGCGCACGTCGACGAGCAGGATTGACCCATCGGCGAGGCCGCGCTTCAGTTCGTCGATGTTCACATTTTCAACTTTGTTCAACGTTGTCGTCATGACTTATCCTGTTCCCCGTCCTTTGCGCGTTCGGAATCCCGTGACGATAATATAACGTCGGCTCCGCGGAAAGGCTTACATGTTCTATTTTATTTATCAGGAGAAGAATATTTTTCTCTCGCGGCGATGGCCTCCGCCATGGCGAGGTCCGCGGGCTCATTCACGTTGACGAACGGGTCGAACGGCGCCGCCGCCCAATCAGCATAGGCAAGGTGGTAACGCTGGGTGAAATGTCCGACCTTGCGAAGCTCTTCGTTGACCAGCGCATGGCGTAGCGCGCCACGCATCGCCACGGGCCAGAGGCCGATGACAGGATGCGCGCCGCTCGCCGAGCGGGCGCAGGCGATGTCCGCCCCCGCCTCAAGCCGCGCCGCCGCGAGGCGCGCCACGAGATCGGACGGAAGGAACGGCGTATCGGTCGGCGCGCTGACCGCGAAGGCCAGTTCCGGGCAGTTGGCCGCGACCCAGTCCAATCCAGCGAGAATCCCTGCGAGCGGCCCCTGGAATCCGGGCACGTCATCGGCGACGACCGGAAGCTGGTAGGCCGCAAATCGCGCCGGATCGCCATTGGCGTTGAGGACCAGTCCGGCGCATTGCCGGGTCATGGTCGCAATGACCCGCGCAAGGAATGGTTGCGCCGCCGATCTCGCGCAGCGTCTTGTCGCCGCCGCCCATCCGCGACGCACGGCCACCAGCAAGCAGGATGCCAAAGTAGCGTTCAGCCACGCTTCGCCTTCGCTTTTGAGATCGCAAATTCACGAATGAATATAAAAAGATGCACGGTATTTTTCACGTCATGAGCGATCTTACGCCGGTTCAGAAGCGATACCAGATCGCCGCCATGGGGCCAAGTTCGCGACCCGCATTTCTCCCGGCGACGGTCATGAAAGCGCCGAGCTGGGCAGACCAGGCGACATTGAGATCATAGACGAAGCTTCCCTGCAGCTTCGCCCAGGATGATCTTGGAAAATCGGCGCTTTTGTTCGTCTGCATCGAGCCGAATCCCTGCAACAGGACAAGGAGCTGCGGCAAAGGGCGTACGCCAAGAGTCAGGTCGAGCTTCCATTCGCCGGGCTGCCCCTGGGCGTAAAGGCGGTAGCCAGCTGCTGCGTCGGCGAAGGCGGCCCATTCGCCGATTTTGAAACTTGCGCCCGCCATGCCGCGCAGATCAATCGCGCCCGCCCGATGCGGCTCCGCGCCATTGAAGGAAGCCCCGGGCGTCAGCAGAGTCGCCTGCAGTGACGCGACGAAGGCGTCCGACTGAAAAAGCCTGAACCGGCCGCCGATTCCGCTCTCGCCGGGCCCCGTATAGGAAGCCGCCGGCGCCGGCTGGCGGATGACGTCATAGGCGGGCGCGGCCACGAGCGTCAGCCAGTCAGTCAAACCATATTCGATATAGGATCCGAGTTCGAATTTCTTGTAGGACGGAACCGGGATCAGCTTGCCATGCGCGTCGAAAGCGCGGCTCGACCCGGAAAATGCTGTTCCGGCGATGATTTGCCCCTCGCCCGGCGGCATGAGCCAGGCGCCCGCACGGGCCGCGCCCGCCGTGAGGAGCAGCAGGATCGAGACGGCGAAGGCGCGCGCGCAGCGCAGGCGCGCGCTCACAAGTTCAACGCTCGATGCGCGTTTGATTTCGCGCCGACTTTACGCAACACACCCAAGGCGCCACCCAAAATACGCGAGCGACTTCTTTCTAATAAATCATATGATCAATTATCATGCCATAGTTGATATGAAGTTTTTGTTCGGCTGCGGCCGCGCTTTCCGGCTCGCCTCGGCCGCAAGGCGCAAACTTGACAGCGCCGCCGCGCGAGCCTAGCCGGATGCGGCTTTCCGAATAGCGAGCGCGCGCCGGCGGTCCGCGCAGCGCCGGACCCGCCGCGGAATGGCCGCAGCACGACAACAAGGAAGGGCGCTTTGCCTCGACTGATCGCAGGCCTCGCCGAAATCGCCGGGCGCTATGACATTATTTTGTGCGATGTCTGGGGCGTCGTTCACAATGGCGCCGTCGCCTTCGCGCCGGCGCTCGACGCGCTCGCCCGCTTCCGCGCCAGCGGCGGCGCTGTGGCGCTCATCACAAATTCGCCGGCGCCGAGCCGGATCGTCGAGGCGCAGCTCGACAGTTTCGGCGCGCCGCGCGCAGCCTATGACGCCATTGTCTCTTCCGGCGACGTCACCCTGTCGCTGCTGATTGAGCGGGCGGGTCAAAGCCTGTTCCATATTGGCGCGGCGGCCGAGACCTTTCTTTTCGATGAAGTCGCGGCGCTACTCGGCGCGGCGCCGCGACAGGTCGCGATCGAGCAGGCGGACTTTGTTCTTTGCACCGGCTTCATTGATTTCTGGCGCGAGAAGCCGGAAGACTATGACGCGAGGCTGAAACGCATCCATGCGCGCGGCCTCGACTTTATCTGCGCCAATCCCGATCTCGTCGTCGAGGTCGACGGCGCGCTGTCCTATTGCGCCGGCGCGATCGCCGAACGCTATCAGCGCATTGGCGGCAAAGTGATCCAGGCCGGCAAACCCTTTGCGCCCATTTACGACCGCGCGCTCGCCCACGCCGCCGCCGCGCGAGGCGCGCCGGTCGATCGCTCCCGCGTCCTCGCCATCGGCGACTCCATGCGCACGGATATTGGCGGGGCGGACGCCCAGGGATTCGACAGCCTGCTCATCACCTCGGGGATTCACCGCGATGAATTGCATCGCGGCGCATCGAATGCGGCCGGCTCCGATCTCGACGCCGCCGCGCTGCGTCAATTCGTCGAAGCCGCCGGCCACGCCCCGAGCGCGGCCATCGCCGAGCTCGTCTGGTAGAGGAAAATTGAGACAGCAAAAGCTTGACGGGAGAAAGCGCGCACGGCAGGTTCGCGGCTTCCGGAGCGGGGCGGATGAGCGGAACCGGCTTTTCCGTCGCGGTCTGAATGAAGGAGAATCGATCACGTTTTTTTTGGATTGATTTAATCCAAAAACATCGTGACCTAGCGGCGGCGGCGCGACGGCGCGGCTTCAAGATGCATCCGGCCGGAACGTTGCGCATGCCGGGCCCTGCGGCTTCAGCGCTTAAGGTTAGTCTGAATTCCATTGGCAGATTCTCCGACCGCCAAAAACTTCGTTCTTGCGATCGATCCCGCTGCGCCGCCGGCCGGGCTTGAGGGCGCGGTCGTTGCAATCGGCAATTTCGACGGCCTCCATCGCGGCCACGTCGCCGTGATCCGCCGCGCGCAGGCGCTGGCGGCGAAGCTCGGGCGCCCCTGCGCGGTGCTGACCTTCGAGCCGCATCCAAGCGACTTCTTCCGCGGCGCAGAGACGATTTTCCGGCTCGCGCCGATGCGCACAAAAGCGAAGTCCCTGGCGCGCCTCGGCCTCGACGGCATGATCGTCATTACCTTCGACGCCGCGCTCGCCGGCCTCAGCGCGGAAGCCTTCGTCACCGAGATTTTACTGCATCGCCTCGGCGTCAGCGCTGTTGTCGCGGGTTATGATTTCCATTTCGGAGCAGGGCGCCTCGGAACGCCGGCTTTCCTGAAACAGGCAGGCGAGCGCCATCGCCTCACGGTCGAACTCGTCGAACGGGTCGCGGCCGAAAGCGGCGATGCGACGGAGGCGGCCTCTTCGACGGCGACGCGGGCGGCGCTCGAGGCTGGCGATGTCGAGCGCGCGGCGCGCCTGCTAGGACATCCCTTCTCCATAATGGGCGAGGTCCTGCACGGCCAGAAGCTTGGCCGCACGCTCGGCTTTCCGACCCTCAATCTCATGCCCGATCCGAGCTGCCGCCTGCGCTACGGCATCTATGCGGTGCGCGTTGAAATCGACGACAAGCTGCGTGACGGCGTCGCCAGTTTCGGCCGCCGGCCGACGCTCGACAACGGACCGCCGCTTCTCGAAGTCCATGTGTTCGATTTCGCCGGCGATCTTTACGGGCTGACGGTCGAGACCTTTTTCATCGGCTGGATCAGGCCCGAGGCGAAGTTTCCCTCGCTCGACGCGCTGAAGGCGCAGATCGCGGCGGATGCCGAGAAAGCGCGGGAGATTCTGCGCGATTCCCCTCCCCCCTCGCCGCTCGCCTGACGCCCCGCCAACTCGCCCGCCGCTAAGGCCGGGCTGAAGCGCCGCCCGAATTTCCTTGTCTTCGCGGCGCGCCTCGCCTATTTTCGACATAGCTTCATCACGTTATTCGGGTCGCTTGAGTGAGAATCGGCTTCGCCATTTCGCAAATTCGCAGCGCGGGGTTCCTCCCTTCGCGCAGCGGAGCTTTGCGCGCGACGGCTTTTCTCCGCGCGGGGATGCTTCTCCTTATCCGCCCCTGAGGGCCGGCCGGGCGATGCCTGGGCGCTCAGGGGGACGCGCCGCCGCTTCGAAGATCACCCTTTCCGGATAAAGCCATGACCGAATCCAATGCCGTTCCGCACGCCGAGCCGGCGCGCAAAAATTCCGAATCCGTCGTCATATTCGACACGACGCTGCGCGATGGCGAGCAATCGCCGGGCGCAACGATGTATCTCGAAGACAAGCTGCAGGTCGCCGAGATCCTCGACGCCATGGGCGTCGACATCATCGAGGCCGGTTTCCCGATCGCCTCGGAAGGCGACTTCGAGGCCGTCTCGGCCATCGCCGAGCGCACGCAGAACGCCGTCATCGCCGGCCTCGCCCGCGCGACCGAAGCCGATATCGCGCGCTGCGCCGAAGCGGTGCGCAAGGCGCGCCGGCCGCGCATCCATTTATTCATTTCGACCTCGCCGCTGCACATGAAATACAAGCTGCAGAAAGAGCCGGCGCAGGTTCTCGACCTCGTCACGTCGAGCGTCGCGCGCGCGCGCAACCTGATCGACGATATCGAATGGTCGGCCGAGGACGGCACCCGCAGCGACATTGATTTCCTCTGCCGCTGCGTCGAGGCGGCGATCAAGGCCGGGGCCACGACGATCAATATTCCAGACACTGTCGGCTATGCGGTGCCCGGCGAATATCAGGCGCTCTTCGAGACCGTGCGCGCGCGCGTGCCCAATTCCGACAAGGCGATCTTCTCGGTGCATTGCCATAACGATCTCGGCCTCGCCGTCGCCAATTCGCTGGCGGGCGTCGCCGGCGGCGCGCGGCAGATCGAATGCACCATCAACGGGCTCGGCGAGCGCGCCGGCAACGCCGCGCTCGAAGAGATCGTCATGGCGTTGCGGGTGCGCGGCGACGCGATGCCCTATCACAGCGCGATCGACTCGACGCTGCTGACCCGCGCGTCGAAACTCGTCTCGGCGGTGAGTTCGTCGCCGGTGCAGTACAATAAGGCGATCGTCGGCCGCAACGCCTTCGCGCATGAGAGCGGCATCCATCAGGACGGCATGCTGAAAAATGCGCAAACCTACGAGATCATGACGCCGGCGAGCGTCGGCGTCAGCAAGACCTCGCTGGTGATGGGCAAGCATTCGGGACGCCACGCTTTCAAGGACAAGCTGCGCGAGCTCGGCTATGAGCTCGGCGAAAACGCCCTGCATGATGCGTTCGTCCGCTTCAAGGACCTCGCCGACCGCAAGAAGATCGTCTACGACGAGGATCTCATCGCCCTCGTCGACGACGAGATCATCCATGCGCATGAACGCATCAAGCTCATCGATCTCACTGTCTTCGCCGGCACCAAGGGCCCGCAATCGGCGGCGCTGACGCTCGATATCGACGGCGTTCACGTGACCCATCAGGCGACCGGAAACGGACCGGTCGACGCGATCTTCAACGCGATCCTCGCTTTGGTGCCGCATAACGCCGTGCTGGAGCTCTATCAGGTGCATGCCGTCACGAAGGGAACCGACGCGCAAGCGGAAGTCTCCGTGCGGCTGGCCGAGGATGGCAGGACGGTGACGGCCAAGGGCGCCGATCCCGACACGCTGGTCGCCTCCGCGCGGGCCTATATCGCCTCGCTGAACAAGCTGATGATGCTGAAGCGCGGCAAGCCGCAGCAGAATGTGCTGGCGGGCTAGGGAGCATATTTTCGCGCTGCGAAGCTTGCGGACGGCTGGACAGGAGCGCCCCTGTTTGTTACAGGACGTTTCCTTCCGGCCGCCCCTCCGGCGACCGGCAAGCGAAATCTCTTTTGATGGGCGCATAGCTCAGTTGGTAGAGCAGCTGACTCTTAATCAGCGGGTCCACAGTTCGAGCCTGTGTGCGCCCACCATCAAAAGCAATCCCTGAGCAAATTCTCTTAAGGGAACGGGTAGTACGTACGGCCCCTTTTGTGGGTCGTATCGTCGTACGTCCGACTTTGCTCCAAATCATCGGCTCGGCGAATATGCACGCCTTCTTGCAATGCATACGAGATCGGGTTCAAATCGTCGTCAGATTCGCGCCAGTGGTCGGGATGGACAGTCATTTTGAATGGAGTCGGCCGCGGCTTCGGCGACCTCCGCGGCGCACGCAGGCCATGCAAGCGCTCGCGGGGTTTGGAGCGCAAATCGGCGGCTCAGGCTCGCACGAAGTTTTTCGGGCGTTCTGACCGCATCCTTGCCCCTCATGCCCTTTGATCGCCTTGTCGATCGCGCTGCATCGAATGGCCCGTCGCGTCGGCGATCTCCGGATGCGTGCAGCGGGTGTGCGAGCCAGATAACGGAGGTGTCGCGCGGATCCTGATCGCGCGCGTCGGCGACGCTCTCGGCGGGCGCGCCTCAGGCGGATGAACTGTGACTTAGTGCGCAGACGCCGCGACAAGCGTCAAAGCCAGCTTCGAAAGAGAAAATGCGCGTCCATGACCGCATGAGCCAGCCTCGGCATGGCGGCAAACAGCATTCGATTTCGTAGTCTCGGCTGCTTTCGAAAGTCCATCCCGGCGGTTGCAGGTTTCTATGCATTTGCTCTTGGTGACAGCGCAGTTTCGCTCACAAACGAAATGCGATGCGTCGGCCAGGGAACAATCGCCTGAACAGCGTATCGCAGCCCACTGGCAGTCGCTAAGGCAATTTCCGCCGCGTGTTTGCGCGGACCGCCACGACCCATGAGGAAAGTCCGCCGCCGCGGCGCAAGAAAAAGAGACGGCGAGCGCGCAAGCGGCGAGCCAGAAAATCAACATGCAGCGCTCAAGGCGCCGCGCGTCGTTTCGGATCGCATTTTCTAGATCTGGCCATAGAGCGCCTCCGCCGGTTAAGGTTTCATCGCGCAGCTTCCGCCGCCGGGCCGGACGGCGAAAAGTCTCGAATTTAATCGAAGCGTCTCTCATGCCGGAAAATTTCATGCGCCAAACTATACCTTAGCTACTCAAAAATAAGCGCGCCGGGCGTCGCATTGGCCGTTCTTGTTGTTTGTTGACAAACCATTTTAGATCCGGCGCGTCGGATTTTCAGACTGTCTTGCGGAGATAGAGG
>CAVYFP010000010.1:0-89096 GCA_963767805.1 uncultured Alphaproteobacteria bacterium | reverse complement strand
GAGGTCAGATAGAAATTCCCGGCTGCGATGTTCTGAAACAAGGGATTCTTGTGGGCGAAGTTCGTATTGCTATATTTGAATGTCGAGCTGGTGCAGGTCGGGCAGAAGTCGCCCAGACTGCCGTTGGCGTAGCCGAAATTGTTCTTGAGCACGACGCCTGTGCCGTATCCGGTCGACCCCCCGACGCCAAAGGTCGCATTGCCATAGGCGATGTTGTTTTCGAAATCGAGGCCCTGCACATTGTCGGCGAGAACGAAGCCGCCATAGGTCGCGCCGACGGCGACGTTGTTGTAGACCTTGTAGCCGACATTGGTCCCGGATGCGGACTGATTGTAGAACTGGAAATTATATCCAAGCGCATTGTAGGCGACATTATTTGTGATGACGTCGTAGAAGCCCATAAGGTAGAAATTGTGGTCGTAATGCTTGATCGAACCATTGTCGTAGACGAGATTGCCGTTGAAAACGTTATAGGATGAATTGCCGTCCTCGTAGATGCCCTGCGCGTAATGGCCGATCGTCGAGTTATGCAGGCCATTGCCATAGATCTTGTTCCACTGGTAGGCATTATGGCTGCCGCCGTAATTGGCGATGCCGTCGTCCGGCGCGCCGGTGATCGTGAAGCCGCTGATCACGTTGTAGGCGCCATCGACGTAGAAGCCGTTGCAATAGGATCTTCCACTCACGGCGCAGGCGGACTCATTCACGATCGCCGCGCCGCGCACTGTTGACAGGAGCGTAATCGGCGCGCCGGCCGCGCCGCTCTTGCCAAGGTGAATGCCATATCCCGGCGTGTTGTCGGTGTAGGTTCCGGGCGCGACATTGACGGTCGCGCCTGCGCTGGCATGCGCATAGGCGTAGGTGATCGTCTTGCAGGGGCTGGCGCTATTCGTGCAGCTGCCCGCATCCACGCCGGTCGTCGCGACATAAAGGTTCGAGGCGGCGAGGGCGGCGGTCGGCAGCGCGAAGAGCGAAATTGCGGCGGCGAGCCTGACAGGCGTCAAACAATTCGCGCGCGGGCCGCGTGAAGAAACGAAAGCTGGATGGAAAATAATCTCGCCGGCGGCGGTTTGGCGGCGAACTGAACGAATGATTTTTGCTGAAATGAACATGGCCATCTCCAAATTGACAAGGTATTTTCGAAACATGTATAATTGTCATAATTAACATCCAGCTATTGTATATTCGTAATACTTACGTTACACGTAAAATTGACGAATATTAGTGTATCGTTACTGACACGGCGCCGTTATCAGAACAACCTAGGGAAATCGCGTAGTCGAGCGAAGCTCGACGGAGCGCGCTACACTGGGCGCGTGATTTCGCCGCCCGCCGCGAACGCCGTCCGGGCGGCCGGGAACGCTAAAGCTTGACCGTAGGCCCGGCGGATGAGGAACCCGCCATTTCAGTTCCCAACGCGACTCATTTATAGTAGCGCTCGTCTCCGGAGCCGCTTCGTGACCTGCATTCGCCCCATCCTTCGCGCCGCCCTTATCCTTACGGCGGCCTTGTCCCTGCTCGGCTGCGGTCGGCGCGGGCCGCTCGAGCCGCCGCCGGGCGCGCCCGCGACGAGCGCGCCGACGCCCAGCGTCAACGAGGACGCGAGCCCGCCGAAAAACACGGAAATGGCGCCGATGGACGCCGCGTCGGCGCCGGCCGCGAACCCGGTCCCGCCGCCGGCGAAGGGCCCTTTGAAGCCGTTCCCGCTCGATCCCTTGCTCTAGTTCCCCCGACTCCGACCGCTTTGGCCCATGCATCATTTCGATCTTAAGAACGGCGTCATGCATGCCGAGGATGTCGACCTGTCCGCCCTCGCGGACGCGGTCGGAACGCCCTTCTATTGCTATTCAAGCGCGACGCTCTCCCGCCACTATCAGGTCTTCAAGGCGGCGCTCGGCGACCTCGATGCGCTGGTCTGCTACGCGGTGAAGGCCAATTCCAACCAGGCCGTGCTGACGACATTGGCCCGGCTCGGCGCCGGCATGGACGTCGTCTCCGAGGGCGAATTGCGCCGGGCGCTGGCCGCCGGCGCGCCGGCCGAACGGGTCACATTTTCCGGCGTCGGCAAGACGCGCGCCGAAATGGCTTTCGCGCTCAAGGCCGGGATTTTCTGCTTCAACGTCGAATCCGAGCCCGAGCTGCGCGCGCTCTCCGAGGTCGCCGAGGCGATGGGCCGCGTGGCCCCGGTCGCGCTGCGCGTCAACCCGGACATCGACGCGAAGACCCATGCGAAAATCTCGACCGGCAAGGCCGAGAACAAGTTCGGCATTCCATTGAGCGGCGCGCGCGCCGTTTTCGCCGAGGCCGCGCTTCTGCCCGGCCTCAGGGTCAGCGGCGTCGACATCCATATCGGCTCGCAGATCACCGATCTTGCGCCCTTCGACGACGCCTTTCGCGTCATCGCCGATTTTGTCGCCGATCTGCGCGCCGATGGCCACGCCATCGACCATATCGACGCCGGCGGCGGCCTTGGCATCCCCTATCGCGACGGCGAGGATCCAGACAGCTATCACCCGGAGCGCTACGCGAAAATCGTCCGCGCGCGGCTCGGCGCCCTCGCCGCCCACGGCGTGCGCCTCATTTTCGAGCCGGGCCGGCTCATCGTCGGCAACGCCGGCGTGCTCGTGACCCGGGTGCTTTACGTCAAGCGGGGCGAGGCGAAGACCTTCGTTATCGTCGACGCGGCGATGAACGACCTCATCCGCCCGACGCTCTATGACGCCCATCATGAGGTGAAGCCGGTCCGGGCGCCGCGGACGCGGGCGCCGAACATCATCGCGGACATTGTCGGCCCGGTCTGCGAGACCGGCGACTATCTCGCGCTCGACCGGGCGATGCCGCTGCCCGAGGCCGGCGATCTCTTCTGCGTGATGTCTGCCGGCGCCTATGGCGCGGTGCAGGCCGGAACCTATAATTCCCGGCTGCTCGTCCCGGAAGTGCTGGTGAACGGCGCCGATTATGCTCTGGTTCGTCCGCGCGGGACCTACGCGGAATTGATCGGACTGGACAAAATTCCGGCGTGGTTGCGTTAGATTGCTGATGTAGCGGCGCAAAGAGCGAACGCCGAGCCTTTCCCTCGGCGCCGGAACGCCCATATGATCCGAACCGGCCGCAATGGCGCGGGCGGCGCAGCTGGAGATTTATTTGCGGATTTTTGGACGCGGAGTTTGGGGCAAGCCGGATGCGTCGCGCAGGACGCCGCCCGCGACCGCGTCTGGCGAAGCAGCAAACAGTCAGCTTGAGCGGCTCATCGCCAGAGCGCGCGCGCTTTTGCTGTTCGAACGAAGCTGGCGCCTTCTGGTCCCGCCCCTCATCGTCGCCGGCCTTTTCCTCTGCCTCTCCTTTGCCGGGATCTGGCTCGAGACGCCGCACTGGCTGCGCGCCGCCGGCGTCGGCGTTTTCGCGCTTGGCCTTGCGCTCAGCCTGCTTCCCCTGCGCAACTTCCATGCGCCGACGCGGCGGGAGGCGCTGGAGCGGATCGACCGCGTCTCGGGCCTCGCCGAGCGCCCGGCGGCGGTTCTCGACGACCGGCTCGGCAATGCGGGCGATGACCCGACGACGCAGGCCTTCTGGAGCCTGCACCGGCGCCGCGCCGAAAGGGCCGTCGCCTTGCTGCGCACCGGCCTGCCCTCCCCGCGCGTGGTCGACGTCGATCGCTACGCCCTGCGCGCGGCGGTCCTCGTCGGCCTCATCGCCACCGGCTTCATCGCCGGGCCGGAGAAATATGCGCGCATCGCCGCCGCGTTCGACTGGCGCTTCGGCGGGCTCAGCGAGGCGGGCCGGCGCATCGACGCCTGGGTCGATCCGCCCGCCTATACCGGCCGTCAACCCATCGTCCTCGGCCGCCATGGCTCGGCGGCGCAGAAGATCGAAGCGCCGACGGGCTCCGTCATCGTCATTCGCGGGTCCAGCGGCAAGCCCGGCTATCATGCCGCCGGCGCCCTCGCCGAGATCGCGCCCGACGCACAGAATGCGTCGGCCCCGGCCGCGCCGGCCACAGCCAGACCGGCCGGGTCCGGCGAGACCCGGCTGGCGCTGAAAGGCGACGCAAAGCTCACGATCGACTCCCTCGGCGCATTCGAATTCGCGGCGATTTAAGATAGTCCCCCGACGATCGCGCTGACCGATCCGCCACGGGCGAACGCACGCGGTACGCTCACGCTGAAATACGCCATCGCCGACGATTATGGCGCGATCAACGCCGAGGCCGCCTTCGCCAATCCTGTCGGGCCGGACGGCAGGCCGGTCACGCGCGCGCTGGGCGAGCCGCCGAAGGCGTCGCTGCAGATTTCCGCCGGCCGGCAGCGAAGACGGCGCCGCGGAGACGACCATCGATCTGTCGGACCACCCCTGGGCTGGCGCGAAAGTCGAGATGACGCTGGTCGCGCGCGATGAAGGCGGCAATGATGGAAAGAGCGAGCCGGTCATTGTGACCCTGCCGCAAAAGCCTTTCGTCAAGCCGCTCGCCCGCGCCCTTGTCGAGCAGCGCCGCAATCTCATTCTCCATCCCGACGACAGGGGGCGGGTTTCGACCGCGCTCGACGCCCTGATGATCGAGCCCGGCGCTTTCGACGTCAGCGCCGGCGTCTATCTTGGGTTGCGGACCGGCGCGCAGCGGCTGGCGGCGGCGAGTTCCGACGCCGATCTCGCCGAGGTCGCCGACTATCTCTGGCAGATGGCGCTGCGCATCGAAAATGGCGATCTTTCCGACGCCGAGCGCGACCTGCGCGCCGCGCAACAGCAATTGCGCGAGGCGCTGCAGCGCGGCGCCTCGCCCGAGGAGCTGAAGCAGCTCTCCGACAATCTGCGCGCGGCGATGGACAAATTTCTGCGCGAATTCGCGCAGCAGCAGCAAAAAGAAATGGACAAGGCCGATCAGGGCGCCGACAGAAGCCAGAAGCAGGGCAAGGCGATCAGTCCGAAAGACCTGCAGGCCATGCTCGACAAAATGCAGGAAATGGCGCGCAACGGCGACTCGGAGGGCGCCCAGAAAATGCTCGAGCAGATGCAGAACATCCTCGAAAATTTGAAGATGGCGCGACCCGCGCAGCGCCGATCCCGCATCGCGCGAGATGAGCCGCGCGCTGAATGAACTCGACCAGTTGAGCAAGCAGCAGCAGGATCTGCGCGACGAAACCTACCAGAATGGCGAAGCGGCGAGGCGCCAGCAGAGGCGCGAGCGCAACCAGATGGATTCGCAGGACGAGGATCAGTTCGGCCGCCCGCCGCAGGACGGCGACAATCAGGATCAGGGCGACAACTCGCCTGAGGGGAACGCAAAGCCGCCGCAGCGGAAGGGCCAGACTCAGGGCGATCTGCAACAGCGCCAGCAGGCCCTGCGCGATCGTCTGCAGGAGTTGCAAAAGCGCCTGAACAAGGCGGGACATGGCGAGGCCGGCCTCGGCGAAGCGCAAAAGGCCATGGAGGACGCGCAAAAATCGCTGGGCGAGGGCGAACGCGGCAGCGAACCCGCGGTCGGGGCGCAAGGCCGCGCCATCGACGCGATGCGCGAGGGCGCGCAAAAGCTGGCCGAGGCCCTGCGCGATCAGGGCGAGAGCGAGGGCGAAGGCCAGCGCGGCGACGGCGAAGGCGAGGCCCAGGGCGAAGGCCAGCAGGGACAATTCGGCGACAACGGCTCCGATCCGCTCGGCCGACCGACCGGCCGCGAACGCGCCTTCAATCCGAGCGCCAAATATGACCCGATGGGCGTTCCCGCCGCCGAGCGCGCCCAGCGCGTGCTGGAGGAATTGCGCCGGCGCCTCGGCGAGCCATCACGTCCGCGCGAGGAGACGGATTACCTCGAACGCCTGCTGCGGCGCTATTAGATCACGATAATTTTGGATCGAATCGATCCAAAATTATCGTGATCGATTCCAATCGTCTAGAGCGGGCCACCGGGCGCGAGAAGGCGTCTTGCCGGGTTCGCGCCAGCCCATTCTTTCTTTGTTTTTCTAACTGCCACAAGCCTTGGCCGGAGCGTTTCGATCATGCACGCCGTCACAAATATCATCGCGGCCATAGCGGTCGGCGCCGTCATCCTGGTGCTGTTCGCGGGCTTCGCCAATATGATGCGGGGCGGCAACCCGGATCTGTCTCAGAAGTTGATGCGGTGGCGCGTCGGATTGCAGTTTGCCGCGATCCTCGTCATCATGGGGATCCTGTGGTTCCGCCGTTAGGGCGATGAAGCGCGCGCCGCGCTCCGCTTGTTCCGTTTGCCGTAAAGAAAATCCGCAATATTCGAGATCAAGCTCGAAATAGCGCTACGGGAGGTCACAAGGACGCATGGTTGTATTGAACCGGATCTACACACGCACAGGCGATTTAGGAAAAACCTCGCTCGGCTCGGGCGAACGGCGCCTGAAGAATGATCTGCGCATCGAAGCCTATGGCACGATCGACGAGGCCAATTGCGCCATCGGGCTCGCCCGCGTTTCGACCTCGACCTCGAGCGATCTTCATTGCGCGCGGGTCGACGCCATGCTGCTCTGCGTCCAGAATGATCTGTTCGATCTTGGCGCCGATCTTTGCATGCCCGAATCGGAAGTCGCGCCGGAATTTGAATCGCTGCGCATCGTTCAGGCTCAGGTCGATCGCCTCGAACGCAAGATCGACGAACTCAACGCCGAGCTTTCGCCCCTGCTCTCCTTCGTTTTACCGGGTGGATCGGCGGCCGCCGCCGCTCTGCATCTCGCCCGCACGGTCGCCCGCCGGGCCGAGCGGCTGCTCGTCGCCCTTGCGATGACCCCGGGCGAAAAAGTCGGCGAGCCGGCGCTGAAATATGTCAACCGGCTGTCTGATTTCCTGTTCGTCGCGGCGCGCTATGTGAACCGCAAGGGCGAGGGCGATATTCTGTGGGTGCCGGGGCAGAATCGGTGAGGGCAGCGCGTTACGGCTCGACGCTGACGTACCGGCCCGGATGAACGTCGAGCGCGTTGGGCTCCCAACCGCGCAGCCTCCGTGAGATCAGGTCGCTCGACCTGTAGCTCATCAGCACGAGCCAGGGTTGCTCTTTCAACAGCAGCGCCTCGGCCTCGTGCAGGATCGCCGCGCGTTTCGCGGCGTCGCGCTCGGCGGCGGCGGCCCGCATCAGCGCATCATAGGCCGGGTTGGAGAAGCTTGGGACATTCAGCCCCTGATTGCCGCTTTCCGCCAGAAACAGGAAATTCTGCGCATCGGGATAATCGGCGTACCAGCTCGTGCGGGCGACGTCGAAGCGCGGCTTTTCGCGCAACAGGGCGTAATGGGTTGCGGCGTCCGAACCGAGGATGCGCGTCTTGACGCCGAGCGCTTTCCACATGTCGGCGACGGCCACCGCCGTCGCGCGGTGACTGCCTGAATTGTTGAAGCGCAGCTCGATTTCGAGCGGCTTGCCGCCTTCGCCATAGCCGGCCTCGGCGAGCAGGCGGCGCGCCGCGTCGCGCCGGTCGGCGAGGCTCATGTCTTTCCATGGCGCCTCGGCCGGCGCGCCATAGCTCGCAATGCCCGGCGGCACGAAACTGAAGCTCGGCGCCATCGCGCCGCCCCAGATCTGCTCCGCGAGAAAATCGCGGTCGATCGCCATCGAAAGCGCCTGACCCACCCTGACGTCGTCGAAGGGCGCGTGGCGCGTGTCAAAGGCGTAGTAATAGCCCCCTAAACTCGGCGACAGACGCAGCGCATCGGGAAGATGCTTGCGCACGAAGCCGATCTCCTCGACCGGCACTTCATCATAGGAATCGATCTCGCCCGCCATGAAGCGGCGCAGCGCGGCCGAGCGATCCTCGAGCGGAATGAACTCCTCCGCGTCGAGCGCGACCTTGTCCGCGTCATGATAGGCGGGATTTTTGACGAGCATGATGGAATCGTTCGGGATGAACTTTTTCAGCGCGAAGGCGCCATTGGTCACGAGACGCGCCGGATGCACGAAATCGCCGCCCGACGCCTCGATGGATTTGCGATGCAGGGGCTTCGCCGTGAAATGCGCGAGCTGCTCCAGAAAATAGGGCGCCGGTTGTTCGAGCGTGAGTTCAAGCCTGCCGTCGCTCAACGCGCGCGCGCCCAGCGCCTCCGGCGGCAACTGGCCCTTGTTGACCTTTTCGGCGTTCTCCAGCGTGTAGAGAATATCGGCGTAGGGCGCGCCCGTCGCCGGCGCCATCAGGCGGCGAAAAGCGTAGACGAAATCATCCGCCGTGACGGGATCGCCATTCGACCATCTGGCGTCCGGGCGGAGCCTGAAGACATAGACGCGGCGCGCATCATCGACGCCCCAGCTTTCGGCGACGCCGGGAACGAGAGCGCCCTTTGCGTCGCGGCTGAGCAACCCCTCGAATAAATCACCGAGGATGTTGCTTTCGATGAGGGTCGTCGCCTTGTGCGGATCGAGCGAGCCGGGATCGCCGAGCGCGCCGCGCCGCCAGATCATCTCGGCGTTGGCTTGTGAGGCGAGGGCGAGTAGCGCGGCCAACAGCAATGAGCAGCGAAAGCCCCCGCGACGCATCGGCTCAGGCCGATCCGAACCGGACCTTGTGCCGCGCCACAGGAATCTGCGCGCGGACTGTGGCGACGCGGGCGGGGTCGATCCGGGTCGAGACGACGCCGACGCCATCCGAGGCCCGGGCGATCACGTGCCCCCACGGGTCGACGACCAGCGAATGGCCGTAGGTCAGGCGCTTTTCGCCCCCGGCGACATGCGCGCCGGTCTGCGCCGCCGCGCAAAAGTAAGTCTGCGTCTCGATGGCGCGGGCGCGGCAGAGCACCTCCCAATGATCCTTGCCGGTCTGCTGCGTGAAGGCGGCGGGAAGCGCGATCATCTGCGCGCCCTTGGCTGCCAGCGCCTGAAAGAGATCAGGAAAGCGCAGATCGTAACAGATCGAACAGCCGATGATGATGTCTTCGCAAGGATAGGTCACGACAGCCGCGCCCGGCGCGAAGGACGCGCTTTCGCGATATTCGGCGCCATCGGGCGTCGTCACGTCGAACATATGAATCTTGCGATAGCGCGCGATCTCGGCGCCGTCGCGGCCGAAAACGACGGTGGTGTTGTGAAGCCGCTCGCCGGTCTCCGGCTTTTCGAGGATCGAGCCGGCATGGATGAACACACCGTGCCGCGCCGCCAGCGCCTGCATGGCGCTGTAGGCTGGACCATCGGGAAGCTTTTCGGCCGCCGCGAATTTCGCCGCGCGGTCGGCGCCCATGAAGTCGAAACATTCGGGCAGGCAGATCCAGTCCGGCCGCTCCTCCGCGACGGCCTCATCGATCAACCGCGTCGCGGCGGCGATATTGGCCGGCTTGTCGCTGACCGAATTCATCTGGATGAGGGAGAGTTTCATGAGGATTTCCGAAAGCGCCTAGGTTGGCGAATGTAGCACGCGCGGCGACGCCGGTCAGGGTTTGCGCCCCGTCACGGCGCGCAGCGTCAGATTGAACCGTCCGCCACCCGGCAGCAGCGCGGAGCTACCGCCGAAAATCCGGTCGACGCCGTGGAAGGCGAGCCGCGACGGCCCGCCGAGCACGACGACGTCGCCCGAATGCAGCTTCACGCTTTTCGTCGGATCATTGCGGCGCTGGCCGCCATAGCGGTATAGCGCATCGTCGCCGAGCGAGATCGAGACGACGGGCGCTGAAAAATCCCCCTCGTCGCTATCCTGATGCAGGCCCATGCGGGCGGAAACATCGTAGAAATTGACGAGGCAGGCCTGCGGCGGCAGCGGATAATCGGCGAGTTCGCGCCAGGCCCTGAGCGCAAGTTCCGGGATCGGCGGCCATGGCGCGCCCGTGACGGGATGAAGCGGCTGGTAGCGATAGCCGCCGATATCCGAGACCCAGCCGAGCGTCCCGCAATTGGTCATCCGCACGGAAAACGCCTTGCCCGTGCGCGGCATGCGGGGAAGGAACCAGGGCGCCCGCGCGGCGACATCCGCGACCGCCGCCGCAAGCTGCGCCTGCTCGGCGGCCGAGAAATAGAGCCGGGCGAGGCGCAGGCCGGGCGCAAGCTCGGCGACGGGCTCAAGCGCGGAAAACAGATCGGCCATGGCCGCTCCCGCAAAGCCATAAAATAGGGAGCGCGATCGCTTGTCGTCAGGGTCGAGCGGCGATCACGCCATCAGAACGAGTTTGCTCTCCACCGTTGAATCGGGCTTCAGCCGATAGACGAGGGGAAGGCCCGTCGCCAGTTCCATCCTCGGAATCGTCTCCGGCGTCAATTTGTCGAGCACCATCACGAGCGCGCGCAGCGAATTGCCATGTGCGGTGACGACGACGCGCTGGCCGCCCAGCACGGCGGGCAGGATCACCTGGCAATAATAGGGCAGCACGCGCGCCACCGTATCGCGCAGGCTCTCGCCGCCGGGCGGCGGCACGTCATAGGACCGGCGCCAGATATGGACCTGCTCGGGACCCCATTGCTTCGTCGCTTCGGCCTTGTTGAGGCCGGCGAGATCGCCGTAATCGCGCTCGTTCAGCGCGGCGTTCGCGATTATCGGGAGATCCGGCGCGCCAAGCTCGGCGAGCAGCAATGTCATCGTCCGCTGCGCCCGTAGAAGAGCCGAGGTGAAGGCGATGTCGAAGCCGATTCCGGCCGCCTTCAGCCTTTGTCCCGCCGCCTTCGCCTCCTCGACGCCCTGATCGGTGAGATCGGGATCCCGCCAGCCGGTGAACAGATTCTTGAGATTCCATTCGCTCTGGCCGTGGCGCACGAGCACGAGAATGCGATCCATGTCTCATCCTTGTCGGGGCGAAGGGGAAGCGCGTCCCGATTCGCTCAAGCGCAGGCTTCGCCTGCCATCCGTTCATCTAAAGCAAATTCCGGGCGCGGAAAACCCGAACCGCGCACAGCGCCTATATGATCAATGTCGCAGTGAGATGTCGCGGGCGCGAAGGGCGCGCCCGGGATCGCTTTCGCAGCGCGCCCGCTTTGCAGCCCCTAGGCTCAACTGGAAACAGGCGCCGAGCGTCCAGCTGTTTGCAGACAAGAGGAATTGGCATGACCGACCGCATGAGCGAGCCGCCCCGGTCCGCGCCCGAGACGCCGCCCGGATGGACGACGAGCCCGCCGCGCGCACCGACGCCGCCAGCGCCGCAACAAGATAGCGCCCTGATCCGCTTTCTCGGCGGCTCGCCCGGCAGCGTCTTCCTGAGGCTGTTTTTCGTCTCGCTGATCGTCGGCGCCTTGTTCATGTGGCTCGACATCCGGCCGGCCGACATCCTGCGCGGCATCACCGATCTCATCGACCGGATCTCGCGTCTCGGCTTCAACGCCTTTCGCGAGATCATCGATTACGTGCTGGTCGGGGCGGCGGTCGTCGTGCCGATCTGGCTCGTGCTGCGGCTTCTCAACATGCGCGACCGATAGGTCGCAGCGTCCGCGCGGACGAGTGCGCGGTGGCGACGCTATCAAACGTCGCGCGCATTTATTTGCGTGCGATCAGATCGCGGGAATGGCGCCCGCCGCGTAATCCCGCGCGCGTGCGCCAATCGCAGCCTCGATGCGCGGATAGGCGTTTCGCTCCAGCTCCAGAAGCAGCCCCTGCTTGATCGCGCCGGGCAGGCCAAGTCCCTTGAAAACCAGCGCCGAATAGAGCTGCACGAGGCTCGCCCCCGCCTCGATCTTGGCGAGAGCGCGGGCCGCGCTGTCGACGCCGCCGACGCCGATCAGCGGAAACTGGCCCTCGACGCGCAGATAGGCGCTGGCCAGCATTTGCGTCGACAGCGCAAACAATGGGCGCCCCGAAAGACCGCCCTGCTCCTTCGCCGTCGCGGCGTCGGCGAGCTTCGGCCGCGAGAGCGTTGTGTTCGACACGATGAGGCCGTCGATCTTCCGCGCGCGCGCGCAGGCGATAAGCGAATCCAGCGCCGCCAGAGAAAGATCAGGCGCGATCTTCAGGAGCACCGGCTTGCGGCCGGACCGGGCGGCGCTCCGGTCGCGCGCGTCGATGACGCGGGCGAGGAGATCATCGAGCGCGGCGCTCTGCTGCAGATCGCGCAGGCCGGGCGTGTTCGGCGAGGACACGTTGATCGTGAAATAATCCGCAACGGTCGGCGAAGGCTTCGACGCCGCGCGCGTAATCGGCGGCGCGGTCGGCCGAATCCTTGTTGGCGCCGATGTTGACGCCAAGAATGCCCGGCCTTGCTTTTCGCCGCGCCAGCCGCGATTCGACGGCCGCGAATCCCTCGCTGTTGAAACCGAAGCGATTGATCACCGCCTCGTCCCGCATGAGCCGGAAAAGGCGCGGACGCGGATTGCCGGGCTGCGGCAACGGCGTCGCCGTGCCAACCTCGGTGAAGCCGAAGCCAAGCGCGAACATCGCGTCGACGGCCTCGCCATGTTTGTCGAAACCGGCGGCGAGCCCGAGCGGATTGGGAAAATCAAGGCCGAACGCCCTGACCGCAAGGCGCGGATCATCAGGCCCGGGCGCGGGAAGCGGCAGATGCGCCAGCGCCTTGATCGAAAAGCGATGCGCCGTCTCCGGATCAAGTTGCAGCAAAAATGGCCGCGCAAGGGCGCTGAGGCGCGCAAAATAGGCGCTGTCGATCGATCAAAACGGCCAAAACTCCTTGAAGCATCCGGGTCCAGGCATAAGGATGACGCCTCTATACCGTTTATTGTCGCGGAGAAAACGCCCGATGGAGCCAGCAGAGCACTTGAACGAGCGTTTCGGCTGGCGGCGGGCGCCCTGCGCCGACGCGGATGTCCGCCTCTGGCTCGTCGACGTCGGCGCCGACCCGGCCGCCCTGCCCGCAATGACGCTGGCGCTGTCGCAGGACGAGATCGATCGCGCCAATCGATTCATTCGCCCCGCGGATCGCGCGCGCTTCATGCTGACGCGCGCGGCGCTGCGCCATCTGCTCGCCGAGGCGACCGGGCGCGAGGCGCGAACGCTCGACTTTTGCGCCGGACCTTACGGAAAACCCGCGCTGGTTGGCGATGATCTTCAGTTCAACGCCTCCCACTCCGGCGCGCTGGCGTTAATCGGCATCTCCGCGCGCGGCCCGATCGGCGTCGACATCGAGCAGATGCGGGGAGCGATCGACGAATTGCGCCTCGCCGAATCGTTCTTTCGCGCGGACGAACATGGTTTTCTCGCCGGGCTCACGGGCGGGCGCCGGCTTGAGGCCTTCTACCGGATCTGGACCGCGAAGGAAGCCGTGCTGAAAGCCTTCGGCTTCGGCATCACGGCCTATCTCAAGGATTTTCGCGTGCGCCTTAACCCGGCGGGGATCGATATCGAACCCGCGCCGGACTGTTTCAAACCGGAGCTTGCGGCGGTCCGCGCCGCAAGCGTCGAAGCCCCGGCCGGATACGCCGCCGCCTACGCACTCGCCTGAGCGCGCAAGAACCTGTTCCGATCAGATGGAAACGATCCGATCGACAAGAATAGGCTCAGGTGAATGCCGGGCGATTTCTTGATCGACCGAATGATCGATTCGGTCGGAAAACGCTCCGGCGACTGGCGCGGCCCGGACGGCCGCCCATTGCGAAGCGGGGATGCGCAAGCCCGTCAGGCGTGGCTCTGCTTTTTCTTGCCGGAATGCTTGCGCCCTTTGCGGTCGTCGTCGTCATCGTCATCATCGTCGTCTTCATCCTCATCGTCCTCTTCGTCGAGCACGGTGATTTTTTCGAGCGCGATGGCGGGGATGACATGGGTCTTCAGTTCGTCGTCGACTTCGCCATACCAGAGCACCTCGACGCCCGCGTCGCTGACGGCGACGACCGTCATGGCCGGCCCGAAGGACTTCAGTTGAACGATGTCGCCTGGTTCGAAAGTGGTGGGGCCGCTGCTGATATCGGTCATGGGTTCGCCTCCGGCGTTGGCTTGACTGCCGCGCGCCCGCCCGGCGGATCTGTTTCCCGCCGATTCGGGCCGCATCCCTTGCGTTAAATTCCTCGCATGTCGAAGTCGTGACGGTTCAAGCCTGTCCCTAGATCACGATGCTTCTGGATGGAAACATCCAAAAGCATTAAACGTGATCGAATGTTGAGAAGAGAGCGGGATTTGACGCGAAAAACCGGATTCCACTTTTTCGCATCCCGCTCTACGGCCACTCGACCGCCGGCGGCAGCGACGACAGGATCGCCTCGACATTGCCGCCGGTCTTCAGGCCGAAAATCGTGCCGCGATCATAGAGCAGGTTGAACTCGACATAACGGCCGCGCCGGACGAGCTGCTCCGCGCGATCCCGCTCCGTCCAGGCAAGCTGAAAATTACGCCGCACAAGCTCGGGATAGATCGAGAGAAAAGCCAAGCCCACCGTCTGCGTGAAGGCGAAGGTCGCCGAAAAGCGCGCGTCGTCGTCCGGCGGACACTCCAGATAATCATAGAAGATCCCGCCGATTCCGCGCGGCTCGTCGCGATGCTTCAGATAGAAATATTCGTCGCACCAGTTTTTGAATTTGGGATAGTCGGCGATGGGCTCCGCGCCGGCGCAGGCGCGCGCCATGGCGGCATGAAAGTCCCGCGCATCCGGGATCGCTCTGGACGCGCCGCCGGTCGAGCACGGGGGTGAGATCGGCGCCGCCGCCAAACCACGCCCTGGTGGTTTCGACGAAGCGCGTGTTCATGTGGACGCAGGGAACATTGGGGTTCCACGGATGCGCGATGAGGGAGACGCCCGAGGCCCAGTAGCGCGGGTCGGCGTCGGCGCCCGGAATTTGCCGCGCGAACTCGGCCGGAAAGGCGCCGAAGACTGTCGACGTGTGGACGGCCATCTTCTCGAAGACGCGACCCTTGAGGATCGCCATCAGGCCGCCGCCGCCATCGTTCTCCTTGCGCCAGGGCTTCGTCTCGAAACGGCCCGGCGCCATGCCGGGGTTGGCGAACGGCCCCCGCGCGTCCATTTCGAGGCTCTCGAAGGCGGCGATGATTTTTTGCTGCAGCGATTTGAACCAGCCGCGCGCCAGCGCCTTGCGCCCCTCCACGATCCCGGATTTGCTCATTCAATCATCCCTGCAATCACCTTTGCAATCATCCCTGCAATCACCTTTGCAACGCCTTCGCAAAATCCGTCGCCAAGCGCCATTGCGCCTTGCGCGGACTGCGTGGAACACAGGAAAGCGCAAAAAGCAAAAGAAAGGGCGTTTTCCGATTTGCATGAAACCGGAAAACGCCCAAGTCGGGAGGAGGCTGAATAAATCAGGACGGCGAAATCAGGGCTGGCCCCGGCCCTATCTTGCGCCTCCCGCAAAGGCGACGAGCCGCGCGCGCTGGCCGGCCAGCGTCCGCTCCTGCGCGGGCGCGGCCTGCAACGGCGCATCGCCGATCTCGAATTTCGCGATGAGATGGGCCAGCTCGTCCGTCTCGTCTTTCAGGGACGCGATGGCGGCGGTCGCCTGTTCGACCATGGCCGCGTTCTGCTGCGTCATCTGGTCCATCTGATTGACGGCGATATTCACCTCGTTGAGGCTCGTCGCCTGCTCTCGCGCCGATACCGCAATGTCGCCGACGAGTTGATCGACGCCGACGACCTGATCGATGTTTCTGCGCAGGGCGACCCCGGTTTGCCGGACGAGATCGACGCCGACGCCGACATCGGCCGCGCTCGATGCGATGAGGCCCTTGATCTCCCGCGCCGCCTGCGCCGAGCGCTGGGCCAGCGCGCGGACCTCCTGCGCGACGACGGCGAAGCCGCGCCCGGCGTCGCCGGCGCGCGCGGCCTCGACGCCGGCGTTGAGCGCCAGAAGATTGGTCTGGAACGCAATCTCGTCGATGACGCCGATGATCTGGGAAATCTGCTGCGAGGAGTTCCTCGATCCCGCCCATCGCCGACACGGCCCGCGTGACGACCTCGCCGGATTCAGCGGCGTCGGACTTCATCGCGGCGACGACTTTGGCGGCCTCGCCGGCGCCGCCCGCCGTCTGCTTCACGCTGGCCGTCAATTGCTCGACCGCCGCCGCCGTCTCTTCGAGGCTCGCCGCCTGTCTCTCGGTGCGCCGCGAAAGATCCTCCGAAGCCTCGGCGATCTCCTCCGCCCCCAATCTGATCCCGGCGACGGCATGGGCCACAGTGGACACCGCGCCCTGCAATCTGGCCACGGCTTCGTTGAAGTCGGCCTTGAGCCGGCTGAACTCGGGCGCGAGATCGTCATTGATGCGGGCGCGAAGGTCGCCGGCCGCGAGGAGCTTCAGCGCCGCCGCGGTCGCCTTCACGGCGAGGGCGGCCTTTTGCTCCGCCTCAAGGCGCGCCAGTTCCGCCCGCCGCCGCTCTTCGTCGAGGGCTTCGAGATAGCTCGATATGCCGTAATCCATATCGAGCATGACCGCCTTGATGACGACGGCGATGGCTTTGGCCGCGTTTTCGGCGTCATTTTTCGAGCGCCGCAGCAGGCCCGGCCAATGGTCCGTCACCAGCGCGCGGACAAGGCCCTCCGTCACCAGCGCATAGGCGCCGATGTACCAGCGCGGCTCGAGCCCGAGGCGCGCATGCACCTGGCCGATCGCCTTTACGGCCTGAACATAGGTCTCGCCATATTCGGCCGCGCTGATGATCGCCCAGTGCTGCTGCTGCCGGCTCTCGGCGGCGCGCATATGCGCCTCGTCGCGGAAAAAGGCGCTGAGTTGCGGCGTTTCCGCACCTTTTCATAAAACACCCCGAGCGCTGGCGGGAGCGCCTTTTCGATCAGGGGTTTCAGCGAGCGCAACAAAACCCGCGCGTCCGCATCGAAATCAATGAAATCCAGCCGCTCCTGCAATAGACCCATAGCGCTCATGGCGTCGAACCGGTTCGAGAGAAAGCTGCGGCGCCAAATCCGTTCTGCGCGCGCTTCGAAGCCCATCATCTCCCTCGTGGATTGCGCCAGGCTGTCGCAGCGCGCTGAATGCCAACATGCGGCGTTCGGCGGCGACGCAAATTGACGCTGGTCAAACGCCGCCTGCGGCGCCCTGTCGCGCAAGGCCGATCTGGCGCATCGCCTCGCCGGCGACCATCGCCGCGGCGACCGCGATATTCAGCGAACGCATCCCCGCGCGCAGGGGGATCGCGAGGCGCGCGTCCGCGCTCGCATGGACCTCCGGCGGCGCGCCGGCCGATTCGCGGCCAAGCAGCAGGATGTCGCCCGGCTCGAAGCAAAACGACGTGTAGGCGACGCTCGCCCTGGTCGACATCAGGACGAGGCGCGCGCCCGATGCGCGCCGCGCCGCCTCGAAAGCGCTGAAGGAGGCGTAACGCGCGATCGACACATGATCGAGATAATCCATGCCGGCGCGGCGAAAATGGCGGTCGCTGACGGGAAAGCCCGCCGGCTCGATAATTGCGGCGCCGAATCCGAGACAGGCGCACATGCGCAGAATCGTCCCGGCGTTCTGCGGAATGTCGGGCTGATAAAGCGCGATCGTCAGATCAGCGGGGCGAGCGGCGCAGCGGGGCGCCATTCATGGCGGGATTCATGACGCTCTTCATGGCAAGATTGGTCTCCCGTTGCGGGCGCCGCTGGCGCGATCGGAAATGGCCGGCGGCGCGCGCGCCGGGCTGGGGGGGCAAACCGACTTTGCAACGCCCTTCTATCGGTCTGTCTGATTATTCCCGAGAAAAACGGCGGCCAAGCGCCACACCTTCGCCGCGGTGGTTGATTTTTTCGCAAGCCCCGATTACTGCGTAGCTAAAGGGCGTCCCCACAATCACGAAGCTCCAGTCCGAGGATGCGATGACAGCCATTACGACGTTGGACAATCCGACCCCGACCCGCAGGGATTTTCTCTATCTGGCGACCGGCGCCGTCGGCGTTGTCGGCGCGGCTGCGGCGATCTGGCCGCTGATCTCTCAGATGAGCCCCGACGCGTCGACGCTGGCGGCCTCCTCGACCGAAGTCGACATCAGCGGCATCGCGCCGGGTCAGATCCTGACCGTCAAATGGCGCGGCAAGCCGATTTTCGTTTCGCATCGGACTCCTCCGGAAATCGAAGCCGTCCGCGCCGTCCCCCTGAGCGAACTCAAGGATCCCGCCACCGATCAGTCGCGCGTGGAAAAACCGGAAT
The DNA here is from genome assembly GCA_963767805.1 of uncultured Alphaproteobacteria bacterium. Classification (GTDB taxonomy): domain Bacteria; phylum Pseudomonadota; class Alphaproteobacteria; order Rhizobiales; family Beijerinckiaceae; genus Methylocapsa. The sequence continues at coordinate 71,151 of CAVYFP010000010.1, read as the reverse complement.
GGCTCGTCGTCATCGGCATCTGCACCCATCTTGGCTGCGTGCCGCTCAAAAACGACGGCCCCTTCAAGGACGGCGGCTTCTTCTGCCCATGCCACGGCTCCGTCTACGATCAGTCCGGCCGCATCCGGCAGGGGCCGGCTCCCGCCAATCTGGCGGTGCCGCCCTACAAATTCGCAAGCGACACGAAATTGACCATAGGCTAGTCTTCCGGCGCGAATCCCGGCGAAACGCAATTATGGCAGAGATGAGAGCATGAGCGGACATTCGACCTACGTTCCAAAACACCCGGCCGCCAAGTGGCTGGAGAGCCGATTGCCGATTCTTGGGCTGATGCACTCCTCTTTCATTGTGTTTCCCAACCCGCGCAATCTGAACTACTGGTGGACCTTCGGAGGCATTCTGTCCTTCATGCTGGTGTCGCAGATCATCACCGGCGTTGTTCTGGCGATGCATTACACGCCGGACTCGGCGCTGGCGTTCGACTCTGTCGAACACATCATGCGCGACGTCAATTACGGCTGGCTTCTGCGCTATTGGCACGCCAACGGCGCCTCGATGTATTTCTTCGCCATTTACATCCATATTTTCCGCGGCATGTACTATGGCTCCTACAAGGCGCCGCGCGAAGTCCTGTGGCTGCTTGGCTTCATCATCTATCTGCTTTCGATGGCGACCGCTTTCATGGGCTATGTCCTGCCCTGGGGTCAGATGAGCTTCTGGGGCGCGACCGTCATCACCAGCCTGTTCTCCGCCATTCCCGTCGTCGGCGACGCCATCACGACCTGGCTCTGGGGCGGTTATTCTGTCGACAATGCGACGCTCAACCGCTTCTTCTCATTGCACTATCTGCTCCCCTTCATGATCGCCGGCGTGGTCGTGCTGCATATCTGGGCGCTGCATGTCCCGGGCTCCAACAATCCCGCCGGCATCGAAAAGAAGACCGACAAGGACACGCTGTCATTCCATCCCTATTTCACCGCCAAGGATGGATTTGCGATCGCCTGCTTCCTCGTCTTCTACGCCTGGTTCGCCTTCTACATTCCGAACTATCTTGGCCATGCCGACAATTACATTGAGGCCAATCCGCTGAAGACGCCGCCGCATATCGTGCCGGAATGGTATTATCTGCCCTTCTACGCGATCCTGCGCTCGATTCCCTCGAAGCTCGGCGGCTTCGTGGCCATGTTCGGCGCCGTTCTGATCCTCGCGGCCCTGCCCTGGCTCGACACGTCAAAGGTCAAATCGGGTTCCTATCGCCCGCTGTTCCGCATCTTCTTCTGGGTTTTCGTCCTCGACGCCGTGCTGCTCGGCTATATCGGCTCCAAGCCCCCGGAAGGCGTCTATGTCATGGCCGGGCGCATCCTCACCGCCTATTATTTCATCCACTTCCTGGTGATCCTGCCGCTTCTGAGCCGTTTCGAGAAAACCAAGCCATTGCCGGCGTCGATCGCCGACGCCGTTCTCGAAAAGACGAAAAGCTCAAGCCCCGCTCTCGCTGGGTGACGACCCGCCGCGCACCCGTTCGCCCGGCGCAGACGGGCGAAGGGCGCAAATGAGTGAAAGCAACAGTCGCGCAGAATGCTCCGATTCCGCGACTGGAGCGCTCGCAGAAATGACAACCCGACCGCTGATGCCCAAAAGGAACGAATTCATGAGGCTTCGCAGGAAAATCGCCGCAGGCGCCGTCACCGCGCTCGTCGGCGCTCTGGCCCTGACTCTGACATTCGGCGCAACCCGCGCTTTCGCCGCCGAAGAAAAAGCGGCCGCGGCGCCGGCGGAGCAACCGAACCCGCCGCTGCAATCCTGGAGCTTCTCCGGACCCTTCGGCAAATATGATCGGGCCCAGCTCCAGCGCGGCTATCAGGTCTATCGCGAGGTCTGCTCCAACTGTCACTCGATGCGACTGGTCGCCTTCCGCGATCTGGCCGCCCCCGGCGGTCCCGGATTTTCGGAAGAGCAGGTCAAGGCGCTCGCGGCGACGTTCAAGGTCAAGGATGGACCGAACCAGACTGGCGAAATGTTCGAGCGGCCCGGCCGGCCGTCCGATTATTTCCCTTCGCCCTTCCCGAACCCGGAGGCCGCCGCCGCCGCGCTCGGCGCCGCCCCGCCCGATATGTCGCTGCTCGCCAAGGCGCGCGATTTCGAACGCGGCTTCCCGCTGTTTCTGGTCGACGCCGTCACGCAATATCAGGAAGAAGGCGTCGATTACATCGACGCGTTGCTGAACGGCTACACCAAGGCGGACGATCCGAACTATAATGAATGGTTTCCCGGCCACCACATCGCCATGCCGCCGCCGCTCAGCGACGGCGCCGTCGAATATACCGATGGCGCGCCGAAAACCCTGCAGCAATATTCGAAGGACGTTTCGGCTTTCCTGATGTGGGCCGCGGAGCCCAAGCTCGAAGCCCGAAAGAGCATCGGCTTCGCCGTTTTCCTCTATCTCATCGTGTTCGCCGTGCTGCTCTATCTCGTCAAAAAGCGCGTCTGGGCGAAGATCCCCCATTAGAGGGATCTGCGGAAAAGTGAGTCCACTTTTCCGCCGGCATCCCGCTCCGGCCCTTTGAGCGCATAGCCCGAAGGGCCGGCTGCAAAGCAGCCCTGGCCGAAGGGTTCGTCAGCATGATGCCGCCCGACGCCCATCTTGAGATCGGATCCCTCCTGTTTGAAGGACTGGACCAGATCGACCTCACCGGGCCGTTCGAGGTGCTGACGCGCATCCCCAACGCGACTTACCGCATTTTCGGCAAAAGCGACGCGCCCGTTCGCGACATGCGCGGGCTGAAGCTGACACCGGACGCACGCCTTTCCGACGCGCCGCAGCTCGACGTGCTGCACATTCCCGGCGGCTACGGGCAGGAAGCCCTGATGGAGGACGCCGGGATTCTGGACTGGATAGCGCGGCAGGCGGCCGGTGCGCGCTGCGTTTTCTCGGTCTGCACCGGCGCCCTGATCTGCGGCGCGGCCGGATTGCTCGTCGGGCGGCGCGCGACGACGCACTGGTCGGCCTTTCACCTCCTGCCCTATTTTGGCGCGACCCCCGTCGACGAACGCGTCGTCATTGACGGCTCCATGGTGTTCGCCGCCGGCGTCACATCGGGCATCGACGGCGCCCTGCGGGTCGCCGCCGAATTGCGCGGCGACGAGGCCGCGCAGGCGATCCAGCTCTATATGCAATATGCGCCGGAGCCGCCCTTCAACAGCGGCACGCCCGCGACGGCCCCCGCCGCCATCCTGGAGGCGGCGCGAAGCTCCGTCCGGTCCATCACGGCGCAGCGCGAGGCGACGGCGCGGCGCGCCGCCGCGCGCCTTGGCCTCGCGACGACCGGCTCAGGCGCCGCCTGAACGCGGACCTGTAATTTCCCGCAATTTTCCGGCGCGCTTGCGCGATGGCGCGCGATCTGGCAGCAAGGCGTTCCAGCGCGCCAGGCGTCTTTGCTCGGCTGCGCGTCACGCTTTGTCAGGATCCGCTATGCCGTCCGGCGCCGATTCCTTCGCCACGCCGCCGCGCGCGCCCGCGCCGCTCACAGCCGAAATGCAGGAGGCCGCGCAGCTGGCGGGCGCCTGGCCGTTCGAGGAAGCCCGCAAGATCATCGCGCGGCTCGCCGCGACCGGCGCGAGCGAAGTCATTTTCGAGACCGGCTATGGCCCCTCCGGCCTGCCCCATATCGGCACTTTCGGCGAGGTCGCCCGCACCACCATGGTCCGCCACGCCTTCCGCGTGCTGACGGAAGACAGGATCAAGACGCGCCTGCTCGCCTTCTCGGACGACATGGACGCGCTGCGCAAGGTGCCGGACAATGTGCCGAACAGGGAGATGCTGGCTTCGCACCTCGGGGAGCCGCTGACCCGCGTGCCGGACCCGTTCGGCAGCCCGCATGGCTCCTTCGGGGCGGCCAATAATGCGCGGCTGCGCGCCTTTCTCGACCGTTTCGGCTTCGATTACGAGTTCGGCAGTTCGACCGATTACTACGCCTCGGGCCGCTTCGACGAGACGCTGCTGCGCATGCTCGCGGTCTATGACGAGGTCATGGACATTATCCTGCCGACGCTCGGCCCCGACCGGCGCGCCACCTATTCGCCCTTCCTGCCGATCAGCCCGACAAGCGGCAAAGTGCTGCAGGTGCCGATGATCGAGCGCGACGTCGCGCGCGGGACGATCGTCTACCTCGACCCGGACACCAACGAAAAGGTCGAGACGCTCGTCACCGGCGGGCGCGTGAAGTGCCAGTGGAAGGCCGATTGGGCGATGCGCTGGTTCGCGCTCGGCATCGATTACGAGATGGCCGGCAAGGATCTGATCGAATCGGTCAAGCTCTCCAGCAAGATCTGCCGCGCGCTCGGCGGGCGCCCGCCCGAGGGGTTCAATTACGAGCTTTTCCTCGACGACAAGGGCCAGAAAATCTCGAAGTCGAAGGGCAATGGCCTCACCATCGAGGATTGGCTCGCCTATGCCAGCCCGGAAAGCCTGTCGCTGTTCATGTTTCAAAAGCCGACGGCGGCGAAGCGGCTCTATTTCGACGTCATTCCGCGCGCCGTCGACGATTACCTGAGCTTTCTCGACGCCTATCCGCGCCAGCCGGTCAAGGAGCGCCTCGGCAATCCCGTCTGGCACATTCACGCGGGCGAGCCGCCGGCGCCCGAGAAGATCGGCGGCGAAGACCTCGGCGCGACCGTCACCTTCGCCATGCTGCTCAATCTCGCGGCCGTGGCGAACAGCGAGGATCCCGCCGTGCTCTGGGGCTTCCTGCGCCGCTACGCGCCGGACGCCTCGCCGGAAAACCACCCGCGCCTCGACGGGCTCATTCGCTACGCCGTGCGGTATTTCCGCGATTTCGTGCGGCCGGCGAAAAGCTATCGCGAGCCGGACGACGTCGAGCGGGAGGCCCTCTCGAAGCTTGCCGGACATGCTGGCGGCGCTGCCGAAACACGCCAGCGCCGAGGCGATCCAGACGGCGCTTTACGACATCGCGCGAGAAATCCCGCGCTATCAGGATCTCAAGGCGAAAGGCGCGACGCCGGAGCGGCCGGGCGTCTCCAACGACTGGTTCAACATGCTCTACGCCGTGCTGCTCGGCGAGGGGCGCGGGCCGCGTTTTGGCTCTTTCGTCGCCCTCTACGGCATCGATGAAACGCGCCAGCTCATCGCGGAGGCGCTGAATGGCGAACTCATCGGCGGACACGCCGAATTTCTGGCGCAGAGATAAACTGCGCCGTGCGGCGCGCACGGGGAAAGTCTGACCATGCCTCTCATCTACAAGATCGCTCCCGCGGCGCTCTGGCGTCAGGCCGAGGACCGCGGCCGGTTCGACGGCGCGCCGGTTGATATCGAGGATGGCTTCATTCATTTCTCGACCGCCGCGCAGGCCGAGGAGACGGCGGCCAAACATTTCGCCGGGCGCACCGATCTCGTGCTGATCGCGGTCGATCCCAAGCGCCTCGGCGAGGGCCTGCGCTATGAGGCCTCGCGCGGCGGAGCGCTGTTTCCCCATCTCTACGCGCCGCTGCCGCTCGACGCAGTCGTTTCCGTGAAGCGTCTGCCGCCGGCGCCGGGCGGCGGCCATGATTTCTCCGGGCTGCTCGGCAAGCCGTCGAGCTGAGCGATCGGGAAGCGCTCGATTGCGCGCCGCCGGGTTCGGAGTCATCTCTTCCTCATGCTCGAAAAACAGAGACCATCCCAGGATCCTGAAGCGCCCGGGTCATCAATGAGCTACTGGAGTCGTTTCCGGTCCTCATTTTCGCAGGGCGCCCTGGTCACCCTCGCGGCCGGGTTCGGAATTGCCGGCCTCTGCGCCTTCATGGCCTGGACCGCGGGCTCCGATCCGGCCTTCATCTTCATATTGCTGACCTTTGGCTGGCTGGTCGCGATCGTGTCGATACTGGCGAGCGAGTTGAGGCTCGGTCTTCCAATCATTCTCATCACGGGTCTGGCGCTTGGCTTCGAAGGCCTCGTCCTCCATCAGCATTCCGGCTCGGCGCTGCCGCCCCTGCAATTGAAGAACCCCGAGCTAAAGGAATATGTAAGCACTTACACCGCGCGGCTGCGCCAGGCGGGGCAGCAATATAAATCCCGATTTGACGAAATAGATCGTCACTTCATCAATTCCGGACTTTCTCAGGAACAACGCGACAACGCCGTGCGGAACAGCGACGATTACAAGATGCTGTTCCTGGAGGAGCAGAACTCCTTCGCAAACCAGTTTCTAACGCCGAGCCAGATGCTTGAGCAGGATTTGCTGAAAAGACTGGGACCAACCTATCCGGGCGCGCTTTATCCGCCCGGGGATAGCCGACAAGCGTTTGTTTCGGCCGCACACCGAACGCTCAAGGATGGCGGCCTCGTCGGCGTCGATCCGATCTCGCAGATCGCCGCTTACCTCGAAGCCCTGGCGAACAGTCTCCCTTAAGGCGGAATCAAACGTAAGGCGGCATTAAAATCCACCCTTGAGGCCATAAGCCAGAATGGGCGCGGCGAGGACGTTGAGGAGCCCGGCGAAAACCATCACGAGCCCCGCGATCGAGCCTTCCTCCTCGCCAAACTCGCGCGCCTTGGCCGTCCCGGCGCCATGGGCGCCCATGCCAAGAAGCGCGCCGCGCGCGAGCGTTGACCGCAGCGGCAGCCAGTTCAGCATCAATTCGCCGAGGGCCGCGCCGCATATTCCTGTCATCATGACGAACACCGCCGTCAGATCCGGCGAGCCGCCAATGTCGCCCGACACGGACATGGCGAAGGGCGTGCTCATGGAGCGGGGCAAGAGGCTCAGCCGCAAAGCGCCGGACAGGCCGAGCGCGGAGGCCATCGCCCAAGCGGATGCCATCGCCGTGGCGCTGCCGACGACGACCCCAAGAAGAAGCACCGGCCAATGGCGGCGAATGACCTTGCGCTGTTCGTAGATCGGAACCGCGAAGGCGACTGTCGCTGGCCCCAGCATCAGCACGATCCAGTGCGTGCCGCGCATGTATTCGCCATAGCGCGCGTGCAAAATCGTCGCGAGCGCCAATAGCAATGCGGGCGTGACCGCAAGCGGCGACAAATACCAGCGCGGCCAACGCCGATAGATCTGACGCGCGACGAAATAGCAGCCGATCGTTGCTGCCGACCAGAAGACCGCCAGCGCAAGTGGGTTAGTCAGCGGCATGACGCATCGTCCAGCGCGCGCAAAGGTCGACCGTCAGTGCGGTGGCCGCCATCACGGATAAGGTTCCGGTCAAAATCACGACGAGCAGCTTCAGTCCGAGCACGCCGAGGAATTCGGAATGATCAAGCAAAGCCATCACGGACGGGACGAAAAACAGCAGCATTTCGGCAAGCAGCATTTTGGCCCCGCGTCGGATGCTCGAAACGCTGATGCGCCGCGCCAGCAGCAGGGCCAGCACCGCGGCGAGGCCCATGACCCCGCCTGGCGCAGGCAAGCGGAAAAACCGCGCGATCGCCTGCCCGAAACACCAGAAGCCGATCAGAACGCCAAGCTGCAAAAGGCGGCTTTGGTGAAAGGCGTATCGGGTGCGAATAACGGCCCTATGGGAAAACATCATGCAATCTCCGAGCTGGGCGAAGATTACACTGCACCGCACAATAACAAAAATGAATTGATTGAATACACACTATTCTGATATGGAATGCCCATGGAGCTCCGAACGCTGCGCGCTTTCGTCGAGGTGGTCCGCCAGGGCGGCTTTTCGGCGGCGGCGAAAACGCTCAACGCCACTCAGCCAACGATCAGCAAGTCCGTGAAGCAGATCGAGGGCGAACTCGGCGTCGCGCTGCTCGACCGCATCGGGCATCGCAGCGAGATGACGGCCGCCGGCGAGATCGTCTATCGCCGCGCCCTCGCCATGCTTGCCCTCGGCGATAATCTCTTGGCCGAACTGGACGAATTGCGCGGCCTGAAGCGCGGCGTCTTGCGCCTTGGCCTGCCGCCGATCGGGAGCAGCCTTTTGTTCGCGCCGCTCTTCGCCATTTATCGCGGCCGCTATCCCGGCATCGACATCCGCCTGATCGAACAGGGCAGCAAGCGGCTGGAGGAGCTTCTGACGACCGGCGAGGTGGAGCTCGCCGCCGCGCTCCTGCCGATCTCGGAGGATCTCGACTGGCAGGACGTCCGAAGCGAGCCGCTGATGGCGCTGCTGCCCGCCGGCCACCCCTGCGCCGGCCGCGACGCCGTCGATCTGCAAAGTCTCAAAACCTCGCCCTTCATCCTGTTCGAAACGGGCTTCGCGCTCAACCGGGTGATTTTGGACGCCTGCGGCCGGCATGGCTTCACGCCAAAGATCGCCGCGCGCAGCGCGCAGATCGATTTCATCATCGAACTTGTGGCGGCGGGCCTTGGCGTCGCCTTTCTGCCGCGGCTTATCGCAGAACAGCGCGCGACGTCGCCGGTCCATCGCGTTCTGCTCGCCGAACCCGAAACCGAATGGCGCATGGCGCTGGCGTGGCGGCGTGACAGCTTTCTCTCGCCCGCCGCACGCGCCTGGCTGGCGTTGGCGCGCGAATCGAAAGGCGCATTGTTAGATTATGATGCGTCTGGGTCGAACCAACCTAAACGCATATGACGTCGCCGATTCCAGTTTGTTAGAACGGCGTGACGCGGGCCGGCTCATTCGGCGTCGGGGACCAGCGCGAACAGCAGGAAGCTGCGGCCCGTCACGGCGTATTTCTGACCGAAACTGAAGATCTCCGTCTCCCGCGGCTCCGAATCTTCGGGCATGTTGGTGTCGATCATCAAGGTCCAGTGCTGATGGGCGGCCGCCTGGCTCGGCAGGGTGAATTCGACCACATCGCGCCAGGCGTTGAAGATCATCAATATGGTTGCGTCCTCGCCGCGCTTGCGGATGCCGGTCGGCTGCGCGCGCCCGTCGAGCATCAGGCCGAAACATTGCGCGCCCTCCCAGTCGCCCGGCTCCATCTCGCCGCCGCCGGCGTTGACCCAGGTCAGCTCCTTGATGTCGAGATCCTTGTTATAGGCGTCGGTCAGGAAGCGGCCGCGCCGCAGAATCGGAAAACGCCGGCGCAGCCCGGCGATCCCGCCAACGAAGCGGATCAGCGACTGGCCCTCCACGCCGATGTCCCAATGCACCCATGAAATCTCATTGTCCTGACAATAGGCGTTGTTATTGCCCTTCTGCGTGCGGCCGAACTCATCGCCCGCGACGATCATCGGCGAACCCTGGCTGAGCAGCAGCGTCGCGAGCATGTTGCGGACCTGCCGCGCACGGATGCGGTTGATCTCCGGGTCGTCGGTCGGTCCCTCCGCGCCGTAATTCATCGAGCGATTGTCGGTGGATCCGTCCTTGTTGTCTTCGCCATTCGCCTCATTGTGTTTTTCGTCATAGGCGACGACGTCGGCCAGCGTGAAGCCGTCATGGGCGGCGACGAAATTGACCGAGGCCGAAGGCTTGCGGCCCTGATGATCGAATTCCCGCGGCGAGGCGAGCAGGCGCGGCGCGAGTTCGGCGGCATGGCTGGCGCCGCGCCAGAAATCGCGCACGGCGTCGCGGAATTTGTCGTTCCATTCGGCCCAGCCCGGCGGGAAGGCGCCGACCTGATAGCCGCCCGGGCCGCAATCCCATGGCTCGGCGATGAGCTTCACGGTGGCGAGCAGCGGATCCTGGCAGCAGGCTTTGAGAAAGCCTGACTGATTGTCGAAGCCATTCGGCTCACGGGCGAGAATAGTGCCGAGATCGAAGCGGAAGCCATCGACATGGGTCTCGCCTACCCAATAGCGCAGGCTGTCCGTGACCATCTGAATGACGCGCGGATGCGACAGGTTGACCGTATTTCCAGTGCCGGTGTCGTTGACGTAGTAGCGCGGCTTGTCGGGCAGAAGGCGATAATAGGATGCGTTGTCGATGCCCTTGAACGACAGCGTCGGACCCTTCTCATTGCCCTCGGCCGTGTGGTTGTAGACGACGTCGAGGATCACTTCGAGATCGGCTTCATGGAAGCGCGACACCATCTCCTTGAATTCGCGCAGGCAATTGGCGCGGTCGGCGGCGTAGCGCGGATCGGGAGCGAAAAAGCCGATGGTGTTGTAGCCCCAATAATTGGTGAGATGCTTCCGCAGGAGATAATCGTCATTGATGAAGCTATGGACCGGCAGCAGCTCGACCGAGGTGACGCCGATCGACTTCAGATGATCGAGCACCGACTTGCCGCCAAGGCCCGCGTAGGTTCCGCGCAGATGCTCTTCGACATTCGGATTGAGCTTCGTATAGCCGCGCACGTGGGCCTCGTAGAAGACCGTCCTGTCCCAGGCGACGGGCTTGCGCTGGGGCTGGCCATGCCAGTCGAAATTGGGATCGACGACGACGGATTTCGGCACGAAGGGCGCGCTGTCGCGCGCGTCGAATGAAAGGTCCCCGTCCGGATGGCCGATGGTGTAGCCGAACACGGCCGGATCCCATTGCAGGTCGCCAGTATGCGCGCGCGCATAAGGGTCGAGCAGCAGCTTCATCGGATTGAAGCGATGCCCGGCGTCGGGCGCATAGGGCCCGTGCACGCGATAGCCATAGACCTGGCCCGGCCCGAGATCGGGCAGCCAGCCATGAAAGATCTGATCGGTGTATTCCGGCAGCGTCACGCGATCGAATTCGGCCTTGCCGTCGCTGTCGAAGACGCAGACCTCGACTTTCATCGCATTGGCGGAAAACAGGGCGAAATTGACCCCCTTGCCGTCCCATGAAGCGCCAAGCGGATAGGGCGAACCTTCGCGGACGCGGGCTTTCAGCGTGTCGACTATGGCGCCGTCTCCTCCGGGCAAGGGAAACGTCAGGAAACGAAGAACGAGAACGAAAAAAGAGGTGCGAGTTTTGTGCCGCGCTGGAAACTATCCGCCCATCACCCGCACGCCGATCAGGACGGGATGCAGGAAGATCATGGCGATATAGGCGAGCGTGCCGACGCCAAGCGTGATCGCGTCGGCGCGGGTGAACGACTTAACCGGGGCCGCGCCATAATCGCCGCGCTTCTTCACCGCGATGCGGTCATAGACCGCGAAGGCGAGAAACGACCCGAACAGGACCATGCCGCCAGCGTCGCCATTGGCGAGAAGATGGGCCAGCGCCCAGATCTTGATCGCGACGAGCATGGGGTGGCGCAGCCAGCCGCGGATCCGGCTCGGCGCGGGATTCATGGCGGCGAGCGCGATGAAGGCGAACCACATCAGCGTGATGGTGATGTGGCGCGCCCAGACCGGCGGATCCCAGATCTGGATGAGGCCGCCCGCCCGATAGAGCGAGAAGCCCCGGACGATGAGGAGAAAGCCCACGATGGAGACGACCGAATAGGCGATCCGGTAAGGACCCGCGCCGAAGCGCTCGATCAGCCGGGTCCGCGTCTCGCGAAACGTCGTCAGCATATGCGCGCCAAGAAGCACGACGATCCCCAGAACCAGAACAAGCATGGATTCCTCCTCGGCCTTTGCAATGGGATGCGCCGGCGCGAAAAACTCTTACCACGATCGCCCCGATCCAGCCTAACCGGAGGGACAGGATGCGCGGGCGCAAGAAGCGGTCTATATTGGTTTCATGACGATTGAAGCAGCACCGAAAAGAGTGCGATTTGCGTGGCGCCGCCTGCTTGGCTTCGCGGCCATCGCCCTGCTCGCGGCTTTCCTTTGCGTCCCGGCGGCCTTCGCGCAGGACGATCCCTTCGGCTGGTTCACGCATCTGTTCCAGCCGGCGCCGGAGCCGAGCCACGTCATGAAGCAGAAGCGGCCGAGGAGTCGCGTCCAGACGCGCGCGCCCGCCCGGCCGCGGCAGGAGGCGCGGCCAAGATATCATGAGAGGCAGACGGATACGGCGGGGGCGGCGGCGAAGCCGCAGACCCCGGCCGTCGCGCCGACATTTTTCGTCGCCGTCATCGGCGACAGCCTTGCGCAGACGCTGGCGCAGGGCTTGACCGACGCCTTTGTCGACCGGCCCGAAATCGGGCTTCTGCGGGAAGCCAAGGCCGATTCGGGGCTGGTGCGCGACGATTTCTACGACTGGACGAAGGCGGCGCAGGATTTGCTCGCCAGCGGCAAGCGGATCGATTTCGCGGTCATGATGATCGGCAGCAACGACCGCCAGACGCTGCATGACAGCAAGGGCGGCGCCTTCGAACCGCTTTCGCCGCAGTGGAAGGAGGCCTATTCCGGCCGCATCGAGGCGATCGCCGCGATGTTCCGCGACAAGAAGATCCCGCTGGTCTGGGTCGGCCTGCCGGTCCTCAAAAACGAACGGCTTTCCGCCGACGCCACCGCCTTCAACGATCTCTATCGCGAATATGCCGGCAAGGCGGGGGCGACCTATATCGATGTCTGGCAGGCCTTCGCCAATGACGCCGGCGAATATAGCGCGACCGGCCCCGACATGAACGGGCAGATCGTGAAATTGCGGACCTCCGACGGGGTTCATTTCACCGAGGCGGGCGCGCTGAAACTGGCGCATTTCGTCGAGCCCGAGATCCGCCGCACCTTCGAGGAAACCAAACAGAAGGAAAGCCCGGAAGGCCCCGCCATTTCCGCTCCCGCCGAAGCCAGCCTGCCGCCCGCCGATGCGGCGCCCGCCAATGAGGCGACGCCGGCCGTCCCCGAGCGTGCGCCCGGCCCCGCCGCCAAAACCCATAGCCGGCCCGGTGCTGCCCTTGACCGGCCCAGTGCGCGCGCCAGGCGGCGAACTCGCCTCGCGCGCTAACCCCGCGCGGCCAATCCTCGAACAGGACCAGCCCAGCGGGCCGAAGCCGGGACGCGCCGATGATTTCAGCTGGCCCAGACCATAGCGCCAGACCACGGGCGAAAGAGCGCGCCAGGGCGGGATGCGAAAAAGTGGGATCCGGTATTTCGCGTCAAATCCCGCTGTCTTCTTACAGCCGCCGCCTCGCGTTGTTGCGCCCCGCCTTCGCGAAACTGAAGAATTTACGAAAACTTTGCAGTTGATATGGAACAAACCGCACAGCTTGGACGTTGGATTGCAGCTTAAACATGACGTCGCAACAGTCGTTCGGGGGGTTCGCAATGTTGATGACGAAGAAGCGCGATTTTCGCAGCAGTCGCCACCGCTTTTCTGGCCGGCGCGGGCGCGCAGGCGTTTGACGGCGGCTCAACCGCCGGTCTGATGCGCGGACCGCAGGGCGCGACGGCGCAGCAGGCGAGCCTGCCGACGGAACTCAATCAGGACGATCGCCCCGACCCGGACGCTGGTGCGGGATCCGACCGAGGAAAAGCCCGGCACGATCACGATCGACACCAAGAACCGCTATCTCTATCTCTCGCTCGATGACGGCCAGGCGATGCGCTACGACGTCGGCGTCGGCCGCGAGGGCTTCGGCTGGCAGGGACGCGCCTATATCGGCCGCCGCGCCGAATGGCCGACCTGGACGCCGCCGGCCGACATGCTGAAGCGCCGCCCCGAACTGCCGAAGGTCATGGCCGGCGGCATCGCCAATCCGCTCGGCGCGCGCGCCATGTATCTCTACAACGAGCGCGGCGACACGATGTATCGCATCCATGGCACCAACGAGCCGGACACCATCGGCCAGGCGGTGTCGTCCGGCTGCATCCGCCTGCTCAACGCGGACATCATTGACCTTTATCAGCGGGTCAAGGTCGGCGCGACGGTCGTCGTTCTTTGATGTAAGGCGGCAAGTCTAACAACGCCCATGCTTCGATCGCGGCTCAGAAGGGCCGCGATTTGCTTTGCGCGACGCGGGCGGTTCAGCCGCCCGATTTGGCCACGAAGGAATCCCTCGCGCCCGGCTTCAGCACGACATAGGCGCGGCGCCACGGTTGATCGTCGATCAGGCGCCATTTGTGGCCGGAGCCGGTATGGTCCTCGGCGAGCAGGACGTCTCCGGGCCGCAGCACGAATGTCTCGCCGTCACGGGTCGTGAATTCAAGCGTGCCCGACAGCGTAATGACATATTGCGGCTCGGGGTCCTGGTGCCAATCCAGCGCGGAATGAGCCGGCGTTTCCTTGAAATGGATCGCGATCACGTCGGTGCGGTCCGATTGGTCGATCGCGCCCTCAAGCACATGCGAAGCATTGTCGGGGCCCGTATAAAGCTTGAAGGCCCGTATCCCGGCGCCCTCCGCAGTTTTAGCCCCTGTGGTCTCGGCGCCGGCGTCCATCGAAGCGCCGGCAGCAGCCGTCGCGGCGACAGCCCCGACAGCCAGCGTGCGAAGGAGATCGCGCCTGCCGGGGGAAAGGTCCGCTGAACCCGCCTTCGTTATCCGCTTCATGATGTTCCTGTCTTGCTGGAGTGGAGCGATCCACATATGTCCGCTCGCCTCGATCACGATGCTTTTGGATGGAAACATCCAAAAGCATGAAACGTGATCGATTGTTGAGAAAAGAGCGGGATTTGACGCGAAAAACCGGATTCCACTTTTTCGCATCCCGCTCGTTCAGGAGTTTCGCCGCTTCGCGCGATTTAAGCAAAGCCCGACGAATGGCGGCCGCGCAAAGGCGTCGCGCGCCCTTGATCCCGGCTCCTAAACCGGCTCCGGCTGCAAAGACATCTCGATATGCACGGTGTCGCCGTCCTGCTCGATCGTCATCGGCAGGCCGCTGTTGCGGAAAACCGAGAGCATCGGCAGGTTCGAGGTCAGCACATCGGCGTCGAACCGCCGCAGCCCGTTTTGGCGGGCGCACGAGATCAGATGGCGCATCAGGCTGCCCGCCATCCCCCGCCCCTGAAAATCCTCCTCGACTGTGAAGGCGAGCTCGGCGCCTTCATAGGGCGCGTTGGGATCGAGCGCGAAATAGCTCGCGCCGCCGACGACGGTCTCGTCCTTGCCGGAGCCGATGGTGACGAGCAGCGCGACGTCGCGCCGAAAATCGACGTTTGTAATGTGCCCGAGTTCGGCGTCGGAGACGTCGCGCTTGTAGCCCATGAAGCGATTGTGGACGGTCTCCCGGCCAAGGCGCAGGAAGGCGCTGTGAATGCGCGCGCCGTCATCCGGGCGAACCGCCCGCACGGTGACCTCGACGCCATCCTTCAGCTTCTCTTTGACGACGAAGTCCCGCAGATTTTGCAATGCTCATGCTCCAGCCGGCCGGACGCCAAAAGGCAGGCTGCCCCGGTCAACGCGATTTAGCCCCTCGTGGTCCGACCCCGACATTTGCCTTCGCAAACGTCGGGATAAGTCGGCCCACAACATCCTCATCTGGTGGATAAAATTATCCTGACACTTCGGAACCAAGTGTCGGATTTTATCCACTAGCAGGCAAAGCCGTCTTTATCGTGAAGGCTCACGCCGGATCAGGCGCCGCCGCGCGTGAAAGGCTCACCGCAAAAGGATCGGTCCCGGCGAGCGAACCGGGAATGAATGCGTCGAACGCGGCCCAGAATTGCGTGCGAATGGGATCCCTTTCGATCAGGATTTCATGCCGCGCCTGACTGAGCGTGATGCAGCGGCCGATCTTGAGCCGGCTGGCGAAAGCTTCCGCCGCCGCCGAATCGACGACCCGGTCGACCCCGGCGGCGAACATCAAGATGGGCGTCAGGATGCGGCGCGGATATTCGGCGTCGGCGAAACGCCGCATCTGGCGGAAAGCGGCGCTGGCCCAGCCGATGGTCGGCGCGCCAATGGCGATTTCCGGCGCCGCGGCGACGACCGAGGCCGCGCGCGCAAAGCGCTCCGGGTCGGAGGTCAGGACATTGCCCTGGAAGGAACGCGTCAGATAGGGCGTCGCGCCGCCATAGCCCGGCGCGAAGGCGCGGCCGAAGCCGAGCGCGGAAAGGATCGGGGTCAGGCTGTGCGCGACCCTGGCGAATCGCAGCCGGTAAAGATCGATCATCGGCGCGGTCAGGACCACGCGCTCGAACGGCGAGCGGCCGGCGCGCGCCTGTTCGAGCAGGACGGCCCCGGCCATCGAATGGCCCAGCGCGAAAAAAGGCGGCCGGCACAAGGGCTCAAGGATTTCGAGGCGCAGGGCGTCAAGATCGCGCTGATAGGCGTTAAAATTGCCGACATGGCCTTTGCCGCGATGCGGCGCGAGACGGTCGGAGCCGCCCTGCCCGCGCCAGTCCAGAATGACGACGTCGAAGTTCCGTTTGCGGAGATCGGCCGCGACCTCGAAATATTTTTCGAGGAACTCGGCCCGGCCCGGAAAGATCGCGACCGTCCCGGCGCAATCGCCGCCGCAGCGCCAACGCGCGACGCGAAGACGGACATTGTCCTTCGTCCGGATGAAGGAGGCGATAGCGTCGGGCGGCGCCGGATTGAGGTCGGTGACGCAAAGATCCATTCGTCGAATTTCCTTCCGCGCCGCTCGCCCGCGCGCCAAAACCCGGCCACCGCCCCTCTTGCAACCGCAAGACCGCTCATTACATCATTTTTGCGCGGGCCGCTTACGGACGCGCGGACGACGTTATGGGCGGTGGAAGCCCCCTCTCATAATGGGTTCGACAACGTGTCGCTTCAATTCACGGAGGATATGAAATGCGTCAATATGATCTTTCTCCCCTTTATCGCTCGACGATCGGCTTTGATCGCCTGTTCGGCATGCTGGATCAGGCCGCCGGCCTTGAAGCCGCGCCTGGATACCCGCCCTATGACATCGAAAGGACGGGCGAGGACGCCTATCGAATTTCAATCGCCGTCGCCGGCTTCGCCGAAAAAGACCTTTTCGTCGAGACGAAGGACAATACGCTGACCGTGCGCGGCTCGCGCGGCGCGCAGGCCGAGGGCGACGGCCGCCCGACCGAAGTGCTCTATCGGGGCATTGCGTCGCGCGCGTTCGAGCGCCGCTTCCAGCTTGCCGATCACGTGCAGGTGGTGAGCGCCGGCCTCGAAAACGGCCTGCTCCACGTCGATCTGGTGCGCGAACTGCCCGAGGCGCGCAAGCCGCGTCAGATCCCGATCGGCGGCGCCAAGGCGGAAGGCGGTCCGCAGGTCGTCTCGGCCCCCAAGGCCGCCTGAATAGCAGCAAAAGCAGCGCGGCGGCGCCGGAGCCGCCTGAATTTTCAGCACGGAAAGGCGCTTCGATCGAGGCGCCTTTTCTTTTCGCGTCCCTTTCCCGCCCTCTGCCTAACCGCAGGCGAGCGCGGTCATGGCGTCGACCTCCGCCGCCGTGGTTGAAAAAGACGTCACCAGCCTGACGAAGACTTCGTCCGCGCCCGCGCCGCCGGTCTCCCGCGCGGTCCAGTCATAATAGCGCGCGCCGGCCGCCCGCAGCGCGGCGTCTTTCTTGCGCGGCAGGAAGGCGAAGACCTCATTCGCCGCGGTCGGCCAGGGCATGCGCACGCCAGGCGCCTTGGCGAGGCCCGCCGCCAGCCGGCGCGCCTGCTCATTGGCCGCTCTGGCGTTGGCGAGCCAATGATCATCGTTGAGATAGGCGACCATCTGCGCCCCGAGAAAGCGCCCCTTCGAGAGCGTATGCCCGCTGCGCTTACGCTGGAACGGCAGCGTCTCCGCCCTGCCGGCGTCGAAGACGATCAGAGCCTCGCAGGCCAGCGCGCCATTCTTCGTGGCGCCGAAGGAAAGCACGTCGACGCCGGCCTTCCAGCTCATCTCCGCCGCCGAACAGCCAAGCGCGACGAGCGCATTGGCGAAGCGCGCGCCATCCATATGCACGCCGAGGCCCGCCCCATGCGCGAGCGCGGACAGCTCGGCGATCTCGGCGCAGCCATAGAGCGTGCCGCACTCGGTCGCCTGCGACAGCGAGAGGGCGGCGGGCTGCGCCTGTTTGACGAGGCCGCGCGGAAAGGCGGCGAGGCTCGCCGCGAGAGCCTCCGCCGAGATCTTGCCGGCGCCGCCGCCAACGCCGATCAGCTTGGCGCCGGCCGTGAACATTTCGGGCGCCCCGCATTCATCGGTCATCACATGCGCGCTCTGGTGGCAGAATACGGCGCCCCACGGCGGGCACAGGGCGGCGAGGGCCAGAGCGTTGGCGGCCGTCCCGGTGGCGACGAGAAAAACGGTCAGATCCGTCTCGAAAACCTCGCGCAGCAGATCCGCGGCGGCGGCGCTGAAGCAATCCGCGCCATAAGCAGGCGCCGGCCCTGCGTTGGCCGCCACGATAGCCTCAAGAATGGGCTGGCTGACCCCCGCCGCATTGTCGCTGGTGAAATCCATGGCCTCTCGAACCGCATCCTGCGCGCCCCGCCGTCGTTGCGCAGGCCCCCCTTACAGATAGCACGAAGGGGGCGGCGCGCTCCAGCGGCGAAGCTGAAGAACGCTCGTACCATGGCGCCGTACTTGCTATGAATCGCGTTAATTGCTGAGGTTTTGGGCGGATTTCAAAAGCGATGCGCCCAGTCGCCGCGGATGGCACTTGTGAACGGCGATCAGATGCCATATTTTTTGCCCGACTCGAAAGCGTTCGCCAAGGCGACGCCGCAGGCGCGCTTCGGGCGCGCTCCATTCCATCGCGATCTGAGCGGATGGCGAAGTTCGAGAGCAGGCTGAGCCCGATTGCTCGCCTGCTGCGATCACGCTCGTCCGCCAGGACGCGTTGCAGCCCCAGCCGGCTTCGCAGCCCAAGCCGGCTTCCGGGGCCGGCGGGCGAAGCCAGGATGCCGAGGCCGGTCCCCAATGCCGGCTGCGAACAAGAGACTGAGGCGGGCCGCCGCGGGCCGCGTTGTTCTCAGGAGAGGAAGAGATAGTGACCGCTTCGATCGACCCGGCCGTTTCCCGCCAGTCATCACTTGCCGACACCACCCGCGATCCCGGGCTTCCCGCGCCGCAGGGGCTCTATAGCCCGACGCGCGAACATGACGCCTGCGGCGTCGGTTTCGTCGCCAATATGCACAATCGCAAGTCGCACGAGATCATCGAAATGGGTCTTCAGATCCTGCTCAATCTCGATCATCGCGGCGCGGTCGGGGCCGATCCCAAGGCCGGCGACGGCTGCGGCATGCTGGTGCAGATCCCGCATGAGTTCTTCGTCGAGAAGGCGCGCGAGCTTGGCTTCGAGCTGCCGGCGCCGGGCGAATACGCCATTGGCGCGCTGTTCCTGCCGCGCGACCCGGAAGGGCGCAAAATCGTTGAAGGCATCGTCGAGAAGGTGGTCGCCGCCGAGGGCCAGATTTTTCTGGGCTGGCGCGACACGCCGGTCGATCCGTCCGACCTTGGCGAAAGCATCAAGCCGTCGGAGCCGGTGAGCCGCCAGATCTTCATCAAGCGCGGCGCCAACGCCGAAGACCAGACCGCCTTCGAGCGGCGGCTTTTCCTGCTGCGCAAGGTGATCTCGAACACCGTGCACGACCTCAACGATCCGCGCGTCGCGGGCTTTTATCCCGTGTCGCTGTCCTCGCGCACGCTGGTTTACAAGGGCCTCCTGCTCGCCGGTCAGCTCGGCCATTATTACCGCGATCTCGCCGACCCGAAATTCGTCTCGGCGCTGGCGCTCGTGCATCAGCGCTTTTCGACCAACACCTTTCCGACCTGGTCGCTGTCGCACCCCTACCGGATGGTCGCGCATAATGGCGAGATCAACACGCTGCGCGGCAACGTCAACTGGATGGCGGCGCGGCAGGCTTCCGTCGCCTCCGGGCTCTTTGGCGACGACATCTCGAAGCTGTGGCCGATTTCCTATGAGGGCCAGTCCGACACCGCCTGTTTCGACAATGCGCTGGAGTTCCTCGTCCAGGGCGGCTATTCGCTCGCCCATGCGATGATGATGCTGATTCCGGAAGCCTGGTCCGGCAATCCGCTGATGAGCGAGGCGCGCCGCGCCTTCTATGAATATCACGCCGCCATGATGGAGCCCTGGGACGGCCCCGCCGCCGTCGCCTTCACCGACGGGCGCCAGATCGGCGCGACGCTCGACCGCAACGGCCTGCGCCCGGCCCGCTACATCGTCACCGACGATGGGCTGGTGGTGCTCGCCTCCGAGGTCGGCGTGCTGCCTATCCCCGAGGAGCGCATCGTCGCCAAATGGCGCCTGCAGCCCGGCAAGATGCTGCTCGTCGATCTCGAACAGGGCCGCATCGTCTCCGATGACGAGATCAAGAACGCGCTGGCGGCGCGCCATCCTTACGGCGAATGGCTGAAGAATACGCAGATCGTCCTCGAGGACCTCGCTCATGTCGAGCCGCGCTCGACGCGCACCGACGTGTCCCTGCTCGACCGCCAGCAGGCGTTCGGCTACACGCAGGAAGATCTGTCGCTGCTGATGGAGCCGATGGCGGTGACCGGCCAGGAGGCGATCGGCTCGATGGGCACCGATACGCCGATCTCGGCGCTGTCCTCGGCGGCGAAGCCGCTCTACACCTATTTCAAGCAGAATTTCGCGCAGGTGACCAACCCGCCGATCGATCCGATCCGCGAGGAGCTGGTGATGAGCCTCGTCTCCTTCATCGGGCCGCGGCCGAACATTCTCGACCATCAGGGCGGCTCGACCCGCAAGCGGCTCGAAGTGCGCCAGCCGATCCTGACCAACAGCGATCTCGAAAAAATCCGCTCGATCGGCCATGTCGAGGAAGCCTTCGACACCAAGACGCTCGACATCACCTACAAGTCGGAGGCCGGCGCCGAAGGCATGGCCGAGGCGCTCGCGCGGCTTTGCGACCGCGCCGATCAGGCGGTGAGCAGCGGCTTCAACATCATCATCCTGTCGGACCGCCTGGTCGGGCCGGACCGCATCCCGATTCCGGCCCTGCTCGCCACAGCCGCCGTGCATCATCATCTGATCCGCAAGGGTCTGCGCACCTCGGTCGGCCTCGTCGTCGAAACCGGCGAGGCGCGCGAGGTGCATCATTTCGCGCTGCTCGCCGGCTATGGCGCCGAAGCGATCAACCCCTATCTCGCCTTCGAGACGCTCGCCGCCATGGCCGATGAGTTCCCCGAGGAGGTCGATGGCTATGAGGCGTGCAAGCGCTTCATCAAGTCGGTCGACAAGGGCCTGCTCAAGGTCATGTCGAAGATGGGAATCTCGACCTATCAATCCTATTGCGGCGCGCAGATTTTCGACGCAGTCGGCCTCGCCGATGAATTCGTCGCCAAATTCTTCACCGGCACGGCGACGCAGATCGGCGGCGTCGGCCTCAACGAGATCGCGCAGGAGACCCTGCGCAAGCACAAGGACGCTTTCGGCGATTCACCTGTCTACCGAAATGCGCTGTCCGTCGGCGGCGATTACGCCTACCGCATCCGCGGCGAGGCGCATTCCTGGTCGCCGCAATCGGTGTCCTTGCTGCAGCACGCCGTGCGCGGCAACAATGCCGAGACCTACAAGGCCTATGCCGCGCTTCTCAACGAGGAGAGCGAGCAGCCGCTGACGATCCGCTCCCTGTTCCGCATCAAGAGCGCGGCGGAGGATGGCCGCGCGCCCGTGCCAATCGAGGAGGTCGAGCCCGCCGCCGTGATCGTGCGGCGTTTTGCGACCGGCGCCATGTCCTATGGCTCGATCTCGCGCGAGGCCCATACGACGCTCGCCATCGCCATGAACCGCATCGGCGGCAAGTCGAACACCGGCGAGGGCGGCGAGGAATCCGATCGCTACAAGCCGCTGGCGAATGGCGATTCGATGCGCTCGGCGATCAAGCAGGTGGCGTCCGGCCGCTTCGGCGTCACGACGGAATATCTCATCAATTCGGACATGATGCAGATCAAGATGGCGCAGGGCGCAAAGCCCGGCGAAGGCGGACAATTGCCGGGCCACAAGGTCGATGCGGTGATCGCCAAGGTGCGCCATTCGACGCAAGGCGTCGGGCTGATTTCGCCGCCGCCCCATCACGACATCTATTCGATCGAGGATCTCGCCCAGCTCATTTCCGATTTGAAGAACGTCAACCCGCGGGCGCAGGTTTCGGTCAAGCTCGTCTCCGAATGCGGCGTCGGCACGGTCGCCGCCGGCGTCTCCAAGGCGCGCGCCGATCACGTCACCATATCGGGATTTGAAGGCGGCACCGGCGCTTCGCCCCTAACCTCGATCAAGCACGCCGGCAGTCCATGGGAGATTGGCCTCGCCGAAACGCAACAGACCCTGGTGTTGAACCGGCTGCGCTCGCGCATCGTGGTGCAGGCGGACGGCGGCCTGCGCACCGGCCGCGACGTCGTCGTCGCCGCGCTGCTCGGCGCCGATGAGATGGGCTTCGCCACAGCGCCGCTGATTGCGGCGGGCTGCATCATGATGCGCAAATGCCATTTGAACACCTGCCCGGTCGGCGTCGCGACGCAGGATCCCGTGCTGCGCAAGCGCTTCGTCGGCCTGCCCGAACATGTCATCAATTTCTTCTTCTTCGTCGCCGAGGAAGTGCGCGGCCTGATGGCTGAAATGGGCTACCGGACCTTCGACGAGATGGTTGGCCAGATGCAGATGCTCGACAAGCAGAAGGTCGTCGAGCACTGGAAGGCGCGCGGCCTCGACTTCTCGAAACTGTTCCACAAGCCGCAGCCGCTCGGCGGCCAGACCATCCATCACTCGATCGCCCAGGACCATGGGCTCGACAAGGTGCTTGACCGTCGCCTGATCGAGCAAGCCAGGCCGGCTCTCGAAGCAGGATTGAAAGCCTTCATCGAAACGCCGATCCACAACACCGATCGCACCACCGGCGCGATGCTGTCGGGCGAGATCGCACGCCGCTACGGCCATGCCGGCCTGCCGCGCGGGACGATCCACATCGTCGCCAAGGGTACGGCGGGACAGAGCTTCGGCGCCTGGCTCGCCGCCGGCGTCACGCTCGAACTCGAAGGTCAGGCCAACGATTATGTCGGCAAGGGCCTCTCGGGAGGACAGATCGTCATCCGGCCCTCCCCGGATTCAAGGATCGCGGCGAGCGACGCGATCATCGTCGGCAACACCGCTCTCTATGGCGCGATCGCGGGCGAATGCTATTTCAGCGGCGTCGCCGGCGAGCGTTTCGCCGTGCGCAATTCCGGCGCGCTCGCCGTCGTCGAAGGCGTCGGCGATCATGGCTGTGAATATATGACGGGCGGCATCGTCGTCGTCATCGGCCGCACGGGGCGCAACTTCGCCGCCGGCATGTCGGGCGGCATCGCCTATGTGCTCGACGAGGAAGGCAATTTCGCCGAGCGCTGCAACCTCGCGATGGTCGAGCTGCAGCCGGTCGAGGAAGAAGAAGCCGCGATGCAAAGCAGCTATCACCAGGGCGGCGATCTCGACTTGCATGGCCGCGTCGACGTGATGGGCGACATGACGCGCTACGACGCCGAACGTCTGCATCAGATCATCACGGAACACGCCGCGCGCACGGGTTCGGTGCGGGCCCGGCAGATCCTCGATCATTGGGACGAATACAAGACCAAATTCCGCAAGGTGATGCCGGTCGAATATCGCCGCGCCATCGAGGAGATGAAACTGGAGCAGGGTCAGAAACTTCTCGCGGCCGTCGGGCTTTAAGGCGGCCGCCGGAGGCGAAAAACGCACGCGTTGCGTCTTGACAGAGGCGCAGATCCTGCTTGTTGATCTGCGCGATTGAGCCGTTCGCCTGATGCGCGAACGCAATTGGGGGATACGCGGCGCGGGTCGCCGCGCATGAGCCGCGAGATGGGCCGCGAGATGGGCCGCACAATGCGGCAGAGGGATTTTCATGGGCAAGGTGACAGGATTCTTGGAAATCGACCGGCGCGACCGGCGCTATGCGCCCGCATCCGACCGAATTCGCCACTATAAGGAGTTCATGATCCCGCTCTCGGAAGAGGCGACGAAGGATCAGGCGGCGCGCTGCATGAATTGCGGCATTCCCTATTGCCACAGCGGCTGCCCGGTCAATAATCAGATCCCCGACTGGAACGATCTCGTCTATCATTCGGATTGGGAGGAAGCCTCCCGCAATCTGCACTCGACCAATAATTTCCCCGAATTCACCGGCAGGGTCTGCCCCGCGCCCTGCGAAGCGTCCTGCACGCTGAACCTCAACGATGCGCCGGTGACGATCAAGACGATCGAATGCGCCATCGTCGATCGCGCCTGGGCCAATGGCTGGCTGCCGCCGGAACTGCCTTCGCAGAAGACCGGCAAGCGCGTCGCCATCGTCGGCTCCGGCCCCGCGGGCCTCGCCTGCGCGCAGCAGCTCGCCCGCGTCGGCCATGAGGTGCATGTCTTCGAGAAGAACAGCAAGCCCGGCGGCCTGCTGCGCTACGGCATTCCCGACTTCAAGATGGAAAAGCATCTGATCGACCGCCGAGTCGACCAGATGCAGGCGGAGGGCGTCGAGTTCCATGTCGGCGTCAATGTCGGCGATCGACATCGACCCGCAAGACGCTCCTCAATGATTACGACGCGGTGGTTCTCTCGGGCGGCGCCGAGAAGCCGCGCGATCTCCCGGTTCCCGGCCGCGACCTGTCCGGCGTCCATTTCGCGATGGAGTTCCTGCCGCAGCAAAATCGCAGAGTCAGCCGCGAGCCCGTGCAAAGCAATGAGCCGATCCTCGCGGCGGCGAAACATGTCGTCGTCATTGGCGGCGGCGACACGGGCTCGGACTGTATCGGCACCTCCATCCGCCAGGGCGCGCTTTCGGTGACCCAGCTCGAGATCATGCCGATTCCGCCTGAAAAGGAGAACAAGCTGCTGACCTGGCCGAACTGGCCGCTGAAGCTTCGGACATCTTCGTCTCAGGAAGAAGGCGCCAAGCGGGAATTCTCGGTGCTGACCAAGGCGATCCACGGCGAGGACGGCGTGGTCAAGAAGATCGTCTGCGTGCAGGTCGACGACAAGTTCAAGGAAATTCCAGGCAGCGCCTTCGAACTCAAGGCCGATCTCGTGCTGCTCGCCATGGGCTTCGTGTCGCCCGCGCATGAAGGATTGCTGGAGGGCCTTGGCGTGAAATTCGATCCACGCGGCAATGTCGCCGCGGATCAGGTCGACTACAAGACCTCGCTGCCGAAAGTCTTCGCCTGCGGCGACATGCGGCGCGGTCAGTCGCTCGTCGTCTGGGCGATCCGCGAAGGCCGCCAGGCGGCGCAGTCCGTCGATACGTTCCTGATGGGCTCCAGCGTCCTGCCGCGCTGAGCGCCTGCGCACTGCCTTAAAAGGGGTGTTTGACGTGAAACACCCCTTTTTTTGACCGGTTTGAACGCCTGACCGGACAGGCTCTTGCGCGCGGCCGGCGGGAACGCGCCTCATCGCGTCAGGCTGCGGGAAAGCCGCCCTCAAAGACGAAATCGGCCTGCGGGTTGCGCCCGTTCGGTTGCTCCCTCGCGCGAATGGATTCTGGCAGAAGCGATTTATCGCCGATGCGGCCGATGGCGACCGCCGCCTCGACGCGGTAATCGTCCGGCACGTTAAGCTCCGCTGCGGCGCGCGGGATGTCGAAGCCGGTCATGCCATGCGCGGCGTAGCCCGACCGCGAGGCCTGCAGCGCCAGATAGCCCCAGGCCGCTCCGGCGTCGAAGGAATGGCTGTGCGTCGGCGCCGCCTCGCTTTTGCCGGGCGGCGTGAAAGTTTTCTTCGACAGCACGATGATGAGCACGGCGGCGTTCTTCGCCCAGGACTGGTTGAATTCGATCAGAAGGCCGAGAAACTTCTCGAATTCCGGCGTATCGCGCCGCGCGTAGAGAAATCGCCAGGGCTGCGAATTGAACGATGAAGGCGCCCAGCGCGCGGCCTCGAAGATGGTGGCGAGATCGGCGTCCGGGATCGGCTCGCCGCTAAAGGCGCGGGGCGACCAGCGCTCGAGGAAGAACGCTTCGACGGGAAAATCGGAGCTGCGTGAATTGGCGGTCGTCATGGCGGGAAAGCTCCACGGAAGGCAGGCGGCGCCCGGCTGCGGCTTCGGCCGGGCGCTCCGGCTTTACAGCAGCGCGAATAGAACGCGAACTGAAATTGAGTTGATTTTGCTTGCGGCTCTACCCGGATCGCGGCGGCGCCATGGCCCGTGAGCGTGGCGCCGCCGTAACGGCCGGCTGCGGCCGCCTGAGCGTCGGGGCTCAGTGCGCTCCGTAGATTTGATCGAAGACGCCCCCCTCGGCGAAGAACTTCGCCTGCGCCTTGGTCCAGCCGCCGAAATCGCCATCGATGGTCACCAGCGGGATATGGGCGAGGCGCGCCAGATCCTTCGGATCGGCGGCGTCGGGCTTCACGGGATGATAGTAGTTCTTGGCGATGATCGCCTGCGCCTGCGGCGTGTAGAGGAAGTTCAGATAGGCCTCGGCCTGTTTGCGGGTGCCCTTCGCATCGACATTGCCGTCGACGAGCGCGACCGGCGGTTCGGCGAGAACGGAGATCGAGGGAACGACGATGTCGAACTTGTCCTTGCCGAACTCTTCGGAGGCGAGGAAGGCGTCGTTCTCCCACGCGATCAGCACGTCGCCCTGCCCGCGTTGCGCGAAAGTGATCGTCGAGCCGCGCGCGCCCGTATCGAGCACCGGCGCATTCTTGTAGAGCGCCGCAATGAAATCCTTGATCTTGGCTTCGTCACCATTGAACTTCTTCGAGGCGTAGCCCCAGGCGGCGAGGAAATTCCAGCGCGCGCCGCCCGATGTTTTCGGATTGGGCGTAATGACGGCGACGCCAGGCTTCACCAGATCGTCCCAATCCTTGATGCCCTTCGGATTGCCTTTGCGCACCAGCAGAACGATCGTCGAAGTGTAGGGGGCCGAATTATTCGGCAGGCGCTTTTGCCAATCCGCCGGAATCTTGCCCGACTTGGCGACGATTGCATCGATATCGGCGGCGAGCGCCAGAGTCACGACATCGGCCGGCAGGCCATCGATCACGGCGCGGGCCTGCGCGCCCGATCCGCCATGCGACGCGCGGATGGCGATCGTCTCACCTGTCTTGGCTTTCCAGTCGGCGGCGAAGGCCTCGTTGATCGCGCGGTAAAGCTCGCGCGTCGGATCATAGGAAACATTGAGCAATTCGGTCTCGGCCTGCGCCTTCGAAGCGGAGACAAAGGGGGCGATCGCGGCGAACGCGAAAATTGCGGAGAAGGCTGCGAGGCGAAGGCGAGGAAACTGGATCATTCAAAAACTCCATATAACTCTATAGAGATTCTATAGAGTTAATGACGATCCAGTCAAGCGCGCGGCCACCAGCGCAGGGGAATCGCATTTGAGATTTCGTGCGAGGAATGGGGCGGATTTTGTGTTTTGAACGAGATGGATTCTACCCGGTCGCGACCGATTCGCGGCTGGGGAGAGTGTTTTGGATCGCTTTATCGAATTCTGGGATGGATTGCAGGACCCTCGCACGGGCAACGCGGCGTTGCACGACTTCCATGAGATTTTGGCGATAGCGATGTGCGCGGTTCTTTGCGGCGCGCAGGGCTCGGTGGACATGGGCTTGTTCGCGAAGTCGAAGGAACCGTTCTTGCGCGGGTTCCTCAAACTCGCGAATGGCGTGCCAAGTCACGACACGTTCAGCCGGCTTTTCCGCATGCTCGATCCCGAAGGATTCCGGGCTGCGTTTCAGCGGTTCATGGCGGGCTTTTCCGAACAATGCGAAGGGGTTGTGGCGATCGACGGCAAGGTTCTGCGCCGCTCGTTCGACAGCGCCAGCGACAAGTCGCCGTTGCACATGGTCTCCGCCTGGGGTTGCGAGCAGCGGTTGGTGCTGGCGCAGATTGCGACCGACGCAAAGTCCAACGAAATCACCGCCATACCGAAGCTGCTGGAGATGCTGACGCTGAACGGGACGATCGTGACCGCCGACGCGCTCAATTGTCAGCGGGCGATCGCCCGGCAGATCGTCGATCAAGGCGGCGATTATGCCCTCGCCCTGAAAGGAAATCAGGGAACGCTTCACAATGACGTTGTTCTGTTTCTCGACGATCCCGAGAGCCAAACGATCAGCGCCAGACCGGTCGTCGATGCCGACCACGGCCGCGTCGAGACCCGCACGGCCACGGTCTCGACGGATATCGAATGGCTGGTCAAAGAGCATCAATGGCCCGGTCTGGCCGCCATCGGCAAGGTCGAGCGCACTCGAGAAACCGTCAATAAAACAACGTGCGAGACCGCCTACTATCTGCTCAGCGCGCCTTTAACGCCCGAACGCTTCAACGAGGTCGTCCGATCGCATTGGGGAATTGAAAATCGACTGCACTGGCGGCTCGATGTCGTCATGAACGAGGATCAGGACAGGAGCAGGTTGGGACACGGCCCCCACAATCTCGCCGTTCTCCGGCACATGGCCGTCAACGTCATGCAAAAAGACGGAGAAAAGGGTTCTCTGCGAGGAAAGATCAAGCGAGCCGGTTGGGACGACGTCTACCTCGCGCGCCTAATGACCCTGTTCTGAAATGCGATCGCCCTGGCCACCAGCGCCGTTTCGCTCAGTCCGTGGCCAAAATCACGCTGGAGCTCTGGAAGATCGCGAAGACGCTCGCGCCCTCTTCGATGCCCGTTTCATCGGCGCTCCGCGCGGTGATGATCGAGGTCATCGTCTTGCCGTCGCCAAGAGCGAGGGTGACTTCGGCGTCCCCTCCCCCGTCGAACCGTTTAAGCACGCGGCCGCGAATGCTGTTGCGCGCGGAGATGCGGGGCGCATCGGCGCATGGCGCCAGCATGACGGAACTGGCGTTGACAAAGGCCAGCACGGCGCGCCGCGGGGCGATGCCGAGTTCGTCGACGCTGGCGTTCGTCACGATCGCGGACAGGCCGAGGCCCTTCGAGACCTCCAGCTTGACATCGACGTGAACGGGACCGGGCGAGACGTCGGTCACGGTGCAGTGGAAGGCGTTGCGCGCACTCAGCTTCCGGCCCATTCCCCAGAACAGAAAAGACTCGTCGTCCGCGAGTCCCTCGGCGGCGATGCGCTCCGAAATGCCGCCGAGCTTTTCTTCGAGGCGGCGGAATACGCTGATGAGGCGGCGCCCTTCGTCGGTTACTTCCGCGCCGCCGCCGCGTGGTCCCCCCGTGTGCGTGATGAAAGCCGGACGGGGCAGCAGATTGTTGATCGCATTGACGGCGTCCCAGGCGGTTTTATAGCTGAACCCGGCGGCCTCGGCGGCCTTGGTGATGCTGCCATATTTGATCACCGCTTCGAGCAGGGTGATCCGCTCGCGCCCAACCAGCAGCCGGCCATTGGCCCGTAAGGCGAGAAGCGTGTCGATCTTCCCGGGAAGCACGCGAGGCATTTCTCCCTCCCGACGCAGCCGGCTCTCGCGCAACGCCCGCGATCGCCCGACCGCCGTACGCCTTCGCTCGCCGGGGCACGCGTAGCCACGTCCAGGCCGTCGCCACGATTAAGGAAGCGGTTCTTGGCCTGGCGTCGAGCAGAAAGCGGAGAGTGGCGCTTTTGGCCGATCTTGGCAATGCTGGCGTGATCACGCGAATTGAGCGGCGGGAAGGCCCCTCGGCGCGCGCCGCGCCGGACCCCGGGCTCGCGCCTCGTCACGCCAAAAAAGGCGCGAGCGCTCCCCGTTTCGGAAAAAGCCGTTAAGTAGCTTCAGGCGCACGGGCCGCGGGCTCAAACGACTTCGACGGTTTGCGCCGAATAGAGCGCCCCGGCCCGCCCATCCGCGCCGAAGACTTCGGCCGTGAGGGCCTGCACGGGATTTGCGCTCGCGCGAGCGAGCAAGGCCGCGATGCGCGCCCTGGAGGCCGCCAGCAAAGCCGGATCGAGCCGTCCATCGGCGCTGGCGGCGAGGATGGCTTTCGCGAACCCGCGCGCGCGGTCGGCCTCGGTGAAATGCGCGCAGACCATCAGCATGTCGCAGCCGGCGGCGAGGAAATTCGCGGCGGCTTCGGCCGAGTCGAAAAACCCCTTCATCGCGCCCATGCCGATGTCATCGGAGACTGTAACGCCGCTGAAGCCGAGTTCCTCGCGCAGGATCGAGGTGATGAAGCGCCGCGACAGGGTTACGGGCGCCTCAGCGTCGATGTTGGGGTAGAGGATATGCGAGGTCATGATCATCGGGACGCCGGCGGCGATCGCAGCGGCGAAGGGATTCAGTTCACGTTGGCGCAGCGCGTCGAGGTCCGAGTTCTGCGTCGGAAGACCCAGATGCGAATCGACGCTGGTGTCGCCGTGTCCCGGAAAATGCTTGCCGCAGGCGATGACGCCCTCCGCCTGCATCGCCCGCATGAACGGCAGCGCCGCCTCGATGACGGCCTCGGGGGTCGAACCGAAGGCGCGTTCGCCGATGACCGGATTTAAGGGATTGGTGTGAATGTCGAGCACCGGCGCGAAGTTGAGGTTGAAGCCAAGGCTCGCAAGCTCGCGGCCCATCGCGGCGCCGACGGCGGCGGCTTCGCCTGCCCAGCGCGCGGCGTAGGAGAAGCGGGTGATCGGCGCCGGCGTGCGGCAGACGCGGCCGCCCTCATGATCGATCGCGATCAGCAGCCGCTCCGCGCCCGGCCGCCGCGCGTATGTCGTCGATCAGCCGGCGGTGGCCGTCGAGCCAGCCCTGGTAAGGAAGATCATGGCGAAAATTGCTTTTGAACAGGATGACGCCGGCGGGCTTCAGATCCTGCAAAAGGGCGCGGTCGCGCGCGTCGAGATCCGGCGTCGGCCGCAGCCCGACGATGAAGTGATCGCCCACCGCGTCGATTGAGTCCGCGCCCATCCTGAAGCCCTGTCTTCCGAATCACCGTCGCCGCAGCATAGAGCGGGATGACGAATAGTGGGAGGCGGTTTTCCGCCCGCATCCCGGCTCCAGATTTTCGGGATCGAAACGCGGGCGGAACGACGTCGCGCGCTGCCTCTTCCGCTGCGCGCCCTACTCCGCCGCCGCCTGCGCCGGAACGTAGTTGAGAACCGGCGCGAGCCAGCGCTCGACCTCGGTGACGCTCATACCCTTGCGGCGCGCATAATCCTCGACCTGATCGCGTTCGATCTTCGCCACCCCGAAATAATGCGCCTCCGGATGCGCGAAATAGAGGCCCGAAATCGGACGCGCCCGGCTGCATCGCGAAGCTTTCCGTCAGGGAGACGCCGATGCGCCGATGCGCGCGCAGAAGCTCGAACAGCGTCGCCTTTTCGGTGTGGTCGGGCTGCGCCGGATAGCCGGGCGCGGGACGAATGCCGCGATATTCCTCCTTGAGTCGCGCCTCGTCGGTCAGCGCCTCGTCGGCGGCGTAGCCCCAGAACTCGCGCCGCACGCGCTCGTGCATGCGCTCGGCCAGCGCTTCGGCGATGCGGTCGGCGAGCGCCTTCACCATGATCGAGCCATAGTCGTCGTTTGCCTTGGCGAAGCGATCGGCGATCTTGCCTTCCTGCGCGCCCGCCGTCACGACGAAGGCGCCGATATAGTCGGCCTTGCCGCTCTCTGCTGGTGCAATGAAATCCGCAAGGGCGAGATTGGGCTTGCCATCGCGGCGGAGCAATTGCTGCCGCAGCGTGTGGAGCGTCGCCAGCTTCTCGGTGCGGGACTCGCCCGTGTAGAGCGCGATGTCGTCGCCGACCGCGTTCGCCGGCCAGAAGCCGATCACGGCTTTCGGATCGAACCAATGCTCATCGACGACGCGCTTCAGCATGTCCTGCGCGTCTTCAAAGAGCTGGCGCGCGGCCTCGCCCTGTTTCGGATCGTCGAGAATGGCGGGATAGCGCCCGCGCAGCTCCCAGGTCTGGAAGAAGGGCGTCCAGTCGATATAGGGAACGAGCTCGGCGACGCTGTAGCTGCCGAGAACCCGCGCGCCGGTGAAGGACGGGCGCGGCGGCGCGTAAGCGTCCCAGTCGATCTTGAAGGCGTTGGCGCGCGCTCTGGCCAGCGGCAGGCGCTGCTTGTCGGCCTCCGAGCGCTTATGCGCCTCGGCGACCTTGTGATAGTCCGCGCGCACCGTCGCGATCGTCTCGTCGCGCGCAGTCTTCGACAGCAGCGATTGCACGACGCCGACGGCGCGGCTCGCGTCATTGACATAGACGGCCTGGCCGCGCGCGTAATTCGGATGGATCTTCACCGCCGTATGGACCCGGCTCGTCGTCGCGCCGCCGATCAGCAGGGGCAGATCGAAGCCTTCGCGCTCCATCTCGGCGGCGACGAAGCACATCTCGTCGAGCGATGGCGTGATCAACCCCGAAAGGCCGATGGCGTCGACATTCTCGGCCCGCGCGACGCTGAGGATTTTCGCCGCCGGAACCATGACGCCAAGATCGATGATCTCGTAATTATTGCAGGCGAGAACGACGCCGACGATGTTCTTGCCGATGTCATGCACGTCGCCCTTCACCGTCGCCATCAGGATCTTGCCGGCGCTGGAGCGCTCGCCCGCGCCATTCTTGCGTTTTTCCTCGTCCATGTAGGGCAGAAGATAAGCGACCGCCTGTTTCATGACCCGCGCCGATTTGACGACCTGCGGCAGGAACATCTTGCCAGAGCCAAAGAGATCGCCGACGACATTCATGCCGGCCATCAGCGGCCCCTCGATGACGTCGAGCGGCTTGTTGGCGGCGGCGCGCGCCTCCTCGACGTCGCGGTCGATATATTCTGTGATGCCGTTGACGAGCGCGTGTTCGAGCCGCTTGCCGACAGGCTCCTCGCGCCAGGCGAGGTTCTTTTCGGCCCTTTCGACGCCCGGCCCCTTGAACCCTTCGGCGAGCGCGAGCAGGCGCTCAGTCGCGTCGGGACGGCGGTTCAGAATAACGTCCTCGCAGGCCTCGCGCAGCTCCGGCTCGATCTCGGCGTAGACGGCGAGCTGGCCGGCGTTGACGATGCCCATATCCATGCCGGCGCCGATGGCGTGATAGAGAAATACCGAATGCATCGCTTCGCGCACCGGCTCGTTGCCGCGAAACGAGAAGGAGAGATTGGAGACGCCGCCGGAAATATGAACGAGGGGAAAGCGCGCGCGGATCTGGCGCGCGGCCTCGATGAAATCGATGCCGTAATTGTTGTGCTCGTCGATGCCGGTCGCGACCGGGAAAACATTCGGGTCGAAGATGATGTCCTCGGGCGGAAAGCCCGGCCTCCTCGGTCAGGATCTCATAGGCGCACGAACAAATCTCGACGCTGGCGTTCCAGCGTATCGGCCTGACCCTTTTCATCGAACGCCATGACGACGACGGCGGCGCCATAGGCGCGCACGGTGCGGGCGTCCTGGATGAATTTCTCGACGCCCTCCTTCATCGAGATGGAGTTGACGACGGGCTTGCCCTGGACGCATTTGAGGCCGGCTTCGATGACGGAGAATTTCGACGAATCGATCATCACCGGCACGCGCGCGATATCGGGTTCGGCGGCGACGAGGTTCAGGAATTCGACCATCGCCTTTTCGGAATCGAGCAGGCCCTCATCCATGTTGATGTCGATGATCTGCGCGCCCATCGCGACCTGATCGCGGGCGACGTCGAGAGCGGCGGCGAAATCGCCCTCCTTGATCAGCCTGCGGAATTTCGCCGAGCCGGTGACATTGGTGCGCTCGCCGACATTGACGAAGGGAATTTCGGGCGTCAGCGTGAAGGGCTCGAGGCCCGACAGGCGCAGCAAAGGCGCGATATCGGGAATTGCGCGCGGTGCGAGGCCCTTCACCCGCGCGGCGATGGCGTGAATATGCGCCGGCGTCGTGCCGCAGCAGCCGCCGACGACATTGACGAGACCGGCCTCGGCGAATTCGCCGATCAGCTCCGCCATATATTCCGGGCTCTCGTCGTAGAGGCCGAATTCATTGGGAAGGCCAGCGTTGGGATAGGCGCAGATCAGCGTATCGGCGATGCGCGAAAGCTCGGCGAGATGGGCGCGCATTTCCCGCGCGCCAAGTGCGCAATTGAGGCCGATGGTCAAGGGCGATGCGTGACGCAGCGAATTCCAGAAAGCCTCCGGCGTCTGGCCCGACAAAGTGCGCCCGGAAAGATCCGTTATCGTTCCCGAGATCATGACCGGCGTCTCGACGCCCTGCGCCTTGAAGGCGTCCTTGACGCCGGCGAGCGCGGCCTTGGCGTTCAGCGTGTCGAAGATCGTCTCGACGATCAGAAGATCGGCGCCCCCTTCGAGCAAGGCCGCCGCCGACTCGGCATAGGCCGCGCGCAATTCATCGAAGCTGACCGCGCGGAAGCCGGGATTATTGACGTCGGGCGAGATCGAGGCGGTGCGGCTCGTCGGCCCCAGCGCGCCCGCGACGAAGCGGCGGCGGCCGTCCTTTTTTTGCGCGGCGTCGGCGGCGCGGCGGCAGAGGCGCGCCGACTCGAAGTTCAGTTCGCGCACCAGCCCCTCCATGCCGTAATCGGCCTGCGAGAAACTGGTTGAGTTGAATGTGTTGGTCGCGATGATGTCGGCGCCGGCGTCGAGATAGGCGCGATGGATGGCCTCGATCGCTTCCGGCTGGGTCAGGCTCAACAGGTCATTATTGCCGCGAAGATCGCTCGGCCAGTCGGCGAAGCGCTCGCCGCGGAACTGCGCCTCGGTGAATTTGCGCTCCTGGATCATCGTGCCCATGGCGCCGTCAAGCACGAGAATTCTCTCCCGCGCGGCGTCGAGAAAAGCCTTGCGCGTCGCAGCGCCATTAAACGCTTCTGTCATTCAGGCGGCCTTTTGCTCGAGCTTGGGCCGAAGCCCGAGAAGATGGCAGATCGCATAGACGAGATCGGCGCGATTGTTGGTGTAGAAATGAAAATCCCGGACGCCGTGATCGACGAGATCCAGCACCTGCTCGGCGGCGACGGTCGCCGCGACGAGCCGCCGCGTCAGCGGGTCGTCATCGAGGCCCTCGAAGCGATCGGCCAGCCATTGCGGCACGCTGGCGCCGGCCTTCTTGGCGAAGCCCGCGGTCAGCTTGAAGTTCTGCATCGGCATGATGCCCGGCACGATCGGGATGTCGATTCCGCGCGCGCGGAGCTTTTCGAGATAGTTCAGGTAAATCTCGTTCTCGAAGAAGAACTGCGTGATCGCGCGGTTGGCGCCGGCGTCGATCTTGGCGCGCAGGAAATCAATGTCCGTGTCGAGCGAAAGGCTTTCGGGATGCCGCTCGGGATAGGCCGAGACCGAAATCTCGAAATCGCCGATGCGCTTGATGCCGGCGACGAGCGCGCAGGAACTCTCATAGCCATCAGGATGCGCGCAGAACTTCGCGCCGAGACCTTCTTGCGGATCGCCGCGCAGGGCGACGATGTGGCGGACGCCGGCGTTCCAATAGCCCTGCACGATCGCATCGATCTCGCCGCGCGTCGCGCCGACGCAGGTCAAATGCGCGGCGGGCTTGACGACGCCCTCCTTGGCGAGCCGGGCGACGGTCGAATGCGTGCGCTCCCGGGTCGATCCGCCGGCGCCATAGGTGACCGACATGAAGCTTGGGCCAAGCGGCGCCAGCCGGTTGATCGATTCCCACAGCTGCGCCTCCATGGCCACCGTCTTCGGCGGGAAGAATTCGAAGGACACGCGAATATCGGCGGGCAGCGCGCGGCTCGCCCGCGGCAGTTCACAGCTTGCATTCTCGCTCATGCGACCTCTCGCGCTGTCAAAGGAATGGCGTCCGAGATGATCCGGCGGTCGCGGCCAAGCCAGATCGTCACGGTGAGCTTGCCGCTTTCGCCAGCTTGCGGGGCGAGCTCGCGCCGCAACTCAACGTCGAGCCCGGCGGCGGCGAGAAAGCCGGCGACCTCCTCGGTCGAAAAGCCGAGGCGCCGATGCGCGTGGGCGAGGCGCAGGCTCTCCTCTTCATGGGGGGCGAAATCGACGATGAGCAGCCGCCCGCCCGGCCGCAGCGCCCGCGTCGCCTCGCGAATGGCGCGCAGGGGATCGTCGAGATAATGCAGAACCTGATGCATGACGACGAGATCGTAGAAGTCGAGCTCCACCGGCAGGGCGTAAAGATCGCCCTGACGCAATTGCGCGTTGCGCAGGCCGCCGCGCTCAAGGCGCGCTCTGGCGACGCTGAGCATTTGCGGCGATTGATCGACGCCGACCGCGCGCGTCGCTCGCGGCGCCAGGATTTCCAGCATGCGGCCGGCGCCGGTGCCGAGATCAAGCACCGCGTTAAGCGGCGCGGGGCCGACGGCCTCAAGCATCGCCGCCTCGACGCGCTCTTCGGGCAGGTGCATCGCGCGCACCTCGTCCCAATTGGCCGCGTGCGCCGCGAAATAGCGCGCCGCCGCCTCGGCGCGCGCCTCGCGCACTTCGGCGAGCCGGGCGCGGTCGGCGAGGAGATGCGGGTCGGCGGGCGCGAGCCGGGCGACGATGTCGCGGGCGAAGCCGGCCGCCGACCCGCTCTGGCTCATCAGAAAGAATACCCAGGACCCTTCGCGGTGGCGCTCGACGAGGCCCGCTTCCGCGAGCAGCTTCAGATGGCGCGAGACGCGCGGCTGCGACTGGCCGAGAATGGTGACGAGTTCGCTGACCGTCAATTCGGCCTCGGCGAGCAGGGCGAGAAGGCGCAGGCGCGTGGCTTCCCCCGCCGCCGTCAGGGCGTTGAGGACGGCGTCGAAGGGCGCGTGATGGGGCTGGGGCATAGGAGCCTATCCGTTCTATTCGCGCGGAATATATATGCATATATCTTTATGTGTAAAGAGAAATGACTTGGAAGATTATCGGGAACCGGCTTTTCGCCTTGGTTCGGGGCGACGGGAACGATAAGGTCGCGCCGCGTCCGGCCTTTGCCCTCAGGCAGTCCCGGCGCGCTGGTCTCCTCATCGCTTCGGTTTTCAAGAGGTGCGTCAATGAAATTCGCTTTTGCCTCGCTCATCGCAGGCGCTCTCATGCTCTCCGTTCCGGCGCTCTGCGTCGCGCAGCAGACGCCCGCGCCAGCGCCTTCGACCACGGCTGCCCCCGCAAAGGCTCCGGCGGCGTCCGACGACGCCAGGAAGGCCAAGGCGACGGAATGCTCCGCCCAGGCGGACGCCAAGAAGCTGCACGGCAAGGAGCGCAAGGAATTCCGCTCGAAATGCAAGCGCAGCTAAACCGCGCGTGACGACCGCCTCCAGACCTCAGCGCCGACAAGAAAACGCATGATCGCCATCCGCTCGCTCGCCTTCAACGCCCTGTTTTACGTCAACACAACGATCCTCGCGATTTTGGGGTTGCCGACGCTTTTGATGAAGCGCGGCGCGGTGCTGGAGCTCTCGCGTGTATGGGCGCGCAGCTCGCTCTGGCTGCTCGACAAGGTCTGCGGAACCCGGGTCGAGTTCCGCGGCGTCGAGAATCTGCCCAAGGGGGCCTGCGTCATCGCCGCCAAGCATCAATCCGCGCTGGAGACCTTCGCCCTCACCACCCAGATGAACGACTTCACCTTCGTGCTGAAACGCGAATTGCTGGCGATCCCGATGTTCGGCTGGTATCTCAAGGGCGCGGAGCAGATCGCCATCGACCGCGCCCGCCGCGGCCAGGCGCTGGCCGATCTGACGCGGCAGGTGACGCAGGCGATCGCCGAGGGGCGGCAGGTTTTCATTTTCCCCGAAGGCACGCGGACGGCGGCGGGCGCCGCGCCCTCTTACAAGTCAGGCGTCGCGCATCTGTGCGCCGCGACCGGCGCGATCTGCGTACCTGTGGCGTTGAATTCCGGCCTGTTCTGGCCGCGCCGGGGCATGCTGCGGCGTCCCGGCCGCGTCATCATCGAATTTCTGCCGCCGATTCCCGCCGATCCCGACAAGCAGCACTTCATGCGCCTCCTCGAAAGCCGGATCGAGACGGCGACGGCGCGGCTGATCGCGGCGGCGCTGACCGCCGATCCGACGCTCGAGGCCGCGCTGGCGCGCCAGCCCGATCCTGCGGCTGGCTGATCCGCCGGCGGGCGGACGCAACTCCGGCTTCAGGAATTTGGCGTTGACGCAGCGTTAACCTGTTCCTACTATGTTCTTATCAGATCCACCTTTTGGGGAAAGAGCATGGGCGAGGTCGCTCTGTTGCGTCAGGACTTTGTGCGACCGCGCCGCGGCAAGCGGGCGCCGAAGCGCGCCAAGGCCGAGGCGGCGATAGCCGACCTGTTCGACGACTCCGCGCCCGCGCCGGCGGCGCAGAAACCGCGCCGCGCCGCGCCTGACGGCGCGAAAGGCCGCGAAGCGCCGCTCGGTTGCCTTGCCGGCGCCCCCCTCGCCTCGCGTTTCCATAGCTGGCGCGGCGCTTCGGGACGGCGTTACATCTGCTCCGTGTTTCCGGTGCGCGGCGACGCTGAGCTGGGCGGCCTGCCGGACTTCGAGGGCGCCATCGCGCTCGCCGTTTCGTGCGATGGCCGCGGCCGGCGGCGCAGGCTCGCGGTGCTCGATCTTTGCTGGCGCGACGGCCGATTTGCCGGCGACTGGCAGGCGGCGGGCGATGCGCTCGGCGCCGGCGCCAGCGAGTGGCACATCCATCTTCTCGCCGAAGACGGCGCTGCGCGCAGCGCCGCGATCACCGACATCGCGTCGTAAGAATCGCGCCAGCCGCCCCGGAGCATATTCCTGTCAGATTGAAACGATCTGATCGACAAGTATACGCTCAAGCTTTTGAATATGGAGCGATTTCTTGACCGAATGATCCATGCGCTCAGAAAGCGCGTTAGGATCCGCGAGCCACCGCCGCGCCCGCTCCAAGCCATTGCGTCACCAGGCGCGGCAGCGTCCCATCCAGCAGCAAAGCGTGCTGCGCCTGGTTGATCGCATCCCGCAGCGGGTGATTGCCGCGGCGCACGCATACGCCCAGCAATTCGCGCGTGATGCCGGTTTGTACGACGCGCAGCGTCGGCCGGCTGCGCACCAGCCATGCCGTCACCGGCGCGAGCTTCATGAAGACATCGCATCCCCCGCTCGACAGGTCAGCCAGCGCTTGCTCGATCTCGCTGTAAGCATAGACCTTCACCCGCGCCGCCTTCCCTTCGGCGACCAGCCGGTTCGCCACCGGCTGACTGGTGTTGCCCTGCTGCACGCCGATCACCAGCCCACGCAGATCGGCAATCGAGCGGACATTGGGGTGCCGCTGCGGGTCCACGACAAGCGATTGCCCGGACACCACATAGGGGTTGCAGAACTCTGCAACTTTCCGCCGCTCCGGCGTGATCGTCGCGCCCGAAGCGACGCAGTCATATGCGCCTGACTCGAGCCCGGCGAAGATGCCATTGAAGTCCGATCCCTCATACGGCGCCAGTTGCCAATTGCGCCCGATCCGCGCCGCGATGAGTTGCATCAGCGCGATGTCGAAGCCTGCCGGCTTGCCGTCCTCCATCAGCTCGAACGGCGGATCCGGCAAGGCGGCGCCGACCTTCAAAATCGGCAACGCGGCGCCGGAGGCGGACGCCGCCACGGCCGCGCTCCCCAATATCAGCGCCTCGCGGCGCGTGACCGATACACTCCATCCGACATTTCGCATTTCGCTGGCTTTCTTTCGGTAAGCTGATCATTTCGCGAGGCCTGAGATCGGCGGCCGCAGGGGGAAGCAGTTCGGCGATTGATATTGCGCGTTATGTTTGTTGACCCCAAGCCGATTGGGGATCAAACCGGCGACGCCGATTCCCACGGCTCTTCGGGCGGTGAACGAAGCTAGGCCCGCTTGCCGCGGGGGCTCGCTGCGAGGCAGGGTTCTTCTTTGATTTTCTTGCTCGTTTCCTCTCGAAACGCGGCCGCGGAAGAATGCGCCCAAACACCTAACCAAACCGGCGCGCCAGCCATTCCAGCGTTTCATCGCGAATGGCGAGGGCGGCAAGATGCGCCTGCGTGTTGCGCACATAGTCCGGATTGGCGCCGGACACCCCGATTCCCTGGCTGACCAGCCTGACGAGTTCGGCCCGATCGAGACGACCGGCATATTGGGCGTGGGTCCGGTCAGCGACATAGGAGACGGCGAGCACCGAGCCGCCATTGGCCAGCCGCGCCCGCAAAAAGACTTCGCGGTAAACGGAGGTCACTTGTTCCCGCTCGCGCAGATAGGCGAGCGCCGCGCCCGCATTCGCCGCCGCGACGCGAAAGGCGACGCCCTTGCAGGCGCCGCCGCGATCGAGGCCCAGAACGAGGCCCGGCCGCTCGCTGGTGCCGCGGTGAACGTGGGAATAGATGCAGAGCGCGCGATGATAGCCGCGCACCGTGGCGCTCTGGCGCTCGACGAAATCAAACCCCGGCCGCCAGATCAGCGAGCCATAGCCGAAAACCCATAGATCCTTGCTGGCCGGCATCGCGCGTTGCGCTCCTTGACGATTCGCCCCCGGTGATTTGCCCCGGGACGGCGCGCGCTATAAACGAGGTCGCACAATGCGAAAAGCGCGACGCGGATTCGGCCGGGCGTCGGATCGCGGCAAGGCGCGGCGGACGGGCGGCAGGCTGAACCCGACGCCGAATCGAGGAACCCGTCAAGATGCCGCGTTCGACCATCCTCATCATCGTCGCGATTCTTGCGGCCGTCGTCGCCGGATGGTCGCTGGTCTGGAGCGCGGCGGCGCGCAAGACTGGCGCGGTTCTCGACGCCTGGATTGAAAATGAGTTGCAGCTCGGCCGCAACTGGACCTGCGCCGATCGCCGCATCGGCGGCTATCCGCTCGACATCGAACTCTCCTGCGCCGACTCTCCAGTTTCGCGGCGAAGTCTTCGGCGGGAATTTCGCCGGCTCATTGGGCGGGTTCCACGCGCTCGCGTCGGTCTTGCAGCCGGACCGCATAAGGCTGCGGCTGGAGCCGCCTTTCGCCGGAACGACGCCCGATGGCGACATCGATCTGCGGATCGAGTGGAGCGCGCTCAACGTCGCCCTCGAAGGACGCCCGAACGCGCTGACCCGGCTCTCCGTCGATGGCGCTCAACTGACGGTGACGGGCTCGGCCGGCGACCTCGGCGCAATCGACGCCCGGGCGCAATCCGTGCAGGCGTCCGTCGCGCCGGCGACCGCCAATGGCGAAGCGGCGCTCGATTTCCGGATCGCCGTCAACGCCGCCGTCATTCCCTCGCTCGCCCAGCCGCTCGGCCTCGATGCGCCACTCGACGCGATGTTCGCCGGGGCGATCTATCGGGCTGATATCGCCGGCGCGGGCAAGCTTGCCGAGCGCATCGAGCGCTGGCGCGCCGGCGGCGGCCGACTCGAATTGAAAACCGCCCAATTGACGAGCGGCGCCGCGAAAATCAGCGCCAGCGGGATCCTCGATGTCGATGAATGGCATCGACCGCACGGCAAGCTCGACGCAGCTTTTGAGGGTATGAACCCGATCCTGAGGAGCCTCGGCGTCGACCCGCAAATTCTCGCGGCAAGCTCGCTGCTGACGCGCTTTCTGCATAATGCGCCGGGCAAGGGAGATGGACCGGAGACGACGCGCCTGCCTCTGCGCCTCAGCGACGGCTTTCTGTCGATCGGTCCGATCCGCACGCCGGTGCGGTTGTCGCCGCTTTACTGAAAGGCGGGAGAGCCGCGCCGGACGGCAAAGCCGCCAGAGGCGCGGCCTCGCCGCGTGGCGTCAATACGCGCGATTGCGCAGAACCTCGAAACAGGTCCGCAGCAGAATGTTGATGTCGAGGCCAAGCGACCAATGGTTGACGTACCAGAGGTCCAGTTTGACGCGGTCGACCATCTGCTCGAGCCGCCCCGTTTCGCCGCGCAGCCCATTGACCTGGGCCCAGCCGGTCATGCCGGGTTTGACGTGATGCCGGAAAGCGTATTTGGCGATCAGAACCTTATACTCATTGTCATGGGCGAGCGCGTGCGGACGCGGGCCGACCAGCGACATGTCGCCTCTCAGAACATTGAACAGCTGCGGCAGCTCATCCATGCTCGAACGCCGGAGCACCTGACCGACCCGCGTAACGCGGCGGTCGTTCTTGCGCGCCTGCGTGATGACGGCGCCATCTTCCTGGACCGTCATCGAACGGAACTTATAGATGAGGAACTGCTTCGAATTAAAGCCGTTGCGCCTCTGCTTGAAGATCACCGGCCCCCTGCTGTCGAGCTTGATCGCCAGCGCGATCAGCAGGAAAAGCGGCGACAAGACAACGATCGCGATGGCGGCGCAGACGAAATCGAGCGTGCGTTTGACGGCTCGTTCCATGCTATTTAACGGCGCACGCTGAATTTCGAGGCTGAGGGCTGGCCCGCCGGTCGACAGGGCGCGGCGGCCCAGCACCGACCGGATCGTGTAATCGGGAAGAAGATGCACCGGCAAGGGCGACGCGCGGAGCCGTTCACGCACGGTCTCGAGAAGCTCCTTGCTGCTCCAGCGCAGCGCGACGGCGAATTCATCGACGCCGAATTCGCGCGCGGCGTGCAGCGCCCGATCGATATCGACGAGCACATCATCAGAAGCCGCGCCCTTGGATGTCGACAGGGAAACGCGAGCCACCTCGTTCATGCCGAAATAGCGAAACAGCATGGCCGTGCTCAATCGCATCAATTCGGAAGGCTCTCCGATGGTGATGACGCGCCGTCCCGACAGGCTCCCTTTGGCCATCAGCGACCTTGAGGTCTTCTCCGCGAGCCACCTCGCGAGGAGCAGAAACGATATCTGCAGCACAGCAGACGTAATCATGGAGCCATGCGAAAGGCTGGAATTTCCTTCAAGAAAAATCAGCAATATCGCCGCAAATAAAACAACAATCGCCCAAGTGACGAAGATTCTGGCCAAATAGCCGGACGGCGCAAGCAACACGGGCAGCCGATAAAGGCCGCGCGAACTCGCGACATACGCGTAAAGTAAACCTTCGGCGAGACCAACGCCAAGATTGACGACGATCCCGCTGTTTTGTCCCGACCACAGAAACTGATAAAGCAGACCGCCGAATACGCTCGCGAAGCTGATAAGTAATATATCGACGAGACCGGCGACAACCTCGATGTTTTTATAAGAAACGTAAAGTCTCGGAGAGCCGGCAACTGGCGTCTCCGAATGGACCTCAGTTTCCGCGATCTGGCTTAAGCGGTTGAAGTACATCGATAAACTCACGTTGTTCATAAGAACGCCCGTAAACATTAGGCAACAATGAACCAGAAAAATCAACCTAAAACCCCGCCGCGCGAGCCGTGCGGAATGCGCGCTGTGTGAAAAAACACCCTACTATTCAGGGCATTTTCGCGTCGCGCCCCGCGCT
This sequence comes from uncultured Alphaproteobacteria bacterium, assembly GCA_963767805.1. Lineage (GTDB taxonomy): Bacteria > Pseudomonadota > Alphaproteobacteria > Rhizobiales > Beijerinckiaceae > Methylocapsa. Next base: position 28,428 of record CAVYFP010000010.1, on the reverse strand, counting down.
AGAGTGGTTTTAACGCGACTATTCACGCCCCTTTCCGCACATGGAGCTGCGGGCGAGGGCGCAGCGTCGCCACCACCCCGGCTTTCGCGCGCCGCCGCCATCCTGAAGCGTAGCCATGCGCCAAATTGTCACCGCAATTCATTGGCCACGCAATTTTCGCGCCGGTTCAATTCTGCACAGCCGCGGCGCGGCTGCGGTCCGGCGGCAGGGCCTCATCCGCGAGCGCGCCGAGCGCGTCAAGAAGGGGCGCTGTTTTCTGATCGGTGGAGCCAAGCCGCCGGATCGACACGGCGCGCTCCACGCCTTCGCGCTTGCCCACCACGAGCAGCACCGGAACTTTGGCGAGGGAATGTTCGCGCACTTTGTAATTGATCTTTTCGTTGCGCAAATCGCCCTCGACGCGCAGGCCCTTCGCGCGCGCCGCCGCGATCACTTCCAGCGCGTATTCGTCGGCATCCTGCGTGATCGTCGCGACGACGATCTGCACAGGCGCAAGCCAAAGCGGCAAATGACCTGCGAAATGCTCGATCAAAATGCCTGTGAAGCGCTCAAGCGAGCCGAACATGGCGCGGTGAACCATCACAGGCGTGATCTTCTCGCTGTCGGCCCCGATATAGAAGGCGCCGAAGCGGCCAGGCATGTTCAGATCGACCTGCGTCGTGCCGCATTGCCATTCCCGGCCGATCGCATCGCGCAGTGTATATTCCAGCTTTGGTCCGTAAAAGGCGCCTTCGCCCGGATTGATTCCGGTCTTGATGCCGCGGTCCGCGATGCGTTCGAGCACACGCGTCAGGGCCGCTTCGGCCTTGTCCCAAGCCTCATCCGAGCCGACGCGTTTTTCGGGCCGCGTCGACAGCTTGACGACGATATCGTCGAACCCGAAATCGTCATAGATCGACAAAAGGAGGTCATTGACCTTCAGGGCCTCCTCCATGATCTGCTCTTCGGTGCAAAAAATATGCGCGTCGTCCTGGGTGAAGGCGCGCACGCGCATGATCCCATGCAAGGCGCCGGACGGCTCGTAGCGGTGCACGATGCCGAATTCGGCGATCTTCAAGGGAAGATCGCGGTACGACTTCAGCCCATTCTTGAAAACCTGAATATGGCCGGGGCAATTCATCGGCTTCAAAGCGAAGATGCGGTCATCTTCGGTTTTCGTGAAGAACATATTCTCGCGAAAAGTCTCCCAGTGGCCGGAGGTCTCCCAAAGCGCGCGGTCGAGCACCTGCGGCGTGTTGACCTCGACGTAACCGGCCGCTTCCTGGCGCCGCCGCATATAGGAAATCAGGGTCTGAAACAGGGTCCAGCCCTTTGGGTGCCAGAACACCGTGCCGGGGCCTTCCTCCTGGAAATGGAACAGGTCCATTTCGCGGCCAAGACGACGGTGATCGCGCCGCTCGGCCTCCTCAAGGCGCAGCAGATAAGCGTCGAGATCCGCCTGCGTGGCGAAGGCCGTGGCGTAGATGCGCTGCAGCATCGGCCGATTGGAATCGCCGCGCCAATAGGCGCCGGCGACCTTCATTAGCTTGAACGCCGCGCCGATCTTGCCGGTCGAGGGCATGTGCGGGCCGCGACAGAGGTCGAGCCAGTCGCCCTGCCGGTAGATCTTGAGATCCTCGTCGCCGGGGATGGAATCGACGAGTTCCACCTTGAACGCCTCGCCGTGCGACTCGAACCAGGACTTCGCCTGATCGCGGCTCCAGACCTCCTTCGTGAAGGGCCTGTCCTTGCCGACGATTTCGGCCATCTTCTTTTCGATGGCGGCGAAATCCTCGGGCGTGAACGGTTCCTGCCGGAAGAAATCATAATAGAAGCCGTTCTCAATCACCGGCCCGATGGTCACCTGCGTGCCGGGATAGAGAGTCTGCACCGCCTCGGCCAGCACATGCGCGGTGTCGTGGCGGATGAGCTCCAGCGCGCGCGGATCCTCGCGCGAGACGAATTCGATGGCGCCGTCGGCGGCGATGGGGTCGGAGAGATCGCATAAGATCCCGTCGAGAACCATCGCGACGGTCCGCTTGGCGAGGGACGGCGAAATGCTTCGCGCAACATCGAAACCTGTCACGCCGGCCTCGAACTGGCGCGAGGCGCCGTCGGGAAAAGTCACGCTCACCATCTTCAACTCCTTCTCGCTCACTCGCCGGAACCAGTCGGCGTAAGCGCTTCAAGTAAAACCACGCAAGGCGCGCCGGCCCTTCCGGCCAGCGGGCGAATCGGTCCAGCGTCGCGTGGTACGGCGTTTGAAAACGCGGCTCAAGCCCCCTTGCGCTGAAAGCGGCCGGCGCGCGGCGCATTCGCCGGAGATCCGGGGCCTCGCTCTTGAGGCCGGTTCAGTAAGACCTTGGGTGAAGCTTTGCTAGAAAAATAAGCCGCCACGGCAATTCGATCCGTCGCCGCACGGCGAAGGGGCGCGGCGTTCGCGCTTCCCGCTCAGGAAAGACGCCGCCTTACGGTCGCCCCGATGATCACAAGAGATGCGGGATTGTCGGGGCAATCTGTCGCGATGAGCAACCGTTCATGTGGATAGCAACGTGAAGAACCGAACCCTAGGTTCGCGCGTTCTGTAGCAATTGATGAGTGATGACTGTTATGTGTTAATATACCAACACTTCCTTCCTGTGCGAAAACGCACATTGGCCGGCAACCTTAACTAATAGATAGAGGTTAAGGTAAACTGGCAGCGGTCGACGTCGTCACTGCGTATTTTTCACTCAGCCAGCGCAACCGTGACAGTTTACGCGACATTTAACTGATTTTTTTGTTATCCTGAAATAGAGCAAAGTTTATACTCGCAATATGTATCGGCTCGGCGGCTAACGCCCGGAAAATGTTTGGCGAATCGATGACTCCCTTCGCAATGTATTTGGACGGAATGGAACTGGAGTGCGTCGAAAAGCGCACGCTTGCCGCCTTTACGCGCCGGATCGCTGAAATCGCAGCGCTGTCGCGATCGACGCCTGTTGATTTCGATCCGGATCTTCCCCTGAACATCTTGTCTCAACCGGCCTTGTTGCTGGATCTTGATGGGTTCATCATTGGCGCCAACGCGGCGGCGGACTCGCTCGTCAACAATGACGTCCGGGTGAGGCAGCGGCGCCTCTATATTCGAGATCCGGAAGCAAGGCACAAGCTGCGCATCTATGTTGATCAATTCGACAATGGAATGCGGCAGGCCGCCCCCTCCGCTCTTACGATCGAGCCGATCATTGTTCCCCGTCAGGACAGCTTGCCTTTTCTGCTGCGGATCTGGCCGATCGAGGCGAGCGCGCGCTGGCCTTCCCGCGACGTGCGCGCGCTGGTGACGCTGAACGCCCTCGGTCCAAGGCCGGGACCGCCCGCCGCGCTCCTCGCCAGGACCTTCTCGCTGACAGCTTCCGAGGCGAAGCTGGCCTGCATCATTGCGCGCGGCGCGGGGCCCGACACGGCCGCCGCCGAACTCAATATTTCGCGCGAGACAGCGCGCAACCAGCTGAAATCCATATTCGCAAAGACGGCCACCCACCGCCAGGGCGAGTTGGTCGCTCTCTTGCTGCAAGTTTAAAAAGCGCTATTGACCAGCGACCAGGGTGACTGCGACAGCGTTTCACTTGCCGAAAACAAGAAATCGGATATTTTATTTGGCAGGTTGTTGTAAATATTTGTTTTCTGTGAGCGAAACAATGCAGCTGCTCCGTTGACGGCAGTACGGAAGCAAATGCCAAGGGTTAAGCTCAGGCATTTTGTGAATGAAATTGAGTGTTAATATTGAATATTTATCATAATCTTTTTTGTGCCATATTTGATTATTCGGTCAACTTCCGACGCTTTTCCGCATATAGATAAAACGCGCGGCAATCCATTTCATTTGTCGGCGTCAAGTTGCTTTATTGCTCGAGCTGGCCTCATCGTGTCTGACGAGATTTCACGAGATCATTATGCCTAGCAACAAAGTTATTGTAGACGTGCTCATGGAAACGAGCCATCTGCTCCAGCAAAAGGGCTGGAATAAATTCTCGATGGCCCGCGATCCGCGCGGCGAGGGCGTTAGCCCGGACAGCAAGAACGCCTCTTGTTACTGCCTGTCCGGCGCGCTGGTCAAGGCGTGGCGAACCATCGACCCGCAGAATGAAGATTTCTACTTTAAATATTTTGAAACCAAATTTTCAGACGATCTGCGCGAAAGCTATGGCTATGATCACACCTTCACGCGATGGAACGACGAAGTGGCGACCTGCCGGGAAGACGTTGTGACCTTGATTCACTCGGTCATCACGTCAATTTTACGGGATGAGTCCGCCATTTCGCTCGATTTCGACGTGAAAGCCAAGTCCGCTGTAGTGGATAAGCGCCGCGCCTGAGCGAGCCGTCGCCTTGGCGCTTGGAGCGTTTTTCCGCCGAATGTGATTTTCAGCAATAAATTCAAAAGTTTAATTACATTCTCGCCAATCGGATTGATCAGGAGCTGACGCGAATATGCTTCGCGCCGGGCAGGATCATTGCGTCCTATCGCCAAAGCCTCAAAATAGCGGCCGGCGGCGCCCGTTCCCCGATGGGCGCCGCCCATGACGAGGGCGACGATGTCGGAGACCGAACTCAAATTCCTGATCGCGGAGCTGGATCTCCCGAAGCTCGGGAAGCTCGCCGCCCTGCGCGAAGGAATGAAGGACGCGCGCGCGCAGCAAAGCAGGACCACCTATTTCGACACCGACCGCCGCGACCTCTGGAAGCGCGGCTTCGTGCTTCGCATCCGCAGCGTCGGCGGACGCCTGATCCAGACGATCAAGCAGGAACAGCCGTCGCTCGTTGAAAGAGGCGAGTGGGAGCGCGAAATCAAGCCGCCCTCGGCGGGCGCGCCGCTTCGTCCCGATCTGGCGATGATCGAAGAGACGCCATTGGCGGAGGCGATCGACAAATCCATTCGCGACAGCCTTCGCCCGGCGTTCGAGATCGACGTGGAGCGCACCGCCTTTTTGTGGCGCGACGGGAAGACCCTGATCGAAATCGTCATCGACCGCGGCGCGATTCACGAAGTCGCCGCGCGCGGCCAAACGTTGCGAATCAGCGAACTGGAACTCGAATTGAAGCAGGGCGACGTCGAGGCGGCGTTCGCCCTCGCCCGCACGCTGGCGGCGCAGGCCCCGCTGCGTCTCAGCCTCATCAGCAAGGCCGAACGCGGCCAGCGCCTCATGGCGCGCTCCATCGCCTTGCCGGCGAAAGCGTCGGCGCCTCGCCTCGGCGGCGACATGACGATCACTGCGGCGTTCATGACGATCGCCCACGCCTGCCTGCATGATTTCATGCTCAACGCCGACGCGCTGGAGGGCGCCGATCCGATCGAGGCGGTTCACCAGGGGCGCGTTGCGCTTCGGCGCCTGCGCGCGGCGCTGGCGCTTTTCAGGCCGGTCAGGCGCGAAGGCCACGCAGGGATGAGCGCCTCCTTGAAATGGCTCGCGGATATTTTCGGCGCGGCGCGCGATCGCGACATTCTGAGCGCCGGCGCGGTCGAGCCGACGCTTGGTTCCGTGGACGCCACGGCGTTTGCGCAGTGGCGCGAAGCGAGGCGTCTCGGTGCTCACAAGGCCGTCCGGGCCGCCGTGCGATCCAAACGCTGGCGGGTTTTTCTGGTCAATTTATGTGAATGGCTCGAAGACGCCGCCCGCGCGCCGCCCCCGCCGGACGAGCGCGAGGACGCCCTGATCCGCTTCGCGCGCAAGCGTCTGAAGCGGCGCCTGAAAGCGCTTGTCGCGGCGCCGCAAGATCTTGCGAGCCTCAACATGGACGCTCTGCACAAGCTGCGAATCAGAGCGAAAAAGCTGCGTTACATGGCGCAGTTTTTCGCTGACGTTCCCGGCGTCGCCAACTCCAGCCGATTGGAGCGCCTGCTGGATCGCCTCGACGCGTTGCAATCCACCCTCGGCGATATGCGCGACAAAGCCGCCCGGGTCGGCGGCGTGCAGGCTGAATTGCACCTTTGGCGCAGCGAGTCCGGACGCATCGACGCGGCGCCCCCCGCCGCCCCCGCGCCCATCGTCGCGCCGATCGAAGTCGATGGAAAAAACCTTGGCAGGGCGATGAAGGCCTTTGCCGAACTGGTCAGGATCGACCCGTTCTGACTATCCCTTGACGGAGAGATCGTCTAACAGGCATGCATGGTGTGAAACTTGTTTGATCCGGCGCCGATCGCGGCATTCGGACGGCGGTCGTCTGCCGGCCGATTGGTCACCGGCGCCGCATATTGAAACGAAATCGTGCTCTGATGTCGAAATCGCGCCAGGTCGAAGCCGCTGCGGCGACGCCCCGTCTCCCTGATGGCGTCAGGGTGTACGCCGTCGGCGACGTGCATGGCCGCGCCGATCTGCTCGAGCAGCTTTTTGCGCGCATCGACGCCGACCTCGCCAGACACCCCGTCGCAACCGAAATCGAGATTTTTCTTGGCGACTACATCGATCGTGGACCGAAATCTGCAGAGGTTTTGTCGCTGCTGATCCAGCGCGGGAAGACGCATCGCACCATTTGCCTAAAAGGCAATCACGAGATCTATATTTTGGAGTTTTTGCGCAATCCGGCGATCCTGAAATCCTGGGGCCAGTTTGGAGGACTGACGACGCTTTTGTCATACGGCCTGAAACCGAGCCTCAATCCGGGCGAGGAGGAGCGCGGCCAGCTCGCCGAAGAGCTGGAACGCGCCCTGCCGCAAAGCCATCGTCAGTTTCTCGCCGCGATGCCGCTCTCCTTCACCTGCGGGGATTTCTTCTTCGTCCACGCCGGCGTCCGCCCGGGCGAAGCTCTTTCGCGCCAGCGCGACGAGGATCTGCTCTGGATCCGCGAGGAATTCCTGTTTCACGAGGATGCGTTCGAAAAAATCATCGTTCATGGCCACACGCCGGTCATGGAGCCTGAAGTGCGCCGGAACCGGATCAACATAGACACCGGCGCCTATGCGACGAGCCGACTGACCTGCCTCAAACTGGAGGGCGACGAAATCAGCTTCATCTGATTTTCCGGGGATTTCGGACAGGGAATCTCTCCGGCCCTGGCGGTTATCCCGCACTGTTATTCTCTTGTTGTTCTTCTGCTTTTGTCTTGCAGCCCACGCCTCGAAGCCTTCATTTACGGCGTCTTTGAGGACCGGCGAGGTGGAGTCGATGAGTTTGGAACCGCTTCGATCAGACTTTCCGCTCCCCCTGAGGGGGGACGATGGACCAGCGCTCGAACCTCCGGCGCCGCTGCGAATCGGCTTGCTCGTTTTCGGCGGCGTCATCGCGCTCGGCGGCGTGTGGATGCTGCTTTGCGCGCTGTTGGCGCCCCCGGTGATCGCCCTGCCGCTCGACCGTGACGCGGCGGCGGCGGCGGCCGGGCATCGCGGACGCGCGGTTGCGGCGGCGCACCTCGGCGTCATCCGGGGAGACCTCTATGCGCAGGCCGCCTATGCCGACGCAAGGCTGCTCTTCCCTGGTCGCGCGCACGGCCTCGACGCCGCAACCGCCGCTGAGGTTCGCGCCGCAAGGTCAAACGCCGAAACCGCGCTGGCGCTGGCTCCCGTCAATGGTTCGGCCTGGCTCTTTCTGGCTGAATTGCCGCCAGCATCGGCGAAGGCCTCGGATCAGAATGGGCTCATGGCTCTGCAAATGTCCTATTTAACCGCGCCGGACGATCCCGCCCTCGCCCTTCCCCGCGTCGAGCGCGCGCTCGCCTCGAACGTCCCCATCGACAAGGATTTGCAGGCGTTCGTGAGAACAGACCTGCGCGAGATCCTCACGACGCAGCCGTCGGAGAGGCCGGCGCTCCTTTCCGCCTACAAGGCGGCATCGCCGCAAAACCAGGCGATGTTCGAAGCGCTTGCTGCTGAAATCGATCCGGATTTCAGCCAGTCCCTCCGGAGCCAGACGCCGAAATGAGAGCATATCCCTCCGCCGCCACGCCGCCTCTGACCGTCCGGAAATAGTCCCACGACGAAGACACAGCCCTCCTTCTTCAATCCTCCACTCGAAAAGGTCGAAATAATGAGCAAGATCAAGGTCGCCAATCCCGTCGTCGAACTCGATGGCGATGAGATGACCCGGATCATCTGGCGTTATATCCGCGAGAAACTCATTCTGGCCTATCTCGACGTCGATCTCGAATATTACGATCTTTCAATCGAGAACCGGGACGCGACCAGCGATCAGGTCACCGTCGACGCGGCGAATGCCATCAAGAAGCATGGCGTCGGCGTCAAATGCGCGACGATCACGCCCGACGAGGCGCGCGTCAAGGAATTCAGCCTGAAGCAGATGTGGCGCTCGCCGAACGGCACAATCCGCAATATTCTCGGCGGCGTCATATTTCGCGAGCCGATCATCTGCCGCAACGTGCCACGCCTCGTTCCAGGCTGGACGCAGCCGATCGTGATCGGCCGCCACGCCTTCGGCGACCAATATGCCGCGACCGACTTCAGGGTGCCCGGCAAGGGAAAGCTCACCATCCGGTTCGAGGGTGACGACGGGACGGTCATCGAAAAGGAAGTCTACAAATATCCGGGAGCCGGCGTCTCCCTGTCGATGTATAACCTTGATGATTCCATTCGCGATTTCGCCCGGGCCTCGCTGAATTATGGGCTGAATGCGAAATATCCGGTGTTCCTGTCGACGAAAAATACCATCCTCAAGGCCTACGACGGACGCTTCAAGGACATCTTTCAGGAAGTCTTCGAGACCGAATTCGCCGAGAAATTCGCCGCTGCGGGGATCATCTACCAGCATCGCCTGATCGACGACATGGTGGCGTCCTGCCTCAAATGGTCCGGCGGCTATGTCTGGGCGTGCAAGAACTACGATGGCGACGTGCAGTCCGATACGGTTGCGCAGGGGTTCGGCTCGCTCGGCCTCATGACCTCGGTGCTGCTCACCCCTGACGGTCAGATCGCCGAGGCGGAAGCGGCGCATGGCACGGTGACCCGCCATTACCGCGAATATCAGAAGGGCAAGGAGACTTCGACCAATTCGATCGCTTCGATCTTCGCCTGGACGCGCGGCCTCACCCATCGGGCCAAGCTCGACGACAACGCCGAACTCGCCGCATTCGCGCAAACCCTGGAGAAAGTCTGCGTCAGGACGGTCGAATCCGGATTTATGACGAAGGATCTCGCGCTGCTCGTCGGCGCCGAGCAGAAATGGCTTTCGACGACAGGCTTCCTCGACAAAATAGACGAGAATCTGCGCAAGGCGATGGCGACCGGAAAAGCGTGAGCGTCGCGCGCGCGCGTCAGACATATCAATTCGGTGGACTGAAAACGTAACTCAAGCCTCAGGCCTGACTTGCGATTGAATATCCATGCCGCAATCGGTATAAGGGCGCGATCTGGACGTAGGAGATTCTCCGGTGCCTGGCGACACGGTCGACGACGCGTATCAACCCTCGGAGGGAGAGGCGTTCATGAATGAGCGCCAGCGCGATTATTTTCGCCGTAAACTCATCGCGTGGAAGGACGACATTCTACGCGAGAGCCGCGAGACCCTGGTCGTGCTGCAGAGCGAAAACGAGAATCACCCCGATGTCGCGGACCGGGCCTCCTCCGAAACCGATCGCGCCATCGAACTCAGGGCGCGCGACCGGCAGCGCAAGCTCATTTCCAAAATCGAGGCCGCTCTCGGCCGCCTCGACGATGGCACCTATGGCTATTGCGAGGAGACCGGCGAGCCAATCGGCCTGAAGCGCCTTGACGCCCGCCCGATCGCCACCTTGTCGGTGGAGGCGCAGGAGCGGCACGAAAAGCGCGAACGCGTCTATCGCGACACCTGAAGATCGCGCGAAAAAACGCGGCCCCCGCGCGCTTCGAGGCGCCGCCGGAGCCCGGATCGCCGCACGTCCGGCAAAGCTCCGACCGCCATTGTCGCCGCAATCGAATTGCTTCAGGCGCGCGCGGCGCAGGTTACGGCCCCCGCCCAAGCAGACGGGCCATCTCCTCCTCGAGCGAATGTTCCAGACTGTCGAACAGCGAAAGATCAGAGGCCGTGGCGGGCTGCTCCTCCTCGACGTGAAGCGCAGCGCCCTTGTCGCCATCATTTGCGGGCGGCTCCGCAGCGGGCGGCGCGCCTGAAGGCGCGAGCGGCGGCGCTGCCGCATCGCTTATCTGCGTGCTCACAACGACCGGCGCTGAAATCTCTTGCTCCGCGGCAGGCGCGTCGACGCCGCCTAATGGCGCGGGCGCCTCCGCTGCCGCCGCTGCGACGGCTGCAGCTGCAGGCAGCTCACCGTCCCGCCTGAAGGCGGGGGGAGCGCCGGGCGGCGCCGACCGGGCGGCCGGATTGAACGAGGAGCCCGACAGCTTCCCGTCGGCCAGTTGGCGCGGCGGCGAAGTCCGCAGAAAAGGCGTCGCCAAGGGCGCGCGCTGAAAGCCGGCCCCGGAAGCGCCGGATCCGCTGTCAACCCTTGAGGGTAGATCCGGGCGGCCTGAAGGCTCGCGCGGCGTGCGCGGCGCGATCAACGGGGGAGCGGCGCGGCGCGGCGGCGGCGGAAAGGCGGGCGCGCGCGGAGCCGGCGGCGCGGCGCCTGGAGGCGGTGGGGCCGCTTCGTCGACTGCCTGAGCCGCGGAAACGGGCGGCTCCGCGTCCATTTCCGGCGCCGGCGCGATGGGCGGAGCCGGCGAAAAAGTGCTTCGACGCGGCGGCGGCTGGCTCGCGCTGCTCCGCACGGCTGCGGGATCGAACTCCGGCTGCCACGGCGGCGCGCTCGCCGGCAGCGTTGGCGACGGCGCCTGGGGCGCTTCTCTCGGCTCCTTCTCCCGCGCATTGTCGCGCAATCGCGCGTCGCGCCCTTCCGCGCGGATGATCTCGGCTTCGATCACAAGATCGTTCGGACCGCCGATCATGACGAGATGCTCGACATTATCGCGCCGGATGATCACCAGTTGGCGGTGGCGGTCGAGGTCGAAGGCGTCGACGACGCCGAGCCGCGGCAGCCGCGTCCGGCCGTTGCCCGGCGTTTTCAGCCGTCGTCCGAAGGCGAGGCGATAAATGAAAAGGATGAGCGCCGCTGCGAGCAGGAGGGCGAGCGCCCAGACGACGAACGTCAAACTCTTGTTTTCAAAAATTCTGTCGATCAAGGCCTGCATTGGGCTCGGCTCGCTGGAAAACTTGTAGGATTGGGATCTCTAAGCGACCCTGCAGCACCGGGCGCCGACCAATAAAGACCAAAACGCACCATAGGAAATACTGTCGATTCTATCAAGGCTATCAGGAATCAGCCACGCCAGCCGGATTGCCATGGCCTCGGACCCCACGTCCGCGTCATGACATTCGCGCCGAAAGTGCTTACAAATTCGCTGCTCGCCAATGCGAATCGGCGAAGGCGCCCCGGCGAGCGATTGCGAAGGGCCAGAGTGCGATAAATCAATTTGAGGCTTTGCTTGCGCCGGATGGACCACCATGAGCGATAATCCGCTTGCCGGCGCCCGCGACGGAACGGAGCGCGCGGGCAGCCTCGCGATGGTTCTGCTTTTCGCCGCCCTGCTCGCCGGCGCCGCGGCGGCGTTCGCGCTCCTGCCGAGAGGCGCTGCGGCGGATTTCGGCACGGCGCTGCTGGCCTTGTTCGCCGTCGCCGGCGTTTTCGCCATATTCTCCTTCGCCGCCGGACTTCTTCAGTTTTCGGGCGAAGCCGCAAACGACGATCTCGCGCAACGGATTTTCGACAGCGATCCCGAGGCGATGATCGCGACCGGGGCCGACGGCGCTTTTCTTTGCGCCAACGACGCCTTCCTGCGCCTGTCCGGCGCCAGCGACCGCGCCAACCTGCGCAGCGTCGAGCAAATCTTCGCCCGCGCGCCGGGCGCATCGGAAGCCGTTTACCGGCTGGCGCAAGCCGCGCGCGCGGGCCTGCCAGCCAGGGAGGAACTGAGTCTCGATCCAGCCGATGGCGCGGGACGCGCCGGGTCGTGGGACCTCAGTGTCCGGCCGCTTGCCGGAGCCAATGGCCGCGCCAGCCTGTGGACCCTCGCCCGGGCGCGGGACAGGCAGCAGGCAGCTCTTCAGGAGATGCGCCGCGCCGTCGATTTGCTCGACCATGCGCCGGCCGGATTTTTCGCCTGGGCTCCGGGAGGCGCCGTTTCCTACATGAATGCGACCCTCGCCGCCTGGCTCGACTACGGCCCGGCCGAGGTCGCGGCGGGCGGGCTCGCCCTCAGCGACCTCTTCGCCGGGGACGGCGCGGCCCTGCTCGCCGGCGGAGCCGGGGGCAAGGAGGGCGTCCGGCGGCTCGACCTCGATTTGACGCAGCGCTGCGGGCGGAGACTTCCTGTGCGCCTGCTCCAGGGCGGCGCGCCCTCCCGCGACTTCGCCGCGATGGTGCTGAGGCGGGCGGAACGCGCCGAATCGGCCGAGGCGCCGGGCGACGATCCGCGCTCCAGCGAGGCGCAATTCGCGCGGGTTTTCAATGCGACGCCAATGGCCATCGCCATTCTCGACGCGGGCGGGCGCATCGCGCGCTCGAACGCCGCCTTCGCGCGACTGATGCCGGAAGCCTCGAGGCCCGACGCGGGCGGCGGCGCTCGCTCAATCCTTTCCGGCATTGCGGAGCGCGACCGCGACGCGCTGCAGGCCGCCCTGACCGCAGCCGCAACGCGGACCGACAGCCCTCCCCTTGACGTCACGCTCACGGGCGAGGGGGAGCGCTCCGCCCGCCTCTTCCTGTCGGCTTCGAGCGAGGCCGACGGCGCCGGCGCGACGCTTTTTGCGCTGGATACGACCGAGCAGCGCGTGCTTCAGGATAAATTCGCGCAATCGCAGAAAATGCAGGCGGTCGGCCAGCTCGCCGGCGGCGTCGCGCATGACTTCAACAATGTTCTGACGGCGATCATCGGCTTCTCGGATCTGCTGCTCGCCAATCACCGGCCGACCGATCCATCCTTCCGCGACATCATGCAAATCAAGCAGAACGCGAACCGCGCCGCCGGTCTGGTGCGCCAGCTGCTCGCTTTCTCGCGCCGGCAGACCCTGCGCCCGCAGGTCTTGCAGCTTGGCGACGTCCTCTCCGAGCTGCGAATGATGATGCGCCGCCTCGTCGGCGAAAAGATAACTGTCGAGTTGCGGCACGGGCGCGATCTCTGGCTCGTCAAGGCCGACCTCAATCAGTTCGAACAGGTCGTCGTCAATCTGATCGTCAATGCGCGCGACGCCATGCCGGACGGCGGCGAAATCATCCTGCGCACCCGCAATGTGACGCCGGCCGAATGCGCCGCTTTCGACGATAACGCGCTGCCCGCGGCCGAATATGTGGCGATCGAGGTCGAGGATTTCGGCCATGGCATCGCGCCGGAGGTGAAGGACAAGATCTTCGAGCCCTTCTTCACGACGAAGGAGGTCGGCCGAGGCACGGGGCTTGGCCTCGCCATGGTCTATGGCATCGTGAAACAGACCGGCGGCTACGTGTTGTGCGCCAGCGCGGTCGGCCGCGGCACGACCTTCACCGTGCTGCTGCCCCGCCACGCCGGCGACGCGCCGCCGGCGAGCGCGCCGGTCAAGGCCGCGGCCGATCTCACCGGCCATGGCACCATTTTGCTCGTCGAGGACGAGGAGGCCGTGCGGGCCTTCGCCGCGCGCGCCCTCGCCTCGCGCGGCTATAGCGTTCTGCAGGCCGCCAATGGGCTTGAAGCGCTGGAGATCGTCGCGCAAAATCGCGGCGAAATCGATCTCGTCGTCTCCGACGTCGTCATGCCGGAGATGGACGGCCCAACCATGTTCGGCGAGTTGCGCAAGCGCGGCGTCGCGGCGAAAGTGATTTTCGTCTCCGGCTACGCCGAGGAAGCCTTTGCCAAGAACCTGCCAGATGGCGAGGACTTCGGCTTTCTGCCCAAGCCCTTCTCGCTCAAGCAACTGATCGAGGCGGTCAAGGCTACGGTGCGTTAGAGCGGGATGAGAAAAAGTGTATGCACTTTTTCGCCCGCATCCCGCTCTAAACTGTTGGAATTGATCACGTTCATGACTTTGGATCGATTTGATCCAAAGTCACCGTGATCTAGAGCTTCAATTCACCCGTAGCGCGCTTTCGCGATCAGTTCGGCGCCTACTCGATCCCCGCAGCGCGGCTGCGCGCGTTCCAGGCGGCGCGAAAGCGCTTTTCGATCTCGACGGGATCCGTTTCGGCGGGCGTCGCGACGGCGAGCGCGCCGCGCACCAGCGACCCTTCCTCGGCGGTCAGGACGAGCGGACCAGCCATGAAGGCGGCGTTCGGAAGCGAGTGCAGGATCGCCGCCTTGTTGGGATGCGCGCTGACTTCCACGAGTTGATCGGCGACGGGCTTGCCATCGACGCAGATCTGCGCGCCGATCACTTCCACTTTACGACCGTCCGAAGTCGTCCGAATGAATGTCGTTTGCATCGTTTCCGCACAGCCTTTCTTCGATAGCGTTCCGAAAATCAGTCTAGTCAACCCCCGCCGCCAGAGCGGCGATCACGGTTCCGCCGACAAGCTCCATCGCGCCCAATTCCGCAATTTTGGCGAGGCAGCGCTGCGATTTCGCCTTCTCGTCCCGGCGCAAATGGATGAAGGACAGCGCCTTCAGCGTGTAGAGCGCGAAATGGGCTGGCCCATTGACGTTGGAGGAAATCTGCCCGCTGGTCCAGCGGGTCCAGTCGGGGTCAAGCCCCGCCTGTCGCGCGGCCTCAACGAGCCCGGCCTTGGCGATCGCCAGCGCCTCGTCGAGATGGCCCTGGTAGGTGTGGATCTTGTAAAGACAGAGATAGGTCGCAAGGGCGTCGGGCCGCAGTTCAAGGGCCTCGCGAAAGGCGACGTCGGCGCCGGCCGGATCGTGTCGGTAAAGCGACACGCCGCGCTGCAAAATCTGGTTGACCTCGTCCGGCACCTCGCCGAAATCGATCAAATTGTCCATCTGGACAACATTGTTCGTTCGAAGCCGCCACGGATAGCTGTTTTCTGACATGGAACCGCGCGGGATCTCGGATTTATCAGTACTTTTTTATTGCGAGCAATTCCCGTGCCTTTGACGATCCGGCGCCCGCTCGCGGATTCGCGCATTTTGACGGCCCCCCCCCGCTGTTAACCATGATAAATTTTCCGCCGAAGCGAATTCGCGCGTTAAACGCGCGTAACCCGATTATTTTTCAATTCCAGCCTGTAGAATTACACACGCATAGATTGCATCCACCTCTGCGCGGGGCGATCCAGCCTGAAGGATGGCACCGGACATTAGAACATAAAAAGAACTTGTGGATGAGAACAAATACGGTACATTTGATGTCGTCGCAGATCGCATTGCGCTGCGCGCCAAGCCTGTGCCAGAAGGATCAGACCGATGAGTCAAGCTAATCTCCGCCTTGTTGAAGGAAGCTCCGTGGACAAGACCAAGGCCCTCGACGCCGCCCTGTCGCAAATCGAACGCGCCTTCGGCAAAGGCTCGATCATGCGGCTCGGCAAGAATCAGAAAGTCGTCGAGATCGAAACCGTGCCGACGGGCTCTCTCGGCCTTGACATCGCGCTTGGCGTCGGCGGCCTGCCGCGCGGTCGCGTGGTTGAGATCTATGGCCCTGAAATCGTCAGGTAAAACGACCCTCACATTGCATGTGATCGCGGAAGCCCAGAAAAAGGGCGGCGTCTGCGCCTTCATCGACGCCGAACACGCGCTAGACACGATTTACGCCCGAAAGCTTGGCGTCAACCTCGAGGATCTTCTGGTTTCGCAGCCCGACACGGGCGAGCAGGCCCTCGAGATCACCGATACGCTGGTGCGCTCCGGCGCGGTCGACGTGCTGGTCATCAATTCGGTCGCGGCGCTGACCCCGCGCGCGGAAATCGAGGGCGAAATGGGCGATAGCCAGCCGGGCCTTCAGGCGCGGCTCATGAGCCAGGCGCTGCGCAAGCTCACCGCGTCGATTTCGCGTTCGCAGACGATGGTCATCTTCATCAACCAGATCCGCATGAAGATCGGCGTCATGTACGGCAGTCCGGAAACGACGACCGGCGGCAACGCCCTGAAATTCTACGCCTCCGTCCGGCTCGACATCCGCCGCATCGGCTCGATCAAGGACCATGACGAGGTGACCGGCAACCAGACGCGGGTCAAGGTCGTGAAGAACAAGGTGGCGCCGCCGTTCAAGCAGGTCGAATTCGACATCATGTATGGCGAGGGAATTTCGAAAATCGGCGAACTGATCGATCTTGGCGTCAAAGCCGGCGTCGTCGACAAATCCGGCGCGTGGTTCTCCTATGACAGCCAGCGCCTTGGTCAGGGCCGCGAGAACGCCAAGACCTTCCTCAAGGCGAATCCCTTGATCGCCGACAAAATCGAACTCGCCATCCGCGAGAATTCAGGGATGATCGCCGACAAGATCCTCGACGTCGCCGATGGCGCTGGCGACGAGTAAGGCCCCGTCATTTTCGCCTGTTCTGCGATCGAGCGGATGCCGCCGTCAGGCGGCGCGCGGCGCCTTCTGCGGTCTCGCATTTCCCTCGGCGCTTGCGTTTTCAATGCGCCGAACGCATTTTGCGGGCTTGCGATCGGTTAAGCGATCGTGAGGCTTGCGATTAATCTTGCGGAGCGCACGCAAAGCCGTCTCGAAATGGCGAGGCGGCGCGCGGCGCATTCGCGAATGATCGGAGCGCGGCCGGATGCGAGGTCCGAACGGCGTCCTCAGGATCGCGCGCAAGCCGGAACGCGGAATGCTCAAAACGCGCGAGATGCGAGACGGAAATGCAGATGAACGGCGTCAATGAAATCCGCTCGGGTTTCCTCAATTTTTTCAAGAAGCACGGCCATGAGATCGTGCCCTCGGCGCCGCTGGTTCCGCGCAATGATCCGACCTTGATGTTCACCAACGCCGGAATGGTGCAGTTCAAGAATGTCTTCACCGGCCTTGAAAAGCGCCCCTACGTCCGCGCCGCCAGCGCGCAGAAATGCGTCCGCGCCGGCGGCAAGCATAACGATCTCGACAATGTCGGCTATACCGCGCGGCATCACACTTTCTTCGAAATGCTAGGCAATTTCTCGTTCGGCGATTATTTCAAGCCGCTCGCGATTGAGCTTGCCTGGAGACTGATCACCCAGGAATTCGCGCCTGCCGAAGGACCGCCTGCTCGTCACCGTCTATCACACCGATGACGAGGCTTTTTCCCTATGGAAGAAAATCGCGGGATTGCCGGATTCGAAGATCATCCGGATCGCGACGAGCGATAATTTCTGGGCGATGGGCGATACCGGCCCTTGCGGCCCCTGCTCGGAAATTTTCTACGATCAGGGCGACAAGCTCCAGGGCGGCCCGCCCGGCAGCGCCGACGAGGATGGCGACCGCTTCCTCGAATTCTGGAATCTCGTCTTCATGCAATTCGAGCAGGTCGGGCCCGACGAGCGCATCGGCCTGCCGCGTCCCTCGATCGACACGGGCATGGGGCTCGAACGCATCGCCGCGCTTTTGCAGGGCGTGACGTCGAATTACGAAATCGATCTCTTCCGCATCCTCATCGGCGCCATCGCGGAAGCGACAGGGGTCGACCCTTCGGGCCCGCAGAAGGCCAGCCATAGGGTCATCGCCGACCATCTGCGCGCCTCGGCCTTCCTCATCGCGGATGGAGTCACGCCCTCGAACGAAGGACGCGGCTATGTGCTGCGCCGCATCATGCGCCGCGCCATGCGCCACGCCCAGCTTCTCGGCGCGCGCGAACCACTGCTGTGGCGCCTCGCGCCGGTGCTTTCGCGCGAAATGGGACAGGCCTATCCGGAGCTGATCCGGGCGGAGCCGCTGATCGTCGAAACATTGCGGCTCGAGGAGACGCGCTTCATCGATACGCTGGCCCGCGGCCTGTCCATCCTCGACGAGGCCGTGCGCGATCTTCCGGCGGGCGGCGTGCTGCCCGGCCAGGTCGCCTTCCGGCTTTACGACACTTTTGGCTTTCCGCTCGACCTGACGCAGGACGCGTTGCGCGCCCGTTCGCTCGGCGTCGATGTCGAAGGCTTCGAGGCCGCCATGGCGCGTCAGCGCGCCGATGCGCGCAAGGCATGGGCGGGATCCGGCGAGGCGGCGACCGAAAATGTCTGGTTTCCGATCCGTGAGAAGGCGGGCGCGAGTGATTTTCTCGGCTATGCGGCGGAACGCGCCGAAGGCGTCGTCGCGGCGATCGTCAAGGACGGGCGCGAGGTCGATCGCCTTCGCGCCGGGGAGAGCGGCGTCGTCATCCTCAATCAGACGCCCTTCTATGGCGAGTCCGGCGGCCAGGTCGGCGATACCGGGATCATGCGGGCCAATGGGTTTGCTTCCGCGTCGCCAATACGCAGAAGAAGCTTGGCGATCTTTTCGTGCATGAAGGAACGCTGGAGGAAGGCGAAATCACCGTCGGCCTTGCGCTCGAACTCGCCGTCGATCACGCCCGACGCGCGGCGATCCGCGCCAATCACTCGGCGACGCATCTGCTGCACGAAGCGCTGCGCCTCGTCCTCGGCGATCATGTCGCGCAAAAAGGCTCCCTCGTCGCCAGCGATCGCCTGCGCTTTGATTTCACCCATTTGAAGCCGATCTCGGAGGGCGAACTGACGCGCATCGAGGATATCGCCAATCGCGCGGTGCTCGAAAACGCGCCTGTCGTGACGCGGTTGATGGCCGCCGAAGAGGCCAAGAACTCGGGCGCCCGCGCGCTTTTCGGCGAGAAATACGGCGATGAAGTTCGCGTCGTCTCAATGGGGTATGCGCAGGAGCAGGACGAAGGCGGCGACGAGGCCGCCAATAAAGCCTTTTCCGTCGAGCTTTGCGGCGGAACGCATGTCGCGCGCACCGGAGACATCGGCCTCATAACGATCGTTTCCGAAGGGGCGGTCGCCGCCGGCGTGCGCCGCATCGAAGCGAAGACGGCGGCGGAGGCGCGTCATTTCCTCAATGCGCGGGCCGCGCAGCTGCGCGACGTCGCGACCCTGTTGAAAAGCCCCGAAGACGACGCGCCAAAGCGCCTCACGGCGCTGATCGAGGAGCGGCGCAAGCTGGAGCGAGACCTCAGCGACGCCCGCAAGAAGCTGGCGATGGGCGGAACGGGCGAGAGCGGCGCGAACCTCCTTCTGGAGATTGGCGGCGTGAAGTTCCTCGGACGCGCCGTGTCGGGAATTGACTTAAAGGATCTGAAATCGCTCGCGGATGAAGCAAAGCAGACTGTCGGCTCCGGGGTCGTCGCGATCGCCAGCGTCGATGAGGAAGGCAAGGCCGGCATCGTCGTCGGGGTCACCGCCGACCTCACCGACCGCTTCGACTCCGTCGCCCTTGTTCGCCTCGCGGCGGCCAAGCTTGGCGGCAAAGGCGGCGGTGGCCGACGCGACATGGCGCAGGCCGGCGGCCCCGACGGCGCCGGGGTCGACGCGGCCCTGACGGCGATCGGCGATGCGTTGCGGGCGAGCTTGAGCGCGGCCTGACAGACGCCGGCGCTGCAATAAGTCTCGCCGTGAACGCAACTGATCGGCGTTTGAAAGGTTTCCCCGGCGAACGCAGTCCAAGGGAGACAGCTATGTCTGACATCAATTCGCATGAAGCCAATAGCGCCGCGTATTTGAGCGCTATAGGCGTGTCCGCCGCGACCCGAAATCTGCAGGCTTTCACATCGGAATTCAACGAGATGTCGCAGCAATCGATCGAACACGCGAAGGAGACGATTGAAAAACTGCGCAACGCGCGCGGCTTGGCGGAAGTGCTCGCGATACAGTCCGGCTATGTCCGCGAGACGGTGGAGCATGTTCTGCAGCATACGCGCCGTTTCAGCGAGCTTCTTACATCCTTGCCGCTCGACATGAGCAAGAGCTACGCCGAACTGTGGTCGAAATCGTTGAAGACGACGGAGGAAGCGGGCGAAAAGGCGGCGGCGGAGGCCGAGCGGCTGTCGCGGCCGTTTCAGAATTCCGAGCCAACTTCCGGTCAGAGTGAATCGCCGAGATCGGCGTGAAAGCGCTCAAACTCTTAAATCCGAGGTGGCTGCTCTGCGGCCAAACGATCCTTTCGGTCGGAAATGGCTGCGGACGGCGCGTCACCGCGCCCGTTTTGCTGCGGCAGCGCGCGGATGCGAGGATAGACGGGGCGCGGCGACGATGCGGCTGGAGCGAAGAGGCGCTTTTCCATGTCATAAAGACATGCGAAACTTGATCGTTCCAGCTTCCCAAAAGAGTTGCGCCTCGTTACATGCTTCGGCTTCTTCTCCTCCGCCATGCCGAAGCCGTCCCCACCGCCGGCGGCGTCGACATGGTCCGGATGTTGACGGCTGGCGGCCGAGCCGCGGCGTCGAGAATGGGCGCCTATCTCAAGGCGTCCTGCGAAAAACCTGACCTCGCGCTTGTCTCGCCGGCCCGAAGGACGATCGAAACCTTGGACGAGGTCGAGGCCGCGCTTGGCCTGCGCCTCGCCCGCGTCGAAACGGCTCAGCTTTATCAGGCGAGCGTGAAAACGCTGCTGACGCTGCTCGCGGAAACCCCGGCGACGGATCGCGTCGTTTTGATTGTCGGCCATAATCCCGGTCTCGCGGAGGCCGCCAACGCCTTGTCAAAACGGGGCGCCGCGGCCGATCTCGCCCGGCTGCGCATGCAATTTCCAGCGCCCTGTCTCGCGGTCATCGCCTTCGAAGCCAACGATTGGCGCAAGGCCTGTCGCGAACGCGGCCGCCTCGAACGCTTCGTCACGCTGGCGGCGCTGCAAAAATCCGAAGAAGGCGCTTGACCGCACGGGGCGCAGCCCCAAGATCGATTGCGCCAGATCGGGGATCCGCATGCTGCTGGAAATCGTCAGCCTACTCGCGCTCGCCGTCAGCGCGGCGGTTCCAACCGAAGTCGATGCGATGCTCGGGGCGCCGGCGCAAAACTGGGCGGCCTTGCAGGAAATGTCCCGCGCCGCCTGGACCGGAAAGGCCTCTTTCAGCCCCGGCGCGCGCCTCGTATCGAACTGGCGTCTTGAAGCCGCGCGACGGCTCGATGCGCCGCCGCAATCGCTGGCGCGGCTCCTCGCAAGCGAATCGCCGGCGCCGCCGCGCTGCATAAAGCTCAACAATTACTGGTGCGTGAAACGGGCCGGCTGGGCTGGCGAGATCGCCGCCGATGCGGATGGCCATGTCGCCTTCTCCTCCGCGCTGGAGGGGGCCATGGTCGCGGTCATGCTGCTGCGGCGCTATTACCTCGTTTATGAACGCCACACCGCTCAGGCGATCATATCGCACTGGGCGCCGGCCCAATGCGGCGCCTTCGCCGCCGCGGCAAGGTCAAACCCCATGCGCGGTCGACCATCTGGCGACACGTGGCATCGCCAATACTCTGCGGGCGCGCTGGCTCGCCTCGCACCGGCCGGGGTTCGCACAGCCACGACAAGCGGGCGCGCGCGGCGCTCCGGTTGCCGCGAAAGCGCGGCGATCCATCGTCGCCGATCGCCCGATCAAGCTGATGCCGGCCCCCGAGATCGCCGTTGGCATGGGCGAGCGCGCGCCAGCGCAAACGCCTCTGACGATCGCTGCTCTGATCGCGATGCCCATGTACGCGACGCCGATGTACGCGACGCCCTCGGCGGGATTCGCCTGCGCCGACGATGGCGCGCGCATCCGCCAATATGCGCTGCGCGCTGTCGAAGGCGTCGGCGCCGGACCCGACGATGATTTGCGGCTTTTCACGGCGGATGGCGCGCCCGGCGCCAATCTCCCCCTCGTCCTGCAGAACATGGCGAAGGTCGAGATTGGCCCCTTCGGCGTGCGCGGCGATCTCATCGCCGCGGCGATCGAAGCGGAAGCGCGGCAAGACAGTGCGCGGCGGTCCAGCGCGGCGGCGCTCGCCGGAGACGCCAAATGAAGCGCACGCCTTTCAAAGCGCTTGATTTCACCTGCGCCCTTTGATTTGTCGCATGGCGTGCGGCGCGCCGGCGCACCCGATCCTGAAGCCAGCCGGACGTTCCACTTGCCACTCATTCCGGATTTTCTCTACGAAGCCCGCGCCATCGCGCGGAGCGTTGTCGATTTTTCCGCCGGCGCGCATGTCCGCCTTGGCGTCACGGGGCTCTCCCGCGCAGGCAAGACGGTCTTCATCACCGCGCTGATCGAGCAACTGACCAAGGCGGCGGGCCCTGCCCTGCGCGGGCGCAAGAATACGCTGCCGGTGTTTCGCGTTCACGCCGAGGGGCGGCTGATCGGCGCGGCGCTGGAGCCGCAGCCCGACGATGACGTGCCGCGCTTCGCCTATGAAGACCATATCGACGCGCTGGCGGGGCCCGGCGGGCGGGTAGAGGCGCGCCATTGGCCGCAATCGACCCGGCGCATTTCGGAATTGCGGCTTCGCCTCGCCTATCAGCAGAAAGGCGGCCTGCGGCCCGGACGCCATTTTCTGACGCTCGACATCGTCGATTATCCCGGCGAGTGGCTGCTCGACCTGCCGCTGCTCGCAAAATCCTTTGCGCAATGGTCGAAGGAATCCTTCGAAGCCGCCGCCTCAGCCGCCCGCGCACCCGCTTGCCGCGCAGTGGCGGGGATACGTCGCCCAGCATGATCCGAGGGCGAAATTCGACGAAGCCGAGGCGCGCGAGGCGGCCGAGCTGTTCACCGCCTATCTGCGCGCCTGCCGGGCCGAGGAATATGGCTTCTCCAGCCTGCCGCCGGGGCGTTTCCTGATGCCGGGCGACCTCGCCGGATCGCCCGCGCTGACCTTCGCGCCGCTCGCCGTCGAGCCCTATGACATGTTCGCGCCGAACTCGCTCGCCGCCATGATGGAGCGCCGCTACGAGGCCTATAAGGCGCATGTCGTCAAACCCTTCTTCCGCGATCATTTTTCGCGCCTCGACCGGCAGATCGTCCTCGTCGACGCGCTGGCCGCGCTCAACGCCGGCCCCGCCGCGATGCGCGATCTCGAAACCGCGCTCGCCGACGTTCTGACGGCGTTCCGCGCCGGACGCAGCAACATTCTGTCGGCGCTGTTCCGCCCGAGGATCGACCGCATCCTTTTCGCGGCGACGAAGGCCGATCACTTGCATCACACCAGCCATGACCGCCTTGAAGCGATCCTGCGCCATCTGACCGCAAAGGCGATCAAACGCGTCGAGGGCGTCGGCGCCGAGGTCGACGTGATCGCGCTGGCCGCCGTGCGCGCGACGCGCGAGGCCAAAGTCGATGGCCATGGCGGCCCGGCGCTCGAAGCCGTGATCGGGACGCCGATCGAGGGCGAGCGCATCGGCGGCGAAGATCTTCGACGGCGAGACGGAAGCGGCGATCTTTCCCGGCGAACTTCCGGCCGATCCCAAGGCCGTGTTTCGTGACGCCGCGATTGCCGCGGCCTCGCCAGCCCCGGAGATGGATTATCGCTTCGTGCGTTTTCGTCCGCCCGTCCTCGCCCGCGCGGCGGATGGAACGGCGCTGCCGGCGCCCCATATCCGCTTTGATCGCGCGCTGCAGTTTCTCATCGGCGATAAATTGGCATGAGCCCGCATCGCTTCGCGAGGCGCCGCAATGGATGACTCGAATGGCTGATTCAAAACGTCCGCGCGCGTTCCGCCTGCAGGATCTTCAAGTCCGGTCGGGCGAGGCGGAGCCCCGTGCGCCGGTGCTGATCGAGCCCGCCCGCGACCCCTACGAGGCCGAGGTCGAGGCGGCGATGGCGGCGCAGGACGTCGATGCGGGAGAAGCCGCCGTCGAAGTCGCCCAGAAAAAGGGCCTAGGCCGCCACTGGTTCCTGTCCTGGGCGGGGCTCTTCTGGTCCGCCGCCGGCGGTCTCATAGCCCTGAGCTTCGGCCTTTGGCTGAACCATCTCGTCGATGATCTTTTCGCCCGCGCCCCGGCCCTTGGCGTCGTCGGCCTCGCGCTGGCGGGCCTCGCCGGGCTTGCCCTCTTCGTGCTCGCCGGCCGCGAGGTCGCGGGCGTCATGCGCCAGTCGCGCATCGCCGAGCTTCATGCCGGCCTCGCCCGGGCGCGCGAGAAGGATGATTTCCAGGACGCGCGGCGCCTCGTGCGCGAACTTGCCGCGCTTTACGAGACGCGGGCGGAAACGGCGCAGGCGCGGGACCAGCTGCGCGAACTGGCGCAGGATATCGTCGATGGCCGCGACCTCATCGACATCGCCGAGCGCACCCTCATCCATCCGCTCGATCTCGAAGTGCGGCAGGAGATCGCCAGCGCCGCCAGACGCGTTTCGATGGTGACGGCGATCGCGCCGCGCGCGATCATCGACGTCGTCTTTGTCGTCGCGCAGGCGATCCGCCTGATCCGGCGCATCTCGACGATCTATGGCGGACGGCCGGGCCTCTTCGGCTTTCTCAAGGTGCTGCGCTCGATCGGCGCGCATATCGCGATCACCGGCGGCATGGCGGCGGGCGACAGCATCGTGCAGCAGTTTCTCGGCCATGGCATCGCAGCGAAACTCTCCGCGCGCCTTGGCGAAGGCGTGCTCAACGGGCTTTTGACGGCGCGCGTCGGCCTCTCCGCCATGGCCGTCTGCCGCCCGATGCCTTATGCGGTCGGCCGGGCGCCCGGCGTGCGCGACGTCGCGCCTTTCCTGTTCAGCAAGGCCGAGCCCAAAGGCTGAATATTTGGCGCGCTGCCGGCGAAGGGTCTCAAAGACAGACCCGGGACAGCGCTCGCAACGCCATCTTACCGTTTTGCCTCGCCAGTTTGTTCATGTTCTGTTTTTGACAAGCCGCGCGCTTTCGCCGACCCTTCGCCCCTGATCTCAATCATCCGGGCGGGGGTTTTCGTGGGCGTCGTCGAGCGGTTTGAAGGCGAGTTTCTGACGCTGCGAAAGCGGCGCGCATTGCATGGATCGCTGGCCTTCACGGACGCAGGCCTCGTGCTCGGCGCGGGGACCATTCTGGCGCCGATGCGGCGCGATGGAGCGGGCGCGGAGATTCTCGATCTCTCCGGCGAGGACCGCATTCTGGCGGCGCTGACGGCGACTTTTCTGGCGCCAGTTGACATCGCGCTTCTCGGCAAGCTGCGTCACGCCTCGGACCTCTGGTCGCGCGGCGAAAAGAGCCTCGCACAGATTTATATCACACAGCTATCCCTGCCCCGGATCGACGAGGCGCGGGCGTTCCGGCTTTTTCTCGCCGACCGCCTGATGGCCGCGGGTTTTTCGCCGCGCGAACTCTGCAAGCAACTGGGCTTCGACCTGCCGGCGGGGCTGAAAAAATACAGCCCGGACCAGCCGCGCGACGAGCAGGGACGCTGGACCGTTGCGGGAGGCTCGTCCGCGGCGCCAAAGGCGGTGACGGAAGGTCGTTCCATCTCGCCCGGCGGTCCTCACGGCGGCGAGGAGAGCGAGGAGGACAAGCTCGATGCGGAACGACGCGCTTTGGGCGAGGAGCCGCCGGAGGAAGATAGCCGCCACGGCCGCCCCATCGACCCGCTGGGGCAAACGCCTGTTCCCTTCGGCGCGATGCAGCCGGCAGGCGGTTCAAGATATACCGCCGCCGGAAACAACTATAGCCTGAAGCAAGGTCAGCAGGACAAGCACATTGAGGGGACGAATAATTTCACGGGGGACAGGGGCATTCTCACCGACCCGGATCCGCAAGGACTGCTGGACCAATTCGCAGGAAAAGGGTCAACCGGCGAACGCGATCCTATTCATCATCCTATTTTGTGATCGCTGCAAATACTTGACGAGGTCAATGGAAGGAAAATGACAATTTGCGAAGGGGATTCCGCCGGACAACCCGGGTACAAGGAACGGGTCGATTTCGGGAGAATAATCGGCTGAATTTTACGATGATAAAACCAAGCAGCTTTACCCAACGAGCAAAGGAAATCATTCATTATAGCAAGAATGGCGCTCATATCGTCCCTTCAAGACGCTAAAACGACATCTAAAGGAAAGAATATGTCTCGTGAAGTTAACTACCAATCGATCCTCGCTGTCGACTTGCCGCGCTTTATTGGGCGCCGTGTCTAGCCACTTGCGTTCTGTGCAAGTCGAATGGGACGATCATGAAATGCGTCTCTATTGCTTCTTCGACGGCCCCGTCTCCGAGGACGACGCCGAAGACATGAGTCTAGCCGCGACGGAGGTCGCCGCAGACTTTCCAGATCATATGGTCAACGAACACTGCATCCGCGCCGACTACCCCGAGCGGATCATCCCCACGGATGATGCGCGTCATATCGTATTCCTGAGAAAGGAATAAATGCGCGTAGCTTTGCTTTCGTCTGCTGCGCATCACGTCGGGCGGCCCGGCGCGCGAACCGCCAGTCGCCGCTTGCCTTAGAGCGGGCGGCCTCTATCGCGACGAGACAGGCCGGTCGATCACGCGCGCTGTCGGCGATCGAGTCGTCATCGATCCCGACGCTTTGCATGCAGCGATAAAGGCGAAGGAGAGTGACGAAGCCGGCGTCAAGACCGGCGCTGATGCCTCGACGGAAGCCAGGCGCGAGGAGCCGAAGCTTTGTCCCGATCCCGAACCCGATAAGGCAGGTGGACGCAAGGCATTTGATATTCAATACGAGCAGTTTGTCAGGAGCATTGTGAATCCGCAGCGCCAGCCACCGCTGCCGGCAGGGCTCGCTTTCAGCCTCACCAATCCATCGACGGACGAAGCCGTGTTCTTCGACGATTGCCGCGAAGCGGATGGGGCGATGATCGAAGCAAAGGGGCATTATGCGCAGATGATGGAGACAAAATGGGGCCGCGATAAGCTCGAAGCCGATTGGACCGATCAAGCCACGCGACAAGTCAAAGCAAGCGCCGAACGTCAGATTGAGTGGTATTTCCACGAACAAGCGGCTGCGAATCTTGCTCTAAGGATTTTCGGCGCGTCAAAGGACCTGAAACGAATCAAAATATTTAACCTTCCCGATCCAACAGGCATTCCCAACCCAAATTCGAGGATCAGATGAGCGCAGCGCCTGTGCCGATAACTCTCATAACCTCGGGCGAGTACTACATCCATGCATCGTGGGGACCTCGCGCGGAGACGCCGGAGGTGATCGCGGCCCGCTTCCTCGCCTGCGTCGATCGCCTCAAACAGATCCATCCCGCCTACGACAACTGGATTTTCCGGCTAAACGACAAGCCGAAGAAATTCGACGCGCTGCGCAAAGATTTGCCGGCGGCGATCGCAGCGAATGTAGTGCGAGCGGACAACGGCAAGCCAACGCCAAGCGGCGGATACTGGTCCAGAGTGATCAACAATATGAACGAGGACGGCCCGCGCTCGCTTGCCGTGCGTGTTAAAGCGGGTTCGACGTGGGCCGGACTCAGCAATTCCGCAGAAATCGGAACCGGCTACCAAGTTGTGCCAGATCCTACCATTATCGCATATCCCGCTTTCAAGGCGGCGCTGCTGGCGCTGGTCGAGAGTTTCGACGCGACCTATTGCTCCGCCTATCCGGCACAGCTGCTTAATCTTTGGGAGAAAGACCGCAATCTGAGCCTGGCCTGGATGAGCTATGTCGCGCCGCGCTTTGCACCATTGATTACGCCGCCGCCATCCGCCATCGTCGAGCGCACCGCGCAAGGCGGGTTGCTGATGGCGGCGACGGCGGAGACTTTCCGGGTAGACAACCCCGCCCATCTCGCCGCCGCGCGCGACATCCTCAATGCCCTCGCGCCCTTCGAGGCGCTGCCCTGGCCGCCCGACGCCCAGCCCGCCTGAGGAAGCGCTGGACAAGCTACAGCCTCAGCCAAGCGGCTTGGCGTCGAATGTCGAGCGCAGGACCGTCACCGCCGCCTTGCCGAAGCCATAGCTGGTGAGGAGAAGGCTCGACAGCAGATAGATCAGAAAGGCCGGCCCGAGCAGTCCTGGCGCCGGCGTCGGGCCGTCGAGAACGGGAAAAGCGCCTTGCAGCGCGAAAAGGCTCGAATTGGTGAAGGCGCCGATGACCATCGCCCAGCGCACCGTCCGGGGCAGCGGAATCTTCGCCGCATAGACGCCGAGGATCAGCGCAGTCATGATCAGAAAGTCGAGATGCGCCTGCAGCACGCGCGTGAACTTGCCCGGAAAGATCGCCTTGACGAAGGGGACGCCGAAATCGAGGCCAACGAGGCACCAGGCCAGCACCAATGCCGCCAGCAGCCAGAGGCAGGCGCCGCGCAGCAAAACGACATTGCCGGCGTGTCTTGGATCCTGTTTCACCTGAGTTCCTCCCGATTTTTGTCGCGCGGGGCGTCTCCACCCTTGGCCATTGCCTCGTTATAGCGAGATGCGCGATAGTCGGCTGGCGCGAGGCGGAACAAAAAATTGACTGCGGCGGCTCGCGCGGCCTCCGGCCTTTCGCAACGAGATGCGCGATGACCCTGCTCCCCTCCCAGCCCGACAGGCGCGAAACGCAGCCGCTGAAGCTGTCGACGAGCGATATTCCGCCGCGCGAGCGGGCCGGCTGGCTGCGCGAGGTCATCTGCCGCGAATACGCCAATGTCGAGGTGACCTCGCCGGCGCGGCAGGCGCTATCGCAGGATCTTGCGATCTATCCCTTCGACAATCTGCGGCTTTCGGTCATCCACTCGAGCGGCATTGGTCTTGAGCGGCGCCCCTCCGAACCGCATCT
>CAVYFP010000009.1:0-58894 GCA_963767805.1 uncultured Alphaproteobacteria bacterium | reverse complement strand
TGGAAGGTCCATCGCAATGAAGTCCGGCCTATTTCTCGCGCATGGCGGCGCGGTCCTTCTGGTGCTGGGCGAATTGTCGCCCGCCCGCGCGCAGACCCCCGGGCCCATCGTCCCCTTCAATCTTGGCGACGCCGTGCGCTCGGCCGAGGAAGCGCGCCAGCCGCCGTTGCCGCGGCCGGCGGCGCCCGCCCGGCTGCCGCAGATCGCCGAGCCGCAATTCACGATGAAGGACAAGGAGACGCTGTTCGTGCGCGCCATCGCGCTCGAGGGGCCGGACCTTGGCCACGCCGAGGAGGTGCGCGAGATCCTCGCGCCTTACGAGAACCGCAAGCTGACGCTCGGCGACATTTACGCGGCGGCGGACAGGATCACGACGCTTTTCCGCAACGCGGGCTATCTCGTCGCCAAGGTCTATGTGCCGGCCCAGGACGCGCGCGGCGGGGCCTTGCGCCTGAAGCTCGTTCCTGGCGTCTACGGGACGATCACGATCAACAACGCCTCGCTCGTCCGGGATGAGTTTCTGCACGCCGTGATCGATCAGGCGCTTGCCGGGTCGCCCCTCATCCAGAAGGATCCGCTTGAACGCGCCATGCTGCTCGTTTCCGACCTGCCGGGGGCCGGCATGCCGCGCGTCGCGATCGGGCCGGGGCAGGCGCCCGAGACCTCGGATTTCGCGTTCAGCGTCCCCGAGGCGCGCCGCGCCGATGGCTACTGGGTCGCGGATAATTTTGGTTCGCCCTGGACCGGGCGGGTGCGGACCAGCGGCGCGATCAACGTGAATTCGCCGCTTGGCCTTGGCGACCGCCTCGCGCTGTTTGGCATGGTGTCGCAGAACGCCGAACTCGTGAACGGGCGCGCGGCCTATTCGCTGCCGATCGGCTATGACGGGCTGCGCGGCGAAGTCGCCGCCTTCCGCACCACCTATGCGCTCGGCGGCCTCTACGCGGCGACGCGGGGGACGGGCATCGCCGACGGCCTCAGCGCGACCCTGACCTATGCGATGCGGCGCCAGCGCGACGACAGTATCTATATTTCGGGCAATTTCACCCATATGGGGCTGAACGACAAGCTGCTCGGCGTCTCCTTCGCCAACCGGACGATCGATCTCGGCACCGCGGCGATCGCGCGCGACACGGTCGGCGCGCTGATCGGCCTGCCGCTGACGACGAGCGGATCATTCTCCTTCACCGCCGGCTATGTGAATTTTCTCGATCCAACACAGAAGGCGTCGAACATCGCCGGCGCCGATACGGCGGGAAATTACGCCAGGATCAACCTGTCTTTCGTCGCGACGCTCGCCCTCAATGAAAGACTGTCGCTCTCGACCAATCTGCGGGCCCAGAAATCGCTGTCGGGAAATCTCGATTCCAGCCAGCAGATGAGCCTCGGCGGCTATTTTGGCGTGCGCTCCTATGACGAGGGCCTGAGCGGCGACAGCGGCTATCTCGTGACGCCGGAGCTGAAATACGCGCTGCCGGCCATTCCGGGCGTTTACGGCTACGGCCATGCGGTCGGCGTTTTCACCGACGTCGGCGCCGCCTGGCTCGAGAACGGCTCCTACACGACGACGCAGAAGAGCTACACGCAGCTGAACGACATCGGCCTCGGCTATTACGCAACTTACGAATATTCGCCCGGGCGGTCCCTGCTCCTCAAGGCGCAGGTCGCCCACACCTATGGCTCGGACAATGGCGCGCAGGTCTACGACCAGCACACCAAGGGGCTGATCCAGCTCGGCCTCACCTTTTGAAACGACGAATTCCTGTTGAACCGGCGCATGCCTGAAACGTCCTGGCGCGCGGCGCTGTTCGACCAGCCAACCGGCGGCCCCCGCCCCGAACGCCTCCAAAAAACGAGGTCTGGAGAAGTCTAAATGCAGATGGAATGGCTGTCGGCCGCAATCGATTTCGGCGTCATCGGACTCCTCGCCGCCCTCAGCGTCATCGTCGTCGCCGTCGGCCTCGAGCGGCTGTTCTTCTTCCGGTCCGTCGAGCCGGACAGCTTCACGAACGTCAAGGCGCTCGAACTGGCGTTGACGAAGCGGCTCGTGGTGGTCGCCTCGGTCGCTTCCAACGCGCCCTATATCGGCCTTCTCGGCACGGTCCTCGGCATCATGCTGACCTTCTACAACATGGGGCTCGACGCCTCCGCCGATGTCGGCAAGATCATGATCGGCCTCGCCCTCGCGCTGAAGGCGACCGCGCTCGGGCTCATCGTCGCGCTGGTGTCGGTGGTCGCCTACAACGCCCTCCTGCGCAAGACCAAGGTGCTGCTGCTCGAATGGGAGATCGCCCATGGATGAGCGGCCTTTCGAGACCCTCAACGTCATCCCGCTCGTCGACGTCATGCTGGTGCTCCTCACCATGGTGCTGACGACGGCCAATTTCGTCGTGACCGGGCGCATCCCGGTCTCATTGCCGCAGGCGTCAGGCTCCAAGGTCGAGAAGCACAAGGACAAGACGATCGAAATCGTCGCGAGCGGCGACATCTATCTCGAGGACGCGCCTGTCGCGCAGGACGCGTTCGAGAGCGCGCTCGCATCGCTGCCGCCGGACACGTCTTTCCTGATCCGCGCCGACCGCGCCGTCGCCTTCCAGAAATTCGTCGATGTCGCCGACGTTCTGAAGCGGCTGAATTTCAACAAGGTCGCCATCCAGACAAAAACAACAACAGGAAGATAATGGCGAAGAAAAAAGACGAGAGAATTGGAGCGCCGCCCCCATAACGCATCAGGCTATGAGTAGGGCCCGGAGAAAAGCCGCGTGCATGACTGAAATTCACGCTCCGTCACGGCTTTGCCGCCTCGCACGCCCCGCATGCGCCTTTCGTCCTTTACGCCCTGGTCCCTACGCCCGAAGGGGCGCTGCCGCTCGTCGTCGAAACGCAGGGCGCCGTCGCGGACAGCCAGAGCGAAGAACGGGCGCTACTGAAAACGAAGGGTGAGGCGAAGCCGGGTCAGACCGAAAGGCCGAAATTTGTTGTAGCGCCGCCGCAGCCGCCTCCCGACGAACAGGCGACGAATGCCGCGGACGAAAACTGGCATGCGACACCAGCGCCCGAGGTGGCGCCGGCGGACTGCGCGCCTAACGCTTTTTCCATTGCGCTCCCGGGATAGAGTTGGCCATTTGACCTGTCGACTGTGGGCCCGTCCGGCACGGTGTGCCAGGCGACCAAGCTCAATAGCAACTCTTTACGGCCGCCTCGCGCGCGCAATGATGTCATCAGCTAATTCGCTCTAAGGAGGCTGAGCGGAATAAAAATATAGAAGTAGACTATTCGCCATCGTCTATTCTATATTTTCAAACGCAACAGACAGGCTTCCTCCAGAGATTGCAAAATGGTTGAGAATTCAGGCGCGTCCGCGCCTCGGCTCTTTCCGAAAATGGAGGTCAAGGCGCTAGGTCACGGGTCGCCAACCGTGGCGACGCCGGCCGTTCAGGTGCGCCGCGGCCGCAAACATCACGCGCAGGGCATCGTCTACGCGCGGGAAAATAAGTGGAAACAGGCGCTTCGTGAATTTGAGGAGGCGGCGCGGCGCGCGCCCGATCAGCCAAATTTTCATTACGCACATGGCATGGCGCTGTGCCACCTAAAGCGATTTGGCGACGCAATTAAAGCCTTCGAACGCGAACTGGCGATCACACCTGATCACGGATCCGCGTTGGCGGAATTAGGCGCCTGCCTGGCGCGAACGGGGCGCACCCGCGAAGGCATTTCCTACCTACAAAAAGGGCTGCGGCTGGCGCCCAACCTGCCACGAGCTCAATATAATCTCGGGCTCGCCCTGCTGACCGAAAACCGCCGCAAGGAAGCGATCGACGCGTGCGACCGCGCGCTCGAATTCGACGCCGCTTACGCAGATGCTTATCGCATGCGGGGACTGGCGTATGCGATGGCCGGCGAGGACGAAAAGTCCTATAGCGACCTGCATGCGGCAGCGGCGCTGGACAATGACAATTTTCAGGTATTGGTTACGCTTGGCGCGCAACACGACAAGAACTCGCGCGTGCATCAAGCAGGTCGTCTGTTCGAAATGGCGGCAAAGGTCGCCCCAAATATGGCGCTGTCCCAATATGCTTACGGTCACTTTCTCATCAACAACCGTATGTATGAACTAGGGTTGAGCTATATCAATCGCGCCATCGAACTCGATCCATTGCAGCCGTCGCCATATCTCGCGAGAGCATTAGGCTATCTGGGGCAAGGCCTTATCGACGAAGCAATGGGATGCTACAGCCGCGCAAGCGAACTCCGACCGGACAGCATTGAAATAGCGGGAGCGCAGCTCTTCACGTTGCAGCATAAGCCCTCCGTCACTAAAGCGGATCTATTGGACGCCCATAGGAAATGGGGAGCCCTCGCTCGGCCTCAATCGCCGAGAGACAGGTTGTATTTCAAGAATGATCCCGATCTCCGGCGCAATCTACGAATAGGATTGGTTTCAGCTGATATGCATCGTCACGCCGTTGCTTTCCTGAGCCTACGTGCATTCGAACAATTGGCGGCGATGGGATATGAAATATTCTGCTTTAAGACAGATCGGAAGCGGCAGGATGACGACTTCAGCGAACGCTATAAAGCAATTGCGAAATCATGGCGTGACGTATCAGATCTCGATGATCAAGCCCTCGCCGCGCTCATAAGCGAACAAGAGATTGATATACTTTTTGATCTTGCCGGCCATACCGCCGGAAATCGTCTTACCTTGTTCGCCATGCGCGCTGCGCCCGTCCAACTGACCTGGGCCGGATATGTCGGATCTGTCGGTTTAGACACGTATGACGGCCTCATCGCCGACCCAATCGAGATTCCGCCCGCCCATGATGAGTTTTATGTGGAGCCCATTATCCGTCTGCCGGATTGCTATGTTTGCTATCATCCGCCGACTCAAGCGCCGGATGTTGGGCCCCTTCCATTCCTTGAAATCGGGCGCCTTCACATTTGGCTGCTTCAATCGCCCGGCGAAAATCAATGCTGAAGTCGGACGCGCCTGGTCGAGGATCTTGGAACAAGTCCCTCATGCCCGCATCCTGATGGTATATGGCGGTCTAGGCGAGGTCAGTACGCGGGAGGCTATTTACAAGGTTCTTGAAAGCGGCGGCGTCATGCGCGATCGCGTCGATCTTGTCGGCGAACATGAGCAATCCAAGTTGCTTCAGGCTTACGCGGAAAGAGTCGATCTGGCTCTTGATCCTTTTCCCTATTCAGGTGGCGTCACGACGCTCGAAGCCATGTGGATGGGTGTGCCGACAGTGACATTTGTAGGAGATACATTCGCGGGCCGCCATTCGGCAACGCATCTTACCGCGGCAGGGCTCGGGAATTTCTGTACGGATTCGATCGACGCTTACATAAATCTTGCAGTCGATTGGACAAGGCGACCAGAGGAGCTTGCCGCTTTGCGTGCTGAATTGCGAGAAAAAGTCGCTGCGTCGCCGTTGAATGACGAGGTTCGTTTTGGCAACAATCTTGACGTGGCGTTGAGAGGCCTGTGGCAAGACTGGCACGCTCTGCGTTTGGCGAATCAAATGTCTGATATTTGACCAAATGATGGATGCATATCTTGCGAAAAGTTGAAAGCTTGATTCCGCATGACCTTGCCCCCGAGAACGCCCTCGTTTTGAACTGGACGCCATCGCAAGGAGATGGAGATGAAGAAGAGCCGTTTTTCGGAAGAGGAGATCATCGGGATTTTGAAGGAGCATCGGGCCGGAATCGTGGTTTCGGAGCTTTGCCGCAAGCACGGGATCAGCGACGCGACCTGTTACGCCTGGCGCTCGAAATACGGCGGCATGGAAATCTCCGACGCCAAGCGGCTGAAGTCTCTTGAGGAAGAGAACCGCAAGCTGAAGAAACTGCTGGCGGAATCCATGCTCGACGTTGCGACGCTGCGTGAAGCGCTCGCAAAAAACTTTTAACGCCCGGAGCGCGGAGGAAAGTCGTGAGCTAGGCGATTGAAGAGAAAAGCTATTCGCAGCGGCGCGCCTGCAATCTCGTCGGCGTTGCGCCGAAGACCTATCGCTACGCGTCGTCGCGTTCCGATGACGCGGGCTTGCGCGAACAGTTGAAGACGCTCGCCAATGAACGTCGCCGGTTCGGCTATCGGCGGTTACATATTCTGCTGCGGCGCGCCGGGGTCGTGGTGAACCACAAGAAGCTGTTTCGGCTGTATCGCGAGGAACGGCTGACGGTTCGGCGTCGCGGCGGGCGCAAGCGCGCGATCGGAACGCGGGCGCCGATGACGTTGCCTCAGGCGGGCAATCAGCGCTGGAGCCTCGACTTCGTGTCGGATACGCTCAGCGATGGGCGGCGTTTTCGCGTGCTGGTCATCGTCGACGATTTTACGCGGGAGTGTCTGACGCTTGCCGTCGATACGTCGATCGGCTGGCGCCGCGCGACGCGAACGGGAAATCGCCGTCGCACCGCGCGCAATCGGCGCCGATCCTGGGCGCGTGCGACGAACCCGCCGCAGGAAAGCCTTGCTGGCCGCCGCCCGCCGAAAGCCCTGAGAAGGCGCAGGGCTGGCAACTGGCCGCGACGAGCTCTTCATCCTCAAACGTAATCAAAGGCGGCCGGCGGCCTCGGCTGAGGCGCGGAGGCGTATTCTCGAGAGCAAAATCGAACGCCAGATGCCGCGCGGCGGGAGGCTGGGCGGCAGTCGCGTCGCCGGGAACTCTCGTGTGCCGCGAGGCGCTCTCTCATTTCGCGCGAAGCGCGCGCGCCGGAGGCGCGAAGGGCCGCGAGCGCAGCGGGCCGACATGCACCAATGGTGCATTGGTCCATGGAGCGATTTTTTTCGATTTTTGCTGTCACCCCACTGTCGCTTGTCCGTAGCGCAGCAGTCGCCGCGCCGGGGCGCAGGTGTCCCTCAAGTGTCGCCTTGCCGTCGCCTGTCTGGGACGGCAAGGCGACACCGGAGGAGCCCGTAGGGCGCGAAGACTGCGCAAAAGTCGCCCGAAAAAAGTTGGGAGCGCGAGGAGTGCCGCGTAGGCGTTCGCAAACGATGATGGTTCAATTTCTATTGCGAAGGCGCGTTGGTGGCGAGTTTCGCGTTCGCGCGCGGCGAAATTAGAGATTGAGGCCTGAGCGTAGATCGCAAAGGCAAAGAGAAAATTCTCCAGATGGTCGCGCGGCCGGCGATACGATCTTCATTGTTCTGGTGGCTGCTCGAGAATCGCGACGACCTTGTCGAAGCGGAAGTTACGTCGGGGCTGGGGATGCCATGGGCCCAGCTCTGCGTTCAATTCACGGAACTCTGCCTGGCTGATCGAAACGGCAACAAGATCACGGAGCGAACCGCCAAGAAAACCTGGGAGCGCGCGCGCAACGAACGGGCGCGCCTTGTTGCGCGGCGCGCCGCGCCGCTGATCCGCACCGAAATATGCCTTCGCGAATTACCGGACCTGCAGGGCCGGCGTTTGCGGAGGATCAGACGGAACTGCCAATAAGCGCGACGCTCTGGAACGACGACTATTACGAAGATCACGAGGGGTGGATCCAGCCGGTGCAACAGAATATTCGCCAGTGTATCAATTAGGCCAGTGCGGCCCGGAACACACAGGTGTCAGATCTGTCTATCGGTCGACCGATGGATAATGGGATCGAGAAGCGGATAGGTCCAAGAAAGAGGTCTGGATTATGAATATTCAGTCGTCTGTAGAACTCAGCGCGAGAAGCGTGGAGAGGCCGCCGGTTCTTGTCGTGACGCATGGCCGGGGCAGGACAGGTAGCGCGACCTTTCTTGCCTTTCTGATCCAACGCGCGCGCCGCGCGAATTCAAGGACTTGCCGAGCCCTGCGAAGAGGTGGTTTCGCGCTTGGGGCTCGTGTGAGAAAACGGAGGGTAGGCGGCGAGGCGTCCGCATCGCAGTTTTCGGTGAGAAGGCAACGGCGCTAAATCGTTTGAAACACGCAGAATATTCGGATATCCAGAATTGGATATTTGGATATCCTCGGGAGATACGATGCCCTTTTGCAGCAAGGGCAAGGTTGCTATCGAGTTAGTCGAGCGCGCGGCGAAGGAGCTTGGCCTGACGGAACAGGGCGCTGCCAAATCTGTTGTGGCGGCTGAACTGGATCAATCAGCCGAGGCGGCGCCTTTGCGGGATCGGTTCGAGCGGTTGAGTTTGGAGGCTTTACGGCGCGACCTCGGCGGTCGGCGGCCTTGATCCGCCCCCCCCTTGGGGTTCGGCGATTTGCGGGCGAGGCTGCACGCAGCGGTTGGATATGGCGGCGATGGAAGAGGAATGCGCACGCGCCAAAACATTCGTGGCGGGCATCGGCGATCCGCATCCGGCTCGTGATTGAGAGTGTCCACCTCGAAGCGGGTGACGCCGAGTTCATCTCGCACGAAGGTCGCGGCGGTCGCGAGGTTGCGCCACAAGCGCGGTTTGCGGGCGCGCTGCGCAGAGACGGCGCGTTCGAGAGCGCCATAGCGCACGAGGACGGCCCAACCGCCGGGTTGCCCGAGGACAGTCGCGC
This sequence comes from uncultured Alphaproteobacteria bacterium, assembly GCA_963767805.1. GTDB lineage: Bacteria > Pseudomonadota > Alphaproteobacteria > Rhizobiales > Beijerinckiaceae > Methylocapsa. Next base: position 50,414 of record CAVYFP010000009.1, on the reverse strand, counting down.
CGCGAATGGCGCGGGCCTCGACGAGGCTTTGAACAGCCTTTCCGTCGATCGTATCGGGCAGGATGGAGCTATGCGCCATTTTCAGCCAATGTGTTTTAGTGGACGCCGCAGACTTATTTAGTATATCGACATCAGTGCATTTCCGCAATTCTCAATCGGCGTGGCATTGCCTTTTTCAGAATTGGGCGCGGAAGGGGCGGCGCGCGGAACGTCTCGGACGCTGGCGGCGCGCGGCGGCATGGCATGAATTTTATCGAGATCTGGCTTTGTCGCCGCATTCGCCACCGCGTGACGACCGGCGCGTCGCGTCTAATTTATAGCGACTTGTGGCGCTTCTGCATTATAAGTATTTGTTTTATATGTTATTACTTCATTTCGCATAAGATCTCTTATGGAACTTAAGGCCGCCTCACGCCGGCTTTTCCGGCGCGATCAGCGCCAGGCCCGGGAAATAATGTCGATAGCGCCCGCCATCGCGCGTCAGCAGCGGCAAGCCGCTCACCGCCACGTCGGCGCCGATGAAAAAATCCAGCGGAACGCCGGTGCGCGCGCCGCCCGACTTCCATACTGCACAAAGACCTTGCCAGCGAGAAAGAGCGTGTCAGGCGCCATTTTGGCGGGGTTTGCTTCAATCTCGGTGCATATGCGGACGGCCCCCGCCCTAAGGCCTCGCATGCCCACCAAATCCCTGCTTGTTCTTGGCGGCGCACGGTCGGGCAAGAGCCGCTTTGCGCAGCGGCTTGCCGAGACTTCGGGCGCGCGGCCGGCGCCGATTGCGACCGCAGAGGCGCATGACGCCGAGATGCGGGCGCGCATTGCCCGGCACGCCGCCGAGCGCGGCCCCGACTGGAGCCTTGTCGAGGAGCCGCACGAACTCGCCGCCGCGCTCGCGCGCGAGGCCGCCCGGGGGCGCATCATCGTCGTCGATTGCGCGACGATCTGGCTCAGCAATCTGATGCTGCGCGAGGCCGACCTCGTTGCGGCGTCAGCGGAGCTGGCGGGCGCCGTCGCGCGGCTTGCGGGCCCGGCGATTTTCGTCTCCAATGAAGTCGGCGGCGGCATCGTCCCCGAAAACGCCCTCGCCCGGCGCTTCCGCGACGCGCAGGGCTCGCTGAATCAGGTGGATATGGGATTGAGCGTCGTCTGACGCATCATCCGATGGCCCAGGCGCCGAAGCGTTTCCCTCCCGTGATCTCGCGCAAGGCGGGAGAAAGTCTCTTCGAGATGGCTGAGCGATGACCGCTTCAAAAATTCTCGCCGTTTATCACGATGCGGGCTTCGAGCGCAGGATCGCTGAGCGCTTTCGGCGCGAGATCGAGGCGGCCGAACTGACGATTCGCTTCGCCCGCCATGGCGCGGAGGCGCATGAGGCGCTCAACTCGGAACCAAATCTTGAAGTCCTGTTGCTGGACATCGAAGCGCCGATCCATGAAGGCCTCGCCCTGCTCTATCAGATCGAAAAGCTGAAGAGCGCGGTCAAGACGATGATTGTTTCCGCGCGCGGCGATGTCCACGACCTTCGCGCAACTTTGAATCTCGCCATCTTCGAGGCCATCCCGAAGCCCGTTGCGTTCGAAGATCTCGACAAGGCGCTGCGCGCGGCCCTCAGGGCTCCGCCGACCAAACAGCAACAAGCCGAGCGGGAGGATCGTCGCGACGAACTGTTGTCGATCTTGCGGTCGAACGCGCTGTTTGGCTCACTCGACGAGGACGTCATCGCCTCGATGACCGCCGCCTTCAAGACCGTTGTACTGAACGGCGGCGACATCCTCTTTCGTCAAGGCGATCCCGGCGACAGCCTTTACGTCGTCGTCAGCGGCCGCCTCGAGGTCGTGAGCGAGGCGGATGGCCCGTCGCCGCGCCTCCTCGTAACGCTGGGCCCGGGCGAAAGCGTCGGCGAGATGGCGCTCATCGACGGCGAAAAACGCTCGGCCACAGTGTTGGCGGCGCGCGACACGCAGCTGGCGAGACTTTCGCAACATGACTTCGAGCGGCTTATCGCCGAACATCCAAGGCCAATCCTCTCCGCCTTTTTGCAGCAAATGTCCCGGCGAATGAGAAAGCAGGCCGCGGGCGGTTCGCACAGGCGATCGTCGAACAAATGCATTGCGGTCGTCCCGCTCGCTCGCAACATCGACGCCGACGCCTTCGCCAGCAAATTGTCGGAGCATTTGAGCCGCTACGAGCGAACGCTTTATCTTGGCGAAAAGAATTTGGACAGCGTTTACGGCGTAGGCGGCGCCACTCGATTTGAGCCGGAACAGATTGGCCATCTCCTGCTCGCAAACTGGCTGGCCAGCCAAGAGCACGAATATCGCAATATTGTCTACCAAGCCAACTTCGGAACGACGCCATGGACAGGCCGATGCCTGCGCCAGGCCGATGTCGTTTTGATGGTTGTCGGCCGGGAGAGCGACGTCGCAACCGCCCGTGCGCTCTGGACCGATTTGTCTCGCCTTGCGGACATGGCCAAAAAGCAGGCGCTCTTGGTCGTTCTCCATGATTTCGAACACCGCGAGCCAAGGCGGACCGCCGTATGGACCGAGAGCATTGGGGCCGAAAGGCTTTTTCACATTCGCACGCACCGAGAAGAAGACTACGCCCGCCTGGCGCGATTCTTATGCGGGCGCTCGGTGGGCCTGGTGCTTGGCGGCGGCTTCGCCCGCGGTCTCGGGCATATCGGCGTAATCCGCGCCATGCGCGAATTGGCGATCCCGATAGACATGGTTGGCGGGACCAGCATGGGGGCGATCATCGCCGGTCAATGCGCCATCGAGTGGGACTGGCCGCGAATGCTGGAAGTGAGCATGCATCGCTCCGCCGCCTCGCTAAAGGGCGATTTTACGCTGCCTCTCGTATCGCTGATGACCGGACGGAAATTTTCAAAAACGATACAGGAGATCGCAGACGGGCGCGACGTCGAAGACGCATGGCTGCCCAGCTTTTGCATTTCCGCCAACCTGGCGAATGGACAGATGAAGGTGCACACATCTGGAGACGCCGCGAAAAGCGTCATCGCCAGCGCACGCGTTCCTGTGGTTTTTCCCCCTCTTGTCGTGGGGGGACGATTTGCTTGTCGACGGCGGACTGGTCAACATGGTGCCAGCGAAATATATGCGGGACTTCTCCAATGATGGCATTGTGATCTCGGTCGATTGTTCGGCGCAAGCCGAATTCCGCGCGCCCGACTTCGGAGCGTCGCACTCCGGATGGAAGGAGCTTTGGCGGCGGCTGAAGTCCGGAATCCGCGGGCGACCCGCGATGGGCGTAATGGGCATTTTGCTGCAAGCGCTGGAATTCGGGCGAGCCGCGCACGCTAATCCCGACGATTACGCCGATCTTCACCTCGTGCTTCCGCTCGACGTATATTCATACCGGGACTTTATGGCCGGCGCCCAAATGGCGGAAATCAGCTACGAATTTGCGTCGCTCCGATTGCAGTCGTGGATCGCGGAAAAGGGGCGCCCATGGGGGCCCCGCCCGCCGGGCCCGTAGGAAGAGTCGCGATCACGCAGGTCCTCACGACTTTTGCCGACGTCGATAGCGGCGGCGGCATGGCGAATCCGGTCGCGCCGATTGCCCGGCCGAACCGGCGTTCGTTCCGTCTTGCCGGGTGAACTGGGATGTGTTTGGATGCCGCCAACGCGGCTTCGCCTGACATCTTTAACGATACTCTTTTTTGGCCGAAGCAGAGTCGCGCTGACGCATAATGGCGCTTGAACGCGCCGCCCGAAAGGTTTCACTCGGTCGCCGGTCGCGAAGCGAAAATTAGCTGGTGAGAGATTGCTGGATGGAGAACGTCATGCGCGCCAACGGAGCGAGCATTGCATGCGCTTCCGGCCATTGGTTAATGGGCAGCACATCGGATTATTTTCGCGCGCCGCATTTTTTCGTCGCCAACCTCGCGCACGCCAATGGCGGACTTGCAAAGTTCCGCATCGCCCACAAACACATTTTGGCGACGTCTTGTCCCGACATCGCCCACCAGGTTCTCGTCAAGCGGCGTGATCTGTGGCGACGGGGGTCCTATTTTCGCAAGCTCCAAACGATGTTGGGCGAAAGCCTGCTCTCGACCGAGGGGCCCCTTTGGAAAAGGCGTCATGGCGCGATCGGCCCCCTACTCAATCGAAGCGAGATGCCCGGCCTCGCGCCGATCGTGCGAGGCGCCGCGACGAGAATGTTGGAGCGATGGGAGCAAAAGCGGCGTTGCGGCGAGCCGATCTCCGCTGTTGAAGAAGCACAAACGATCGCGCTGGATGTGATCGCCGAACGCCTGTTTTCCGTCGGTCTCGATCGGGCAGAATCTTGTCGCTTTTCGGTTTGGATGCAAGACGCGATGCTGCTCTTGCGCGAACGAAACACATCGCTGCTCGCGGCGCCGATGTGGTGCCCGACGCCGCGCAATCAGCGACTCGCCGACTATCGGCGCCGACTCGACGCATATTTCGCGGGGCGCATCGACGCCCGGCTCAAACAAGGCCCATCCGAACCTCCAGATCTGCTCGACAAACTGATCGTCGCGCGCGATCCGGCGACAAAGGAGCCCTTGGCCCGGACGGCGCTGATCGACGAAGTCAAGACGCTGTTTTTCGCGGGCCTCGAAACCACGGCTCCGGCGCTGTTTTGGACCCTGTTTCTCCTTGCGCAACATCCCGAGGTCGCGGCGGCCTGGCGCGAAGAGCTGGACAGGGTGCTCGACGGTCGCGCGCCCGAGTGGAGCGACCTTCCAAATTTGCGCTACACCGCGCAAATCATCAACGAATCCCTGCGAACTCTACCCGCCAGTCTACAACTTGGCGCGGGAAAACGCCAAAGACGACGAAATCAACGGGCATCTCATCCCGGCGAAGACGATGATCATCATCTCCGTATACGGAGTCCATCGGTCGGAGAGCTGGGGCGACGACCCCGAGTGCTTTCGTCCCGAGCGCTTCGCCGCGGGCGCGGATTGGCCGCGTCGCAGCTTTCTTCCATTCGCCTCCGGAGAACATGTCTGCGTCGGCAATAATTTTGCGATGACCGAGATGATGATCGTCCTGGCGATGATCGGCCAAAAATATCGGCTGACGCGCCACGACCAAGACCCTATCGAAACGCTGGCGAGCATCACCTTGACGCCGTCCCGCGACATTCGCGTTAACTTGGAGCCAAACCAATGAAAGTCCGCGGCCTCTCGCGTGCGCCGGAGGCCTGAACCGGGGCTCCATCGCAAAACTTCGAATGCGCGGCGATCCCGCAGCAAAATTCTTCCAACTAGATTGAGGCTTTCCATGTCTGACGCGCCCGAGCTCGCCATGCCTCCGCTTCCCGCGACCTGGCTGCCATTTTGGAAGGCGGCGCGCGTCGTTCGGCGCAACACTTATCGGCGTGGCCAGCAGAAGCCTTCGAGATGGATGTCATCAAGCGGCGCATCCTGATGCGCGATCAGGTTATCGTCAATTCGCCAGATTATATTCGACATGTGATGCTCGACAATGTTTCGAATTATGGGCGCTCCAAGGTTTTCGCGAGACTCGTGGAGCCTGTCGTCGGCAAGGGGCTCCTGCTCAGTGAAGGAGACGAATGGCGCCAGCAGCGCCGCGCGGTGGCGCCAGCCTACACGCCGGCGCGCGGCCCGGAATTGGCAGGCGTCGTTCGCCGCCATCTCGACCTTATGCTCGAACGCTGGAGCCAGCTCGAGGACGGCGCCGTCCGCAACATGACGCGCGACATCGCCGACGTCACGCTCGGCGTGGGCGCGGAGGCCATTTTTTCCGAGACGAATTTCAAAGATCTTCAAGCGCTCTTTGACGCCGTGTTTGAATATGATCTTCATGTGCGCCCGACCATCGGCGATTTGTTGGGTCTCCCGAACTGGCTGTCGCGCCCTCATTTCTCCGCAGTGAGCCGACTGACGCATAATGTCGAAGCGCCCGTGCTCCGCATGATCGAGGAACGGCAAAAAAAAGGCGTCAAGAACGATGTGTTCGCGGCGATTTGCTCGCCGCGGGACAATGGACAGCCGCCAAGCGCCAAATCAATCCGGGATCAGGCGATGTCCCTTATCATGGCTGGACATTTGACGACGCACGCCACGTTGCTATGGACATTCTACCTTCTCGCGCTGCATCCTGACCGAACGTCGAAGGATCGAGACCGAAATCGACAGCGTGCTGTCTGGACGCCGGCCGGAATATCAGGACATCGCAAAGTTGCGATTAACATGGCAGGCGATCCAGGAGGCGATGCGGCTCTACCCGCCCGTGCATATCATCCCCCGCGCGGCGATTGAGCCCGACCGGCTCGGCGACTGTGACGTGCCGAAAGGCGCAACCATAGTCATTTCGCCTTGGCTAACACATCGAAATCCGAAGCTGTGGGACAACCCCTCGCGGTTCATCCCCGATCGCTTCAGCCAGGAAAATTCCGCCGGGCGCCCGCGCTACGCCTATCTGCCTTTCGGGGCGGGGCAGCATATTTGCGCGGGGGCGCATTTCGCCATGCTCGAAACCGTATTGATCGTCGCCAGCGTCATCCAGTCCTGGCGCCTCGATATGCCCGAGGGCGCAAAAGTCGAGCCGGTCGCCCTGGTGTCGCTTCGCCCCCGCGACGGCATGACAATGCGCTTTCATAGAAGGCGCCCGGGAGACTAAGGGCCTTCGATCGGAACGCCGTCCTTCGCGGAGCGCCCGAGATCGCGCGCGGCGGCTTACCTGTAAAGCCATCTCGCGAGAGCGCCGGGGATTTGCCGTTCGAGGCGGCTGCGGTCATAATTCAAGCCAAGCGTCTCCAGCACAGCCGCGGCGCATAGCTTGCCGGCCTGGCTGGCCTTTTCCATCGTCGGCTGCTTGGTGTGGGTGCCGGTGAACTCTCCACCCACAAAGACATTGGAATATTGTGTCGTCACCAGCATTCCGGCGGAACTCAATTCTGGCCCGAAAATCCACAAGGGCGCAGCCAAGGCCCAGACGTGGCCGTCCGTGGCGGGGCTGACTTGCCAATCGCGATATTTTCCATCGCGATTGACGAGATATTCGGCCTCCGTGATGCGTTGCGCGGACCCGTCCATATGGGCTCCGATGATGAGATCGCGCGCCACGAGTCCAATCTGGGCGAGGATTTCATCTTGAACTTCTTCCCAACTGCATTGCCAGAAAGTTTTGCCATGGACGACGCCGGGCGTGTCGAAAGAGGAGACGGTGACGGATAGGACGCCCTCCATCTCCGGCGGCATCTCCACGCCGCGCCATAGAGGCGGCGCTTCGATCATATAAATAATCGCCCAGGGAGAGCCGACGAGCAGCGAAAACGAATCGCGCGGCGCGAGATTGTCGGGGAATCGCCGACAAAAGAACTGGACGCCGACGGACCACTCCCGGCGCATGGTCGGCAAGGCCGACGCGGCGTAAAACTCCGGCAGCAGAGACGCCAGCGCCGACGGCGTGACTGCGAAGACAAAGGCGTCCGCTTCGATGCGCGATCCATCGTCGAAGCCGACTGCGACGGGCGCGCGTTGGTCTCCCTCGCCAGACCATTCGACCGCCGCGGCGCGAAGTCCCGGCGCGCATTTCCACGCCCATCTTCTTCAAATGCGCGACCCAGGGATCGATGAAGCACTCATTGACGAGGCCGTTCGTGACGTTGGTCATCGAACTCAATTGATCGGTGGTTCCGTGGCTGACGAGGACCACACGGACGAAGAGATCGATCACGACCGCCGCGCTGGCGTCGCGTTTGGCGGCGAAGACGATGTCTGCGATCGACAGCACAAAGTTTGCGAAGGCGCCGCTGCGTCGATCGAGTTGGAGATATTCGTCAACGCGCCGCGCCGCGACGCGCTTCCGGTGCGCCTCTCCCCCCACGATGTACAGCCCCACGATGGCGGACCATGCGAAGATGTCGCTCCAGGGGACGCCGAAAAGCCGCATGGCGCGACAAAGATCGATCGATCGCCGCCAGGCTGGGTAGGCGAGACTTGAAATCTATCCGTGCGCTGCGACCCGAGCCATCTCGGCCGCCGTCGATGAGCGTCGACGCCGCCACCGAACTCAGCGTGTCAAAGACGGAACCCGAAGCACGCGGGATACGCCGCATCGTGTCGAACAGGGAAAAATAGCTGCTGTGGTAAGTGCGCATCGAATGTTCGACCGGCGCGCCCGGCGCCAGGCTGCCGGCGCCGAGACGGTAGGAGAGCACCTTGCCGCCCCAATGTGGTTCCTTCTCGCAAAGGATCACTTCGGCGCCGGCTTCCCGGCATTCATGGGCTACGGTCAGGCCGGTGACGCCGCCGCCAAGAACAAGCACGCGTTTCCTCGTCATTCGGGCTCGTCCTCTCTAAGCCAGGCGACGAAACGTCGGCTCCATGGGTCGAGCGACGAACGCCCCTCGGAACGAAGCGCATCGACGACCGGTCCGATTGCTTCATTTGGGTTCGGCATATGCAACAGCATTTCGATCAAAATCGCTTTGACAAGGCGCGTGGGCTCTGGTCCGCGTTCGCCAGCGCGGCGGCGCACGGCCTCCGCAAAGCCGCGATCGCCGGGGAGCGGGCGCTCGAATTCGCCAGGGGGAAGCGCGTTGATCGCCTCGACGATGCGGGACGAACGCTCCTTCAATGAGAGGCGGGCGATCTCCTCGGGTTCGATCGCCGCCCCGATCACATGGTCCTGCGCGCCCTTCCTCGAAGGGGAAATCATATTTTTGAGCGCCGCCTTCAAATGGAAGCCCGCCGGAGATGCGGACCGGCGCAATCGGCATATGCAGGCGCAGCGCAATTTCCGGCAAAATCGTCGAGACGCGCGTCACCCGCTCTCCGGCGCTGCGCATGCGCTCGCCCTCGACAAAAATCAGCAAGGAGTGCGGCTCCTGTTTTTGCAATCGCGCGAACTCTTCGACGATGTTGAAAATCGATTCTGGAGCCGATTGATCGAAGTAGAAAAAGGTTTCAAAGTCCCTCCCGACCGGCTCTTCGCGGGCGAATCGGTCAAGCGCGCCAACCCAACCGTTACGGTGCTCGGATTTCACCAAAATCCTGACCGGAACCCCGAACAGCGGCGAAGCCAGGGTCGAAAAGCAGGCTCCCTCCTGATAGGTTTGGTGGTTCGCCAGAAAAAGCGTCGCTCGTCCGCGCAACGCCGTCAGCGCGTTCTTGTCGGCGATCTCGAATTTTCGGACAAAACGCGCCGCCTGCTCCAATCCGAGCGCAAGCATCACGCTATCCTTGCCGCCATGCCGGCTCCTCCAGTAATCCCGGATCGGATCGAGGTCTAGGCGAGGCGGCGCGGTATCGCGGACGCACACGCCATCCCTGGTTTCCGTCACATTCAGGGCAATACGATTGTAGGGCAGCCGCGCGCTCAGCGCCTCGCCGTTCTTCGCGGTCACTTGGCCGGGGTGGATGTCCAATTGCCTAGCGACATGCTGTTTTATCGCAACCGCCCGCAGCAGTTCGAGGCCGGAGAGGCCGGGGCAGTCATAGACAGCGGCCACGGTGCCGGGCAACCAATCCGCCGGACCGACGTCAATGGGAGACACATGGGTTTCTCCATCGACAAATCGCCCTAGCCCGAAACCGGGCACAGCCTCTCGCCGCCTCAGGAACCTCAATTGATCCTTGAGCGGAAATTTATCCGCCGGGCCGATCGGGATCAAAACATAACGCACGATCGCCTCGATCCGCACGCGGCCGTCAACGAGAAGCTGGATACGGAAGGCGAGCCGCGACGATCCGGGTTCGGAGGGCTTCAACGAAACGACGCGACACTCGTGGAGTCCGGCCAGTGGGATCGGACCGAAGAAGTCGAGCCGTTCGATGCTGCTTGGAAACGCGCCGTGGCCCTGCATTGCACCGGACCAGTCGCCGGCCATGCGGTCATGAGGAATCTGTATCATGCCGTCGAGCAGGCCGGGATTTAACGCGCCCTGCGGCGCGCCGAGAGACCCCGCCTCCAGCAGTGCGACCGCTCCATTGCGGCCGCGCCGCAATTCGATCAGGTGCTGCAGGCTGGGCCCATGAAACAGCAGACCCTCGTCGTAAAGCTGCTTCCCCGAGATCGGAGGCGCCAGCGCCTCGATTTCGAGGGGCTCGGGCGGCGAGCCTGGATCTGAAAACAAAATCGTCCCGCGCGCAGCCGCGATGGGCTGATCTCCCTCTCGAACGCCGACGCCTAATTCAATGTCGGTTTTTTCCGCGCTGATTCCCAAGACGCGAGGCGCGAGGCGCAATGGGCTCTCGACCGAGAGCCAACGCGTGATCGCGACATTCTTCACGCCCGTCACGTCCTTCCCGGGGTTCAGGGAGAGCGCGGCGCGGGCCATCAGATCGACGAGGTAGGCGAGCGGAACCGTCGGTAGGACGAGCGTCGGACAGTGGTCCAGAATCCAGGGCGCGGCGATGGAATCGAGAATTTCCTCGGCCAGGATGGAGCGCGGCCCGGACGCTTGAACCGGATCCGACCGCATCCCCATTCCCAGCCGCCGCATTTCGTAGATTTTCTTCCCATCCACCCATAGTGAACCGATGGCCTGCGCCGAGATCCGGGTTGGGTCGCGAACGATTTCGGTCACCTCGACGAGCAGACTCACTTTGCGATCCGTCGGCAAGACCTGGCCGCGATATTTCCACGTTGCCTGCGATCCGAGCGCGATGGGTTCGAATCGCGGATTCTCCAAGCCATCCGCAAGACCCGCCAGAAGCATGTGGGTTTGCAGCAATTGCAACAAGGACTCGACGCCGAGAGATCCAGGTTGCACGGGGTCTTGAAAAAAATGCGCCTTGAAGAACCATTCCCCAGGCTTGACGTCCTTTTCAGCTTTGATGCGCCCGAGCCCGGCCGCGCCCCCTGTAGCGTCCCATCCGGTGATGCGGTCGAGCATCAACAGCGGCGGCTGGCCTATTCCCGGCGCCTTGCCCAAGCGGGCGTCGAGCGGCTTCGTCAGATCGAGAACAGGATCGGGCGCAGCCGCCAACCACGCCTCTTCGCTTTCGCTAGCGGGCAACCCTACTTGCGGCGTGAGCGCCGCGGGCGGGAAAAACCCGAAGACCGTGCGCATGTCCATCACCGGCCCAGCGGTGGTGCGACATTGCACTTTGAAGCTGACGATAACGGTCGATCCTATCTTGGAGAATTCGACCAGTTCGGCTTTCGTGACGAGAGCGCCGTCAGCCTTCGTCAGTTCGCGATGCACGACGGCCTCGCCGTCGAGATTGCGGAAACAGAGTTCTTCGTCGGCGGTGGAGGCGAAGCCGCAATAGCTCGCGAGCCATCCGCAGGGTTGCAAGGCCGCCTCGAGCAAAATGCAAAACGGCATGACCGGCGCGGCATTGGCGGCGAAGTACCAAGCGTCTGCGGGAATATCATATTCGGCCTCGACGATTGCTCCGCGTTGCGGCGTTTCGATTTCGCCGACGACCTCCAGGATGCGGCTCATGCATAAATATGGCGGGCCTGGCAGACGCGGCGCGCGGCGCGGCCCATCGAGCTTGGCATAGAAGGGACCGAACGCGCGCGAGGGGCGCCCGAGCGCGCAGGCGAGCATGGAGGCGTAATTGAACGCATGGCCCCCGCGCGAGACGACAGGCTTCGTTTCGACGCCTGCCAATTCCTTGAGGCGCGGATCGTCGAGCGGCCAATCAGGAACCAACCGCAATTCAAAGCCGTGGCAATGCACCGCGCCTATGCCGTCTACAGAGCCGAGGACATCGGCGATCAGGGTCGGAATGGGACCGTTGATTACCTCCTCGACAAACACCTCGTAGGCAATAATTTTCGAGGTCGGCGTGACCTGGCTGCGGCACCGGAGGCGGTAGGCGCGCTCTGGCGCGGGTTCGAAGCGCCAGCCGTCCTTAGCCACAGTCATGCCAATGGAGATCATGTAAAAAGACATCGCCTGCACGCAGGCTTCGAGCATCAATGTGCCCGGCATGCAGGGGTCATTTTTGAAGTGACCTTCGAAGAACCAGTCGTCAGGGCGTACGCGCCATTCGGCGCGGAGATAGCCGCGCCCCCAGGGCCCGCCCTGTGGATCGTAAGCGGGAACGTCTTGCAGTAGCAGCATCCGTCCGGACGGCAGCCTCGGCGTGCGCGTATGGCAATCGGTCAGTTCGAAACCCGGGCCCGAAGACCGCGCTGATGCGGCCCTCCGAGCAGGCGCGCAGATCGTCAGCGGTGAAATGACTTTTCTTGCAGAGAATCTGTGGCGGGTCGACGCGCGCCTCGGCCGCCGATTTATGCTCGCCGCTCTCCGGCGACCAAAGCACGCCCTGCGTCGCCGCCAATTCGGCGTCGGTGAAAAAGCCGGCCTGGCCGTTGCGCACCCGCATCCTCAAGGCGCCGCCGACATGCAGGTCGTAATGAAAGAAAAACAGCGCGGTCCCGCCGGTGCGGGCGTGGCCGTCGACATGGATGTCGTAGCGCAACGTATCGCCCGCCATCGGCAAGCCGCCGTAGATCGTCATCTCACAGCCGAGCAGCCGATAGACGCGCTCGCCGCGATTGTGAAAGTCGGCGCCAAGCCAGGAAATCAACAGGAGATCGGCCTGCCCCGCTTCGATGACGATGCCGGGCGGAACGCGACCGTCGTGCAAATACCACGCATCCGCAACTATGTCGGTCTCCGTCCAGATCGAGCCGGCGCCCATCGAGCCGGGCTTCTCCCGCGATCCCGGTGACTCGGTCGACCAGCAGCAAAGGCGGCATAGGCATGCGCACCTGCCGGGCGTAGTCGTCCTGTTGTTCGAAGAGCGGGCCGAAAATTTGCGATATCTTGCCCTGCGCCAGGAATTCCAACTGTCGGCGGTCAAGGCGAAACCCGGACCGTTCTTCGCCCTTCTCCGCCAGAGGCGCCGACGCGATGGGATTGGCGTTGCGCGGCGTCGGAGCGGTGGTCGAACCGCCGACCCGCCCCCAAAGGTCAACCGCGGAGGCGACCAGTGTATGGAATTGCGTCCCTGCTGCTGCGGCGTGTTCCAGATAGTCCTGATGAGACGCAGTGAGGGCGTCATGCAGTTGCGCGATAAGGACGACGCTATCGCCGCTGGCTGGAGCGGGATCCGCTGCGCGCCGAGGCCGGTCACGCGACGCCAGGAAGAGCGATGGCGCGCCCGGCGGGCGCATGATCTGCGGCGCCGATGATCGCGCGTCAGCCTTGATCTGAAGATTTCCGATCGGCGGGAAATGGGCTGGAAAAGCGCGCGTCGGCTCGCATTCGGCCCGCGCGTCGGCGGCATGCGCCAATCGACTGAGGTCGAGCACGACGCCAGCTGCAAGCAGCGTCGCCGCCACGTGCCAAGCCTGGGTGAGCGAGGATCGTCCCGGATCGTCGAACGGGACAGCCAAGTGCTCGCGCGCGCCAAGCGTCTCGCCGATCCATCGACAACATTGCCCACGCGGTCCGATCTCGACAAAAACTCTTACCCCGTCATCCCACGCGCGACGGATGGTGCGAGGGAAATCAATCGTGGACAGCGCCTGCGAAAGCAACAGGTCCGCCACAGCGTCGTCATCGAGCGCGCAGGAGCGACCGGCGGCGTTGAAGTAGAATCGAATTTTTGGCGGCGCCTTGGTCGGCCGATGGTGAAGACGGCGCCAAAGGTCGGCGCAGGCCTCGACTTCGGGACAGTGCACGGCCAATTGCAAGTTGAGACGGGCCGAAGGGAAAGCGCCAAGCCGTTTGATGACGCGGGCGCAGGCGTCTTCTTCGCCGCCGATGACGGCTTCGAGCGGCGAGTTGACGATCAGCAGATGGACGGCGCTCTCGCCCGCGAGAACATGCTCCAGTTCGCTCGTCGCCGCGCGCACCGTATAATTCGCCCAACGCTCGCCGGCTACGCCATGGTCTCGCCAATGACGCTTCACATCGTCGTAAGAGCCGCCAAGGCGGTTCGCATAAAGCCCCGAGCGCCGAATATCGTCGAACAATTCCTCTTGTCCGCGCCACGCCCCAAGCGCGAAAAGAGCGTTGGTCTCGCCTGAGGAAAGACCAAGGGCCGCATCGGGCGTGAGCCCGATCATGCGCGCGAAAGCCGCATGCGCCTGACAAAGAATGGTCGTGCCGACCAATTGCGAGAAATCGTCGGGCGCCCGCTGGTCATCGCCGTGAAATATCCACTCCGCCCAATCGAGCGCGCCGCCGGCGTCCGCGAGCGGCTCCGCGAGGATCGACTTATAGGCGAGCAGCAGTTCGCGCCCCATGCCCGGATAACCGGCGGCGGCGCCGGTGAACACGAAGGCGATTTCGCCGCCAACTGGCCCCGGGCTGAAGGCGATCCCGGGCAGCAATGACGGGGTGGGATCTCCACTGATTTTCGCGGCCATGAAGGCGTGCATATTGGCGCGCGCGGCGGCGCGATCGACTGCGGTGACTGCAACGAATCGGGGACCAGGAGGCAGATTGGCGATGTCGCTCGGACGGTCGACCGCAATGGCTCGAAAGAGATCCGCCCCGTCCCTTCCGCCATAGGCGAGAACCAGCGGCGAAACGAGACCCGGCCAGGGCGAGGGCGCCGCATCGCCGCCGCGCAACGCAAAGGTCAGCGGATCGGCTCCGAGATGCAGCCGCGCGCTGCGCCGCGCGGGCGGCTGGAGCCATGGCGCGGCGGGCCTGCCGTCCAGAGGCGGCAGGATCCCGTCGCGAATGGAGAGGATCGCTCCGCATAGCGCGAAGAGTCCGTCCGCCGCGTGGGCGCGGCCGAAACTTTCGCGATGGCGCGCCTGATAGGGCGTCCAATCGCGGGGAGCCGCTTCCGCCTCGTCGTCGAAACAGGCGAGGATGGCGTCGCCATCCCGTTCGGCGTCCTCTCTGCGCTTCAGCAGTAAGGCGCAGGCGGCGTCCGCGGGATTACCGGCGTCCTCGCCGAGCAAATCCACGGCTGCTTCATGCACCGGGTCGACGGACAAATCGACCGCTCCCACAATCGCCATGTCGACCTCGCCGCGACGCAGCGCGCCGAGCGCGATTTCGAGCGCGCGCAAGCCCGAGGCCTCCTCCGCCGCAACGGCGAAACTCGGAGAGCGCAAATCGAAATTTGCATTCAATCGATTGGCGAGAACATTGGCCATCGCGCCGACGACGGTCGCGGCGTCCATCGGGGCGACGTCGATTGAATTCATGTCGACGCCAGGCAGCAAATCGGGCAGGCGCGCGCGAAAATTCGTTCTTGCGGCGGACGGGTCGCAGCCCATCCCGATGAGCACGGCCGTGCGCTCGGGCAGTATTCTTTCGGCTCCGATCGCGGCAAGCGCGACCCTTGTCATTAACAATTGCTGCGGCAAAGCGCGGCCGAGATCATTCGGCGGAAAGCGCAGACGGCCAAGCGGGAGCTCGATTGAGGTCACTGCCGCAGCGTCGCTTGGCTCGCCATGGAAGAATTGGCGGCGCACGGCCTCGATCGCGCCGCAAGCGCCGGCGTGCGCGCCAATTCCCACGACCGCAATCGCGCCCTTGGGCGGGCGCATCGCCGGCGAAGAGGGCGCGCGATTGCGCCCGCTCCCTGCTTGCTCGACGATAAGATGGGCGTTGTTGCCGCCGAAGCCAAAGGCGCTGATCGCGGCGCAGCGCGGCCCCTTCGACGCCCATTCGGCGGGGTGCTCGAGCACGCGAAAACGAGTTCCCGACAATGCGGGATTGAGCGGAAAGGCGTTGGGCGTCGCTGGAAGCACACCCGCGCGCATCGCCATCAATATTTTGATGAGCCCTGCGGCGCCTGAGGCCGTCGTCAGATGCCCGATATTTGCTTTCAGCGATCCGATCGCCAGCTCGCTTCTTCCCTCGAAAACCTGCGCGGCGGCGCGGATTTCGACCGCGTCGCCGCGCAACGTGCCCGTGGCGTGACATTCGAGATACGACACTTCCGCGGGATCAACGCCGCAGGCGGCGTAAGCGGCTTCGATCGTTCGCCGCTGCGCCTCCTGCGACGGCGCCAGAAAACCGCCCGAGCTTCCGTCATTGCCGAGGCCGACGCCGCGTATCACGCCGACGATGTCGTCCTCGTCGCGCAAAGCGTCGTTCAATCGTTTCAACACGAGGAGCGCCGCGCCCTCGGCGGGAATGAGTCCGTCGGCTTCGGCGTGAAAAGGCCTGCTTCGCCCGCTTGGGCTCAGCGCGTTCAGCGCCGTGAAGCCGAGGTTGAGGCCGAGGAAATCGGCGCCATTGACGCCGCCCGCGAGCATCGCATCGGCCCGGCCTTCGTTCAGCCAGTCGGCGGCGAGCTTGATCGCATAGAGCGAGGATGCGCAGGCGGCGTCGAGCGCATAGCCGCCCGCGCCAAGCCCAAGACGCCGACATAAAAGATGCGCCGGATAACCGGAGGCGAAGCGATTGCGCGGATTTGGCAGCTCTTTTCTCGCGCGGCCAAGCCACACTGCTTCCGCGAATTCAGCCAAGCCGGTCGTGGGGTAGCAAAGATTGCCGATGATCGCGCCGGTCCGTTCAAGCGCGCGCGACGAATCCTCGATACGCGCTTGCCGCAATGCGGCCCGTCCGCAACGCAACAGCCAACTGTGCATCGCCTCGAGGCCGGCGAGGGCGAGCCCTTCTTCGCTGGAAGCGGCCGCCTCCTCCGACCCATCCACAAATCCCGCGTGGTCGGTGACCATGCCTTCGACGCCGGGCCGCCAGTCGCCCTCGCCGAGCAACAGGCGCTCGCGATTCGCGCGCCATCTCTGCGCGGGCAGCGGCCCGTAGGCGACTCCGCCAGCAAGCACGAGACGCCACAGTTCCTCGGACGAAGCCGCGCCGGGCGCGACGCACGCATGACCGACGATCGCGATAGGCGCGAATGGCCCCATAGGTCAGGCGGCGCCGGAAAGAGAGGCCGTGGCCGCAGGTGGAGCGCCGAACAAGACGACTTCGACCTCCGAGGGATCCGGCGACCCACGCATGATCTCCGCGACGAAGGCCTTCGCGCCTTCCTCCAGATCGATCGTCGCGACGCCCCGCTCCGCGAAATGACGCTGCAGCTCCGCGGTGACCATCCCCCCGGACCAGGGCCCCCAGTTCAACGCGCGAACGAGACAAGCCGGGCCCCTGCGCGCCGCTTCGGCGCGAGCGACCTTGTTCAAGATTTCATTCGCCATCGCGTAGCCGCTTTGCCCCGGATTGCCATATCGTCCGGCGATCGAGCTGAACAGCGCGATCAAGGACAATTCGTCGTCCGCCGTGGCGTCGAGCAGCGCTTTGAGGCCGGCGACCTTCGGCGCGAAGACCTTGCGGACTTGTTCCGCGCCGCTCGCCTCGATCAATTTGTCGGCGAGTTGACCCGCGCCATGCACGATTCCGTCGATCCGTCCCCATCGGCGCCGAACCGCGCCAATGGCCTCGCGGACGGCCGCGGCGTCGGCGACGTCGACGCTTTGGTAAAAGACGTCGACGCCCGATGCGGCGAGGTCGCCGAGGGTTCTCTGGACTTCGCCGCTTGCGTGGATGCTTTGCGCCTCGGCGGCGATGCGCCGCAGATCGGGCGCCATTCCGACATCGCGCGTCGCCAGGGCGCGTCGCAACGCGAGTTCGCCAAGCCCGACGAATTCGGCTGGAATATCCAACAGTTTCGAACGGCCGAGGAAGGCCAAACGAATCGGCAGCCTCTCAGCGAGCGCGCGAACGCAAGCGGCTGTAACGCCGCGTGCGCCGGTTACGACGATCACCGATCCTTCGGATAATCTCGATGGGCTGCCCGCCGAGACGGGCAATGATCGTTCTGTTTCGCGGAGCGTTATCCGCCGACCGTCCGCGGGCAGGCCGATTTCGACCTCTTCGCCGCCGCACAGCAATTCGTCGGCGACAGTCTCGGCGAGCTTTTCTTGCGCCACGCCACGGCAATCGAGATCGATGGCCTTCACGCGCGCGCGCGGCCATTCTCTTGCGGCGGTCTTGGCGAGGCCGCTCAACCCGGCGGTCCACGCGCGCGGACCACATTTTGCGGAGAGGCCGAAATCGCCGCCCGTGTCCTGAACTGTGACCATCAGGCCGCCGTCAGGGCCTGCTTGCGTCGCAAAGGCGCGCGCTGCCTCGAGCGCTCTTTCGCCTAGACCGGCGGGATCCTCGTCATTGAGGGAGAACAAAACGAGAGCGTCGGCGCCGGCGTCTGGAACTTTCGAAAATTGTTTCGCGCGCACGCCTCTTCGATCGAGCGCGGCGACAAGCGCGGCGGCGATGGGGCTGTCCTGGATCGCAACTCGCTGCGGACGCAACCTGGCTACAGGCCGAGCCGTTTCTCTCGCCTCAAGCACGAGTCTGCGAATGACGCCAGGCCGACGCAGCTCATCAGCCGGATTTAACAACGGGGCCGGAACAGGCGTCAGAGCGCCGCGAAGCTTTTCGCCGATCGCCGCCAAAGTCGTCAGCGCCGCGAGTTCACTCATGTCGACCTGAGGCAAGTCGGGCGCAGCCTTGCGCACCGCCGCGAGAATCTCCACGCGCTTGATTGAATCGACGCCGAGGTCACGTTCGAGCTCCATCTCAGGTTTGAGCATCGAGACCGGATAGCCCGTTTTTTCGGCGATGATATCGAGGAGCAAGGCCGCGATATCACTCGGAGCGTCAACGGTCTTGGGGCTCGCATCGCTCGCCGCCGCTGGCGCAGGCATGGTCTGGCCGGGCGCGGCGGCGAACCGTTCGCCGATAGCCCTGAGAGTGGTCAAGGAAGCCAACTCGCTCGGATCGATCGCCGGCAGATCCGGCAGAGCCTGACGCACAGCCGCTAAAATCTCGACGCGCTTGATCGAGTCGATGCCGAGATCTCTTTCAAGCTCCATGTCCGGCGTCAGCATCGAGGCCGGATATCCGGTCTTCGCGGCGACGATGTCGAGGATGAGCGCAACCGTGTCGCGAGACGGGCTAGGCGGAGGCGGCGGCGCTACAGCCGTTGGAGTTCGGCTCCGCGACGGCAAAGCCGGCCGGACGCGGCATCACATATGGCTCGACAAATGTCTCGGCGGCGGGATGCTCCGCAAACATGACCGGCGCCGCATTCGCAGCCAGCGCCGGCGCCGGCGGAGCGATAGCCGCCACGGCGCCTTGTTCGGCCCCTGCTCCCGCGAGCAGTCTCAACGCAGCCTCGGTTGCTTTGAGATAGGCGAGATGGGTGTCCGCCAGGGCCTTTTGCGCAACTTCATGTGCTTGGCTGCTGGAACGGATGATTTCGACCAGGCCCTGCAGACGCCCGTCGGCGCCGTTCGCGGACGAGGCCAACGATGCGGCGAATTGCGAAGCTGGCGGCCGCGGCGCGTCCATCCGCGGCTCCCCTGTCTTGACAAAAGGAATTGACGGAGGCGGAGGCGCGAGGGGTTTCGACATTGAGACCGCGCCAAGCGAGGGGGGAGAAGAAGAGGGAGACGGTTCTGGCGAGGGGCGGGCCGTTTGGGCGGCGCGCGGCGGCGAAGACGAAGGCGCGGGATAACGTTTGCCATAGTTGCTGCCGTTGATCTCAACTGAAATTGACGAGCCCGCCTCAAGGTTGGGCGCCGCCAATTCATAGCCGTCCCAGAACGGCGCGAAATCAATCGCGACGGCGTTGATCGCGA
The DNA here is from genome assembly GCA_963767805.1 of uncultured Alphaproteobacteria bacterium. GTDB lineage: Bacteria > Pseudomonadota > Alphaproteobacteria > Rhizobiales > Beijerinckiaceae > Methylocapsa. The sequence goes on along the minus strand of CAVYFP010000009.1, from coordinate 30,915 downwards.
GCTGCCCCAATGCGTTCCAGAAGCGCCAAACGCCGTCCTTCGCCTTGCCGTCCATAGCGACGGCGAGATGTGGCCGATCCCCGAGGCAGCGTTTTACGAGTTCGGTCAGAGTATGGCCGGGGCCGACTTCGACAAAAATGCGGGCGCCATCCGCGTGCATCGCTTCAATCTGATCGCAAAAACGGACCTCTTGAACAATCTGATCCGACAAGAGCTTTGCAATGCCCTCGTGCGACGGGTACGGACGCGCCGTGGCGTTCGCATAGACCGGCGCCGCGAGCTGTGAAAACGGCTGCTCCGCGAGAGCGATGCGAAACGGCTCCCGCGCCGCGGCGACAAGCGGCGAGTGAAAGGCCGCGGAAACCGGAATGCGCTGGGTGTTCACGCCTTGCGCGGACAATTCGCGCGCGATTGCCTCTATCGCGTCGAGCGAACCAGCCACAACGACCTGGTCGGGCGCGTTGTGATTGGCGATGGTCGCGCTTCCTGTTTTGACGCCGACCGTTTTCTCGACAGCTTCTCTTGGCGCAAAAACCGCCAGCATTGCGCCGCTCGACGCGTCTTGCAGAATTTCGCCGCGCCGTCTCGCCAATTCCAGGAAACGAGACCGCGACATAGCGCCAGCGGCGTAAAGCGCCGTCAGTTCGCCGAAACTATGTCCGCCAAACATATCGGCGCGGACACCGGCCGCCGAGATCAAATCCAGATAACACAGGCTCGAAACCGCGATTGCCGGTTGCGCGCGCGCCGTCGCCGTGAGTTCGGCTTGCTGACCGCGCCGTTCCTCGTCGCTGAAAGCCGGCGGCGGAAACACGATGCGCGGCAAGGCGCGAAGCGACGGTTCGCTTGAATCGGGGAGGCAATCCCAAGGCGTCCGCGCCGCCTCGAAGGCAAGGGCGAGTTCCGCGCCCATGCCCACATATTGGCTGCCCTGGCCGGGAAAAAGAAAAGCGATCGGACCCGCGGCAGCGGCGCCGGCGGCGTAATGCAAACCGGGCTGGGAGAGCCTCGTCCCGGCGGCGACGCTGGCGTCCACACGATCGAACGCAGAATCGAGTTCGCTTGATTGTCGTGCGACAATGGCGAGCCTATGCGGGGCGCTTCGGTCAAAGCGCGTTTGGCTGCTCTTCGCCGCCGACGCAAAAGCGCCTGGCGCCGCAGCTTCTTCCTGCGCGGCCCGCAAGGCGGCGCGCAGTCCCTCTGCATCGGGCGCCGAAAACAAAAACAGCTCGGAAGACAAATGGCGGATGCGTCCTGGGCGTGGCGCGGAACCGCCGTATTCTTCGAGGGCGACGTGAAAATTGCTGCCGCCGAAACCGAAGGAGCTGACCGACGCCCGGCGCGGATGGCGATCGCCCCGAATCCATGGCCGCAGCTCCGAATTGACGTAAAACGGCACGCCAGCTTCCTTGAGCCGTCGATGCGGCGCGCTGACCTTAATGGTCGGCGGGAGCGCCTTATGATGAAGCGCCAGCACTGCTTTGATCAATGCGGCGGAGCCCGCAGCTCCCTTGGTGTGCCCGATCTGCGACTTGACCGAGCCGATCGCGCACCACGGAGCGTCGCTGCGCCCGCTGCGCCCGAACACGTTCGACAAAGCCTCCAGTTCGGCGAGGTCGCCCGCGACGGTCCCCGTTCCATGCGCCTCTACCAGTTCGACCGTGTCGGGGTCATAGCCGGCCGCCGCATAGGCCCGCTCCAGCGCAAGCGCCTGACCCTCCGCGCGCGGCGCATATATGCTCTTCGCCCGTCCGTCCGAAGAAGAGCCAAGGCCGCGCAACACAGCATAGATTCGATCGCCATCTCTTTCGGCGTCTTCGAGTCGCCGCAACGCCAACATCCCCACGCCTTCGCCAAGAACGGTTCCATCCGCGTCGTCGGCGAACGGCCGACAGTCGCCGCTTGGCGAGAGCGCGGGCGTGCGCGAGAAACAGATGAACATGAATACGTCGTTGAGCGCGTCGACGCCGCCGGTGATCACCAGGTCCGACTGCCCGAGCCATAACTCTTGAACGGCCATGTGGACGGCCGCGAGCGAACTCGCACAAGCGGCGTCGATCACGCAGTTGGTGCCGCCGAGCCCAAATCGGCTGGCGATGCGGCCGGCGACGACATTGCCCAACAAACCGGGAAAGGTGTTCTCATTCCAATCGGCGTAAAGCGATTTCGCGGCCTCGGCGACGCGATCGACGTCCGCATCGTTCACGCCCGCTTCGCGCATCGCCTGCTTCCAGACCGGATATTGCAGACTCCCGGACATGGTGCCGGCAAGCTCCGTCGCCGAGGCCACGCCCAAAATCACGCTCGCGCGCGCTGGATCGATGTGGTTGAAATCGAGCCTGCAAGCGTCGTAGAGCACCCGCTTCGCAACGATTAGCGCAAGCAGTTGAGCGGTGTCCGTGGCGCTGAGGTTGTTGGGTGGAATCACATGGTCGAGCGGGTCGAAGGAAACGCCAGGCAGGAAGGCGCCGCGCTTGCCATAGGACTTTCCCGACTTCGACGGGTCGGGATCAAAATAGTCTTCGATGAGCCAATGCGACGGCGGGACCTCCTCGATCAGGTCTTTTCCGTCGATTATGTTTTTCCAAAATCCATCATTCGCCGTCGCGCCGGGAAACAGCGCGCCAAGGCCGACTACGGCGATCGGGGGTTGAAGTGCTGATTTATCCACCATTGCTAACGGGTTCCGTCACGCCAGAGGTCGGGGCGTAAAGTGAAAAGCATCGGAAGGCACGGCGACGCCTATGGCGCGCAATTGTTGCGCGCGCGTGAAGGTCGCCGCGCCCTCAAGCAGGTTTAGCGCGATCTGAACCACGGAACGATTTGCGAGCGGCTCAAGAAAGCTGCTCTTGACCCATTGGTTGAAGGCGCCCTGCGCGGGGCCGCACCAGATTTGATAATCCATCTGTCTGCCCTCTTCCCCCATCATGGCCCATCGGCTGGATTGGCCAAGATACCAGCGGCAAACAAGTGCAAGCCGCACCTTCGGATTTTGCGTCGCAACCGTCAACAGCGCTGGATCGCGGCGCGCAAAAAACTTCGTCGTCTGCTCCCACACTTCAGAAAGGCTATGTCTGAAGATTTCGTTTTCGAGTTGGGCTAACGTTGCGGGCGCCAATGCTTCCACCGAGTCGTGGGTACGGTATATTTCATAGAGACGCGCCGCACGCTGCGGGAACATCGTGCCCTTGCGCAACACCTGCACCTTGACCCCCATTTCGAACATGTCCGCGGCGGGCGCCATCGCGACATCGGCCATTCCGGCGGCGGCGAGCAACTCTTTTGCGCGCGGCGAAAGCGCGGACTCGATCGACGCCTGATTGACGCTTCCCGTCACGACGAAGTCGGCGCCCGCGGCGAAAGCGGCGGCGACGGCGCCCGGCGCGCCCAATCCGCCCGCGGCGCCGATCCGAATGGCGCGCGCGCAATCATGTCGGGTTGCGATGCGGTCCCGCAAATCCTGGAGAATCGGCAGCAAGACCGTGAGGGGGCGGTTGTCGGTATGACCGCCGGAGTCGGCTTCGGCCACAATGTCTTCGGCAACCGGCAGGGTCGACGCCAGCTCGGCTTCATCGCTCGTCAGTCGCCCTGCCGCGACCAATTCCCGCAACAGGGCCGAAGGCGGCGGCGACATGAACTGTCCGGCGACTTCCGATCGCGACAGCTTCGCAAACAAGCGATTGCGGCGCAATGTGCGGCCTTCACGATCGCGACGCAATCCTGTCGCCATGTAGCGAATGATTGCGGGCGACAGGCTCAAAAAGGCCGAGGCGGACACGCGAACGACGCCTTCGCGAAGGTAAAGGTCGACCAGCGTCTCTTCCAGTCCCGGCGCGTCGGGCGAATGGATCAGATTGACGCCCCATGCGCCATCAGGGCCAAGTCTTGCCTTGATGCTTGCGATCGCGTCGGCCACCGCTCCAACATCGAGTCCGGCGGCGCCAAAAATCCCGAGCATTCCCGCGCGCGCCATCGCGGCGACCATTTCAGCCGTGGCGATCCCGCGCGCCATCTCGCCGCAGACATAGGGAAAGCGCACGCCGTGAGCGTCGAGAAATGAACGGTTGCCCAGCCACTCCGGATAGATCGGAGGCAGGTAGCCAAGCAGCGACACGTCCTTTGCCGCCATCGTTGCGGCGACGCCGTCGTCCGTCGCCGACAATAAATGGCGGCGCTCGCGCGAATCCCAATAAATGGTCAATGGGCGCCGAAACTGCTGAGCCGCCATGACGACCTCAATCGTCCGCGCATCCCGCGTTCGGCCAAAAACGTCCGGCATTAACTCCAAGCTCCTCTCGCGAACCCTGCTGCGCGCGTTGCCGTGGGCGTCATTTGCGCCTTCTTCCATCCGCGAGGCGAAATCCGCCTCGACGCGCGGCTATCCGTCGTTTGAACAATCCGCCGGCGCGTCGAGCAGCTTTTTCACCGCGCTATGAATTCGTAAAGTGAACTCCTCATAACTTTCTCCGTCGGGCGAAAGCGGACAGCCAAAACGAACCTCAAGGGGATGAATTCGAATTCGGCTCGACCCGCGCGCCCAGACCTCATGGCTTCCCAGCACCGCCGCCGGAACGACCGGCGCCTTGCTCTCCACTGCGAGTAGAGCCGGCCCTTTTCGAAACGGTCGCAAGGCTCCGTCGATCGACCTGTGGCCCTCGGGGAAAACGCAGAGCGCAAACCCCCTGGAAAGGCCATCAGCGCCGATGCGCAACGCGACGCCGAGGTTAACGTCCGGGTCGACGCTCACAACGCGCGCCTTGCGCCAGAACCATTGCATCCACCCGGATTTTTTATATTTGCTGGCTCCAAAATAGAACATGCGGCGAAAGACCGGAAACGGCGCCGCGCTCGCGATCAAGAAAGCGTCGAGAAAACTGGCGTGATTGGCGCAGATGATGAAAGGGCCGCTCGTTGGCAAAATATCCGCGTTGACCACCTTGAACCGGAACACGCCGGACAGCAGCAGTCGCAACAAACGGCTGGACAGGAATAATATCGACGTAAAAATGACGCTCGGATCGAACAAGCCCGCGGACGTCGCCTGTTGATCGGCGGAGAGGGGCTGGGCCAAGACCTCCCGCCAATCCGGCGCGCCTGTCGGTTCGAGGCTCCCGTCCGGTCTCCTGTCTTCGACAATTCGCATTAGTTCGCCGACCGTCGAAATCCGGCAGGCCTCGTCATCTCCGATCACAAGACCGAACGTCTTGCGCAGACTCGCAAAAAGCGCGTAGCGCTCGATCGATTCGAAATCGAGATCGAGCTCGAGATTCATTGAGGGCGCGATCGGCCCATTGATCGGCTTGACCTCGCGAATGAGCCTGAAAAGCTCGGGTTCCGATTCCCGGTCCTTGATCGATAGCGGCTGCACTCGGCTCGGCACGATGCCCGGCGATATCGCAAATCGCTTGAGCTTTCGCGTCGAGGTTCGCGGCAAAGGCTCCATCCGGATCTCGAGTCCGTGCACGCGCTGAAAGAGCGGGAATTTTGCGGACAACGTCTCAACTTCGTAGCGAATTCGATCCCCGATATTGAAGATGTTGTCCTTAGTGAGCCGTTCGAGATCGGGAACAACGACGCCATGAAGCCGTTCGTGGCCGCCGTCCGGCGCGCCGATCGCAACAATGCACATCTCTTTGATGAAAGGAGAGCCGGTCTGAAAATAGGTCTCCAGCAATTCCGGAAATACATTCTTGCCGGAGCTCAGAACGATGACCTCTTTCGTACGCCCGGTGATGCGCAAGCGCCCGCGTTCATCAAGATAACCGAGATCGCCGCTCCGTAGCCACCCGTCGCTGAAGAGCTCCGCATTGGCTTGCGGCGCGTTCCAATAGCCCTTGGTGACGTGCTCGCCTCGAATCAGGACGTCGCCAACGCCGTCAGCGTCAGGATGATCAATCCTGATTTGCGCATGCGCCATTGGAGGCCCGCAAGATAGGCCGATGTCACGGCCCGGCGGCGTGATCGCGACGGGTCCCGCGGTCTCCGTCATTCCATAAGCTTGAAAAATGTTGAATCCCAGGTCGCGCAAAAGTTCCGCGGACTCTTCGGCGAAGATCGCGCCGCCGACGCCGAACATGCGAAAGCGAGGACCAAACCGGGAATGAACGGGGGAAAAGAGCAGCCTTCCAACCTCCCAGCCAAGCGAGCGCCGCAACAAACGCGATATGCTTAAGAATCGATAAAACGCCCACCGCTTCAACCGGGATTGCCGAGCGACCTCTTCGTGAATGCGCCGCAACAACAGATAGTAGAACTGCGGGACGCAAAGAAATCCCGTGATGCTTTCTTCGCGAAAGGACGCGAGGACGCGCGCTGGGTCTCGAGATTGAATATAGGTCACCCTAAATCCAAGATGGAGCGGCCCCAGAAAATTGGCCTGCAGCGACATGATATGATGGAGGGGGAGCACAGAAAGTATATTGTCGTCAAACGAATAAGGAAAGAGCGCCGCCATGTCGCGGATCGTCCAGAAGAGATTTGCTTCGCTAAGGCGCACGCCCTTCGGCGCGCCGGTCGTTCCGCCCGTGTAAAAAATTGCAAGATCGTCTTCCGGGTTGCGGACGACGTGCGGCAACTCCCGCTGCGTCGCATCAACTCCGAGCGTCATTGACGTGTGATCGCCGATGACGCGCGCGAACTCCCCTTCCTGGAGACAAAAAATTTCGACGTTCTTGCGTTCAATTTTTTTCGTCGAGTCGAGGTAGCATTCGGAAACGAGCAACAATTTGCATCCCGCATCCGAGATCGTCGCCGCGATTGCGCCTGGATCTTGCAATGGGTCTAGCGGAACCAGCACCAAGCCTGCGCTGTAGCCCGCGACGAAAGCGGTCCCCCAGCGCGGGCCGTCCTCTATCAACAGTCCGATACGATCCCCACTCACCAAATGTAGGCGCAACAGAAAGCCGCCGAGGTCCGCCACCTCACTGATAAATTTCGCATAGGTTAATGTCTCGCGGCGATCCTCCTTCAGATTTTGGAAGACGATTTCAGCGCCGCGTTCGCTGCCATATCGCTGCAGCCGCTGAAAAAAGTCGTTGTTCACAATGCAATCCCTTATTTGTGGGCCTGGAGCGGTTTCTGCCTGCATTTTCCGCTCCGGCTGTTGCGGGCAAGAGTTTATCGGCTGCATTGAGGGCGTCAAGCTATTGATTTGGAAGCGCTATATTTGCAGGCCGAGAACCTAAACTCAAAACGGAAAACAACATGTGTGATTTTACACAATAGCTTGCCGCCCACGACTTTTATAAACTGACAAGCGCGATTTATTTACCGTATGCTTGCCCGAGTTTTGGATCGAGCGAAATGAGCCTCTGGCTCAATCGAGGAAGCGCGGCGTATCCGCCTGTAGGCAACCGACACGAAGCGCGATTATTGGCGTGAACGCCGGATCACAATTCCCTGCACGCGAACTCATGAACCAAATCGGAAAGCGCCAACTCCAACGCGGACGACTTTGCGTCAAGCACAACAGGACGCCCGCAATTGGCCTGGTTAAGATAATCCGCGGGCCGCGCAAGAGCGGGGCTGGGCCTTGCGCGTAAAAACTCGGGCCAAGTTCGGGCTCCCGTGGAGTTTCAGCCAAGCCGTCGCGACCGGTCGCGACGGCGTAAGTCCGCCAATGACGGAGGCGGATCCAGCGCGCGGATCGACATTTTCGAGCGCGCGATGGCGCCTCCGAGAGACGCGCTGGGTCTGTCCCTCGCCAACAGCGATAAGTTCAGCTTGCCAACGCGGCCGTTGGGAGCCAGAATTGGGCTCGGATCGGCCTACTACCGCATGCTGGAATGAGCGCTCTGCGGAAGCCTGTTGCGGATCCCGTACACGCCGGCTTTGACGGATCACCGAACAACGCCGCTGCACTGACTTCGAGGGACGTCGCGATGCGAGGGGCTGGGCGATGACGCAAACGAGCCTTTTTTCGCGAGCGATTGACCCGGCTGTCCGCGCCAATCCCTATCCGCTCTATGCGCGCCTGCTCGAGACGCCCGTGGCGCGCCAGGATGACGGCGTTTACGTCGTCAGCGCCTATGAGGAGGTCCGCACCCTGCTCTTTGATTCGCGGATGAGCTCGGAGGTCGTGCCGAAGCCGACTCTCGCCAAAACCGGCAACCCCTTCATGGACTGGATTCTGAACCCGGTCCGGACGCATTTCCTCCACAAACACCGCTCTTTCGTGTTTCGAGATCCCCCTGATCACGACGGCGTGCGCCGGCATGTCATGGCGCAATTCACGCAGGAACGCCTGCAGAACATCAAACCCCACATCGCCGAAGTCGTCGACGCTCTCATCTCTGAAATGCAGGGTCGCGGGCAAGTCGATCTTATCGCCGATTTCGCCTATCCGCTACCGGTCGCGGTCATTTGCCAACTTCTCGGCGTGCCGCCCGAGGACGAAAAGAAGTTTCAAGCCTGGTCGACGGGCCTCGCCTCCGGCGGCGATCTTCTACATCTTAGCGACGAGGCCAAGCAGAAGATCGCCGCCGACGTTTTCGCGATAAGCTCCTATCTCGGCGGCCTTATCGACGCCAAGCGAAAGCGTCCGGCGGACGATATCCTGACCGGGCTCGCGACGTTCAAGGATGCGAAGGCCGGCAAGTTGAAGCGTTTCGACGCGATCTCGACGGCCGTCACTTTGCTTGTCGCCGGGCATGAAACAACCGTCGGCCTCATCGCCAACGGGATGCTGGCGGTGTTGCGCGACCCGGCTATGCTGGCGCGGCTGCGCAATGAGCCGAGCATCACGCCCCGGCTCATCGACGAAGTCTTGCGTCTTGACCCGCCGGTTCAGTTTCTAAGGCGCAAGGCGCTCGACGACATCGTCATCGCGAACGTGCGTATTCCCAAAGGGGCCTCCGTCATTCTTGTGATCGCGGCCGCGAACCGCGATCCCAGGCGATTTGAAAGGCCTGACGCCCTCGACCTCGATCGTAAGAACAACCAGCATTTGAGTTTTGGGGCGGGCCTTCATTTCTGCATCGGCTCTTCGCTTGCAAAGAGCGAGGCGGAAGCGGCGCTGCCGGCGCTCGCGCGGCGGCTTGTCGCGCCGCGCCTTGTGGTCGATCCCCCTGCGTACCGGCCTATGGCCGCTTTGCACGGGCCGCGGAATTTGATCGTCAACATTGACGGCATCATCTAGGAGGCGGCGGAAGAAGCAGCTCGCTCGACTTTGATTACGGCTTCGTCGCCATCGTAATCGGCGAAAGCCGCAGGTCTATAGGCATTTCAAAGTGGAGGAGAGTGGTGGCGGATAATGCGACAGGCGGCCGCCCTCGGGTGGCGCAGGGCTACCGCAATGAGTTGATTTTCTGTGGTTAACCACTGCGCGAATTGCCACTCCGTTTCCTCGTCGTTAAGCGACGCGTCGAAATGGGCCAGGAGTCCTTCCGAACTGAACTCGAAAGCGCATTTATTGAATGGCATGTGCAGGCCGAGCCCTCGCGCCTTCGCATAGGCTTCCTTCAGCGTCCAGTAAGACAAGAATAGCTCGTTGCGCCGGGAGGCCGGAGCCGACAGCAGCCGCGAACGCTCGGTAGGAGCCAGCACACTGTCGGCAAGCAAGCCTATGTCGACGACGCGATCAAGTGTCTCGACGTCCACGCCGCAATCGATATTCTTCGTCACCACGCACGCCACCAAACCGCGCGTGTGAGAAATATTGAACCGCAGGGCGGACCCGATGAGGGGCGCCCCAACCTCCGGCCTTCCCTTCTCCCTGACGAGAAACTCCCAGCGGTTCGGTGGAACCGAAGGCTCCAACTGGCTCAACGCCGCGCGGGCGAGGCCATGGGCGGCGAGGAATGCCATGCCATCCCGAGGGAAGCGAAAGCGCCGAATGCGCTCTTGTTCGGCTGAAGAGACAATGCCTGCATACTTGGAGAGGTGGCCGTTCGCATCCAGATGCTCCGGGTTGAGCACCCAAACATGGGCCTGCTCCCCATCCGTCATGATACTGGGCCTTGTCCCGCACGACGCGCTGTAGCAATCCGAGTCGCGGCCGGAGCCCTAGCGTATGCGGCGAGGGCCGCGGCAGGGTCAGCTTGTTGGTTGTTTTCAGACGGTTTCCGCAATCTTGGAGTCGCGCGGTATGAGTTTTCCAAAATTCGGGAAATCACGATGACTGCCGTTGCCAACGTCCCGTCACGCCAAGCTCCAGACGGCGGAAGTCTCGACATTTTCAGTTGCGCCGCTTGTCCGGATGACAATATCTCATCTGAGACTGTCTCAAAGTTGGGGGTGCTACGCCGCCCGACGTCGCAGGTGGGGCGTCGATTGGCCGAGAGCGATGTCGTCACGTTCGAATGTTCCGTTCATAACGGCAGTGCGAACCTTGAACATGAACTGCGCTCCTCTCGGCGACCAGCGCATTTGTTGTTTTGCGGTCATTCGGCGATGCAGCAGCCTATGGACCGCTCTTTCGGTTCGCGCCTGTCAGATGGCAGCTAACGATGAAATTCGGAAAGAAGCCTCCAATTTATGGTTCTGCCTCAATCTCTGTTGCGGAGGCGCCTACAAAGGCAACAGCCGCGCGCGTAGAAGTTCTGGCCCAGCTTGACCATACATGGCCCGTTTCAGAGAGGTGAGGCAGCGATGCTCGGCGCCGCGGTGTTTATCCCGAGCGCTGCGCGAAATCATCGCCTCGCGCTCGTCGTCGACGTCCGCTGGCAATAAGGGGCGAGCGGAGGCCCCGACGGCGCGGCTGAGTTGCGCCTGAATGGCCTCGCGCAGGTTCTGTAAAATATGGAAGCCGTCGGCGATTTGACGGGCTTGCGGCGCGCCTTCATGTGCTCCCTGGGCGAAGGAACCGCAGCGATCGCGGCTGACGATCTCGATGTCTGGATGTTGCTTGAGCCAGTCCGCTGCCGCGCTCGACGAACGATCCGGCAAAAGGTCGATCACCTCACGCCGCTCCAGGTCCACCGTGATGGTCCCATAAGTGGAACCCTTTCGCCACGCCCAATCATCAACGCCCAGCATGCGCACGCTCGTTTCGGCGCGGCGCGCCTTGGTCTGCCGTTTGAAAGAGCGCAGGATCGTATCGTCGCTGGTCGGCATGCCGATGCGCTTCAATAACCGTTCGCTTGGCCGGCCGCCGGCGGCATGGCCAAAGCGATGAACGAGTTCCGCTGCCCGAGCAATGCGGCGCGCCAGAGGAGCAGCTATCTCGGGCAGTTGCGCGGCGAAGGTTTGCCGCTTGCACCCTTTGTTTCGACATTGCCAGCGCTGGATGCGAAGCTTCACGGTCACACCCGAGGCTTGCGCCGGCAAGTCTTGCAGATGACGCTCATGCCAGCCGTGCCGGTGAGACGACTGTTTCCCGCAGTCTGGACACACGCCACCTCCTTCACCGACCGCCAAAATCATCCATTGGCCATGAATCTGTTCCGCGCCCGGAATTCGTACGCCGAGCCCAAGGACCCAGCTTGATTTCCTTTTCACAATGTAAAGTTATGGCTTGGTCCTCTTTCATTCAAGACCACAACAGAGATTGAGGATGAACCCCTTAACTTCGAATGGCGTCGACCTCGCGGGAATAGTTCCCACGCAAAATGAAACTGGTCCATTTCCGAATAAGTTGCGTTCGTCAGTAATTCGTCAGCGAAGGTGTGTTATCCTAATTCTCCGCGGACGGTCGATTTGAAATTGGCCGGGATCGACGGGTGCGCAGTTCGCCGGTCGCGCCGGCGGCATGTTGGCGATGAGGGCGCGCGGCAGGATTCCTTCTGAATTCAATGCGATTCTCCGGATCAAGCGCCGATGCGTCGTCGCGGAGGAATAATCTTCAGATCCTTCTTCGAAGTGAGGAGTCCATTCGCGTTGCAGCGAGGGCGCCTTGCGGCGCCATGCGCGCGGCGACGCCGCCTGCGCCGCGATTGTTGGATGGTGTGAAGAAAGCTGGAACGCCGGCGTGGTCTTGATCGGGACGCTGTTTCAACGTCAACGCCACATCTCGAATCGATGTCGGCCTGCAAATCAGGGAGGAGTTTGGTTTTGCGCTATTTGACAGCTTCGGAATGCCCGGAGACGCCAATGCAGCCGAGGCGAAAGGTGTTTCCTGTGCAAACAGAAGCGGATAATGTGCATCAACTCGATAGTAATATTCTAACCATGCCGTCGCGGCTGGGACAGTCGCTGAGAATTATCTGGCGACGGACGATGGAGATCGTCGGGACCGGTTCGCTCACCGGTGCGGCATTCTTCTTGGTGCGGACGTTGCGCGATCCGCATTCGGCCGGGGCGTGGCTCATGTTTCTCAGCGACTTCGAGAGAGCGAGAGCGCTTGCGCCGGCGCCTCTGCAGACTTTCGCGAAACCCTTTGGCAATTTTGCTGTCCACCGCCTCTCCATGTCAGAGCGCGTTGCGATGTTGCGCTCCCACTACAACCTTACAGCTATGACGCTGCCAGCGACCGCGCTCGCGTCCATCTGGTCCGATTCCGGCGTCGAGCTCGGGACTCTAAAGGGAAAGCGCGGACAGAGCTATCGTCTCACGCTCGATCCCGCGCGATATTGCTACAAGGAAGGGGAACTCAGTTTCTCGCTTACCGACGAGGCGGACGGTCTGGAGCTTGCCCGGCTTACGTTCCTGATCACGACTTTGGGCGGCGGAGAGCGCGCTCTGCTGATTGGAGGTCTGCAAGGCCCGTCTTCACATGCCGGCGCGGCCGCCAAGGTCCGCATCGTCGCGGCGACGCGCGCATTGTCAGGGCTGAGACCGAAAATGGCCGTGTTCGCGGCGGCGTCCGCTTTTGCGAGCGCGACAGGTTCGGAGAGCCTGCGGGCCGTCTCCAACCTGACGCACACGATCAATGCCGATGCAGGATATCAACGCCGGAAGATGCACGCGGACTACGACGCCTTCTGGATCGAACGAGGCGGCGTGCCCGACAAACTTGGGTTCAGGCTGCCTCTGAACATGGGGCCAAGGTCGCAGACGCCGCGCCGGAACGAGCAGCGCGCTCAGGTCGCCATGTTGGTGTATCGCCTGTTTGACATCGAGCCTCCGAAGGAGACATGGGTGCAAGAAGCCTGACAGCCGCCGCATGGCGCCGCGCGACGGCGCGAGGTCGGTGAAAGAGCGCCGCAACAGGCGGAGCGATCGGAACAGGCGATGCCGCGGCTGCTCACCTTCTATCTCGTCCGGCGGATCGCGCTGACCGCGCTGCTGATCGAGACGGTTCTGTGCGTGCCGCTCGTCATGACATCGCTGTTTCAGTCGCTGCCGGCGGCAGCCGTGCGCGGCGGCCTGCTTGGCCCGGCCCTGCTTGGCACAATGCCGACTGTCCTCTATCTCGCCCTGCCGATGGCGGTCGGGATCGCCGTCGCGCTGGAGTTCAGCCGCATGTCGGCGGACGGCATGATCGCCGTGCTTTATTCGCTGCGCCTGTCCGTCTGGTCGCTCTGCGCGCCCGCCATCGTCGTCGCCTTGATGGCGATCGGCGCCGGCTACTGGCTGTCATCCTGGTTCGCGCCGACCTATGTCGGGCAATTGCATGACGTGCTTTTCGTGATCCGCAATTCGCTCAACCACAGGATGCTCGAGCCGGCGCATTTCTACACGTTCGACAAGGGCGCGCGGACGCTCTATTTCGAGCGCTGGCGCTCCGCCGACGTCGCCACCGGCATGTTCATCCACCAGTTCTCGGCCGAGAAGAACGAGGAGCAGATCATCAAGGCGAGCCAGGCCGAGTTCCGCCCCAATGAGCAGGGGGTCGTCATCGTCCTGAAGGACGGCTCGATCGAGGCCATCCCCAAGGGCGGCGGCTCGCTGCGGACGGCCAATTTCGATCAATATGTCATCCCCGTCGCGATGCAGGGCACCGGCGCCCTGCCCAAACGCGGCTGGCGCGGCCTGTTCGAACTGCCCATGGGCGAGTTCTTCGCCGCGAAGCCGGTCGCAGCCTGGAACCCCGAAGGCTACGCCGATTGGATGAGCGAGGCGACCAAACGCTCCTTCATTCCCCTGCTTGCGCTGAGCCATGGCCTGCTGGCGATCGGCCTCGTCCTCACCGCCTCGGCGGCGACAGGCCGCGGCTCCGCGACGCCGATCTTCGCCGTTCTCGTCATTCCGCTGATCCATATTGGGCTTGTGATCGGCGCAGAGTTGCTGGTGCAGGCCGATCCGCGACTAACCATCGTCGTCGGCGTCGCGATCCTCGTCGAGTTCGCGGCCGCATTATTTCTACTCTGGCGGCGGAACGCGAATTTTCCTAAGACGAGGGCTCTACGCGAAGAGTTTGCGGCTCTCGCAAGATGAATGTTCCGCGTGGGGCGTGACGGGACGAACTAGATGCCGTAATGGGCCGGCCTTCGCGAGAATAGCCAGGTTGGGTGGCTGTCCCTCAGAATGAAAAGTGCATCACGTGAGGAACCGCCACGGAACATTATGCGGGAATCGATGTCTCTCTGGAAGAGAGCAGTGTGTGCGTTGTAGACGCGACGGGGAAGGTCGTGCGCGAGGTCAAGGTCGTCGGCGAGCCGGAGGGGTTTATTCGTTATTTTGACGAGCTGGATTTGCCTGTCAGCCGGATTGGGCTGGAGGACGGGCCGCTATTGCAATGGCTGCATGCCGGGCTTGTGGCGTCCGGACGCAATGCGGTTTTGCTGGAGACGCGGCACGTAAAGGCGGCGCTCTCGGCTATGACGGTAAAGATGGACCGAAAAGATGCACGCGGGATTGCCCAGCTGCTGCTGGATGGGATGGTATCGCCCGGTTCACGCGAAATCAATGCCTTGCAAGGACAGCCGCGCCCTTCTTGTTGGGCGCAAGCTCCTACAAGGCAAGCTTCTGGACGTCGAGCTCAGCATCCGCGGGATCCTGCGCGGCTACGGGCTAAAGGTCGGTGAAGTCAGTCATGGAAGGTTTGATGTGCGTATCCGGGAACTGATAGCCGGGCACGTCACGCTAGAGACGGTGATTGGTGCGATGCTGGCCGCATGGATGGCGTTGTGGAATGAGTTCACCAAGCTCCATCGTGAAATGCTAAAGATCGCGCGTGCCGACAAGGTTTGCCGGAGGTTGATGAGCACGCCTGGCGTCGGCTCTCTGGTAGCCTTGACATATCGCTCGGCGGTGGATGATCCGTTGCGGTTCGAAAAATCCCGTACGGTCGGCGCCTATTTTGGGCTCACGCCCGAGAAATATCAGTCAGGAGAGACCAATCGGGACGGCGGTGTCAGCAAGGTCGGCGACGCCATGGTGCGAACCGCGCTCTTTGAAGCGGCGCA
Source organism: uncultured Alphaproteobacteria bacterium (assembly GCA_963767805.1). Classification (GTDB taxonomy): domain Bacteria; phylum Pseudomonadota; class Alphaproteobacteria; order Rhizobiales; family Beijerinckiaceae; genus Methylocapsa. The sequence continues at coordinate 15,691 of CAVYFP010000009.1, read as the reverse complement.
CATCATGCTGACGCGCGCGACTCGTTTCTCGAGCCAGAAGCACTGGGCTCTCGAGGTGGCGAAACGCCAGCGCAAGAAGCGCGCCAAGGTAGCCCTTGCCCGCAAGTTGGGCGTCGTGCTCCATCGTATGCGGGCGGACGCGACCGAGGTCCGTTGGAGCAAGGCTGCGGCGGCCGCATAGAAGGTAGAGCAGGTTCGGAGCGAGCCGAAACGGCGCCGCTTCCAAAGAGGTCCCGTCGCCGGGACGAGGGCTTGGCAAGGTCGTGTGTAGTGCTGTGAATGCTTCGGCAAACCACGCTTCCTAGATTGACCTGTCAGCTCTGGATCTGATGGCACGGTGTGGCAGCCTTCGCGCTGACCACGGACAGAAGCATGATCCTGGCGACGAGATCCATTCAGAGGGGACTTGACGAACGAAGGCCCATTACAGAAGCAATGACGGATTGCGCACGCCACCTGAAAACTACAGATGACCTGCCCACTGCCCGTCCCTAGCCCACTGTGAGAGCCATCGGGATTGATAGACATCTCCGACGCTAGCGGAAGCGGCCGAGAGAGCAATTTCCTTTTGCCGCGTGGCGCCACTACGGCGCATGGACAGAACCGCGCCATCTCCCGCTGGAGGAGTGTTGAATGGGGGGAGTTTTGAACTGCTCATCGCAACAGGGGCCGCAACTCGCATTTCATGAAACTTGTAGCATGGTTCGCTGACAATCCGCTGATGACATTCTGACGGCGAACTGACCGATCGCTGACGGCAAGCTGACCTCCCTGCCTACGCGCCCGCCAATCGTGTCGATTATCCATAGGCGCTTCGATCTCCCCGCGACGCGCCGGATTTCGGACGCGCGGCGTGGCGTAGCCGGTTCACGTAACTGGCGAGCCAATGGAGGCGTTCGGCGGAATGCGATGAAGCGTGAGACGATGGGCGCGTAAATCTTCTCGGCAGGGGTCGCAAGTTGCGTCGTCACGGCAAAAGGGGGGCAGGCCGTCGACGAGCCGTCCCGCTCGAAGGCTATCCTGTCTGCGCGACTTTGCCGGGACGCTCGGGGTCTTTGCGTTGAAGCGGAGGTGACGAGGCGCGAGCAAAACTCAAAATCATCCGGGCGCCGCCGCCGGGGCGATCCTCCAGGCGAATGCCGCCGTCGTGGAGCTGGGCAATGCGCCGGACAAGCGCCAGTCCGACGCCCGCGCCGTTACCCGTTCGCTCGCTCATGCGCCAAAACCGTTCGAATACATTGTCGCGGTGCTCGGGTGGGATTCCAGGCCCGCGGTCTTCGACGATCACGACGGGACCTGGATCAATGCTTACCGTGACAGTCGTCTGGGAAGGCGAATATTTCAGCGCATTGAAGATCAGGTTTCGGATCGCGATTTCGATCAGCGCGCTGCTCCCGCGCACGATCATCGCCTCATCGGCGCAATAGAATTCGATGAGCTGGCGCTTCGCGACCGCCTCTGTGACGGCCTCTTCCGTAACCTTTCGCGCCAGCGCCGCGATGTCCACGTCGCTGGCCTCGGTCGCCATCACGTCCTCGGCCTGGGCGAAGCGGAGCAGCTCGTTGACCAAATTACTAAGCTCCTTCAAATCGACCTTGATACGTTCGCGCGTGGGGCTGGACGGTAGATGCGACAATTCCAGCAGGAGGACCGCGAGCGGCGTGCGCAGCTCGTGAGCGACGTCCGACGTGAACTGCTTTTGCAACTGCAGCGAGCGATCTAGTTTCGCCAGTATGGTGTTGATTGTGCTTGCAACGTCGGCGAACTCCCGCGCCATGCCATGTTCAGGAATGTGGGCCAGCATTTGACCGCGAGCCACGGCTGTGCCGATGCGTGTGGCGCTGTAAGACAAGCGACGGAGCGGCCGCAGGGCCGCCTGGGTCGTCAGGAACATCGCGAGCGTTAGCGCGGGAATGAAAAATAGCGCGGGAACGAATACATGGTCGGCGAGATAATTGAAGACGACCGGCGTTCCCGCCCAGGCCGGGTCGCCGATCATGTAGGTCTGCACCCAGTAGGCGTTCACGCGTCGAATGAGCAGCGAGACGACGCTTTCCGGCTGATCCCGCAAATCATCCGGTCGAACGAGCGTAAAGCCCTCAAGAAGATCGGTGCCGATTGCGCTCCAGTCGTCAGCGCCATCGGGGTCTGACGGCGTCGCCGCCGGAAATTGAACAGCAGGCAGCCAGCGCGTGTTCGCCGACGCGAGAATTCGACGCGTGGCAAGGAGGCGCCGGTCGAAGACGCGGAAGCCATAAGCCTGCGGAAAATCGCGAAAAAGTGGAAGATTCGCGGGGTCTTTTCCGGCCTCGATCGCTTGAACGATGGCGACCGCATTAGCGTTCAACGTCGCTTCGCGGAGGCGCGACGTGTCTGAAACATATTGGAGGAAGAAAATCAGCGTCAGCGGCAGGCAGACTGAAGCGGAGGCAACCACCATCCGCGCCGCCAGAATCCGGGAAAGCGATTTTTGGCCGACTCGGCCTAGCACGCTATACGCTCGACGAGGACATAGCCGATGCCGCGCATCGCGACGACCTCGACGGTAGCATGGGCCGCATCGAGTCGCCTGCGAAGACGCGAAACCGTCGCCTCAACCGCGTTGACCGTCACTTCATTGTCAAAGGAATAAACGGCGTTCTCGAGCTTTTCACGACGTAGCACCTGTCCTTGCTGGGCCATCAGCACGGAGAGCGCGCGTAGTTCGCCGGGAGGGATGCTGACGATGCGGCCGTCGATCGTCAGAGTCAACGAGACTGTGTCAAGGCGGACATTTCCGGCTGTCAGAGATTCCTCCGATACTTGCCGGGCGCGCCGTCCCAAGGCGCGCACACGCGCTATCAATTCGTCATCATCGACCGGCTTTACGATGTAATCATCGGCGCCGGCGTTCAACGCCTGCACCCGGCTTACGAGATCGCCCTGAGCCGTGACCACCAGAACCAGCGCGTTATTCTTGCTTTTCCTGATGGCGTTCAGAACATCCCGGCCATTTCCATCTGGCAGCGACAGGTCGAGCACGATGACTTCGTGGTCCGCGAGCCTAATGGCCGCGCGAGCTTCGTCGATGCTTCCGGCGATATCGACCGCATGGCCATTATCGGTCATAAGCCGCGCCATCAGCGCCGCCAGCCGCGCATTGTCTTCGACGATCAACAATCTCATGAAGTGTGGCGCCCGCCGCAATATGTTCAGAAAACGCATGCCATCCTTTCATGGCATTTTTTGGCCTGTCGCTTCGTTAGTCAATACGTCGTAAAGTCCGGAGCTGTCCGTCAGAGTCGTCGATATAGATGAACGAGGCGCCATCGAGAGGGCGTTAAAAGGGTTCTGCCTCAATCTCTGTTGCGGAGGCGCCTACAAAGGCAACAGCCGCGCGCGTAGAAGTTCTGGCCCAGCTCGACCACACATGGCCCGCTTCAGAGATTTGAGGCGGTTGATCTGTCCATCCATCGTAAGCCATTGAAATCGTGATGAATGGCCGTCTCGCGATTAACTGCAGCGTGACAGGGGGCACCCGGCCGCAGGCTGCGCGGCCCCGCGGCGGTGAGGCCCATTGCGCAGGGTCGCCGATGAGGTCGCGGGGCTCACCTCGCGGCCGAAAAATTCCGCGAGCTCGCGCGCCTGCCCCCTCTACTTCAAATCAGCGGCGCGTCGGAATCGCCCGAGAGCAGGCGGGGGAAGAGCTGGCGGAAGGACCAGGGCGCCCCGGGCGCGGCGCGGTCCAGGCGCAGCGCGACGTCGAACCGCGTCCCGTCCCATTTCTGCGGCAGGCCGTCGATGCGCTGCTCGCCGACGAGATCGGGGAGCAGGGTTTTGACGATCGCCTTGTGCTCCCAGCAGACCAAAACGACGCCTGAGAGGGCGGTGAGTTCGGCGGCCAGGGCGGGTTCCTGCCCGACGGCGTAGGTAGTGATCGGCTTGAGGCCGAGCCGCGCGGCGAGCGGACGAATGGTCTCGTAGGGGCGCTGACTTGGCTCGTCGCTGGTTTCCGCCCTCGGGTCAGCGGCGTAGATGACTGCGGGCTGCGGGAAATCGACGCCGCCCAGTCCCGCGCCAAACAACGCCGACCAACTGCCGGCGCGCTGCCAGCCGCGGATCACCAGGGACTTCTTGTCGGGCGAACCTTCGGACGTGAGGCCCGGCCCCGGCCACGCTTCGTCCGGCTTTTCGGCGTGGCGTATGATGAGAAGGGTGAGCTTGACGCCCTGCCCGAGCGCCGGCGCCGCGATCGCCGCGCCGGCAAGGAAGAGGAACTGGCGACGGACAAGCTGCATGGCTTTACTCCTTCAAAGATCGTTGCGATGGGCGGGTGCTGTCGGGCTGCTTCTTGTCGGGCGCGAAGCAATCGCGCGCCGCGCGGAAACGACACGCTGTTTGCGGAACGGAGAGTGTGCTTCGCGGCTTTCGCCTTGTCGCCCCGTGGTGCATTCTGAGTGGGGAGTTCGCGCCGACATGGCCTGGATCTGATCCCTTTGCGTCGGTTTGGTCGTTGCCGGCCTTGGCCTCTCGATCGCGCGGGAAAAATGCCGTCATGCCGTTGATCCGGGACTGTCCGATGCAAGAGGTGGCAGGCTCGCTAGAGTCGGCTTTTCGTTGGTCGCGCGATCATCGGCGGTCGTTGGCCGCCACGCAAGATGCGTCAAGGCGCTTGTCAACACGAGCGCAGGCCGGCGGGGTCATTTGCGAGGGGCATCGGCGTGGCGCGAGGACCGTCGATTTTCTGCTCCGCGCCAAGCGGGACGTCGCGGCAGCCAAAGCGTTTTTCCGGCGGGCGTTTAAGAGCCTGGGCCGACTGCCGCGCGCCATCACGCTTGATGGCTACCAAGCGTCCCATCGGGCGGCGCGGGAAATCCTGGGCGAACATCGGCGCCGCAAACGGACTCAAATACGATCGTCGAAATATTTGAGCAATCTGATCGAGCTGGATCACCGGTCGATCAAACTTAGTTTGGGCCCAATGCTCGGATTGAAGCGCTTTCAGCGCGCCTCGATCACCATTGCCGGCATTGAACTCATGCATCGGATCAGGAAAGGCCAGTTCAAATTCGGAAAGCTTTGCATCAAAGCGAACAGGGCGTCAGAAATCTGGAATGCTGTTCTCGCTGGATGAGCCGACTCATGCTCCCCATCAATTCGTCGCGTTGATTCCGAAAGTTTGCACCAGAGCCTCTTTTTCGGCATCGTTAGTGAGAATACGAGCCAAATACATTCTCACAATTTGTGCCATCAGGCCGCGTGGAAATCGCCGATAACAACCCGCAATTTGCGCAAAAGGTTACGACCGGAAATTCTCAAATAAAGTGCCCTAACAACTTCATGTTATCAAATTAACTACTATTCTCAAATATGGGGTCATCGCAGAACCTGTTCCAAACTCTACGCTAAGGGTTGTCCCGGAACCCAGCCGATTGTTTTGGGACGGCGATGAATTTATGGATGGTGTTTATGGACGAGTTTTCCGCTGATTTTGGTACCCAAGAGCCAGCGTCCGAAAAACGACCGATTTATTGACTTCTCTGTAAGATACTGAGTTTACGCTTCAATCTGCCTAAAGTAGGATTTAGAATAGATTCTGCGGTGACCCCCTGCTGGCGAATCATGCCGTAAGCATGCTTATGTCCATCGCCTTTTGCGGCGGCCGGGTTCGCATAGTCTGGGGCTTTCGAGTTCATCGGCGGCAGGCGGTGTGTGGGGGAATCATGAAAAACCTGAATCGCCGGCGCGTGCTGCTGGGCGGCCTCGCGGCAAGCGGCGCTCTGCCAATGCCTTTCCTGTCGAAGGCGGCTGGCGCCAGGAGAGCTGGGACGCGGACAGGCTGTTCGCCGAACTCGACGAAAAGATCCTGAAAGGGATGGAGGACTTTTCGATCCCCGGCTGCGCCGTCAGCGTGGTCTATCGTGGGCGCGAACACGTGCGCGGCTTCGGGGTCGCCACCATCGGCCAGCCCGCACCGGTCGATGCCGAGACAGTGTTTCGCCTCGCCTCAAACAGCAAGACCTACACGGGGGCGGCCGCGATGCGCCTTGTCGAGAGCGGGCGGCTGGAGTTCGATCGGCCGGTTCGGTCCTACGTCAAGGATTTCGAGGCTCCAGGCGCAGAGGATGTGACGGTCAGGCAGGTGCTGAACCATTCCGCAGGGTGGCTCGGCTATGACTATCATGGCACGGGATCCGATTCCCGCGCGCTCGCCCGTTATGTCGAGGATATCCGCAAGCTGCCACAGCTCACCCCCCTCGGGATGACCTTTTCCTATAACAACGCCGCTCTCTCGGTCGCCGGCCGGGTGGTCGAGGTCGTGACCGGCGGCAGCTATGAAATCGTCGATTCAAAATCTTCTGTTCGAACCGCTGGGATTTCAGCGCAGCCTGTTCTCGGAGGACGCGCCCGATATCGGCAATGTCGCGACGCCGCACGACTTTGAGGACGGCAAGGCGGTTTCGGCTCCGGAGATGTTTCATCTACCGCGCAGCAATAACCCGTTCGCCGGCGTTCTGTCGTGCGCGCAGGACCAACTCGCTTATCTGCGCTTCCTCCTCGGCGATGGACGGGCGGCCAATGGCCGGCGCGTGATGAGCGCCGCCGCGTTGCAGGACATGTGGTCCAAGCCTGGGCCGGGCGGCACCCTGATCGTCGAACTAGTAGGCGCGGGCGTCTCCTGGATGATCCGCCCCACCGCCGAGGGCGTCCGGGTGGTGCAGCATGGGGGCGACCTCCCGGGCTTCCATTCCGGATTCATCATGGTCCCGGAGCGGCGGTTCGGCATGGCTCTGCTGACGAATTCCGAGCGCGGTCCAAAACTACTCGCCGAGCTGTTCACTGACGACTGGGCGCTCCGCCGGTTCGCCGGAGTGAGCAATCTACCGGCGACTCCGAGTGAACGGAGCGCTGCGGAACTCGCGCCTTTCGAGGGCGTCTACCGCGCGGAACAGATCGGTTTCACCGGACCCGAGGTCAAGTTTGCGATTCAGATGAAGGCGAAGGACGGCGCCCTTTCGATGGCGCATGTCGGAGACGACAGCCCGCCCACGACCCTGACGTTTTATAAGGAAGACTATGTGATCGTGGAGGGGATCGGCGCGCGGGCGAACTTCCTTCGCAATCCAGATGGAACCGTCGCCTGGTTTCGCCTGGGCGGACGCCTGTTCCGCCGCGATGCGTGATTCGGCGTCGCGTCGGGGCCAATTAGGGCTGCTGAGCACCGTCACATTAACCGTGCTCAGGTAGAAGAAGGCGTCGATCTGGAGCCGAGCCTATATCATGCGGCGAGGGCTCCTTTGGAAATTTCGCGCCATGCTGTAAGAGCGCGCTCACGCGCGGCGTGGCGCTCGGCGGCTGTTGTGTATTCTGGATAGGGGATGTGGAAGAGGTTGGCGACATGATCGTGGATGGACAAGAACCGTTGCGCCTGCGCCCTCGACTTGAAAAGCTTCATGATCCGCTCTCGTCGCCTTGTCGGCTGATGCGAATTCTCAGCTCGATTGTTCAGGCCTTTGTGCTGGCGATGCTCAATCTGAAGGCCCATTGTCAAACAGCATCGAATAGGGACCCCGGATTGCAGTGCGCCCCTCGGGGCGGACTGTGAATCGGCTCCTCTGTTTGACCCCCGATCGGTGCGAGGGTCATCATTAACAGCCTCGGATTTTAACCTTCCGAGCGTTTGACCCCTTGCCGATCGGGGTCCTACTTGGACGCTTATTCACAGACTAACTGCTGCGTGACGGCTGCCGAAGCTACCAACTGATCTTCAGTCCGGCGCTGCCGGCATACATTTGTTCTCGCCCGGAAAACTCTCCATCAAAAATAGCAAAGAGGGAGAAGTTTTGGCCGATGGCGAGCTTCAGTCCAGCATCTATCCGGGCAGCATCCCGAGCGGCCTGCGGGCCGTCCACCATGAAGAGGGCGTCGGGAACCGTTTCGAAGGAAGCCGCGATCCGACGGTTCGGATCAAATTCATGCACCCATGAGGCGCGCAAATAGGGCGTCAGGATCATGCCGTTCGGCAATGCTTCGCGCATATCGAGCTGCGCGCCAAGGAATGTCGGAAGTGAAGGCGCAGTGTAGGACGTGTATGAAAGACCCAGCACGCCGGGCAAGCCAGCGACGGTGCTGGTCTCGGCGTAACTGTTTTGCCGGAGAGCGGAATATTGCACGGCGCCGAAGGGCGTAACCGCGATTCCTTCAAAACTTTGCTTCCAGCCGACCTCCAGGCGGGTGCTAAAGAGTTCGCTGCCAAATTCCCCCCTCGCGGTTTCCGTGGGTCCGACGCCGGCGATCGTGCGGTTCGTATTGTTGTCGAAATAGCCAAGGGAGACAGCCAAGGCTGCATATAGCGAACCTGCCTTCGCCACGCCATAGCCGCCAAACTGGAATCCCTCAAGATAGCCGCTTGTCAGAAGTCCCGGCGCCGAAAAGCTTGAGTAGCTTCCGGCGGAGGCCATGCCGAGCAGGAGATCCGGGTTGACTTCATAATCAAGCCCGACGGCTCCCCCAGCGGCGCGATGACTGATGCTCGAGCTGCCGGGGGTTGGTTGCTGCCCCTGCAGCGACCAACTTCCGTCGAAACCCGAGTACCACGAACGCCACCGGTTCGATTCTTCGACCGGATCATGGATCCGGATGGCCGCCAGGGCCGGGCGCTCTTCCTTGTCCGATGCAGCGTAGGCGAGCGCAGCGGAGCGAAAGGTGTTTCCCTTCGCGTCCCCGGCGTCGTCATTGCGCCAAAATGCGCCTTGATCCATCATCGCCGAGACAAACATGTTGTTAGCGCCGAATGCGGTTTCCTGCGTCGCACTGGCTCCTTCGCCCGAGAGCATGCTGAGCGCGCCGGGAATTTGGACAGGCGTCAATCCGAACAAGCCTGTCAAGAAACTGCCGCCTCGATTGAATGCATTGTCGAGCGCCGCGGCCACCGAGCTCTGGTCAAGCGTCAGTCCGGCGATTCTGCCGAGACTAGAGGTGAGGTCCAACTGGACATTATTCGGCGTATATTCGAGACTCGCAGTCATGAAGCTCGGCGCATTCATCGCGATCAAATCCGAAAAGCCGCCGCTCATTCCGCCCGCCGCGGTGAGAATGGAGTACCGATTCGAGAGGCCGCCAGGCTGGAAAGAGACGACGGCCTCACCGGCAAGCGTCGCTGCGCCGGTGACTAAGGCGCGATCGGCCGTCGCTCCCGACACACGAACCGAATAGACGCTTCCCGCATTGGCGGTGAGATCGCCGTTGATCGTCAAAGTTCCAATTGTCGTCGCGCCCGGCGCGAGCGCGCCGCCGGCTGCGATCGTCGTCGCGCCAACTGACCCGCTGCCGGAAAGCTCGCCGCCGGAATTGACGAACACCGGGCTCGTGATCGAGCCGTTCACGCTCAGGACGCCGCCCTCGACCGAGGTTGAGCCGGTGTAGGTCGCCGCGCCATCGATCGTAAGCGCGCCGGTCCCATATTTCACGAGCGGGCGAACGAAACGTGTGCCGTCCAAATTCGTGCCGTCCACCAGAAAGGAGGCGTCAGGCTTGGAATCATTGTTCGCCAGTCCGAACTGGAGAACCGTCGCTTGCGAAAAATAGCTGGTGACGTCGTAAAGCGTCCATGCGCCGCGCCCGACGGCCGATAGAGCCAGAACGTCGGCAAGCGGATTATACGCCATGCGCGAGATCAGCACGTTGGGGAGACCGGACCCGAACGACCGCCAGCTTTGGAGAGCCCCGCTCTCTTTGCTATCGGCGACCGCAATCTGGCTCGACCCATCCGCGATCGCGCCGAGCCCGCCAACCAGAAGAGCATTTACCCCGTTATTGTTGATGAACTCGACCGAGGTTGGCCGGATGATTTTCAAAGCCGTCAGGTTCGGCGTCAGACTTTGGATCGTTCCGCCCTGATTCTGCGTGCTCCATAGATCGAAACTGTCGGCGACATAGAATTTGTTCTGCGAGCGCTGATCGAACACCAGCGAGGTTGGAGTTTGACCGGCATAGGCGGCCACCCTCGATATCGATCCAGCCGCTCCGGTCGCGCTGAGGAACAATCCGCCGCCAGAGGCGCCATTGTTATTGCCGGCAAGCAGAACGTTTGCGTTGTCTTTCGTGCCATATGCAAGGGCCGAAACGCACCCCCCTGTCGCGCCGAGATCCGTCAGGGCCAAATCGACGCTGGTTGCGGTGGCGGGCGCCGTATCCTGGGTCACGTACACATGGCCGCCGGCTAAAGCAATGCGCGTCGGGTTGACCCTATTGAGCACGAAGGGGCTGCTGAAATACGCTCCCTCCACCTGTATATCGCATGGGGCGTCCGTGGGGCACGATCCGCACGCCTTTCCACCGTTGCAGGTCACCAGAACGCCGGCCGGCTCCGCGCCAGGACTGACGGGGTTCCCCTGACTGTCCAGGACCAGCCGGCTGAGTTCCTGCCAGTTGTTGGGAAGAGGTATAATATGCGCTTTGCCTCGCGAAAGTCGCGTCGCTCACGACTGCAGTGGCGCCATCGCCGCCTTGAACGGCTTTATAAAGTGAGCCATTCGGCGAGGATTGGATTGCGACGCCGGTGTCCTGCGCCGCGACCGCAATTCGATTCGCGTTCGCGCCGTAGACGACAGCGACCGGCTCACGGATCTGCAAGGTGCTGGTGTTGAGACCTTGCCAGACGCCTTTGTTCGTTTGCGGAGCCGTGCGCAGATAGACGCCGCCGTCGCTGCCCATCACGAGAGTGCCGGCTGCGTTCACAGTGAGCGCGCGCGCATCCGCATGGGCGGTCGAGTGATTGGCCAATTTGACCGCGACATCTCCCTGCACCCTAAAGGCCGCGACGGTGTAAGGCGATGAAGCTATCGCGTCGCCGGCGACGTAAACGACAGACGTATTTTTTGGATCAATCGCCACCGCGAGATTGACGATTTCCTGAGCGCCCGGGTTGGTGACCGGCACAGCGAGAGCCGACCATGATCCTCCTTTGTTTTGAGATAGATAGAGGCCGGTAAGCGTGGCGGCGCTTGGGTTATCTGTTGTTGGTTTGATGTCGGCTACCGCTATGGCGATCGCGCCATTCGGTCCAGTCGCCAGCTTGGGAACCAACTGGTCCGTCGCCCCCTTGAAGACGTTGGCGCCGCCGCTCACAAGCGTGCCGCTTGTAAACACCGCCGACCAAGTCTGCCCCGAATCCTTGCTGACGTAAACGCCGGCTGCGCTTTTGTTCGTCGGGGAGGTGACGGAGGCATAGAATGTTTTTGGGTCCGCTGGATCGGCAACCAGCGCGGTTACCGGCCCTGCGGGAAGGCCTGAGGCCAGCGCGAACGTCTTGCCGCCGTCGGTGCTGCGATAGAGCCCGTACTGAGGGCCGGAAGTCCCGACCTGTGTAACCGTCGGCGCCTGTTCTTCGAAGGTCGCCGCCAGAATGGTGCTCCCCCTTGCAGCGACGCCGATCACGCTCTGCCCGACCAGCGCGGCGTTGCCCATCGACGTCCAGCTGCTTCCGCCATCCGTCGAATAGAGCAGACCTGTTTGCTGACCGCCGCTTCCCGCGCGGTTCGGACGGTTGAAAGCGTCCCAAATGCCATTTGACGTGAGGCCGACACCGGCGATCAGTGTCTTCCCGGTTGGATCGGTCGTGTCGAGCCCCAGGCTCGCGATCGACAGAGAGGCTTGTTTGTCGGTCAAAGGCGTCCAGGTCGCGCCGCCGTTCATCGTGTCCCAGATGCCCCCGTTGGGCGAAGCAATGAACATCGCGTTTTGGCCAAGAGCCGGATCGAGCAGGATCGCCTGCACCGCTCCGGCGACGGTTCCGTTGGGCGGGGCGTCGCTGCTCTGCACGATTTCCTTAGGTCCCGAACTCGGCGCCGGTCCCTGTGGCACGAAGGCCTGATTGACCTGAACTTGGGAGATCGCTGTCGACGGCAGCAACAGGACAGCCGCGATCGCGCAAATCCAACGCCGGAGCGTGACCGATACACCGCGAAAGCTGATCATATGCCATGTCCCCTTTCAGAATTGGTGGCGTCTGGCGGCCTGAAATGCGCAGGGCGGCATGTCGGACCTACTTCTTACTGCGAAGCGTTAAGCCATCTTGACTGAGCGCGGCCGGCTGTTTCCGCGCGATCCTTGGCGACGGCACGCGCATCAGAACCGTGTACGCAGCTTGGAGTTGGCGGCGTTCAACTAAACGAGGCGATACCGGGCGCTCGGCTAGTGCGCGAAGCCAAGACTACGCCGGCGCTGTGAGCGCCGTAACCGACCAGATTTGTGATTTGTTTCGGATCGTAAGGCGCTCCTTGGTTGGGCGGTGCAAAATTCATGCTGCGCGGGTCGATATTGCTCATGAAGGGCTCGGGGTTCTGATTGGTCGTGATGCGAGTGTCGCCGACCGCGATGGCGACGCCGGCGCCGGTAGAGCCCAACTTCCAGGCGGCGGGAGCCCCGATGAGGCCCCATCCATACTGTCGAGACGGGTCGCAGCCTGGAGAGACCCGCGCAATGGCCGATGACGGCGCGGCGAAGATCACGGCGATGGCGGTCGACGCCAGACGGCAATGCGCCAGCGCGAGAGTTGGCCGCTTGGCAATATCCATCCGTTCGGCGCTAATCGCCGGTCGCCGTTTTAGTCTCATGGAGGATCCCCCGATCCGAAACATCCCAGTCGTGTCACTCCGCCGAGAGCAAGACGGGCCGCCGACGCCGCTCTGGGTCGGCAGCCCCCAAGGCAAGCCGCAGTTCATCACGCAGAAAGAGGGTAGCGTAGAATGCAAGAATTTTGGGCTGATTCAGGCCAACAGCTGCGTTTATGCGGACTCCTGTGTCCCCCCGAACACAACTTGCAGGAAAATATCACATCTGGAGTTATTGTTGCGGATTTGAGGAGCGGAATTCCGCTGTCAGGAGCCATCTTCGAAGGGTCTGCTTCAATCTCGGTGCAAACCTGAGCCCTGCAACGGCATCATCCGTACGCGAAGCGGGTCAATGCCGGCACGACCATCCATGCCACGCTCGAGCGTCTTCAACCTATTGATTTGCCCCTCTGCCTGACCATTGCTCCAGGGTTCCGGCACGGCATTGCGAACGGCCTCGACATTCTGCCGTAAGATCCTCGCAAAACGCCGCATACCATAGATGCGCCGCCTCGTCGAATTTGACGACGTCAGCTTCGGCTACAAGCCTGGGCCAAATATCCTGAAGGACGTCTCTCGAGCCCGGCAAAACCGTGGCGTTGGTCGGCCCCACCGGCGCCGGAAAAAGCACCATCGCTGGCCTGATTTCACGCTTCTACGATCCCGTGCTGGGCCGCGTCCTGCTGGACCGCCGCGACCTGCGCGGTCTGAAACTGAACTTCGTACGCCGCCAGGTGGCGCTCGTGTTGCAGGAGCCGGTGATCTTCCAGGCGAGCGCTTGGGAAAACATCTGTTACGGCTTGGAAGGGGCGACCCGCGACGACGCCATCCGCGCCGCGAAAGCCGTCGGCATCGACGAGATCATCGAGGGCCTGCCCGGCGGCGATGATTGCGTCATCAGCGAGCGCGGGCAAGCGCTCTTCGCTGGACGGCGCCAGTGCATATCCCTTGCGCGCGCGATGCTGAGCAATGCGCTGATTGTAATCTTGGACGAGCCGAGCAGCAATCTCGACGCCGTCACGGAACATCGGCTGATGGAGGCCGTAAAGCGGCTGACGGCCAATCCCACGTCGCTCGTTATCGCCCACCGTCTGAAAACGGTGGTCGAAGCGGACGAAGTCCTGGTGCTCGAACAGAGTCGCATCGTTCAGTGCGGCAGCCACGCGCAGCTGCTGAAGGAATCCTGTGTCTATGCTGCCCTTTGGAGAAGCTTCGGCGACCGCGACGACGTCGCTCCTGCTGTAAAGCCCCTCATCAGGACCGCCTAAGTGCGCCGCGCGCGGCTCACTCGCATGGGCAAGTGACTACGGGTGATGTCTCTTCTCTCCGAATGCAACAGACCGTCGTGTATGAGCGACCGAGCCGGATCGCATCGCTGATGCCCCGATAACGTGCGCACGGATAGCGCGAGTTTTGCGCGCCGGAGCAGCTACAGTCGGCACGCGCTCCGTTGCGCGCAAATTCGCTAAACAGCTCGAAGAGCTGAGCTCGAACAGTTAACCAACCCGGCTGATATTGTTATATTTATGGCGCTCCCGCGCATTTGGCAATTTTCTTGTCCCGCGTGATTTTTTCTAGACGCCATCAGCGTCGTGTCAGCTTCATCGACTAAACCTGCGCGCTATACGTGTCCAAGGGAGACCATGATGACAGCTTCGGGATCGAACCCAGTCGCCTACACCACATCTTCGCGGCGGCGGCGCATCGCATTGGCGATGCTGCTCGCCTGCGTGGCGCTGCCGTCCAGCGCGTGGGCGGAAAGCGGCGACGCTGCCGAGCAGACGGATATCCAATCGACCGTCGCCACCACCCCGCCGGCTGGCGCCGCTTCCGTGCAAGCCGCCGTCGCCGCTCCGCAAGGCGCCGCCGCGCCCGTGCAGACGACGGCTGATTGGACAACTGCCGGCGGCACGCCGCAGGGCACGCGATTCAGCGCATTGACTGATATTACGCCCGCCAACGCTGGGACGCTGGTTGAGGAATTCGCCTATCCGACAGGCACGAAGGGCAGCCACCAGGGCAGCCCGCTTGTCGTTGGAAAGGTCATGTATGTCGTCACGCCCTTCCCAAACAAGCTGATCGCGCTCGACCTCACTCATCCTGGCAAAGCGCTCTGGACCTTCAACCCACAACCGGCTGGATACGCCCGCGGACTGACATGCTGCGACATCGTCAACCGCGGCGCCGCCTACGCCAACGGCCTCGTCGTTTACACGCTGCTCGACGGCAATGTCGTCGCGGTGAACGCTCTCACCGGGACACAGGTGTGGCGGACCAAGGTCGCCGAGCCGTGGAACGGCGAGACGCTGAACGGCGCGCCGATCATCGTCAACGGCAAAGTGATCTTCGGCAGCTCGGGGGGAGAGATGGGCGTGCGCGGATCGGTGCGCGCGCTTGACCTCAAGACCGGAAAGTTGCTCTGGCAGGGCTACGGCACCGGTCCCGACGCCGAGGTGCTGATCGACTCCAAGACCCATCCCTATTTCGCCAAGGACCGCGGCGCCAATCTCGGCGCATCGACCTGGCCGGGGACGATGTGGAAGCAGGGCGGTGCCACGACATGGGCCTGGATTACCTATGATCCGGAGCTGAACCTGGTCTTCCACGGCACATCGAACCCGGGGACATGGAATCCGGACATGCGCCCGGGCGAAAACAAATGGGCGGCGTCGATCTTCGCCCGCAACCCGGACACCGGCAAGGTCGTCTGGGTCTACCAGGTCACGCCGCATGACAACTGGGACTTTGATGCGGCGAACGAAGACACTGTCGTGGATCTGCCGATCGGCGGCGTGACCCGCAAGGTGATCGTTCATTTCAACAAAAATGGCTTCACCTATATCCTTGACCGTGCGACGGGACAGCTGATCAGCGCCAATCCGTTCAGCTTCGCCAACTGGGCGACGGGCATCGACCTCAAGACGGGTCTGCCCCAGGTCGTGGCGGCGAAGAGCACGCATCAGGGCGTCATGACGCAGAACATCTGCCCATCGGCATTCGGCGCGAAAGGCTGGGGAATATTCCGCCTACTCGCCGTCTACCAAACTGTTCTATTTCGGCGCGCATAATTTGTGCATGAACTACGAGCCGCTGAAGGT
>CAVYFP010000008.1:0-69539 GCA_963767805.1 uncultured Alphaproteobacteria bacterium | reverse complement strand
AGTGCCGCCTGATATTCAGGCCATGCTGATTCGCAGGCAGACTGTCGAGCATCCCTTCGCGCCCTAAAATCATGGACGGGAAGCACGCACGTTTTCGCCGAACCCCTCGAAAAGGTGCCAACTGGGATAAACCTTCATGCTCTGGTGCACAACATGAAGAGAATGAACTGGATCTTCGGCGTCGCACCGCTGCTTGAGGCGATGCGGGCATAATCGCTCGGTCCAATCGGTCGGCCCTCAATTATCCGAAGGTCCAGCCCGTCAAACGCACTTGCGAACACACCGCAATTTTATTCGGCCTCGGTCGATCCCGCTCATAACAATGCTGGCGCCGGGTGTCCCGCGGCGCCAGCACCGGCTCATTCGAGCCAGAGACCGTCTCAAACTTACTTTACGGGCAAGTCGCCAATGCGCTTGCGCACGCCCCGACATCGACAGAGTATGGCGGGAGGTAGGTTGCGGTTATGCCATAGCCAATGGCAGGGCTACCAGGCCGCAACGCGAAGTTCGCCCCGACTGGCGGGCTGGCCTGCGTTCCGGTGGAGGCGCTGCCCACGTCGACCCACATTGGATTGGTCGATTTTTTATTCGTGGTCGAAGAGTACGTATCGCCATTCCACATCCCTACCTCACTTTGGCAACTCTGTCCAACGAGAAAAGAGATGTTACTTGCAAATACGTCCGCCTTCTGGTCAGGATCGACCAGCGTTTCTAGCGAGCCGTTGATCGCATTATTCCACATCGCATAGGGAAGTGAGTTATATGCGCACGTTGAATGGGCACCTGGAAGGGCTATCGCGATATTGTTGATGAATGTATTCGTGCTGCTATTCGACGTACTGATGCACGCGCGATCCGACCCGGAATCGTATGGGTCAAGATACGCATTGTAGCAACTATTGTTCGCCGCCGTGACATCCTCCGAGAAGAAGACGCGAATGCCGCCGCCGCCGGAGTTATAAGTCAGATTGAATGCAATTAGAGTTGGGTTTCTATAATCAGTTGTGTTGCCATTTGCGCTGCGATTGGAATCGATGATGATGTTGTTGCCATCGCTATTATAAGGACTCGCGGCACTCCCGCATTTTGTAATGGCGTTGTTATAAATGTTGTTCCACTCAATGACATTGTGGAAGAAAGTGTTGCCGATGACAAACGAACCAATCAATGGATTCGGGTTCGTCTGGTCGTCGCCGGTCGGCGTGTAACTGCTGAAAGCCTTCAGAACTGCGAACGATACGCCCGACCCCTGCGCGTCGCAAGTTGAGTTTGCATTGCCATAAATCGTATTGTGGAGCACATAAAGGTACTCGCCGTCGTTCATCTGAATGCCGCTTTGACTATTGCCATAGATAATGCTGTTCAGTACCCATATATGATGACCCGAATTGGTGAGTTCAGGCGAGCTCCCGTCCCAAAGCTCGACCCCTTGTCCATAAGAATTGGTGCTCGATCCGGCGATTTTGAATCCGTCAATGATTACAAAATTCGCCATGGGGGCCGTGGTATTGAAGTAGAAACCGGCATTGCCATTTACGCCGGCATTGGCGTTAATGGTGCACGCGTCCAATGTCGTGCAGCGGTAGGTGACATAACCAGTCGAGGACGCGAGATTGCCGCCCCGGCTAATTGAAACGCCGCTGTAGGTTCCTGCCTGGACGTTCACACAGTCACCGGCCACGAGACCTAAATCGTTAGCATGCTGAAGAGTCAGCCATGGCGCGCTTGGCGAGGTGCCAGCGCTGGTATCTGCGCCACTCGATGCTACGTAGAAAGTTCGGACGCAGCTATAGTACGGATTATTGAAAAGCGCGGCGCTTGGACCTGGTTTCTGCGGCGCGCTGCTAGCGGCCGCTGCGATGGGAGCGGTTGCAGCACTCGTCGCTGACGCGGAGCCGCCAGGTCCCGTCGCCGTAACGGCGGCCGTCAGTGTGTGCCCGACGTCCGTTGCAGCTGGGGTATATGTCGCTGCCGTCGCGCCCGTTATCGGGGCCCCGTTCCCAGCCCATTGGTACGCGAAAGAAGTTGCGTCTGTCCAGACGCCGGTCGACGACGTCAGGACATTGCCGACCTGAGCGATGC
This sequence comes from uncultured Alphaproteobacteria bacterium, assembly GCA_963767805.1. GTDB lineage: Bacteria > Pseudomonadota > Alphaproteobacteria > Rhizobiales > Beijerinckiaceae > Methylocapsa. Next base: position 67,457 of record CAVYFP010000008.1, on the reverse strand, counting down.
CGCTGACGACAGGCAACTGGCTATTAGCCGGAAGTGCCGCGGAAACATTAAATGTCGTCGACGCGTAGGCCAGTGCGGGAACCTGCCACGACGGATTATAGACGCCGAGGACCAAGGTCTCACTTCCGGGTGCGGTCCCCGCGGGGACAGTCCAACTAAAGGTCTCCGTGATGGGCTCGCCCGCAGTGAAGGATAGAAAGAAGACCGTATTCTTGCTTGGCACTGAAAATTCAACGGGATAATTCGTTGCGCTCTGGCTAGCGGTAAGAGTTGCGGAAAAAACGATTGTTTGCCCCGCCTCGACTGTAGCCGGCGTCGCAGTCAATGAGTTTACTGTGACAGTTATGCCCGCTGCGGACGAAGAATCTGGCCAAATCAACGCCGCGGCGCTCAAAAATACAGCAAGAATGCCATAATGTAACACTTGCGTTCTGGCCATTCTAATGTGGCGATATAATAATAGATGTATTAACACGGCTAATACTCCTAAATATATTTAGGGCGTCATGCGATTGGTAAAAATAATCTAAATACGCCTTTTCGCGTTTCGCGCTTATCCGATCATGCGGCGCGCGTCAACACGATTATCAAATGACGGCAGTGAAATGTCAGCGGTCGGGCCTCGCTGAATCGGAACACGGTTTTGTTGTCCCGCGTCACTTTGCGTTGCCTGCATTGCCTAGATTGCGCTTGTGGCTTGATAGGGTTTTGAAACGAAGCTGCAAATTGTCATTTGCACACCGGATTACCGTGCGGCGCGTCGCCTTTGGGGAGGCGTTCGCGGGCGTCGGCGCAATGAGGCTGGATTCGGCCTTGCCGAAGACCTTCGACGCGGCCGGCGTCGAGGCGCAACCGGGCCGAGACGCGCCAGTGGGTGGAAACGGTTGATTAGGCCGGCCCAATAGCGCCGGCGACAGACCGACGGATCCCGCTGCTCAACGCTGTCGCGCTGTAGATGAATCCGACCTTGATGCTTGCGTCGTCGCAGCCAGTCAAAATCCCACGTCGAAGCAAGCTTGTCGGAGCTTCCTCGTCACGCGGCGACTTGCGACGCGGTTCTGAACACTTCTGCGTGACTAAGGGTAACGCAAAGAACCCCATACGAACTGCGGCGTGCTGTCAAAAATTGCGTGCGCTACCATTTTTCGGTATGAACTATGTTTACGTCGGCAAGGGCAGCTTAGGCCAGACGGAAAGCCGCTTCTTGTGAGATGATCAGGAGAGATCGAATTCTCCATTCGGGCCTTGATTTCATTTTTACCCATAGTTAAAATTAATTCAAAAGTATTTTCGCAGAGTTTTTCTGGGCGGCAGCGCGCTAAATAATATAAATTGAGGTGACGATGAGTAATTATACGCCGGGTGACGATTGGCGGGGCGACGTGGCCCAGGCGCCGTCGGAAGCCAGTGCTTTTGGCGTTCAAAACATTTTGAGGATTTTCGTCCGGCGGTGGTGGATTATTGCTGGCTTCGCTTTGCTTGCGACGATGATTGGCTTTGGCATTTTTTCGCTGCAGACGCCGCGCTACGTGGGCACTGCGGCTATTATCATTGAGCCGAAAACGCCCGGGGCGATCGGGCCGGGAACGGACTTTGGCATGGCCGTCGTTGTTGACGCCGCGAAGATCGGCGCCATTGCGGCGGTCATCCAGTCGGATACGCTGTTGGAGCGGGTGGTCAGGGCTGAAAAACTTTACGATGACCCCGAGTTCGGGCCGGCTCCTCCGAGCATGCTGGCGACCGCAATATCGAAATTGTTCGGACACTCCACCTCCGAGCAAGTGGATCCCGTTGAGGTGGCTGTGGAACGGCTAGGAAAGGCAACATCGGTTGCGCGCCAAGGCGTAACTTACGTCATTGACATTTCAGTCACCACCAGCAATCCGGTGAAGGCGGCTCATCTGGCGCAGGCCATTAGCGAGACTTATCTGAACGATCAGATTCAGGCCAGGCACGATGCCGCGGTTCGCGCTTCCGCATGGCTTGCCGAGCGTGTCGAAGAGATGCGCAAGGAATTAATCCGCAGCGAGGAAGCTGTTTTCGACGTTCGCCGCAAATATGGATTGACGGCAACCGATTCGGGCGGAGCATCGACGGTAACCAGCCAGCAGATTACGGATCTCAATGGCGTGATCGGCGTAGCTGAGGCCGAACTTTCGCGAAAGCAGGCGAAGGTGGATCAAGCTCACCGCGTCCAGCAATCTGGCGGCAATCTTGAAGGTCTTCCGGAAGTCATGGCATCGCCCGTGATCTCGTCACTACGCCTGCAGCAATCGGAAATTCTACGTAAACTGGCTGAAATGCAGCCCTTGCCGTCGCAGGGCGGATATGCGTCGCCCCGCCCCGATGCTATTCGCATGGAGGAGGCGCGCCGAGCCAACGCGGCTCAGATAGAGGCAGAGGTGGGGCGCATCATCGCCAATCTCGAGAATGATTACGCATCCTCCAGCAACAATGTAGCCGCCCTGAAGGAACAACTTAAGAAGCTTACAGGTGCTGGCGGATCGGATGGCGGCGGGGAGGCTAAACTGCGCGAAGCGCAGAGCGCCGCCGAAGCCAACCGCATAGTCTACGCTACGGCGCTGAATAAGCTGAAGGAACTGGAACAAAGTCAGACGCTGCAAGAGCCGGAGGCGCGCATGTTCGAAAACGCGCGGGTTCCGGACAAGCCAAGTTTCCCCAAGCTTCCGATCTTTCTCTGCGTCTCTTTGGGCGTCGGCCTGTTGTTGGGCGCCGGCGGAGCCTTCGCGGCCGAAGCTTTTAGCCCCGATCGTATGCGGGCGTCGACGTTCATCACCCCCCTGCAAGTCGAACAGACGCTGCGCCTGCCCATGTTGGCGAGCATTCCGCTACTGACGAGCGGCCCTCTTCAAAAAGGCGACGATGGCCAGCAGGAGCAAGCGGACATTGACATTCTCAAGTACCTGCTTGGAAATCAGTTTTCCCATTTCGCCGAATCGTTGCGCGGAATCCGCTTTGGCTTGCGGCGGATGGACAACGACGAGGCCCCTAAAGTTATTCAGATCACGTCAACGATTCCAGGCGAAGGCAAGTCAACCCTCGCATCGTCGCTTGCTTTGTCGGCGGCGCTCTCGGGCGCCCGCGTCATTCTGATCGATTGCGACCTTCGTCGTCCGATGACATCGAAACTGTTTCACCTTACAAAGGCAAAAGGTCTCAGCGAGCTGCTCTCGGGGCGCGCGGAATGGCAGGAGATCGCCCATATTCAATACCGTTCGTCATTGACGGTCGTGCCAGTCGGCGCCGCTGACAAAAGCTCGCTCGATCTTATCGGTTCCTCTCGAATGAGCAAGGTGTTAGAGTTTGCGGCAGAGCAATATGATCTTGTGTTTCTCGACAGCGCGCCTGTTTTGCCAGTGTCGGACGCCGCGGTCATAGCGAGCATGGCCGACAAAACAATTCTTCTTATTGAATGGAACAAGACCGATCGCGAACTCGTTCTTAAGGCGATTGACTGCATCACTCGAAACAATGGCAACCTGATAGGCGCCGTTCTTAACAAGGTAAATTTGCCTGCGGTTAAGTCATATGGGCACGATTACAGTAAATACTTTACTGATGCTGAAAAATATTATGAACGCTCTGCCTGATCCGGCCCGCACGTCGACGCTCGCTGCGATTCTCCGCCTAACGCGGGGAGTTGACGAAAAGGTTGCTTATTTGGATCTCAACGCGTCAGCGGTCAATAATGATTGATGCTACCACAGCTTTGGCGGCATTTGTATGGATTTGTGCGCTTGCGCACTTCGCAAAGCGCCGCAGTGACGGAAAAGCGCGCTCCGATGAAGGTCCAGCTGACGCTAGGAAGATCCGATCTTGCGCCGCCAAGCGCGAGCAGGGCTGGCATACAAGGTCAGCTTCTCTCCCTGTGGCCCCGCCGGCGGAAAAGCCGGTGCGCGCCGCGAATGGGCGCATCAGAGTTGGGGTGTTCGAGAATATTCAGCAGCGCGCTGAAAAACTGAGAGGCGACATGCGATCTCCGGGATCAAGGCCTCGCACGGGAGATTTGAGAGATGGCGTTGGTTTCCGTCGTGATCCCGACGATACGTCGGCCGAAGCTGGTTTTGCGCGCGCTTTCAAGCGTATTCAGGCAGACCTATCAAAAGCTTGAGGCCATTGTCGTCGTCGACGGTCCCGACGAAGAAACGATTGCCGCACTCGGGTCGATAGACGATCCGCGGCTGCGCGTCATCGTCAATCCGCGCTCTTTGACGGCGGCGGGCGCGCGCAACGTTGGCGCAGATCATGCGATAGGGGAGTGGCTTGCCTTTCTCGACGATGATGACGAGTGGCTGCCGGGAAAGATCGAGACGCAGCTCGCATTTGCTTCCCGTGGGGACGCGATTCTCGTCAGTTGCCTCAGTCGCGTGGTGACGCCAACCGCGAGCTTTACCCGCCCTCTAGTCGCCTACGACAATTCCGTTCCACTTGACGAATATTTGTTCGACCGGCGCTCGCTATTTGGGGCGACGAATTTCATTCAGACTTCAAGCTATTTGATGCCCCGCTCGCTCTTCAACAAAGTCCGCTTCAACCTCCACTCTCCGCATGACGACTGGGATTTCATTCTACGTCTTTCCAAGCAGTTGGGAGCACGCATTGAGATGGCGCCGGAAATCCTTGTCGTCCTCTACTCCGAAGAGCAGCGCCCGTCGCTTAGCACCAATGGCAGCTGGCGGGACTCTCTCGTTTGGATCGACGGCATTAGGTCACTAGTCACGCGGCGGGCGTATAGCGGCTTTTGTCTTTGCGTTGTTGGGTCGAGGGCGGCGAAGGCGCGGACGTATTCGGCATTTTTCCTGTTGATTTACCAAGCGTTCAGGTTCGGCTCGCCGCGGATCTCGCACATTCTCCCGTTTATCGGATATTGGCTCTCGCCGGAGCCGCTTCTCCGCCGACTGCGAGACAGAAAATCATTCGGCATAGCCCCTGCATCGAGTCGAATTCCATAATAGGGGATGCTCCGCGCGTAACGTCCTCCACGTCTGCTACGGTCAGGCTTGTTGGATGCAGTGGTGACGATGGGCGGCGGCAACCCGAATGAAAAACAGGGCGACGTGTGGGCGTCTTGGGGTTGAACGGAGCCGCTATCATGGTGGGAGAATAGAGATCCCGTGGGGGCTTGGTGGCTAGGACTTAACACTTGGGACAAGAGAACAGAGTGATAAACCCTTGCATGTTTATGACGGTTATTGTTAACCAACATTGATCACGCGCGCCTTTTCTGCAACGCCTTGTTGCGATCACGCAAGGACGAGAGTAGTTTGTGTGCGTTAGCGCACTGATTAAAAAATAGATAGCGGATTAGGATATTGTCTGGCTTTGGATGTCGGTGGCTGCCTGTTTCTTGGATTTTTTAAGCAATTAAGAGCAAATGATTGTTGTCGGTGATGAAAAAATGTCAGCTGTTTCTGGCGCCCGAGAGTTGCCGTCGCCTGCTTGCGGCACGCATTTGGTTACGACACCCGACGACATTCGTCGCGGTTGCAGCCGAAAGCCGCCAATCGAAAATACTGCGGCTAGGTCAGGCATGCGAACCGATTTTCGCGGCGGAACTGTCCTTGTAGTTATCCCGGGCGGGTTGGAACACGGCGGGGGAATCGGCCGTCAAATGGGGTATTTTCTGCGCGTGCAGGGGGCGCATAATGATGGCGTCGCTTATCGGGTAGTAGATTCGCGCGGTCCCTGGTTTCTCGGCTCCTCACCCCTTTATGTTTTCTGGTCCGCGCTGTTCCTCACAAATGCGACGGCGCGCCTGTTGTGGGCGCGCCTTTCCAGCAGACCATGTGTGGCTCATATCAACATCACCGGGCGAGGCAGTACGATCCGTAAAGTCGTCCTTGCCACCTTCGCGCGCGCAATCGGGTTGCGCTATCTTCTCCACGTCCATGACTACGATTACGCCGACGAGTACCGTCGGCGCGGCCGATGGATGCAGAAGCAAATTGAGCGAATTTTTCGCGGCGCGGCGAAAGTCGTGGTGCTGGGGAGCCGAGACCAGAAGCTTTTGTCGAGCTTGCTTCAATTGCCGCCCGACAAGGTTGTGGTCTTGCATAACGCAGTTCCCGATCCCGGGCTGGAATTGAAAGCGGCGCGTGCGCCGGAGACTGCTTGTGAGCTGCTTTTCCTCGGTCATTTAAGCGCGCGAAAGGGGGTGCCTGAACTGCTGCAGGCGCTCGCCAGTCCATTGCTGAAGTCCAGGGCTTGGCGCGCCACGCTCGCCGGCGGGGGCTCGCTCGACGAGTTCAGGGAACTTGCAGAGCGCCTCGGCATCTCTGAGCGGGTGAGTTTTCCGGGCTGGGTCGACGAGGCGAACGTGAAGGCCTTGAGCGCCAAGGCCGACGTTCTCGTTCTTCCCTCTCATGCCGAGGGACTGGCGATGGCCGTACTCGAAGGTCTGTCTTTTGGGCTCGCCGTCATCGCCACCCCTGTCGGTGCGCATAGCGAAGTTATCGAGCCCGGCCTTTCAGGGCTTCTCGTCCCGGCCGGGGATGTCGTCGCGTTAGCCGACGCCTTGGCGCGTGTGATTGACGACGAGGGGTTGCGGGAACGGCTCGGGACTGGCGCGCGGCGCCGCTTTCTCGAGAAGTTTGACGTGCGCGGCTATCGCGATCGTTTGGCTCTGTTGCACGCAGACCTGCTTTAGCATGCGGATCTAAGAAGGCGCCTGAACCGGAAGTGAGGAGATTACACGGTGAGCATATCGCATTTTGATCAGCCAAGAGATGAGCGGATCGCCGCTGCCGCGGTCGATGTGCGAGTCAACATGCTCGGCGTCGGCGTGGCGGGAATCAATCTGGATGAGACGATCGCGACGCTCGAAAAATGGCGGGAACATAAGCAGCGCGACTATGTGTGCTGTGTGACCGTTCATGGGCTCGTGATGTCACAAAAGGACCCCATGGTGCGCAGCGCGCTCAATCGGGCCGGGCTTGCGACGATGGATGGAATGCCGCTCGTATGGTGGTGCCGACTCGCGGGATCGGCGCATGCGAGCCGGGTCTGCGGGCCGGACCTGCTCGAAGCCATGTGCGCGCGCGGGCCGGCGCGGGGGCACCGCCATTTCTTTTATGGCAGCAGTCCGCAGGTCGTCGCGCAACTGGTCGCGCGACTCACCCACCAATTTCCGGGCCTCAACGTCGTGGGGAGCATATCGCCGCCGTTTCGACCGCTGACAGCGGAGGAAGACGCCGCGGAGGTCGCCGCGATCAACGAAGCCCGTCCAGATTTTGTGTGGGTCGGCATCGGGATGCCGAAACAGGAGAAATGGATGGCGTCACACGTAGGCAGAATAGATGCGGCCGCGTTGATTGGCGTCGGCGCCGCCTTTGATTTCCATGCTGGAACAAAACCACGGGCGCCGCGTTGGATACAACAGACGGGTTTTGAGTGGTTGTTCCGGCTGCTTAGCGAGCCGCGCCGCTTGGCGCATCGGTATATCATTGACAACGCGTATTTCGCCGCCTGCGCAGTGCGGCAACTCACAGGGTTGAAATCCTACCCGCGAAACTGGTGAGCGACAGGCGATGCGCATCGAACCCATGCTCGCGCCGCAGGCGGCGGCACAGGCTCTCTTCTCTCCGAAAAGGAGGCCGCGGCCGTGAAGCTATTGATTTCGGCGTATGCCTGCGCTCCAAATCGCGGCTCCGAACATGGTGTCGGCTGGAACTGGACGACCGAGGCGAATAAGCTCGGTCATCAAGTTTGGGTGCTTGTCTCGCCGGCGCATCGGGATTCGATCGCGGCCGCCATGCGCGAGGATGCATCTCTCCAAAAGATTTGTTGGATTTTTCCCGAAGTTCGTTACTGGTCTCTGCAACAGGGACAGGAGCCGAAATGGGAACGAACGTATAATCTATTGTGGCAAAGGGCTGCATTGCGGGCCGCGAGAGCGCTGCACCGCGACGTTGGATTTGATATCGTTCATCATCTTACATGGGGCGGCGTAAGAGCGCCCACATTTTTGGGGTCGCTCGGAGCGCCGCTCATCGTCGGGCCCGTCGGCGGCGGCGAAAGCTCGCCGCGGTCTCTGCGGGATCGGTTGCCAATCAAAGGTAGAGTCCTGGAGAGTGTGCGCGACTTTTCGAACGCTACGATTGAGCTGAATCCCATCGTTCGTCGAGGCCTCCACGATGCGGCGGTGATTTTTGCCAAGACGACGGATACTCGAGATCTGCTGAGCCCCGCTCTTCGGGAGAAAACCCGCGTCCTGATGGAGTTGGGGGTTCAGAAAAAAGAGATAGGATCACCTCGGTCCCAGCGTCAGTCTCCACCGAGGCTCCTCTATGCCGGACGGTTGTTGTATTGGAAGGGCGTGCATATCGCGATTGAGGCGATGGGCGCCCTCGTGGAGCGAATTCCTGACGTGCGCCTGACGATCGTCGGCAACGGCCCGGAAGAGGCCCGTTTAAGAGGGGACGTCGCTCAAAGAAAGTTAGGCGGGAATGTCGATTTCATTTCCCGGATGCCGCAGGATGCGTTTTTGCGCCTTTATGACAGCCACGACTTTCTTTTGTTTCCAAGCTTGCATGATAGCTCGAGTTGCGTCGTGCTCGAAGCGCTGTCGCGCGGGATGCCCGTGGCTTGCCTTGATCTTGGTGGACCAAAGGACATCGTAACGCTGCGTTCCGGCATCATCGCAAAAACCGGCGGCCTCACAACGTCCGAGGTTGCGGTGCAGCTGGCTGACCAGATTTACGAGGCGCTCAATTCGCCGTCCTTATTGGCGCAGCTATCCCGCGGCGCGATAGCGAGGGCGAACGAGTTTAACCTCACGGAGCGTGTGGCTAAAGTTTACGCCCCGTTTGCGCCAGAACGCGAGAGCTCTTCTCAAACGTACAGTTTGCAAGCCAAACAAGCGTGATTTCTGACGCGGTGGCATTTCGAAAAAGTGAGATACAGCTGGGATGGAACCCATAAACCTAAGATAGGCGGTCCGTTTGGCGCTGCGGCGAGGCATATTTGGCGCGAACTCGCTTCTGGAGGACCTGAACCCGTATGCTGAACATTGATGGTTTTTACAAAGGCGGACATTTCGCCTGGGAGATCGTCACCCCCGGGCGTTCTGTGGCGCCTGCGGGGTAGGTTTAGCTTGCGACGTCTCACGGAAGTGATGGCAGAAAATCGGAAATGCTATTCTTGCTGGATGAGCCGACGCATGCTCCCCATCTGTTCCTCGCGTTGATCTCGAAAGTTTTCACCGCAACCATCTACATCGGGACGCTTTGGCAATGTTTAGCAAATTTGATCCCTCGCAGAAGGAATGTGCTTCCGACACATTCGACCCGGGCCGGTCGATCCATTCATATTTCGCGGAAGTCGCTCGCCGCAGAGGCGACGAACCTGCGGTTCAGTGCGGGGACGCCGCCCTTTCCTATTCGGACCTCGATCAAAACTCCAATCAGCTCGCGCGGTATTTGACGTCAAGAGGCGTACGGCCAGGCGACATCGTCGCTTTTCTTCTGCCTCGATCGATGGAATCGATTGTTGTCATGCTCGGCATCTTGAAGGCTGGCGCGGCGTTCGCGCCGCTCGATCCAGACAGCCCCGCCGAGCAACTCGCCTTTATAAGTTCCGACGCCGCACCGGTCGTGGTTGTTTCCGCATCATCATTTGTTTCCGGCTTCCAATCTCAGGCCGCGGGTTCCGCGGGCGCAGCGTCGCGCCTGCCGTGGGCGGCGCCAACAATCCTGATTGATTCCGATGCGCCGTCCATCGCGCTCGAAAGCAGGACGCCGCTCGCGGAGTCGGTCGCGGGCGACGATCTCGCCTATGTCATGTACACGTCGGGAACGACTGGGCAGCCGAAGGGCGTTATGGCGCCTCACCGCGGCGTTACGCGCCTCGCCATTAGCCGGTTTTTCAATCTTGGCGGCGACGACGTCATGCTTCAGTTCGCGCCGCTCACGTTTGACGCGTCGACCTTCGAGATTTGGTGCGCCCTGCTGAATGGTGCGGCGCTCGCGGTCGTTGCGGCGCCGCATCCCAGCTTCGACGAGATCGGCGCGGCGATCCGAAAACACAGCGTGACGACCGCCTGGTTCACCGCCAGCCTTTTTCACGCCATCGTCGATCATCAGCTCGATATATTGCGCCCCCTGCGCCAGTTGGTCGCCGGAGGCGACGTGCTATCGCCGCGCCATGTGCGGCGTGTTCTTGACGCGCTGCCCGATTGCCGGCTCGTCAATGGCTATGGCCCGACTGAGAATACTGTTTTCACTTGTTGCTACGAGATTCCGCGCGATACGAGCGCCGACGCCGCCATTCCGATCGGACAGCCGATCGAGCACACGCATATTTATGTTCTTGACCAGGAACTTCGGCCCGTCGCGCATAGCGAACAAGGCGAATTGTTCGCAGCCGGCGATGGCGTCGCGCTCGGCTATCTCAACCGGCCCGATCTTACGGCGGATAAGTTCCTGCCTGATACATTTGTCTCGGAGCCTCGGCGTCTTATGTACCGGACGGGCGATCTCGTCCGGCAACGCGCAAACGGCGTCGTCGAGTTTGTCGGTCGCGCCGATCGTCAGGTGAAGATTCTTGGAAAGAGGGTTGAACTCGACGAGGTTGAGGGCTTGGTGCGCAGCCTCCCCGGAGTTCGCGACGCAGCCGCATTGGTGCGCTCGCGCACAGATGGAACACGCCAAATCGTCGCTTATGTGGCAGCTGGCCCTTCAGTCGACGCACTCGCATTACGGCACAACATGCTCGCGACCACGCCGGATCATCTTGTCCCGGGACGTTTTATTCTGCTGGCGGATCTGCCTCGCACGCCCAACGGCAAAGTCGATCGCTCGGCGCTCCTCGCTTTGGAGGAAGTTGCGAAAGTTTCGCCCGGGCCGACCGAAAAGTCGAACGATATAGAAGCGGCGCTCGCCGGGATTTGGGGGCGGCTTTTGATGACTAGTTCCGTTGGTCTCGACACAAATTTCTTTGATCTCGGGGGATCTTCGCTGGACGTTATGTTGCTGCAGCAGGAAATCAAGGCGCGCTTTCAACGCGACGTCCCGATGACCGCGCTGTTTGAATACACCACGATCCATTCGCTCGCGGCCCATTTACAAGGCATCGAGAATGCGGCGCACGTGCGAGCTGAACCGGCGGGCGAGCCACTCGCCATCGGCGACCATCATAGCCGCAGGACACGCCAGGCGGAGGCGCTCAGGCGCGCCTCACACCGCCGCGCGACTTCCGCATCATGAAAGAAAACGCCATCAGCGCCCCTTTGCAGGGCATCGCCGTTATCGGCATGGCCGGACGATTTCCTGGCGCGGCCGATGTCGCGGCTTTTTGGCGCAATTTGCGAATGGGCGTCAACTCGATCAGCCATTTTTCTCAGTCGGAGCTCGAAGACGCTTTCGATGCGAGCGTCCGCAGCGATCCGAATTTTGTCCGAGCACGCTCGATCCTCGACGGCATCGAAGGCTTCGACGCCGGTTTTTTCGCGATGAATGCGCGCGAGGCCGAACTTACCGACCCGCAGCACCGCGTCTTTCTCGAGTGCGCATGGCAGGCGCTCGAGGACGCAGGCTACGACCCTGCAAACTACAAAGGAGCGATAGGGGTCTTCGCCGGCTGCAGCATGAGCACCTATCTCCTTCGCAACGTTCTCCAGGATCGCGCCGGGATCGAGCTTTATACAAGCAATTATCAGGTCGGCGGCTACGGCGAACTAATCGGCGGCCTGCCCGATGTGCTGGCGACGCGCGTATCCTATAAGCTCGGCCTGCGCGGTCCGGCGATGACGGTGCAGACCGCCTGTTCGACATCGCTCGTCGCCATCGCCCAGGCCTGCCAGAGTCTGTTGCTCTTCGAGTCGGACATGGTCCTGGCGGGCGGCGTCTCCATCACCTTGCCGCAGCGCCGCGGCTATCTCGCGGTCGAAGGCGCCATGGTCTCTCCGACCGGGCGCGTCCGCACGTTTGACGCCAAGGCGGATGGAACCGTTTTTGGCAGCGGGGCCGGCGTGGTTCTCTTGAAACGCCTCGAAGACGCAGTCGCCGACAGGGATCATATCTTTGCGGTGATCCGCGGTTCGGCATTGAACAATGATGGCGCGGCGCGGGCGGGCTTCACGGCGCCGAGCGCCAACGGGCAATCGGAGGCGATCGCGGCGGCGCTGGCGAATGCCGAAGTGGAGGCGCGATCGATCAGTTACGTCGAATGTCACGGGACGGCGACGCCGCTCGGCGACCCGATTGAAGTTGCAGGCCTAACCCGCGCTTTCCGGGCCAGCACCGACGATATCGGCTTTTGCGCGCTAGGGTCCGTGAAGCCGAACGTCGGACATCTTGACGCCGCTGCCGGCGTCACCGGCTTTATCAAAACTGTGCTTGCGCTTGAGCACCGGCAATTGCCCGGTACGCTTCATTTCGAAACGCCAAATCCACATATCGCGTTCGACGGCAGCCCTTTTTACGTCAATGCCGACTGGCGCGATTGGCCGGCGGGCGAGGGGCCTCGGCGAGCTGGCGTCAGCGCCTTCGGCGTCGGCGGCACGAACGCCCATGTCGTGCTGGAGGAGGCTCCCCCGGCAGTTTCCGAGGCGAGCGTCCGGCCGGCGCAGATCATCTGCGTTTCGGCGCGAAGCGCTCCCGCTCTGGTGGACGCGCGGCGCAATCTCGCGGCCCATTTGAGATCCCATCCGCAATTGTCGCTCGCCGATGTCGCATTCACGACGCAAGTCGGGCGCCGGGCCTTCCGCCATCGCGCGGCGGCCGCCGTTCTTGATAACGAATCCGCGGCCGCGGCGCTGGATTCGGGATTGGGCCTGATATCCGGCGAGCCCCTCCCGTCGCGAACGCTCGCCTTCATGTTTCCGGGGCAGGGCGCGCAATATCCTGGGATGGGAATCGACCTTTTCCGGACCGAGGCGGCATTCGCCGCGAGTATGCGCCGCAGCGCGGAGATTTTGCGGCCCGTGCTTGGAGCTGATCTCTGCGCCCTGCTCTTTGGCGCAAAAGGCGAAAGGCTCGATCCGGAAGCTCTGCAGGCGACAGAAATCGCGCAGCCTGCGCTTTTTGCAGTCGGCTTTGCGCTCGCCGCGCTCTGGCGCAGCTTCGGCGTCGCGCCGGATATGATGATCGGCCACAGCGTCGGCGAATTCGTTGGCGCGTGCCTCGCCGGCGTGTTTTCGCACGAAGAAGCGCTGCGCCTCATCGCCGCGCGCGGCCGACTTATGCAGGATATGCCGCGCGGATCCATGATGGCCGTTCGGCTGCCGGAGGCCGAATTAACGCCCTTCCTGCGCGATCCTCTCGCTCTCGCCGCCATCAACGGCCCGAGGCTCTGCGTCGCCGCCGGTCCTGACGGCGCCATCGCCGACCTTGACGCTGAACTTTCAGCGCGCGGCGTGATGACGCGGCGCCTGCATACCTCGCACGCTTTCCACTCGCCGATGATGGATCCGGCCGCCGCGGCTCTGCGCGAAAAATTCGCTGGCATTAGCCTCGCGCCTCCAAAAATTCGTCTGATTTCATCAATGAGCGGCGACTGGCTCACGTCCGCGGAGGCGACCTCGCCAGACTATTGGGCGGCGCATTGCCGCGCGCCAGTGCGGTTCGCCACGGGGCTCGCAACGCTTCTCAGGGACGCGGGGTCCAATCCTATCTTGATCGAGGCGGGGCCCGGCGTGACGCTCTCCACACTTGCGCGCCAAGGGGGAGCGGGAAGCGCGCCGGTATCCGTTCTCGCCTCGCTGCCGGACGCCGAACGCGAATCCTCCGACAATGACGTCATGGCCCGCTCGATGGCGCAGCTTTGGTGCGCCGGCGTTGAGATCGATTGGCGCGGCGTGCATTCCGACTCCAGGCGAAGCCGAATTCCCTTGCCAACCTATCCGTTCGAGCGCGTCCGTCACTGGATTGACGCGCCTCCCTCGGAGCGCCCCGGTGCAAATCATGTTGTCGGCGGAGCCCGGGTTCCGTCGGGCGCGCCCGCCCGTCAAGGGCAGCCCGTCTCAAGCTACGTTGAGCAAATTTCTTTTACTTCATTGCCGCCCGAACCTATCTTCCCCGGGATTCCTATGCAGATGTCACCGATTCCCAGCGCGGCGCCACCGACAAAATCCGCTGCTCCACGTGAAACCACGCAAGAGCTGCGCAGCCGAATTGTGCAGCTGTTCGAGAACCTGTCAGGGGAGCCCGTCGCAGACGTCGCTCCGGACACGACCTTCCTCGAAATGGGGTTTGATTCCCTTTTCCTCAGCCAGGCGACGCAGCAGCTTCAACGCGAATTCAAAACCAAATTGACATTCCGACAGCTGCTTGGCGATCTATCGACGATTCCAGCGCTCGTCGCGCATATCGAGGCGAACTTACCGCCGGAAGCGCGGGTCGGAACAATCGAGACTCCTGCTCCAATGCCGGCCGCGCAACCGGCGCCGACGACGGCTCCTTCAGCCCCGCAAACCGCCATTGTCGGATCGGCGCCCGCTCTGCGCGCTGCCGCTGCCGGATCAACTGGTGTCGAGCAAGTGATTCGGGACCAACTCGATTTCGTTAGCCGACTCATGACGCAGCAGCTGGAGACCCTGCGCGGATCGCCTTCTCATTTCCCGACGCCGCTCGCAGTGCAGCCCGCGGAGCCGCCTGCGCCTCCGTCTGGCGCGCTTGCGCCGTCTCGCTCCGAAGCGCCAGCGCCAGAAGAACCGAAGTCGAGGCTGGAGATGCTCGCCGCGGCTCGCTCTGCGCCGCCAGCGGAGATGAATGAGGCGCAGCAGCGTGCGCTCAAGGAGTTCACTGCGCGATTCAACCAGCGGACCGCCGAGTCCAAGCGCGTAACAGCGCAGTACCGGCCAGTTCTCGCCGATCCGCGCGCCGCCGCGGGATTCCGCACGGAATGGAAAGACCTCGTTTATCCAATCGTCAGCGATAGCGCGAGCGGTTCGCGGATCTACGATGTCGACGGCAACGCCTACATTGATCTCGTCAACGGCTATGGCCAGACATTCTTCGGCCATGCGGCGCCGTTCGTCGTCGAAGCCGTAGCGGAGCAATTGAAAAAGGGTTTCGCCATCGGCCCCCAATCGGCCTTGGCCGGTCGCGTCGCGGCTCTTTTCTCCGAACTGACCGGCAACGAGCGCGTAACCTTCTGCAATACGGGATCCGAAGCAGTGATGGCGGCGATGCGCGTCGCGCGCACTGTGACCGGCCGCAACGTGATCGCAACCTTCACTGGCGACTACCACGGGCAGTTCGACGAGGTGCTGGTCAAGGGAACGCTGCGTTCGGGCGTCGCGCGCGCGATGCCCGCAGCGGCGGGCATTCCGACCGAATCCGTCGAAAACATGATCGTACTGCCCTATGGCGCGCCGGAATCCCTCGATTGGATTCGCGCCCATGCGGACACGCTGGCCGCCGTTCTGGTCGAGCCGGTGCAAAGCCGTCATCCGGACCTTCGGCCCGTCGCGTTCCTCAAGGAAATCCGCGCTGTCACAGAGGCGTCCGGCGCTGCTCTGATCTTCGATGAGGTCGTGACCGGATTCCGTATGCATCCTGGCGGCATGCAGGCGTTGTTCGGGATCAAGGCGGATATGGCGACATATGGCAAAGTTGTTGGCGGTGGTCTTCCCGTCGGCATTCTGGCCGGCAAGGCGGCGTTTATGGACGCGCTTGACGGCGGCGCCTGGAACTATGGGGATGACTCATATCCCGAAACCGGGATGACCTTTTTCGCTGGAACATTTGTGCGCCATCCGCTGGTGATGGCGGCCGTGTGGGCGGTTTTGAACCATCTGAAGGAGGCGGGACCGTCCCTGCAGGAAAGCGTCAACGCGCGAACGGCGACGCTCGTCAAGCGCCTCAGCGATTTCGTGCGCAGCCGCGGACTAGACTTTCACATCGAGACCTTCGGCAGCCTGTTTTTCTTCAACCTTGGCAACGCATCGCGTTACGCCAGCCTGTTCTATCCGCACATGCTCGAACGCGGTGTCTATGTGCAGGAGCATTATCCCTGCTTCCTCACGACAGCCCATAGCGAGGCTGACGTCGCAGCCATCGCCGAAGCCTTCGAGGGCTCCATCATAGCGATGCAGAAGTCGGGGTTTTTGCCGGCGCCGGAAGGATTTGGGCCGGACCCCGAGACCGATTTCCCACTTACTGAAGCGCAAACCGAAATCTGGCTTTCCGCGCAGCTTTCGGACGAAGCCTCCTGCGCCTTCAACGAATCGGTCACCCTGCGGCTTCGGGGCGCGCTGGATCGTGAAGCCTTGAGCAAAGCGCTGAACGAGGTCGTCGCCAGACATGACGCGCTACGCGCCGTTTTTCAGGCGAATGGCGAGCGGATGCGGATCTTGCCTTCGCTGCGACTGGAGTTGAGCGAACGCAATCTGGAACTGACCGCGCAAGACGCCTGGCGCGACCTCCTTGCCGATGACGCGAGAAAGGCGTTCGACCTCGTCAACGGCCCGCTTCTGAGGGCGCAACTGGTGCGCTTCGCAGGCGACAATCACGCCCTGGTTTTGACAGCGCACCACATCATTTGCGACGGCTGGTCCTTCAACGTCATCATCAGCGAAGTGGCGAAGCTTTACGAGGCCGCCGTTTCCGGCGCGGCGGCGGATCTGCAGGCGGCGCCATCTTTCGCCAGCTACGGCGCCGAGGAGCGCACGCGCCAGGCAAAGGAGGCAGCCGTCGTCGACGCGTTCTGGCTGCCGCAATTCGCGCCGCCGCCGCCGCCGCTCGACCTGCCGACGGACCGCCCGCGGGCCGCACAAAAGACGTTCGCCGGCGCGACGGTCACGCGCCGGATCGATCCCGCGCTGACCCAGCAATTCCGTAAGGCGGCGGCGCGCCAGGGCTGCACCCTCTTCGTCGGGCTATTTGCAGCGTTCGAGATCCTTCTCGCGCGGCTGTCCAGTCAGAATGAAGTTGTCGTCGGCATTCCGGCCGCGGGACAATCCCTCGTCGAGGGCGATAGCCTCGTTGGCCATTGCGTCAATTTTCTTCCCTTGCGGGGTCGCTGGAGCAACGAGACGACCATGGTCGAACATCTGGCGGCGACCCGCCAGCTTGTGCTTGCGGCCTATGAAAACCAGAGCTTCACGCTTGGCGCCCTCGTTCGCAAGATGGCGCTTCCACGCGAAGCCGGTCGCCGTCCTCTCGTCGAGACGCAGTTCAATCTCGAACGAATAAGCGATCGGATTCAATTGCCGGGGCTCGAGATTGAGACGCAATCGAACCCGAAGGCGGCGGTGATTTTCGACCTGTTCTTCAACCTGACCGAGCAGGACGACGGCCTGCGCATCGACTGCGACTACAAAAAGGACTTGTTCGACGAAGCGACGATAGATCGCTGGATCGATCATTACCGAACATTGCTGCGCGAAATTGCGGCGGATCCGGCTCGGCCAATCTCGACGCTGCCTTTGTTGTCGGAAGACGAGCGGGCCTCGCTTCTCAAAGATATCAAGGCGACCGAGGCGGAGGATCTCGATCTCCGGCCCGTGCATGAACTCATCGCCTCGCAAGCGGCGCGGACGCCGGACGCCGTCGCGGCGCGCTTCGGTGAAGCAGTCCTGACTTATCGCGAATTAGATGAGCGCGCCAATCGCCTGGCGAACCACCTTAGGAGTATCGTCAGCGATCCATCCGCCCGCATCGGCGTGGCTACGGAGCGCTCGCTCGAAATGCTGGTTGCGCTGTTGGCGGTCATGAAGACTGGCTGCGCTTATGTGCCGCTGGATCCGAGTCATCCGGCCGCACGTCTGCGCCTCGTCCTCGACAACGCGGCCGTAGCGGCGGTGGTTTGCGATAATGCGGTCATGGAGGCCGTGGCGATCGACGTGCCATTGGTGCGGATTGACGCCGATGCGGACGCCATCGCGGCCAGTGCGGCGACCCCCCCGGCCATTCCGGCGGACGCCGGACGCGCCTGCTATGTCATCTTCACGTCTGGTTCGACCGGCATCCCGAAGGGCGTTGAAATCGCACATCGCTCGGTAGCTAATCTTTTGTGGTCGATCGCCCGTATTCTCGATGCCGGTCCGCGGGACGTTCTCGTTGCTCCAACGACGATCTCGTTCGATATTGCAGCACTCGAACTCTTCCTGCCGCTCATCACCGGCGGGTCGGTCGTCATTGCAAGCCGCGACGATGTGCGCGGCGGATTCGGCCTGACGAAACTCATCGAAAAAAGTGGGGCGACGATTGCGCAGGCGACGCCGACGCTCTGGCGCATCCTGATCGAGACAGGATTTACCCCGCGCCCAGGACTGCGGATGCTGTGCGGCGGCGAAGCCCTGCCGCGCGATCTGGCCGAGACGCTCCTGCAAAATAATGGCGAGGTGTGGAACGTCTATGGTCCGACCGAGACGACAATCTGGTCGAGCATCGGCAAGGTGGCGCCAGCGCCGGCGCCGATCACGATTGGCGCGCCGGTTCTGAACACGGAGTTGCACGTCCTCGACAGCGGTCACTGCCTGGCGCCAGTCGGGGTGATCGGCGATCTGTTCATAGGCGGGGCCGGTCTTGCAATCGGCTATTTCCGGCGACCGGATCTCGACGCGGCCGCTTTTCTTTCGATCGCCGTCGACAAACGCGGCCCCCAACGGCTTTACCGAACCGGCGATCTCGCGCGTCGGCTGCCAGACGGCTCCATCGAAGTGCTCGGTCGCGCCGACACCCAGATCAAGTTGCGTGGCTTCCGCATCGAGCTCGAAGAAATCGAAAATGTCATGCGCGCCGCTCCGGGGATTTCGGCCGCGGCGGCCTCTGTTGTCGAGGCCGCTGACGGGACGTCGCGTCTCGTCGGATACTATGTGGAGGCCCCGGGGCGGACAGTCGCATCCTCGAACCTTAACGCCCATGCGTCGCTGCGATTGCCAGATTACATGGTTCCAGCAGTCTGGATGCGGCTCGACGCCTTGCCCCTCACGCCGAACGGGAAGCTCGATCGCAAGTCTCTGCCGCGTCCGGAATTGACGCACGTCGCTGAAAAGAGGGTTATCGCAGCGCCGCGGTCGCCAATCGAAGAGACGCTCGCCGCCATCTGGCGCGAGGTGTTGCAGATCGATGAAATTGGCATTCACGACAACATTTTTAATCTCGGCGCCGACTCTCTTCACGTTTTCCGGATCGCATCGCGCATGATGGCTCGAGATATCGGCCTCGAAGCGAAACATTTGATGCGGTTTCCCACAATCGCTGAGTTGGCTCAGGCTGCAATGGATCAGGAGCATCCCGCCGGGGAAGCACGTGCGGATGCGCCGCCCTCGTTGAAAAGTTTCAGGCGGCAATCGCGAATCAAGGCATCCTTAGATGACGCGTCACAGCGATAATGAATTTGGAGATGCAGCTGAGACCGGGTGGGCCGATGCGCCCGCCCCGTCCGCGAGCGGCGCGCTTGTATTTCCGTGCTCGGCATCTCAAAATCGTTTTTGGTTTATCAACTCGCTGAACCCTGGCAATCCCGCGCTAAATGTGGCGCTGCGTTGGGAGGTTACGGGTCGAACTCGGTCCGGCGTTGGTCGAGCAGGCGTTCCAGGCAATCATCGAGCGGCACGAGATCCTGCGGACGCGCTTTGTCGAACGGGACGGCGAAGCGATGCAGGAGGTTTTGGAGCACCTGAACTTCAAGCTTTCCGTCATCGACTTGTCGATGCTGCCAGAGGCGGAGCGGGTGAAGGAAGCCCTGGCGCACGGAATGCGCGAGGCGCGCAAATCCTTCGTTCTTTCCGTCGCTCCGCCGATACGGGCGACGTTCTTGCGCCTTTCCAGCGAGCATGCCGTACTGCTCGTAACTGTTCATCACGTCGCTTTCGACGGGTGGTCGATCAGTATCCTTGCCAATGAATTTGGCGTCGTCGCGGAGGCGCTCAACGCCAATCGGCCTTATGTTTTGCCAGAGCTACCCCTGCAATACGGCGATTATTGCCTCTGGCAAAAAGAATATCTCGCCAGCAGCGGTTTCGAGGGGGAGACTGCCTACTGGAAGAACAAACTGGGCGGGGCGCCCTATTTCGAGATCGCGCCCGACCACGAGCGGCCCGCCGCGCCAAGCTACAAAGGCGAGATTTTGGCGGCAATCCTGCCACCGGAACTTAGCGACAAACTTGAGGACGCCGCTCGCCAACGTAACGTGACCTTATTCGCCTTCGGATGCGCGGTGATGGCCGCAACGTTGCGCGTCTACTCTGGCGAAGACGATGTGGTCTTCGGCACCCAGATTGCGGGACGAGACGATCCAGATCTTGAAGACATGATCGGTTTGTTCATCAATAATCTCGTGATGCGGTTCGACGCATCAGGCGATCCAACATTCGATGAGCTTTTAACTCGGGCTAATAAAACGGTTCAGGATGCGCTAATCAACCAGCGCATGCCCTTTGACAGGTTGGTCGAAGTCTTGAACCCGCCGCGCGATCCGAAACGCACACCGCTTTTTTCCATAAATTTTACCGTCCTGCGCGATGTCATGGATCATAAGAGATATGGCGAATTTGTCCTGCACGGACAGCCCTCGCTATCGGCTGGCGCGTTCTACGATCTTTTCTTTTTCTTGGTTCATTGGCCAAGTGGCTGGCGGATGGCGATGGAATACAATCCGGACCTGTTCGAGAAGCGCACGGCTGAAGGATTGCTGAATTTCCTGATGTCGGTTCTCGAATTTGCTGTTTTGCGTCCAGATGCAAAAGTTTCCTCGCTGACGCCACCTGTCAGGGATCTTGCCGTCACATCCGCACCGCGCAAAGACCTCGACGCCATTGAGGCCGCCTTGCGAGAGAATCCGGACGTAATGGACGCGCTCGCGGCGCCGGCAAGCGCCTATTCGGAACAAGGTCGTCCTTATGCCTTCGTGACGCCGGCCGCGAACTGCCGCACGCCGCTAGAGGCTTTGCCCGAGAAGCTCGGCGCTTATCTGGACAGCGTATTGCCAAAGGGCATGGCGCGGCCGGGCATAAGCGTTCTGTTGGCTTTGCCTCGAAACGCCCGCGGCGGGATCGATTATCAAGCGCTGCCGCCGCCTGCGGTGACGTTTGCAACGCCTCTCCCTGCGCAGGTCGCCGCCAGCCAAACCGATATCGAGCTGAAGCTGGCGACGATCTGGCGCGACCTTTTGAAAGTCTCCGACGTCGGGCCGACCTCTAATTTTTTCGAGCTTGGCGGCCATTCATTGCTGGCTGTTCGCCTCATGGCCCGGATCGCTTCGGAGTTTGGAGTTAAAATAGATACGGTCCGCCTATTTCAGACACCGATCCTGCGCGAGTTCGCTGCGCAATTGGCAGAATCGCAAAGCGCAACGCAAGCACCGCGACATCTCACAGTTCAGCCAAAGGGCGACCGGACGCCAATCATCGCCATCGATGATCCTGTGATCGCCCCCGGCGTTTTATATTTTGATCTGGCGAAACAGATCGGCACAGACAGACCTGTTTTTTGCCTTCCCATGATCGAATCCTCCGGGGGCGATCCCGGTTGCGCACGGACCCTGGAAGAGATCGCCGCCGACTATGTCCGCCAAATTCGCGAGGCGCAGCTCCATGGTCCCTATATTCTCTGCGGGCTTTGCCTTGCGGGCGTGCTTGCCTATGAATGCGCGCAGCAACTCAGAAAAGCGGGCGAATCCGTGCCTCTCCTGATACTCGCGGATGTTTGGGCGCCAGGTTATTTCGCAGCCCTTCCATGGCCAAAAAGGCTGATCTACCATTTGAATTATCGCATCGTGCTTCTTCGCGACCGCGTGAATCTCTTACGCCGAGGCAAGATCTCACTGCTGGAGTTTTTGTCTCAATTCAGGCCGATCCGCAAAAGCGGCGTTCTCAAGCTCGCGGCGCGTCTCGGGCGGATCGACGAGTACGTATTGATCAGGCAGGACATCGAGGACGAAAATTGGGTCCGTCTTCGTCCCTTGCTAGCAGCGCGCAACGCCTACAAGGTTCAGCCGACAGCGAGTGATGTGATCGAATTTCGCAGCGATGAAATCGTTACGACATTCGTAAACCCCGACATGGGCTGGACCGACTTGGTCAAGGGCCGCTTCTTCATCCACAAAGTTTCCGGCAAGCATCTCGAAATGTTTCGCGATGAGGGCGCCCGCGCCATGGCGGAATATCTCAAGCCGCGCCTCGAGGAGGTCGACGCCCTGCGTCATGGCGCCTTACCGCGGCAGGATGCGACCGCTTGAGGGCCGCGTCAGAGCGGCATCGCGACTAGGGAACCCTAATGGAGAGAATTCTTAACTTTCGATTTGAAAGTTTCGTTGGCCGCGTCGGGTTCATCATCGGCGCGTTTCTTATATGCGCGGCGCTCGTGGGCCTTGTCGTCGCCTTCGCTTCCGGCCGTTTGCCGCGAGCTGGATTGATCGCTCTGATCTGCGCGCTCGTCGCCGGCGGACTGCTCTTCGGCCCAGCGGCTCCCCGCGTGGCGAAAGCGTTCTGGCGGCTCGCCGCGCATCCGGAGCCGCCAAACCCAACCGGGCCTTTGCCAGTTGGCGCCGCCAACGTCATTCTACAGCCAGCGCCAGGAACAGGGAGCGCGATCATCGCCCAAATCTGGTTTCCCGCCAGGACCGAGGAATTGCAACCGCCGCCGACCACGCCGACCAGCTCCGCTCCAATCGACTGCACTGCTTTGGGCCAGTTGCGTCTCGCGGATCCGCGACCGCGCTCACGCTTCATGATTCTTCTCTACGCTCCGAGCGTTTCCGGTTCCCGCGACGAAAACGCGCTGACGGCGGCATCGCTATCGAGCCATGGCTATGTCGTCGTTGCAATCGATGATATTGACCGAGGCCAGCCTCCCGGAACCGCGATGCTGCCAGCTTTCGACTTTTCATCGGACGCGGCTTACGCGGAGACTTTGCGCCGCGGCGCGGACAAAGCGGTCCTCGAAGCCAGGCAGGCGCTTTCTGCGCTGGACCGGCTCCAGGCCTGCATCAGCGACGAATGGAGGGACAAGGTCGAATTCGACCGTGTCGGCTTTTTCGGATTTTCGTACGGGGGCGCTGTGGCGGCGATGGCCGGCATCCTCGATGCGCGCGTCGCGGCCGCCGCCAATATTGACGGCTTTGTATTTGGCCCCGCCCTAAGCGGTTCTATCGAGAAGCCTTATCTGTTCCTTGTCGATGGAGAACCCGCTCCGAGCTCTCAATCGCTCGGGTCGTCAGATGTGAGCAAGCGCCTTAACGCCAAACTCGCGCAGCAATTTCTAACCGAGCACGGACGGCTCGCGGAATTGCCGCACAAATATGGATTCCGGTTTCGCAACGTCGTGCATCGATCCTTTTCTGATTGGGCTTTCTCGCCGGAAGCGTTCACGACCTGGCTGTATGCTGATCCTGCCTGCGTCAAGACGATCAAGGACGCATACCTTCTCGCATTTTTCGATACCTACCTTCGCAATGCCCCGCAGCCGCTTCTAACGCAGTCACCGTCTCCTTATCGCGGGATCGATGTCCTGAAGGGCAGGCCGCACTGGTTCGATCGCGAGTAGAAGGTTTGCGTTGGGGCATCGCTGCGTTTTCAATAGCGCTGCGGCCAAGTCGGTTAATGGCGGCGGCAAAATGTTCGGCGACGGCGGCCGGTGGACTGCAGGACGGCGCCACATGTTGATCGCCGCCAAGAGCGCTTTCATGGGTGGACGGCTCCCGGTGATCCAGGATCGCCGGAGGTCAGCGATATCAGAGCGCGTAATGATTCGGATGGACTAAGACGTCAGCAGACGGTAACTCTGCGGTTACAAACAAGGGTCTGTCGATCATGAGTTTACGTTTATTGTCAGTAGGTGCGCAATGCGAAGTTTACAAGAACAACTTGTCTACGTTAAGGGCCATCCGACGGGCTTCGATTATCTTAGACTGACGCTTTCCATGTCGGTTATCATTTGGCATAGTATTTCCGTCTGCTATGGAGTCGACGCAGAAACTCCGTTCTGGACAGGGCCGGCGCGTCCATTTATATTCTTTATTTTGCCGAGTTTCTTCGCCTTAAGTGGCTTCTTAATCGCCGGTAGTCTGGAACGCAACAACATCCCGACGTTCTTGACTCTCCGCGCCATGCGTATTTTCCCGGCGCTGACCGTCGAGGTTCTTATATCGGCGCTGATTATCGGTCCGCTTGTCACGGTCGTGGCGTTGACAAGCTATTTTTCAAGTCCAGATTTCTACAGATATTTTCTCAATATACTCGGCCACATAACCTTCTATTTACCGGGCGTGTTTGAAGATCTTCCGGTGTCGGGCGTCGTCAACAAGCAGCTGTGGACAGTTCCGGTTGAACTGCATTGCTACATAGTCATTACCATTCTGGCGTTGTTGGGCGTGGCGAGGCGACCGTTCCGCCTGTTCGCGGTCACGCTCGTCACAATGGCGTTGTTTGCAATGCTGTCGTTCGCAGGAGTTAAGAAGCCGGCCTTTGACGGTGCGGCTCCATCTTATCTGCTTATTCTTTCTTTTCTGTGCGGCGCGGTCGTCTACCTCATGCGCCAGCGCGTCGCCTTCAGCTGGACGCTGTTTTTCGCATCGACCGCGGCCTATGCCGCGCTCGTCATGAGCGCCGACACACTTTATTTGAGCACATTCCCTGTCGCCTACATGACCGTCTTTCTCGGGCTTCAAAATCCGCCGAAGACGATCTTTATTAGAGGCGCTGATTATTCCTATGGCATTTACCTGTATGGCTTTCCTTTGCAGCAGGGCATCAGTTACTTGTTTCCCCATCAACGTATTTGGTACTTCAACGCGCTGGGAGGCGTCGCGCTGGCTTTTGCGTGCGCGTATTTATCCTGGACCTTCATCGAGTCGCGAGTGTTGAGCGAACGAAAGAGCGTGCTCTCCCTCGTGTCTTCCGCATGTGCGCGAATAAGCCGCCTCCTGAACAAGCCTCTGCCTCAACTGCCTGGTTCGCGATGAACTCGACGTCCACATTGGCGATTATGCGGGAACTCGGCGGCGGCGGGCGTCGACCCCGGTCGCAGATTCAGAGAGCGCTGGAGTGCGGCAAGCGAAGGGCGACGACCGCGTTCCCGATTCTGTCGCAGATCGTCCCGATCGGCGAGGAGGGCTCCCCAATCCGGAAAGACGAACGCCCTTCACCCCGACATGCCCCAACTGACCCAGCGCCGTTGAATGGCTGTATCAGGACGTCCGCACTATCAGAGGTCTAAAGATTTGATGGTGGACGAGACGCTTTTGTTTCAAAACATCGAGATCGGACATATGCTGTTGATATTACAGTGGGTGTGGAGCGCACATGCTGGTTAGAAACAGCGCTATCTACACGGTCGCGAAGCTTGTTCCGGGGCTCTTTGGCTTGGCGACGACCGCCGCGCTGACACGGCTGCTCAGTCCGCATGAGTATGGACTCTATGGTCTGGCGCTGGTCGTGATGACGCTCGGCTCGATCATCCTGTTCGATTGGCTTGGATTGTCGTTTCTCAGGTTCCATCAATCGCGACGAGAAGATCGAAGTTTTATCCCAACGTTCATCTCCATTTTTATCGTTTTGGTCATGATCTCGGCGATGACGCTTGGCGTGGCGTTGATCAGCGTAATTCCCCCCGATCTGGTGGGCGCGTATGTCGTCGGCTTGCTCATGGTGTGGGCCAGTGCGTGGTTCGACCTGGTCACTCGGTTGGCGACGGCGGAATTCCAGCCGCTGAGGGTTCTGAGCATGAATCTTGGACGGTCCGTTCTGGTCTTGGTCGGGGCGACGATTACCGCATGGCTGACGAGGAGTCCGCATTGGACCGCGATGAGCACCGGAGTCGGCATCTTCGCTGGTTCGTTCTTCGGAAGAGTTCCGATCCCGCGCCCGTCAGTTCGCTGGTTCGATCGCAGCCTCGCCTACGACGTGCTGGTTTTTGGCATCCCCGTCGCGGCCAGCATGACGCTTTTTGTCTTGATCGATGGCGGCACGCGACTGCTCCTGGAGCGCCTCGACTCCCCACAGGCGCTTGGTCTTTATACGGCGGCCTCCGTTTTAGCGCAGTCCACAATCGGCGTCATTGCCGGGGGAGTCTCGTCCGCCGGCTATTCGCTCGTTGTGCGGGAGGTCGAGCGCGGCGACCACGCCGCGGCGCGGCGACAGCTCCATGCCAATGGTGCGCTCTTACTGGCGGTTCTCACGCCAGCCAGCCTGGGCATAGCGCTCACTGGAAACTGCATCGCCACGACGCTCGTCGGCTCGAAATTCATGTCCGGAGTCGCCCTTTTAATTCCATGGATGGCGGCGAATTCGTTCTTCAACGCTCTGCGAGCGAACCACCTTGATCATGCGTTCCAACTGGGTAAAAAATCCTATCTTCAGATTTGGATCATGGGACTCGCAGGAATCGTCGCCATTGGATTGAGCCTCTATTTGATTCCAAAGCAAGGCGCGGTTGGAGCCGCGATCGCCGTGACAGTCGCTTATGCGATCGCATGCGTGTCCTCCATGATCGCCGGCCGATATGCCTATTCGATTCCCTTGCCGATTGCGACGGGCGCCCGCGTTGGCATTTGCTGTGCAGTCATGGCCCTCGTCGTGATCCAGCTTCCCGACAGCGGTTGGACGGGACTTGTACTGCGCGCCACTTTTGGCGGCGCAAGCTATATCCTAGCCGCCGTCGCCGTAAACCTGCTAGGTTCACAGGCAGTCGTCATAGGCCTCGCCGAGTTCGTCGTCCGAAACTGGGCGGTTTTCCGCAGCAAGGGAGCGGTCAAGAAGCTGCGGTGACGGCGCCGTCACATTAAGCGGGTTCAGATGGAGGAAGACGTGGATTTGCCGCCGCGCCGTAAAAGCGCACTCTTGTAGCGTGGCGCTCGGCGGCCGTTGTATATTCTGGATAAGGGATGTGGAAAAGGTTGGCGACGTGATCGTGGATGGACAAGAACCGTTTCTCCTGCGCCCTCGACTTGAAACGCTTCATGAGCCGCTCGCGGCGCCTTGTCGGCTGATGCGAATTCTCGGCTCGATTGTTCAGGCCTTTGTGCTGGCGATGCTCAACCTAAAGGCTCATCTTCACCCGCGCCGCGCCGCAGGATTTAAGCGAAGGGAGCTTAAGGTTCCAGCTGGCGCGGCCTGTTGGAAAAGTGAGCGGAGAATTGTCGGTGATCATGGCCCGAGGCGGAGCGCCTACGCTTTTCAAAAGCTTTGTCAGGAGCCGCCGCGCGGCGCGCATCTCGCCGACCTTGCGCAGGCGTGGGGAGAAGCGAAAACAGGGCGAGACCGCGCAGTTGATGATCCGAGGCGGGAACCGATGACAGCGACAAAGCGGGGCGCGAAGGTTCGACTTGGCTCGCGCTTATCCAGCGTTTCGTCCAGTTTTCGTTAATGCGACCGCGCCAAAATGTCGGTTTAAACTCGGACAGCTTCGCATCAAAGCCGAAATGGTTCCCAAAATTTGGAGCACAGCTCTCGCGGCATGAACCGGTTCGAGCTCTGGACGTTTCGTCACGTTGGTTCCGGAGGTTTGCACCGCAACCCCGATTATTATTCGCTCTGGAGGCAACATGTCGTTCCGAAGACTTGCTAGAGTTGCTCTCGATGAGACTTTCATCGGCGGCGCGCTCGGGCGCGTTCCTTTCGTAAATCCCTTTACAAACGCTCGGCGCTTTATCGACACCACCGTGGCCATTTTTACGGGGTCTACGAGAGCTTTGAAAAAGCCCAAGCTGACATCCCAGCGGAGCGCCCTGCAGGCTGGGACAATAAGGAATCAGCGAAGATCTGGTTGAACGATATCGCGCCGATCATGCCAGGCACTTATCCTTTGCTTTTGTGGCTCTCGCTGCTGCTGCGCGATGGCTCTGTGCTGGTCGATTATGGCGGCAGCATCGGGCTTACTTATTATGGGTTTCAACGCTTTCGCCCGTTGCCGGCCAACGTGCGGTGGGTAATCATAGAGGTGCCGAAGATCGTCGAAGCAGGTCGCCGGGTGGCGGAGGAAAGAGGAGCGGCGCTTGAGTTTGTGACATCGACATCAGAAGCGCCTGCCGCGGACATTCTCGTCACCGCCGGAGCGATCCAGTATATGAGGGACTCCGTGCCTGGCCTTCTCGACCGTTTCGCGACGAAGCCAAAGCACGTGATAATTAACAAGGTCCCGCTGACCAGCAAGCCAGCCTTCTGGACGTTGCAGAATTTTGGAACCGGTATTTCACCCTATCGAATCTATAACGAGGCAGAATTTTTAGGATATTTTATACAAAATGGCTATGTTATACGTGATAGGTGGGATGTCCATGAACTGAGTTGCTCCATAAAATTCCACCCGAACAATTGCGTTCCGTGTTTTTCAGGCATTTATTTCGAAAAATGCGGGTAAATAGAACCCTTACTGATCCGGCGATCACACCGGCGCCGGACGAACGCCTCATCCTGCTTCATCACCAATCTCCAGCACTGCTGCCGGCATCAGTGCCGGATCAGAGTGCCGGAAGGCTAGCCGGATCGACCCTGCCGACCAAGGCGGCCGTCGGCGAAGGGATACCGGAAAGCGCCGTCACTTTTTTTGGCATGTGGCGGTCGACATCATCCAATTGCGCAGATCGCGGCGCGCGCGGCGCTGCTTGCGCGCTTCTAGCAAGCCCTGCTTTTCGCCGCGCCGAACGAAGCCGTGCCGCAGGCGCGTGCTGAATGGCGTGCGGGCATAATCGAGATATTTGCGGACCAGTTCCTCAAAACGGTTCTCGATCGCGTTGATCATGACCACGCGGCGCGGCGGCGCGGGGCGGGCGCGTTCGTCGTCGACGAATCGATAGAAGGAAACGACGAGATCATCGACCAGAGCGGCGTCGGACGCGCTCATCTCGTTGCTGACGGCGTCGCCATTGATGGTCACGCAGTCGAAAATGAAGACATTGGCCCCGAAAACCTCATCCGGCGCGGCGACGCCGGCGTCGTCCGGCGCGAGGCCGAGGCGCGCCGCGTTTTCCCTGCAGACGAGGATGTCCTTTTCGAAGGCGACCCGCCGCAGCGCGACGCGCAGGAGGTCGAACATGGCCCTGTGGCCGCCGAAATAGGCGATCCGAAGATCGCGCGGCTCGCAGACCAGAAGATCGAGCAGAAATGGCAGGACATGGCGCGGATCGTAGTTGATCCTGTCCCAATATTGCGTGAACTCGTAGCCCGCCTCAAGCGGCGCCTTTAGCGGCTCTGCCGATGGCCGCCTCAAGCGCGCCCAGATAGGCGCGACTTGCCGGCCTGACGAGACTGATCTCCTCGATGTCGTCGCCGGCGCAGCCCCAGGTCTCGCGTTGATTGACGAGCGTGGCTTCCCGCACGCTCTCCACGAAGAGATTGAAGTCATTCATTGGCGATGTGCTTTTGTGCATTGGCGTCGCCTGCCGCGTGTGATCGCAGTGATAGCCAAAGCAGGATCCGGTCAGATCGCAGTCGTTGTCGCGTATGAAACGCAAGCGCTTCGCGATGTTGAGATCGACATGCCACCCAAGCAGCATATTCTCGTCGAAACCGTCTATCGCAAACAGATCCTTGCGCTCGATCAACTGAAAATCGCCGGGCGCGTCGAACTTGTCGTGCGGGGGGCCGTAGACGATCTCGTTAAGGTAGAAGCTCCAGCCCCACTTTCCGACCTGCTCGATGACGCCGCGCGCGTCTTTGCGGTCGAGGCCCTCCCAGAGCGTTTCGGGAATCTCGAATCGTGGCAGACCATAATATCCGTAAGGGAGATCGCGCACGAGATCCGTCAGCGACGCGCCGCGCCGGGGCACGAAGATCATGTCGGTGTTGGTGGAGAGAATGAAGCGATTATTCGGGTTTGAACGCCGCACCGCGACGTTGCGCGCAAGCGGTTCGAGCGTGAAGAGATGGGTGACGCTTTTCCATCTTGCGTGGATCGCGGGCCTGACCCGAAAGACGCGCAGCAGACGCTGCGCCTTCTCGGTGAGCGTGTCCTGTATGGCTTCAGGAAAGGTCGGGAAATCGTTGTCTGTATTGTAGTCGACGAAGAGAATCTCGTCATCGGGATCGCTCAACACCTCGGCCATGCAGTTCAGGCTGAGTGCGGCGCGCTTGTGCAGATTATAGCCGTAATTGTCGTTCCTGCCATACAGGACGATCGAAATCATGCAACAGCTCCAACGTCGGGTAAGCGCCGCGATACGGGGGCCGTCAAGCGGCCATCGTCTTTCGCGCGGTTGATTTCCAGCCGCCGGAACCCAGATGAACGACCTTGGCGCCGCTGCTTGCGGCGTCGATCAAGCGCCACGGATCGATGACGGTGACGGCGTCCGCGCCGCGCCGGAAGGCCTCGGCCGGGATCGTCTTGAAATCCGGCCATGGCGTCATGATCACGACGAGATCGGCCTGGCGGACCGCGGCCGCGGCGTCCGGCGTCGCCTCGGCGGCTGCGCCAAGAACGGCCGACGCGGCTTCGCTGGCCAGCGGATCGGAAACGATCACCCTGTAGCCTTGCCGCGCCAGAATTCCGGCCAGAGCAACGCCCTGACTCTCTTCGATCACCGCAGTGTCCGGCTTGTAGGACATGCCGAGCAGGGCGATCGTCGCGCCCGGCTGCGCCAGAGCCTCGACGGCTCCCGTCAGCCGCGCGATCTGATGCTCGTTGATCTTGTCCGTCGCCTCCGCCAGATCCGCATTGACCCCGAGTTTGCGGCCAAGAGCCGCGAAGGCCTTGTTGTCGCGCGGGAAACACGGGCCGCCGTAGCCGATGGCGCCTTTGAGGTATTTTCGCCCGACGCGGCTATCGCCGCCGACCGCGCGCGTCACCACATCGGCATCCGCGCCGGCGAGGTGATCGCACATGTCCGCGATCATGTTCGCGTAGGAGATCTTCGTCGTCACATAGGTGTTTATCGAGATCTTGGTGAGCTCGGCGTTGACGAGATTCATCCGGTGGAATTCGGGCTGGCTTTCCGTGGAGGCGCGGTAGATCGACTCAAGCGCGTCGCCGGCCGTCTTGTCTGACTCGCCGATCAGAATGATGTCAGGGCGCAGCATGTCGCGCACAACCGATCCAAGCGCGATGAACTCCGGGTTGTAGCAAAGACCAAGGTCTGGCCCGACCTCGCGTCCAGCCGCCGCCTCGAGCGCGGTTCGTATTTCTCCGTCCGTCGCCCCCGGCATCACGGTGCTTGTCACGACGACCACGTGGTAAGTCCGCTTCGCCCGGAGCGCCGCGCCAATCCGTCCGATCGCGTCGAGAACGAATCTATTGGAGAACAAGCGATCAGCGCCCGACGGCGTTGGCACGATAATAAAAGTAACGTCGGAGTTTGCGACCGCTTCCTCGAAGCTGGTCGTGGCGCGAAGGCGGGATCGGCTCTGCGTCGATCATCTCCTGAAGCAAAGGCTCCTCGACCGGCGCGCGACCAGCATTGATCGCCTCGACAAATCGGGAATTGAGGTCGAGGCCGATTGTTTCGAATCCCTTGCTGGCGAACACGGCCGCCATCGGGGAGCCCAACTTGCCAAGGCCAATGATGGAAATACGGGGCTTGATTTTCTCTTTCACGTTTCGGGTCTCAATTCCATTTCGCGGAGCAAGCCTCAGTGGAAAGAAGCTGTCATTCAAACGAAGTTACGGTATGTTCTAAGCCGGTTTGGACCGGACGCAAGAGAACGCTGATCCAGCTTCTCCGGACTCAATCGATAATCCGATTTTCGCACGGCCGATGCTTTTACGCTCCCTTTTGAGCCGAAATAAAGGCAAAAGTAAACTGATTGGGAGCGTCGCCGGCGCAAACGGCTGACCCAAATTCTGCGGTCCCCGGCGTCGGCGAGCACTGCAACCACCGCGCGAGAAGCGCCGAGGCGCAGCGGAAGCAAATGTTCGTCGCTATTTTGAAAATGAAGGGCCGCGCCGCATGTCATTTCTGCCCGATCACGTCAAATTCCTCTTTCGCCACGCCCTGATCGGCTTTGCGATCGGCGTTGGCGCGGTCGGCCTGCTCATCGCTGGGGACGTTGGCCGCCTGAGATCGCTGATCGCGGCGTCGAGCCAGCGCTGGCTTATCCTCAGCCTGCTTGGTTTCCTTTTTGGCCTGACGTTTGGCAGCGTGCAGATGGGGTTCGCCATCATGCTGATGCCTTACAATGAGGAGGAAGGGGAGGAGTGAGCGGCGGTCCTTTCCGGAAATTGAGGCGGGCGCGATTTTACGCTGGCGCGCCCAGCAAGAGCCAGATCGCGAAAACGGCGGCGGCGAAAAGAGCCGCCAGCAATCCGTGGGTTAACCGGTGACGTTTCGGCCAGTCGTCGGCGCCGGGCTTAGGCCATTCCTCAGCTCCGCGCTTGGGCCATTCCTCGGTCATTTTCGCCGCTCCAGAAATCTTGTGCCGCCCCCCGCCTTCGCTGCAAGCCGGAAACAGCGCTAAGGCCGGCCGCAAATTAGCGAGTCGCCGGCTCGCCCGGGGCAGACGCGCGCTTTAATTGGCGTTGGTTCGCCCACGAGGGGTGACCGGATTTCAATGTTAGCCGCATTGCGCTTTCTGACGCCACGGTCAGGGGGCGTGCGCGGCTTCAATCGTTGGCGCGCTCGGCTCGCAAAAAAATGGCTAAAGATCAAGGCGCGGACCGCCGACAGCAACAGCGCGTTTGAAAGTGAATGTATCGTCCTCGTCGCGCAATCCACGCGCGACCTTCAATATCGTGCGGCGTAGCGCCCAGAGCTTTGAATCGGTCGCCAATGCGTTCCGGCGCCCCATCCTTGAGGCGGGCGTGTCCTCGTCCGCCCTTGACGCGCGGCGCGACCCGCCAATTTGAAGATGCTGCCAAGCGGGTTCAACAGGACGGAGCGCGGCTTGTCTGGAGAGGGCGGCGCGACCTTGGTGGCGTCAGCGACCGCGGGCCTCGCTTGCCGCCGTTCTGCGAACATGCAACCATCGAACGGCTGCTTATTTGACGAGATTGATCGATGGGCCTTGCGTTTGAGGTGCTGGCGGGCGTCATCTTTGTCCTTCTCGGGCCCATCAGCTTTTTCCTGACCATCGGGGCGCGCGGGCGCATCAAGATCGCGGAACGCAAGATCCTCCTGCTTGAAGCGCAATTGCGCCGGGTGCAGGACAGGCCGCCGGATGTCGCGCGCGCTGCGCAAGCGGTCGAAGGCCGCTCCGCGCAACCTGAGCAAACCGAACAAGGCGCCCCGGGAGGCGTATCCGGGGGATCTTGGCCAGGCGACGCGATCGGCGCGGCTGGCGCCCCGCCGTTGCGCGAGTCGCCCCCCGCGCCACCTCCGCCACCGCCCCCGCCGATCGCGCCCGCCGCGATTTTCGCCCAGCGTCGCGGGCGTAGTCTCGAAGAGGAAATTGGCGCGCATTGGGCGGTCTATGTTGGCGGCATCGCTTTGGCCCTCGGCGGCCTTCTGCTCGTGCGCTACTCGATCGAACAGGGCTGGTTTGGCCCGGGCGCGCGCGTCGCGCTTGGCCTTTTATTCGCACTTTCGCTGATCGTCGCCGGCGAGGTTTTGCGTCGCCGGGAGAAGGCGGCGGCGGTCGTCGCGCGCGCCGCCGGAGAACCCGCCAATTCGACGATCACGCCCGCCGTGCTCACCGCAGCTGGAACGGTCGCGGGATTTGGGGCGATCTACGCCGCCCATGCGCTTTATCATTTCATCGGGCCGAATGTCGCCTTCGTCGCGCTTGGAATGGCCGGCCTGGCCGCCATGTTCTTAGCCGCGCTGCATGGGCCGGCCTTGGCGGGAATTGGCCTCATAGGCGCCCTGGCGACGCCGCTTCTTGTCCAATCCAATTCGCATAATGCCTGGCCGGCGGTCATTTATGTCGCCATCGTCACGGCTGCGACCTACGGCCTTGCGCGGCTGCGCGCTTGGCTATGGCTCGCGATCGCGGGCGCCGCCGGCGCGATCCTTTGGGGCCTTTTGTTCAGCCTTGGCGGATCGGGGGCCGCTCAAGCCAATTACGCGCATGTTGTGATTCAGACCGCGCTCGCGAGCCTCATCTTCGCTTTTGATCGGGGCAGCGTCGCGCCGGAGCGACAGCCGAGGCTCGATCCCGTCTCGACGTTCGGACCCCTCGCCTTCGGGGCTTTGACGATCGCCGTTCTGTTCAGCAGCGCCCTGTCGGGTGCCTTCGATCTCGACTGGATGCTGTGCGGAGCGGCCGTGGTCGCGATCCTCGCCGCGACAGGCGCTCTTGCGCCGTCCGCCGCCGGCGTCATCGCGGGCGCGGGCGTACTTGTTATCGCGATCCTCTGGATCTGGACCGGCGATGAAGCTGCGCCCGAGGCCATCACGTTCACGCGGGAGGCTATGCCTATCTTCCTCACGCCGCTTGAGCCGACGCGATTTTCCGTCTTTGCTGCGCTCGGCGCCGGCTTGGTCGCGTGGCCCTGCGGCGTCATACTTTACCGCGAAAAGAATCTGCCCTCGCCGATTGCGTCGATCTATGCCGGCGCCGCGACTTTGACGCCGCTCGCCGCGCTGGCGCTCGCCTATCTCCGGTTGACCCATAGCGACGCGAGCGGGCGATTCGGAGTGGTCGCCGGGCTGCTGGCGCTCGGCTTTCTGCTTGCCGCGGCC
Source organism: uncultured Alphaproteobacteria bacterium (assembly GCA_963767805.1). Lineage (GTDB taxonomy): Bacteria > Pseudomonadota > Alphaproteobacteria > Rhizobiales > Beijerinckiaceae > Methylocapsa. The sequence goes on along the minus strand of CAVYFP010000008.1, from coordinate 33,005 downwards.
CGCTTCCGCAAGCGCCTTTCCGAAGCCTGGTCGGAGACGCTCTATCTTGGCGTCGGCGTCATGGCCTCGGCGTCTTTGGCGGCGCTGGCTCTTGGCGCCGTGTTCGTGCTCGATCGCGGCATGTTGACTGTGGCGCTGGCTCTCGCCGCGCTGGGCGCGGCCGTCGTCGAGAGTCGCCTTTCCATTCCGGCGCTGCGTTGGGCGGTCGCGGGCCTCGGCGTCGTGGTCGCCGGCCGATTGGCCTATGAGCCGCGCATCGTCGGCGACGACCTCGGCATGACGCCGGTCTTCAACTGGCTCCTGTTCGCCTATGGCGCGCCGGCGGCGGCATTCGGTCTCTCCGCGCGGATCATGCGGCGGGCGTCCGGCGAAGACCTTCCCGTGCAGATCGCGCAGGCGTTGGCGATCATCTTCTCGGCATTGTTGTTTTTCTTCGAGATCCGGCACGCGCTGAACGGCGGCGATCCTTTTGCCCGGAGCTCCGGCCTCATCGAGCAGGGACTCTTCGCCACAACTTCGCTCGCCTTCTCCCTGGCGCTGACGCGCCTCGATACGATGCGGGCAAGTCCGGTGTTCCGCACAGCGTCCCTCATTTTCGGGGTGATTTCGATACTCGTCAGCATCGTCGGATTGGGGCTCGTCCAGAACCCCTATTTCAGCGGCGCGGCGATCGAGGGCGGGCGGCTCTTCAATGCGATCCTCCTCAGCTACGGTCTGCCGGCCGTGCTCGCCACGATTTTGGCGCGGGCGGCGGAGCGCGTGCGGCCGCAGTGGTTCGTCGTCAGCCTGCGCATTGCAGCTCTGGTTCTCGTCTTTCTGCTCGCGACCCTGGAAACGCGGCGCTTCTTCGAAACCGATTTGATCGGCTGGCGGAATCCAGCGTCGCAAGCCGAGAACTACGCCTATTCGGCGGTCTGGCTGGCGCTCGGCATGCTGCTCCTGGCCTTTGGCGTCTGGCGGGCTTCGCGCGAGGCCCGCCTGGCTTCGGGGCTCTTCATCGTCGCGGCCGTTCTGAAGGTGTTCCTCTACGATCTCGCGCAGCTCGAAGGCATCCTGCGCGCGCTTTCCTTCATCGGCCTCGGCGCCGTCCTGATCGGGATTGGCCTTGTCTATCAAAAGCTGGTCTTCCGCCGTTCATCGCACACCGGGTGACAGAAGGCGGTCTCCTGCGCAATGCTATGTCGGCGGCTTGGTCGGCCGCGGCGCAAACATTCAGGCTCAACATGACGATGCTTCGAGGGTTTTGGTTCATACAACCGAGGTGGCGCATATGGGCCCCGGCGACGCGGCGCCGCTTCTTATAGAAGAGATCTTTCGCGCCGCCGCTTCTTCCGCTGCGCGAACGCCTTATAGCCTCGCCAAGATCACCCTTTTGTGAGCTTCTCGCTGAGCGATGCCCCTTGACACGCCTGCCGCCGATAACGACAGCGCCCGGCACGTGACCGGCGGCGCCTTCGAAGATGCGGCGGACGGCGCGTCCTTTCATGTCGTGGCTTGCACGTTGCCAGTGAAGCCCTATCTTAGCCTTGTCGTCGCGCGTCCCAAGGCCGCGCCCCGCCGGAGCGAAAGCGCCGCGGGGAACTTGGCTGTTCGAGGCGGCTCACAAATCGACGCGTTCCAGCTGGATCCTTCAGCGGCTTTTGGTTGCGCATCTTTCTTTGGTCCGGCGTCCGGTCCATTCGGAGTTCATATGCGGCTTTTTGGATCTTTTTCGCGCGCCTGCGGATTCGTGACCTTCTGCGCCGTCGTCTTCGGCCTCGCCTGCGCAAATCAGACCGCCGCGCAGGGGGCGCCGCCGAACGTCGTGGTGGCCCATCCATTGGCCAAATCAGTGCCGCGGTGGGACGAATACACGGGTCGGTTCGAGGCGCTTCAGCAGGTCGAGGTTCGGCCGCGCATTTCAGGCGCAGTCGATACAATCAATTTTGTCGACGGCCAGATCGTCAAAACGGGCGACCTTCTCTTCGTCATCGATCCTAGGCCTTATCAGATCGCCGTCGATGGCGCGAAAGCGGACATCGCCAAGGCGCGGGCGCAGGTCGAGGTCGCCGCCAACGACGTCGCGAGAGCCCAGCAGCTGGTCGAAAACCGGACGATTACCCTGCGCGACGTGGACCAGCGTCAGGCCAATCTCGATGTCGCAAAGGCTCAATTGCTTAGCGCCGAGGCGGCCCTGCGCAACGCTGAGCTCAACCTCGAGTGGACGCGGGTGCGCGCGCCCATTCCCGGCCGCGTCTCGGACCACAAGGTCGACGTCGGAAATCTCGTCGAGGGCGGCCAAAGCGGCGCCACGCTGCTCACCACGATTGTGACGCTTGATCCCATCCATTTTGTCTTCGACGCCTCCGAGGCCGACTACATCCGTTACGCGCGCCTCGCGAGCGCGAAGGAAAGGCCCTCGTCGCGCGAATTCAAAAATCCCGTCATGGTGCGACTGGCCGATGAAACCGACTGGAGTCATAGCCATGCCGGGGTGATGGACTTCGTCGACAATCAGCTAAACGCGCGCAGCGGCGTCATTCGGGGGCGCGCGATTTTCGAAAACAAGGATCTGTTTCTTTTACCCGGCACCTTCGGAAGGCTGCGGCTCTTCGGCGGCAACATCAACGTATTATTGATCCCCGATGCGACGATCGTCTCGGATCAGGCGAGCAAGATCGTGCTGACGGTCGGACCGGACAATAAAGTTGTTCCGAAAGTCGGTTGCGCTCGGCGCGATCTATGAGAATTTGCGCGTCATTCTTGGCGGACTCGCGGAGAGCGACCGGGTCATAATCGAGGGGATCGCCAATCCGTTCGTCCGGCCAGGCGCAGTCGTCGCGCCGAAAGAAGGCGCGATCGCGCTTTCCGCCGATTCCGCCTCCAACTGATCGGCGGAGCGGCACCGGCATGCGCTTTTCCCATTTCTTCATCGATCGTCCTATCTTCGCCGCGGTCCTTTCGATCATCCTGACCATCGCCGGCGCCATCGCGCAAAGATCGCTGCCGATCTCCGAATATCCGGAAATCGCGCCACCGACGGTGAACATCACGACAATCTATCCCGGCGCGTCTGCGGAGGTCATCGCGGCCACCGTCGCGACGCCGATCGAGCAGCAGGTCAACGGCGTCGACGACATGCTTTACGTCACCTCGCAATCAACAGGCGATGGAAAGCTTTCAATCGATGTTGTCTTCAAGCCTGGCACGAACGTCGATCAGGCGCAGGTTCTCGTGCAGAATCGCGTCGCGATCGCGACCCCGCGACTGCCGGAAGCCGTGATCCGGCAGGGCGTGACCGTGCAGAAGGCCTCGCCCGATCTCATGATGGTCGTCCATATGATCTCGCCGGATGGATCGCGCGACCAGAAATATATTTCCAACTATGCGACGCTTTATCTGAAGGACCTGCTATCGCGCGTTGACGGCGTCGGCAATGTCCAGATTTTCGGCGCGCGCGACTATTCGATGCGCATTTGGCTCGATCCGGGCAAGGTCGCGGCGCGCGGGCTGACCGTCGAGGAAGTGATCGCCGCGCTTCAGGCGGCCAATCTTCAGGTTGCGGCGGGCGCCATCAATCAGCCGCCGGTCTCGTCGCCCGGCGCGTTCCAGCTGTCGGTGCAGACGCTGGGGCGGCTGACCAGCCCGGCCCAGTTCGAGGACATCGTCGTCAGGTCGGACGCTGACGGCTATGTGCGCGTGCGCGACATCGCCCGCGTCGAACTGGGCGCGCAGGACTATACCGTCAACGCCTATCTCGACAGAGACGTCGCAACGGCGATGGTGATTTTCCAGCGGCCAGGCTCCAACGCACTGGCGACCGCCGCCGCGGTCAAGGCGACGATGGAGACGGCGAAGAAGGATTTCCCGCCGGGCATCGACTATACGGTCGTCTATAACCCGACCGAGTTCATCCAGCAGTCCATCGACGAGGTCGTTCGTACGCTCTTCGAAGCGGTCGGCCTCGTCGTTCTCGTCGTGATCGTGTTTCTGCAGACATGGCGCGCCGCAATCATTCCGGTCATCGCCATCCCCGTGTCGCTGATCGGCTGCTTCCTGTTCATGAGCGGCGTCGGGCTGACCTTCAATACGCTGTCGCTGTTCGGTCTCGTGCTGGCGATTGGCATTGTCGTCGACGATGCGATCGTCGTCGTCGAGAACGTCGAGCGCTATCTCGAACACGGCATGAGCCCGAAAGACGCGGCGCATCGCACGATGGATGAAGTCGGCGGCGCATTGCTGGCGATCGCCCTCGTGTTGTGCGCCGTGTTCATCCCGACGGCTTTCATTACCGGCCTGCAGGGCGCCTTCTACAAGCAGTTCGCGATCACCATCGCGAGCGCCACGGTGATTTCCTGTTTCGTGTCCCTCACGCTCTCGCCGGCTCTCGCCGCGATCCTTCTTAAACCGCGCGAGGCCGAGCCAAGACGATCCGGCTTCATCTACCGGATCTCGACGCCCCTGCGCTGGTTCTTCGCTGGCTTCAACTGGATGTTCGAAAGGCTCGGCAATGCCTATGGCGCGCTGACGGCGCGCGTCATCAGGGTTGGCTTCGTCTCGCTCGTCATCTATGCGGGGCTGATCTATTTCGCTTTCGATCTCCTGAACAAGACGCCAACCGGCCTTATTCCGACGCTCGACAGAGCCTATCTCATCGCCGCGTTCCAGCTTCCGCCCGGCGCCTCGCTCGACCGCACTGACAAGGTGTTGCGCCAGGCGACGGACATTATCCTGCAGCGGGAAGGCGTCGAGCATGCTGTGGTGTTCGCGGGGTTTGACGGCGCGACATTTACCAACGCAACCAACACAGGCGTCATCTTCGTCGGGCTGAAGCCGTTCGAAGAGCGGGTCAGGAAGGGCCTGACGGCGGCGAAGATCCTCGCGGATGTCCGCCAGCATATCGCCGTGCTGACCGACGCCTTCGCATTCGTGCTGGAGCCGCCATCGGTGCCAGGCATCGGCACGGGCGGCGGCCTCAAGGGATATGTCCAGGATCGCGTCGGCCGCGGCCTGCCGGCGCTCGAGAATGCAACCTGGGGCCTTGTCGGGGGAATTAGCCAGAATCGGGGCTTCGTTCAGCCCTTCACGCTGTTCAATACCCACACGCCCCAGATTTTCGCCGACATCGACCGCACCAAGGCCGAGCTGCTTGGGGTTCCGATCTCGCGCGTGTTCGACACGCTGTCGGTCTATATGGGTTCCGCCTATATCAACGATTTCAATATCCTCGGGCGGACCTACCAGGTCACGGCCCAGGCCGACAACCCCTATCGCCTGACGACTCGCGACGTCGCCAATCTGAAGACGCGCAACGCCAGCGGAGACATGGTGCCGATCGGCTCGGTCGCGACGCTCAACGATGCGACGGGGCCTTTCCGCGTGACGCGCTACAACCTCTATCCGGCGGCCGAGGTCCAGGTCAGCCTCGCCCGCGGCTTCTCGTCGGGGCAGGGCATCGCGGCTGTCGAGGCGCTCGCCAAAGATAAATTGCCGCAGGGGTTCGGCTTCGAATGGACCGAAATCGCGCTGCAGGAGAAACTGGCCGGCAACACGGCGATCCTCGCCTTTGGCCTCGCCGTCGTTTTTGTCTTTCTGCTTCTCGCGGCGCTCTATGAGAGCTGGCTCTTGCCCTTCGCCGTCATCCTGATCGTGCCGATGTGCATTCTGGCCGCCATGCTCGGCGTGACCTATCGGGACTTCGATCGCAACATTCTCGTCGACATCGGACTCGTCGTGCTGGTTGGCCTCGCAGCCAAGAACGCGATCCTGATCGTCGAATTCGCAAAGCAGGCGGAGGAGGACGGACATACCCGGTTTGAGGCGGCCGTCTCCGCCGCGCGAACGCGGTTGCGGCCGATTCTGATGACGTCCTTCGCCTTCATCTTTGGCGTCCTGCCGCTCGCCCGCGCGGTAGGGGCGGGCGCGGAAATGCGCCAGTCGCTGGGCACAGCCGTCTTCGCCGGCATGCTCGGCGTGACGCTTTTTGGTCTTCTGTTCACGCCGACATTCTATGTCGTGGTCCGGGGAATTGCGTCGCGACTGAGCCGCTTCAAGAAGGGCGTCGGCCCCGCGGACAGTAAGATTTCGACTGACGATGGCCGAAAAAAACCCTCGGCCGCCGGCGAAATGATCGAGGAGGGATCCGCTTCGAAGGGCGGCTCAAGCGTGTAAACGATTGACTTAACTGGCGTCCCGGAAGGGATTCGAACCCCTGACCTACGGTTTAGGAAACCGTTGCTCTATCCTGCTGAGCTACCGGGACGCTGACGCTTCTGGGCGCATTCGGGCGCAGCGGAGCCGCGCCAGGCGCACCCCGATCTATCATGTTCCGGCGCGCCGGCAAATGGGCGGGGCGGGCGCCGCGGCCGGCGTTTCCCCGAGTTTCTTGACTTTGCCGGCCGGGCGCGCGAAGAAACTTTTTTAAGCCTTTCCCGAATTGAGGCTTTCAACGCGCGAGCCGGGTCGCCCTTGAGGCGAGCGGTGAACGTCCGGCAGCGCTTGGCGCCCCCGGGCGCGAAGCGCGTTGGGCGTTCGGGATGGCCCGGCACAGGAAAAGACGCATGTTCGAAGGGCTTTCGGAAAAGCTCTCCTCCATTTTCGATACGCTGACGCGGCGCGGCGCGCTGTCGGAGGCCGACGTCGACGTCGCCCTGCGCGAGGTCCGCCGCGCCCTGCTCGAAGCCGATGTCGCGCTCGACGTGGTGCGCTCCTTCGTCGACAAGGTGCGCGCGCGCGCCGTCGGCGCCAATGTCGTCAAATCCGTGACGCCCGGCCAGATGGTCGTCAAGATCGTCAATGACGTGCTGATCGAGACGCTCGGCGCCGAGGCCGAGCCGATCAATCTCGACGCCGTCCCGCCCGTCGCCATCATGATGATCGGCCTGCAGGGCGCCGGCAAGACGACGACCACGGCGAAGATCGCCAAGCGCCTCAACGAGCGCATGAAGCGCAAGGTGCTGATGGCCTCGCTCGACGTCAAGCGTCCGGCGGCGCAGGAGCAGCTCGCCGTGCTCGGGCGCCAGATCGGCGTCGACACGCTGCCAATCATCGCCGGCCAGACGCCCGTGCAGATCGCCGTCCGCGCCGAACAGGCCGCGCGGCTGCAGGGCTATGACGTCGTCCTGCTCGACACCGCCGGGCGCACCCATATCGACGAAGCGCTGATGGCCGAGATGGCCGAGATCAAGGCGGCCTCCCGCCCGCATGAGATCCTGCTCGTCGCCGACGCCCTGACCGGCCAGGACGCCGTCAATCTCGCGAAAAGCTTCGACGAGCGCGTCGGCATCACCGGCATCGTCCTCACCCGCGTCGACGGCGACGGGCGCGGCGGCGCGGCGCTTTCCATGCGCGCCGTCACCGGCAAGCCGATCAAACTCCTCGGCGCCGGCGAGAAAATGGACGCGCTAGAGGATTTCCATCCGGCCCGCATCGCCGACCGCATCCTTGGCATGGGCGACATCGTCTCGCTGGTCGAAAAGGCCGCCGAGGCGATCGATACGGAAAAGGCGCAGCGCATCGCCGAGCGTATGCGCAAGGGCAAGTTCGATCTCGAAGATCTCTCCGAACAACTGGCGCAGGTCGAGAAGATCGGCGGTCTCGGGGGCATCATGGGAATGCTTCCCGGCATGGCCAAGATCAAGGACCAGATCTCCGCCGCCCGGCTCGACGACCGCATCATCAAGCGCCAGCGCGCCATCATTTCCTCGATGACGCGCGAGGAGCGGCGCAACCCCGACATTCTCAAGGCCTCGCGCAAGAAGCGCGTGGCGGCAGGCTCGGGCGTCAAGGTCGAGGACGTCAACAGGCTTTTGAAGCAGCACCGCCAGATGGCCGACATGATGAAATCCATGGGCGGCGGCAAGCGCGGCGGCGCGCTCGCCAAAATGGGGCAGGCGCTCGGGCTTCCGGGCGGCGGAATGGGCATGGGCCAGCCGACGCCGGAACAGATCGCCGCCATGCAGAAACAACTGGGATCAATGCCCGGCGCATCGGGTCCCGCGCCAAAGCCTGCCGCCGCGCCCTTGGCCCCGCCGCCGGCGAGCATCGCGCCGAAGCTGCCGGGCCTTGGCGGATTAGGCGGCGGCTCGCTGCCCGGCAAATTGCCGGGGCTTGGCGGCGGCGTTTTGAGCGGGCTTAACCCGTTCGGAAAGAAGAAGTGAGGCTGTCCGCGAATGCGGCACCTCGAGATTGAAGCTTGTTGTTTGACGCCTTCGGGCAAAACTGGAGAAAGTTGGAAATGTCACTGAAAATTCGTCTGTCGCGCGGCGGCGCCAAGAAGCGTCCGTTCTACCGCGTCGTCGTCGCCGACTCGCGGATGCCGCGCGATGGCCGCTTCATCGAGCGCCTCGGCATTTTCGATCCGCTTAAGGCGAAGGATTCCGCCGAGCGCGTCAAGATCGACGCGGACAAGGCCAAGGCGTGGATCGCCAAGGGCGCCCAGCCGACCGACCGCGTCGCGCGCCTGCTCGACGGCCTCGGCGTGGTGACCCGTGCGGCGCAGAACAATCCGAAGAAGGCGCTGCCGAAGAAAAAGGCGCAGGAGCGCACAGCAGCGGCCGAGAAGGCCGCGGCCGCGGCCGCGGAGAAGGCCGCGGCCTCCGCCGAAGCCGAAGCCTGATCTGCGCCAAAGCTCTCATCCTGGGGCGCCGCCAATGGCGGCCTCTCCAAGGATGGGGCGCGGGCGTGTGTCTTTCGGTTGCCTCGGTCGCCGATCAACGCTCTCTCTCGCCCTTCAAGACGCGGAGTTCGCCCGCTCCTCAGGGCGAGGGAGCTTGTGGCTTTCCCTTCTGATGCCGTAGTCATTTCGGGACGGCTCCTCAGCCGCGTTAAGGGGGGCAACAAGGGGGCTTCGATTGAATATTTCGCCGCGTCCCCGCCTCATCATCCTCGCCGCCGGCGGCACGATCGCCATGACCGGCGCCGCCGCGCCGCGCCTCGACGCGAAAGCGCTCGCCGCCGCGCTGCCGCAGCTCGCCGACATCGCCGAAATCGAGGCGCGCGACGTGCTCGGCAAGCCCAGCGCCAGCCTGACGCTCGAAGACATGGCCCTCATCGCCAGCGCCGCGCTGGAAGCTGCGCGCGCCGCCGATGGACTCGTCATCGCGCATGGCACGGACACGCTGGAGGAGACCGCCTTCGCGCTCGCGCTTCTCGCGCAGACGCAAACGCCGATCGTCCTCACGGCGGCGATGCGCCGGGCCGATCAGCCGGGCGCCGACGGCCCCGCCAATCTTCTCGCCGCCGCGCGGGTCGCCGTCTCGCAGGTCGCGCGGGGCAAGGGGATCCTCGTCGTCATGGACGATGAAATCCACGCCGCGCCGCTGGTCCGCAAGGCGCATAGTTTCCGCACCCACGCTTTTTCGTCGCTCCCCTTCGGCCCCATCGGCTATGTGGCCGAGGATCGCGTGCGTTTCGCGCTTCAGCCCGCCGCCGCGCCGCCGCGACTCGTCTATGGGGGAAGCGAGCCGGTTGTCCCCATCCTCGAGGCGGGACCGGGCTTTGAGCGCGAAACGCTCGCGGCGCTGGCGGCGGGCGCCATCAATGGCCTCGTCCTCAGCCTGCCGGGGGCGGGCCACGTCGCGGCGGGACGCCGCGCCCGACCTTGGCCGTCTCGCCCAGCGCATCCCTGTCGTTTTCGCCAGCCGCACGGGCGCCGGCGAGACGCTGCGCGCCACTTATGGCTACCCCGGCGGCGAGATCGATCTCATCGGGCGCGGGCTGATCCCGGCGCAAGGCCTCGATGCGCGCAAGGCCCGCATTGCGCTGCAGCTGCTGCTGTCCGCGGGCGCGCCCGCAGCGGACATCAGGGCGGTTTTCGCCGGCTTCTGAGCTGCACCGGCGCGGGACTGTTGGACCCGGAGCTCCTCAGCGTGGCGGTGTCGTATAAATGAAGCTTAAGCGCCACAAAAGTTTCGCGTAAAATCGCTACCAAGCAGGCCTGTTCGCAAACCAAAGGCCGAAAAATCATGAAGAGAAGCGCGTTAGGACTCGCCTTACTGTTGTCGTGCGCGGCGAGCGCTGGGTTCGCCGATGAGGGGGCCGTGCCGTCTGGCGTTCCCTATCTTGACCATGTTTATGTAATCGTGATGGAAAATCACGGCTACAGCCAGATTTTCAACAATCCGAACGCGCCCTTCACCAACAGCTATGCGCAGTCTGTGAATTCCGCGACCAATTATTTCGCGGTCGCCCATCCGAGCCTCACCAATTACCTTGAGATCGTCGGCGCCTCGAATTTTGGCGTGCATAGCGATAATTACCCGGCCTGGCACAGCAAAACCTGCACGACGAACCTCGCCTCGGGGACTCCCTCGACGGACGTTCCCTCCAGCCCGAATATCTGCCCGATCACGGGTTCGGGCCTCGACGCGGCGACGCCTGCTGTCGACACGACGAACGAGACGCAGGGTCCGCCCGGCGTGAACAACCTCGATGGCGTCCTTTCCTACGCCGCCGCGAAAACGGTCGGCAAGACCATCGCCGACCAGCTGGTCGCGCATGGCCGCAGCTGGAAAAGCTATCAGGAGGATCTGCCGATAGCCGGCGCCGACGGCGTCAACACCAGCGACGGCGTCTATACCGACGCGACCGATTTCACCAAGATCCTGCCTGCGCTCACCCCGCCGCTGACGTCGGGCGATCTCGTCGCGCTCTATGCCGTCAAGCATAATCCCTTCGCCTATTTCAAGGCCGTCCAGGACGGGACCAATCCGGCGCTCAGCCTCAAGAATATCGTCGGCTTCACGGGCGCGGGCGGCCTCTACGCCGATCTTGGCGCCGGCGCTTCGCCGAACTACTCTTTGATCGCGCCGAACCAGTGCAACGATCAGCATGGCCGCGGCAACGCCGGGGCGTTCTGCAATTATGATCCGAGCGACACCGGCGTCCAGTCCGGCCTCAATCCGGCGCTGATCAAGCGCGGCGACGCCGCGCTACAGACGATCGTCACGGCGATCCACCAGTCGCCGAGCTGGAAGCAGGGTCACAACGCCATCGTCATTGTCTGGGACGAAAACGACTACAGCAATGCGCCGAACACCAATAAGGTTTTGTTCACCGTCGAAACAACCTTCGGCAAGCAGCCGGTCCAGAGCGCACGCTTCTACACGCATTTCTCCCTGCTGAAGACGATTGAAGCGGGCTTCGGCCTGCCCTGCCTCAATCATGCCTGCGACTCGACCGTCGCCGTCATGAGCGATCTCTTCGCGCGCGATCCCAATCGCGACCACCACGGCCTGCGTTGATCTGATTTAGCGCATTGCCCTGAGAGTGGCGCGGGCCTTTTAGGCCTGCGCCACCACCGTCTTCAACGAGGGCTGAAGTTACTTTCAGCCAACGACAAAGCCGAGACCGACCGCCGTTTCCAGCGTGGCGCTCGCCGCATGCAGGGAAACCGCCCAGGTCTCGTCGCCGACGATGCCGTCCGCCGTGACGCCGCCCCATCTCTGGAAGGCCTCGACGGACGCTTTCGTATGTGGCCCGAAGACGCCATCAACTCCCTGCGGCGTCGTGATCCACTGGCCCGGCGCGCCATTCGTCAGCAAATTCTGCAGGCTCGTCACGACCGCCCCGGTCGATCCCTGACCGGAGGGTCGGCATCGGGCCGCCGTCAGGCAGCGCCGCCCAGGTCAGCGGCCCGACGACGCCATCGGCCGTCAGGCCTGCGCCCTGCTGGAACTGCTTCACCGCCGTCTCGAGCGTCGCGTTGAAGACGCCATCGACCTTGAGCCCTTCATTGGGCGTCCGGCGCAGCGCGCGCTGCAAACGCTTCACCGCGTCGCCCGTGGCGCCAAGACTGATTGTAGGTTGTCCCGAATTGGCCATGATCTACTCCCTCCCGATCGTCCGTGGACGCGGACGTGTTTTTTGGGAGATCATACACCCAATCGCGTGCAGGAAGCAGCCAGAGGCCGCGAAACGCCGGCGAGGCTGGCCGGCGCTTGTTGAAATGACGCCGGCCAGTCATGAATGCCGTTCGAGACCGGCCCTGCGCCGCCTTCGCCTCTGCGCCGATTATTCGGCGCGCTTGCGGCCTGTGAACATGGCGCGCACGAGATTCTCGCGATGCTCGATGCTGGCGACGGCGACTCCGGCAAGGTGAAGCCCGATCAGAATAAGCATCACATTGACGGCGATTTCATGCGCCGCCTCAACCCATTCGACGCCCCAGAAGGCGTCCGTGGTCATCATGACGCCTGTGGCGCAGGTTGCGCTCAGCATCGCCAACAGCGCGATCACCATCGCGCCGCCGGCGGGATTGTGGCCGACATAGCGCTTCGCCCGCATGCGCACCGCATCGATCAGATAGCCGACGACGGTTGACGGCCGGTATATGAAGTCGCTGAAGCGGGCATGCGTCGTCCCGATCACGCCCCAGACGAGGCGAAAGGCGACGAGCCCGACGATCGCATAGCCCGCGATCAGATGGACGCGCCGCAGTTCCTCTCCGCTCAGCCAGGCGACAGTGAAGGCGATCGCCAGCGACCAGTGGAAGATGCGCACGAGCGGATCCCAGACCGGAGCCGTCGCCGGCCGCAGGGCGTCGGCAGCGACATGATCCGCAGCCTGGACGGACATTAGTTCTGGTCCTTGAGCTTGACGACCTCCCCGGTGACCGGGTGCAAGTAGAGCTCGACCTTGACGTTGGCCTTGTCGATGGCCTTGAGTTCGTAGCAGCCGTCTTCGCTCTTCACGCTGCGGACGTCGTAACCGAGTTCGACGCCCTTGGCCTTGATGGCGTCCTCGCTCAGCCATTGTGCGCGAGGCGCATTGCCGCAGGACGCCGTCTCTTGCTCGGCCAGGGCGGGGGCGGCGCTGGCCAGGGCGAGGAACAGCGCGGAAAGGGGCAACATCTTGCGCATGGCGTATGTCTCCAGTGGAATGGTTAATGTCGATAAGCGACGCGATGAACCCTAGCGGCGCCCCGCTGACCGATTGCTGAGGAGCGGCGTCAGCGTCCTGTCATGTCGCCCCTCGGTTTGTCGCGCAGCTGAAACCGTCTGTACGATTGGGTAGCCTCGCGCCCGCGCCGCCCGCATCGCCGTCGGCGGAGCCGGCCGGCGTCAGTCCCGGTCCTCAAGCGTGACGACTGCGCCCGTGACCGGATGGAGGTAGAGCTTTATCTTGGCCTTGTTGACGGACTGGAGTTCATAGCAGCCGCCCTCGACCCTCACCGCGCCGACGTCATAGAGGAGCGCGAGGCCTCTGGCCTTGATCGCGTCCTCGCTCATCCACTGTTCGCGAGGCGCGTTGCCGCAGTCGGGCGGCACGGCATGGGCGTAAGCAGGCGCGGCGCTTGCGAGGGCGAGGATGAGCGCGGCGAGTGGCGATAATTTGATCATGGTGTATGTCTCCTTTGATGACATTCCAAGCGCCGCATCCTAGTGGCGCCGTGCTGACCGATCGCTGAAGGCGGCGTCAGCGTTTCGTCACGATGGATCTGGCAGACTGCAGCGATGATGGAGCGGCTTCAGCGATGGCGGGGACTTACTCTGGCGCTGGCTCTGGCCGGCTCCTTCGTTTCGTCGCCGCCAGCGTCAGCCGATGACGAGACGGCGGCCGGGGCTGCCCCGGCGCATGACCATGACGAGGCCGAGCGGGCGCGCGAGCGCGGCGAGATCCGGCCGCTCGAGGAGATCTTGCCGATCCTGCGTCAGCGCCATAGCGGCGAAATCGCGCAGATCGAGCTCGAACATGATCACGGAGTTCTGGATCTACGAATTCAAGCTGATCGACGCCGCTGGACGCCTCGCCGAAATCACAATCGATGCGAAAACCGGAGCCGTGGTCGCCGGCGGGGGCGAGTGATGCGCGTGCTTGTCGTCGAGGATGACGCGCGCATCGCTGGTGACGTCGCCGCTGCGCTCGCCTCGGCGGGCTACGCGGTCGAGCGCGAAGCCAACGGCGAGGAAGCCTGGTTCCGCGGCGATACGGAGGATCTCGACGCGGTGGTGCTCGATCTCGGCCTGCCCGCCATGGACGGCCTCGCCATCCTGAAGCGCTGGCGCCGCGACGGACGCCGCTTTCCGGTCCTGATTCTCACGGCCCGAGGCAGCTGGGCCGAGCGTGTCGAGGGAATCGACGCGGGCGCTGACGATTATTTGCCAAAACCCTTCCGCATGGAGGAACTCGTCGCGCGGCTCCGCGCGCTGATCCGCCGCTCCGCCGGGCTCGCATCAAGCATCCTCGTCAACGGCGCGGTGACGCTCGACGCGAAGCGGATGGAGGTCAGCGTCAATGGCGCGCCGGTCCATCTGTCGCCGCAGGAATATCGGCTCGTTTCCTATCTCATGCATCATGCCGGGCGAGTCGTCTCGCAGCTTGAGCTGACCGAACATCTTTACGCCCAGGACTTCGAGCGCGAATCGAACGCGATCGAGGTTCTGGTCGGACGCGTGCGGCGCAAGCTTGGCGTCGACCTGATCGAGACGCGCCGCGGCTTCGGCTACATGGCGCCGGAACCCATGGGGCCGAAGGAACGCGGGGAATGAGCTGGCGGTCGCTGCGCCTGCGGCTGCTGGCGATGGCGCTGCTCTCGATTGCCGGCGCATTGGTTATTTCCGGCGTCGGCCTCGTCTTTCTGTTCCAGCGCCATGTCGAGAAACGGATCGACAGCGAACTTGAGACCGACGTTCGCCAGATTGCCGGCTCCATCGTCTTCGGCCCTACTGGCGCGTTCACGCTGTCGCGCCCGCTCGCGGACCCGCGCTTCGAGCAGCCTTTGAGCGGCCTTTACTGGCAGGTCGCGGACGAGGCCAGCGGACAGACGCTTCGGTCGCGTTCGCTCTGGGACGCGCGGCTCGCCCTGCCGCCCGACGAACTCAACCCTTCGAGCGTGCATCGCCATCTTTTGCCCGGCCCCGGCCGTGCGACCCTGATCGTTCGCGAGCGCGCGGTCACATTCGCGACTGGCGGCGAAACGCGGACCCTGCGCATCGCCGTCGCCATCGACAGCGCCGACGTCAGCGCCGCCGGCCGCGCATTCGCCGGCGAACTCGCGCCTTCTCTTACCTTGCTCGGCCTCGCCCTTCTCTTCGCTGCGTGGCTGCAGGTCCGCGTCGGGCTGCGTCCACTCGAAGCGATGCGTCGGGCGATCGGCGCCATTCGCTCTGGCGCGCGCGCCCGGCTGCCGGACGACTACCCCGACGAGGTCACGCCGCTCGCCGAGGAAGTCAATTCGCTGCTCGACGCGCAGGACAAAGCGATCGAGCGCGCCCGTGCGAGCGCCGGCGATCTCGCGCATGGGCTGAAGACGCCGCTCACCGTGCTCGGCGCCGATGCGCGGCTGTTGCGCGCGCGCGGCGAGCGCGAGATTGCGCAAAGCATCGACGATCTCGCCCTCACCATGCGCCGTCACATCGAACGTGCGCTGGCGCAGGCGCGGTTGCGGCGCAACCGCTGGGCGGTGACGGAACTCGCCGCGCTGGTCGAGAGTCTCGGCCTCGACGATTCGCAAGACGCCATTGGGGGCGGCGCTGCATTGGGACATCGACATTGCGCCCGACCTTCGCGTTGCCCTCGACCGCGACGATCTCGCCGAGCTTTTGGGCAATATCCTTGAGAACGCCGCCAAATGGGCCAAAAGCCGGGTTCGCGCCACAGCAAGCGCCATGGCCTTGACGGTCACGATCCGCATCGAGGATGACGGCCCCGGCATACCGGAGGCGGCGCGGCAGGCGGTGCTGAGACGTGGCGTGCGGCTCGATCAGGCGACGGGGGGCAGCGGCCTTGGCCTCGCCATCGTCGGCGACGTGCTGGAGGCCTGCGGCGGAGCGCTGGTCCTTGACGAGAGCGCGCTTGGCGGCCTGCGGGCGGTCATTACGCTGCCGGCGCCGCAGCCTCTGGGGCTTCCCACCGCGTGAGGCGGCCGCTGACCGTCTATTGCATCAGCGCGATGAGCCCCTTCAGCAGCGCGATCGGGGTCGGTGGGCAGCCCGGAATGTAAAGGTCGACCGGAAGCAGCGCGGCTACGCCGCCGGCGCAGGCGTAGCTGCCGGAAAAGACGCCGCCATCGCGTGCGCAGGATCCCGCCGCGACGACCCATTTTGGGGCCGGCGTCGCCTGATAGGTGCGCAGCAGCGCCTCGCCCATGTTCTTCGTCACGGGGCCGGTGATGAGCAGAACGTCGGCATGGCGTGGCGAGGCGACGAAGCGCAGGCCAAAGCGCTCCAGATCATAGAAGGCGTTGGAGAGCGCGTTGATCTCGAGTTCGCATCCGTTGCACGATCCGGCGTCAATCTCGCGAATGGAGAGGCTGCGTCCCAGGCGGGCGCGGGCGGCGTGATCGACCTGCGCCGCGTAGGCCGCGAGTTCGGCGTCCTCGGGGCCGGGCGCTTCTTCCGTCAGCGGCCCTTTGAGAATGCTCTCGAACAGAATCTTGCGCATGCGCGTGCGGCCTAAAGGTCAGCCCCGGAGTAGGAGCAGTTGAAGGATTTGTTGCAGACCGGAAAGTCGGCGACGATGTTGCCCTCGATGACCGCTTCCAGAAGGGGCCATTGAAACCACGACGGGTCGCGCAGGTGGCATCGCTCGATGCGCCCCTCCGCGTCGACGCGGACGACGGCGAGAATGTCGCCGCGAAAACCTTCGACAAGCGCGACGCCTTCGCCGCGTCGGCCCACCGTCACGGGCGCGCGGTGCGGGCCGGGGGCGCGCAGCAGGCGATCGAGGATCTGTTCGATCAGCGTCAGGCTCTGCTCGACTTCGTGGATGCGGATCCACACGCGCGCATTGACGTCGCCATCCTCCCGGACGGGAACGGTGAAGCGCAGCGCGTCATAGGGCGGATAGGGAAGATCGCGCCGCGCATCGAAATTGCGGCCCGAGGCGCGGCCGACATAGCCGCCGCAACCATATTGACGGGCGAGCGCGGGCTGAAGGAAGCCGGCGCCGACGGTTCGGTCCTGAAGCGAAGCGGTGTCGTCGTAAAGCTCGACGAGCGCCGGAAAAGCGCGACGCGCGGCGCCGATGAGTTCGCGGATCAGCGCCGCGCCCTTGATGGAAAGATCGGCGCTGACGCCTCCCGGGACGATGCAATCCATCATCAGCCGATGGCCGAAACAGGCCGCCGCCGCGCGCAGGACACGCTCGCGCAGGGCGCCGCAATGGGCGAGCATCAGCGCGAAGGCGACGTCGTTGCAGATCGCGCCGATGTCGCCGAAATGGTTGGCGAGGCGTTCGAGTTCGGCCATCAGCGCGCGCAGCCAGACGGCGCGGAGGGGAACGTCGATTTCGAGCGCCGCCTCGACCGCGCGTGAGAACGCCAGAGAATAGGCGACCGTGCTGTCGCCCGACGTTCGCGCGGCGAGCTTCGCGGCCTGTTCGATGGAGGCGCCCGTCGTCAGGCCGTCGACGCCTTTATGCGTATAGCCAAGTCGTTCTTCGAGCCGCACGACCGCCTCGCCATTGGCGGTGAAACGGAAATGGCCCGGCTCGATGATGCCGGCGTGAACGGGACCGACCGCAATCTGATCGAGGCTCGCCCCCTCGACGGGCAGGAACGGATAGGGCTCGGGCAGGACGGCGGGGCCGGGATGGGCGGATAGGGGATGGCGCACGCCCCAGCGGCCGTGATCGAGCCAGGGGCGCTGGTCGGGAAGCCCTCTCGGCTCCAGGCCGTAGAGATCATGGATCGCCCGTTCGAGCCGGATGGCCGGCGGATGATTGACGCCAACGGACGGAAAATAGCTCTTTGGGCACGGGCGCGTGACGATGGCGAACTGATGCGCGGCTTCGTCGAGCAGGGCCATGTGGACCGCGTCCTTGTCGCCCCAGAGCCCCGACAGGGTCCATTGCCCGACGGCGACCCGCTCCGCCATCGAACGCCAGAGATCGGAGCCGCCGGCATGGCGCGGCCATGGCCTGTGGTTCTCGACGGCCAGCGCGCTGGCAAAGGTCTCGGCGAGCGTCGGCATCGTTGCGTCTCCTATCCGAGTATGCCGGCGACGTGCTGGAACCAGGCGACGAGCGGCCCCGGCAAATAGACGCCCGCCATCAGGACAAGGGCGAAATGCGCGATCATCGGCAGATAGGACGCCTGCTCCGGGACGCCGGGGCCGGCGGGCGTGCCGAACGCCATTCCCTGCAGGCGCAGCAGCAGCGCGCCGAAGGCGAGCAGCAGGCCGCCGACAAGGGGAATGGCGAGCAAGGGCTCGCGCGCGAATGTCGAGCTGACGATCAGGAATTCGCTCATGAAAACGCCGAAGGGCGGCATGCCGGCGATGGCGATCACGCCGATGACGAGGCTCCAGCCGAGTTCGGGATGCGAGGTGGTGAGGCCGCGAATGTCGGCGATCCGCTGGGTGCCCGTGACCTGCGCGATATGGCCGACGGCGAAGAAGATCGCCGACTTGGTCAGGCTGTGCATGGTCATGTGGAGAAGGCCGGCGAAATTGGCGAGCGGGCCGCCAATGCCGAAAGCGAAGACGATGATGCCCATATGCTCGATCGAGGAATAGGCGAACATGCGTTTGACGTCGCTGCGCCGGTACAGCATGAAACCGGCGAAGACGAGCGACAGAAGGCCGAGCGTCGCCATCAGCGGGCCCGGCGAGATGGCGCCGGGATTGGCCGCGAGCAGCAGCTTGAAGCGCAGCACCGCGTAGAGGGCGACATTGAGCAGCAGCCCGGAAAGCACGGCCGAGATCGGCGTCGGGCCCTCCGCATGTGCGTCGGGGAGCCATGCGTGCAGCGGGACGAGGCCGACCTTGGTGCCATAGCCGAGCATGAGGAAAATGAAGGCGACGTTGAGCAGCGCCGGATCGAAGGCCGAAACCCGCGCGATCAGCACCGTCCAGACCATGCCGTCGAGTCCTTCGCCGACGGCGGGACGGGCGGCCATATAGACGAGGATGGTGCCAAACAGCGCCAGCGCGATGCCGACGCTGCCGAGGATGAAATATTTCCAGGCGGCCTCGATCGCTTCGGGCGTGCGGTATATGCCGACCATGAGCACCGTGGTCAGAGTCGCCATCTCGATCGCCACCCACATCACGCCGATGTTGTTCGTCACCAGCGCGAGATTCATCGAGAACATCAGCGCCTGATACATGGCGTGATAGAAGCGCAGATGCGCCGCGCTGAGCCGGCCCGTTTCGATCTCATGGGCGATGTAGCTGGCGCTGAAGACGCTGGTGGTGAAGCCGACGAAAGTATTCAGCACGATAAAGACGATGTTGAGATCGTCGACCAGAATGTAATGGCTCGGCGCGGGCTTCGCGACGAAAAGCGACAGCGCCGCGAGGAAGGTGAGGAAGCGTGGCCAGCATGTTGATGCGCGCCGCCGCCCGAAAGCCGGGAAGCAGGCCGAGCAATACGGCGCTGACCGCCGGAATGGCGAGAATGACGGTCACGCCATTGAGCGGAAGCCCCATCATCGCCGTCCCTCGCGCAAGCGGTCAAGCGCTTCGGCGTCGACGGTGTCGAAGCGTTCGCGGATGCGGAACAAAAGCGTGCCGATGACGATGAAGGCGATGAGAACGGAAAAGGCGACGCTGATCTCGACCACCAGCGGCATTCCCTTGGCCCCCGTGGCGGCGAGGATCAGTCCGTTTTCGAGCGACATGAAGCCGACGATCTGGCTGACCGCGTTGTTGCGCGTCACCATCATCAGAAGGCCGAGCAGGATGACGGAGAGGGAGAAGGCGAGATCCTCGCGCGCCAGCGGAAAGGCGTCGGCGGTGACCCGCAGCATGACGACCATGGAAAGCGCGACGAGCGCCATGCCGGCGAGCATGATTGGGCCGGCGGAGACGACGTTTTCGACGTCGCGGTGAATGCCAAGACGAATGATGATTCCGATGCAGCGCCACGGGAATGACGATCGCCTTGAAGATCAGCGCGATCGCCGCGGTGACGTAAAGATGCGGCGCGTCCTGGACATAGGCCTGCCACGACACCGACAGGGCGAGCACGATGGCCTGCAGCGTGAAGACATTGAGGAGCGCGAAAAGGCGATCCTGATAGAGCAGCATGAAGCTCGTCAGCACGAGTCCGCCTGCAAAAAGATGAGCGACGTCGAATTCGATATGGCCCATCTTTAAAGACTCCGCGACACGAAGAGCAGAAGCGTTCCGAGCAGGCCGAGCATCAGGGCCGCGCCGAGGAAATTCGAGACGCGGAAGACGCGCATTTTCGCGATCGCCGTCTCGAACAGCGCGAGCAGGACGCAGCCGACCGCGAGCTTGCCGATATAGGCGCCGACGCCGATCAGCTGCGCGGCGGCGCTGGCGCCCGGCGGCGCCTGCCCCCAGGGAACGAACATGCAGATGATGAGCGACATGTAGAGGAGAAGCTTCAAGGAAGCCGCCAGCTCGATGAGGGCGAGGTGGCGACCGGAATATTCGAGCAGCATGGCCTCATGCACCATGGTCAGTTCAAGATGCGTCGCCGGGTTGTCGATCGGAATGCGCGCGTTTTCGGCGATGGCGACCATCACCAGCGCGACCAGCGCGAGACCGAGCGAGACGCGAAGCCCGACCGCCGGGGACTGCATGAAGCCGGCGACGATGGAGAGCTGCGTCGATCCCGCAAGGAGGGCCAGCGTGAACACGATCATGATCGTCGCCGGCTCGGCGAGCGTCGCGATCATCATCTCGCGGCTGGAGCCGATGCCGCCGAAGCTCGTGCCGGCGTCCATCGCCGCGAGCGCCAGAAAGAAGCGCGCGCTGCCAAGCAGCGCCGTCACCGCGATGAGGTCGGCCGACCAGCTGAACATGAGGCCCGCGGCGAAGGTCGGCACGAGCGAGGCGGCGACCCAGGTCGTCGCGAAGATCAGATAGGGGATGGTGCGGAACAGCCAGGAGGCGTTTTCGGCGAGGACGACCTCCTTGCGCGAAAGCCGCAGGAGATCGCGGTAGGGCTGCAGCAGCGAGGGGCCGCGCCGGCGCAGGAAGCGCGCCTTCGCCTTGCGCACGAAGCCGGTGAGCAGGGGCGCCAGCGCGAGCACCAGCAGCATCTGCGCGTTCTGGATGGCGATGTCGATGATTACGGCCATACGGCGAGCGCCAGCAGGAGGAGCACGAGAGCGAAGAAGACGAGGCTGAGATAGACCCGGATGGTGAGGAACTGCAGCCGGTTCAGCCGCTCCGCCGCGAAGGAGACGGCGCGCGTGATCGGCGTGTAGATGAACTCCCAGGCGAGATCATGCAGTTCCAGCCTGAAATGCGCCGGGCGCATGTCTCCGGGCGGCGGCATGTCGATATGCTCGCTTGCCCGGAAGACGACGGAGCCGAAGACGCGCCGGATCGGCTGCGCGAAACTGCCGGCCGAATATTGCGTCATCGGGCTCGCGTCCGGATAGCCGCAGTCCCAGGCGGGGGCGCGCCGCACGGCCCTCGAGGCGAAGCGATGGATGGCGTAGGCCGCGAGCGCCGCCGACGCCGCGATGAAGATGAAGACGAGAAGGCCGTTATAGGAGCTGCGGCTTTCCGCGACCGGCACGATCGAAAGCCATTGCAGGCTCGACTGCGCCGGCATTCGCGCGCCGGCCAGCGCATCGACGACCGGGGCGACGCCATCGATCACAAACCCGGGCAGAATGCCGGCGAGGACGCATAGAGCCGCGAGCGCGGCCATGGCGCCGAGCGACCAGCGATCGGTTTCAACGGCGGTCTCCGCCGGCTTCGAGCGCGGCCGGCCGAGGAAGACGATGCCGAAGACGCGAATGAAGCAGGCCGCCGCCAGCGCCGCCGACAGAGCGAGCAGGGCGCCGACCGCCGGCACGAGAAGCTTCAAACCCCATTCCGGCAGTTGCGGGCTGAGCAGGATGGCCTGAAACACCAGCCATTCGGAGGCGAAGCCATTGAGCGGCGGCAGCGCCGAAATGGCCGCGCAGGCGATCAGAAACAGGAAGCTCGTCACCGGCATCCTGTGGATCAGGCCGCCAAGGCGGTCCATCTGGCGCTCGCCGGTCGCGGTCAGCACGGCGCCGGCGCCGAAAAACAGCACGCTTTTGAACAGGGCGTGGTTGAAGACATGGAACAGCGCCGCCGTCAGCGCGAGGGCGGCGGCGGCGTGAAAGGCGTTCGCCTCGAATGCGATGGCGAGGCCGAGAGCGACGAAAATGACGCCGATATTCTCGATCGTGCTGTAGGCGAGGACGCGCTTCAGATCGGTCTGGATCAGCGCATAGAGGATGCCGAGCGCCGCCGTCCCGCCGCCGATGGCGAGGACCGGCAGGCCCCACCACCAGGACGCCGGCCCGAGCAGATCGAAAACGATCCGGATGAAGGCGTAGACCGCGACTTTCGTCATGACGCCGCTCATCAGCGCGGAGACATGGCTCGGCGCCGCCGGATGTGCGAGCGGCAGCCAGACATGCAGTGGCGCGAGGCCGGCTTTCGATCCCGCGCCGAGCAGAACGAGGCCAAGGACAAGCGCGGTTCGCAGCTCGGAGCCGGTACGGTCGCGGATCGTGGCGAAGGCGTAGCCGCCGTCCTGGCCAGCGAGCAGGCCGAAGGCGAGAAGAAGGCAGAGCGCGCCAAAGCTCGCCATGAGGAGATAGACATAGCCCGCGCGCGCATTCTCGGGGTCGCGGGAATGCGCCATCACGAGCGCCCATGACGCCAGCGACATGAACTCCCAGGCGAGCAGGAAGCTGAAGGCGTCGTCGGCCAGCAGAACAAGGTTCATGCCGGCGAGAAAGGCCGGGAAAAACGGCAGGACGCGCTGCGGTTCGTGCTCATGCCGGCCATAGCCGACGCCATAGAGGGAGGCGGCGGCCCCACCCATGTTGATGACGGCGAGGAAAAAGGCGGAGAGCGCGTCGATGCGAAAATGCGCGCCGAGCCAGGGCAGCCCCAGCGGCAGGACGACGCCCGGAGCGGTCCCGCCGGCGAGCAGGCTGATCAGGGCGTTGGCGAGCCCGGCCAGCGAGATCGCGAGGCAGGCGCCGTAGATGATCGCCGCGGCGCTCTTCCAGCGGCAGATCGGGATGGCGAGGACGGCGACGGCGAAAAGGGCGCCGACGCAAATAAGCCCGACCAAAGGCGCCATGGCGCTACCTCTCCGGCGCGGGCGCCCTGAGGCGCACGCCGCGGCCGCCGCCAGCGCTTGGCGCGCCTTCGCCGATCAGCTCGATTCCCGCCTGCTCCATGGCGCCGATCAATTTCATCAGAGATTCCACATTGCCCCGGATGACCCCCTCGCTCGCCTCCATGCGCTGAATCGTCGGAACCGAGAGGTCGGACAGTTCGGCGAGGCGGCGCTGGTCGACCCCAAGAAGGGCGCGGGCGGCTCGCAATTGCGCCGCTGTGAGCATGAATGAGTTCCTCGCAACCCAGCCGGTCGCTGCTGCTTATCATGGGCTCATCATGTTTAAAACATGCTTTCCAATGTTTCAAACATCATTTTCAGTTTTTTGCCTAAAAGGACTTTCGGAGTTGTACCCCGGCCGCCGACCGGCGGATCGCGCTCGACCCGCTCGCCCCGAACCGCGCCACCGGCTTGTCTTCGGCTGCCCCGCAACGCCGCGAAGCCTGACTGTCGAGGAGCCGCCCTGCGCGGCGCGCGAGCTTCTACCGCCGGCGCAGCGCCTCGCTGAGAAGCGCGCCAAGCGAACCTTGCGGCGCCGGCTTTTCAGTCCTCGTGGCGGAACCGCGCGGCGCGCGCGGTCCCTTGTCGCCGCCTTCGCTCCGTTCACGATCCGGGCTCGCCGGCGCGGGGCGCGACGCTTCCGCGCCGCCATCCTTGCGCATCGACAAGGCGATGCGCTTGCGCTTCAAATCGACCTCAAGAACCCGCACCGTCACGACATCGCCCGCCTTGACGATGACGCTTGGATCCTTGACGAAGCGATCGGCGAGTTGCGACACATGCACGAGCCCGTCCTGATGCACCCCGATGTCGACGAAGGCGCCGAAATTGGCGACATTGGTCACCGTGCCCTCAAGGATCATGCCCGGCTTCAGCGCGCTCATGTCGTCGACGCCTTCCGCGAAACTCGCGGTCTTGAATTGCGGACGCGGATCGCGGCCCGGCTTTTCAAGCTCCAGCAGAATGTCGCGCACGGTCGGCGCGCCGAAACGCTCATCGACGAAGCGCGCCGGATCGAGCGTTTTGAGGAGAGCTGAATCGCCCATCAGCGAACGTATGTCGCGTCCGCAGGCGTCGATGATCTTGCGGGCGACCCCATAGGCTTCGGGATGAACAGAAGAAGCGTCGAGCGGCTCCGCGCCGTTTGGAATGCGCAGGAAGCCAGCGCATAGTTCAAATGCGCGTTTGCCAAGGCGGGGGACCGACAGGAGATCGCGCCGCGACATGAAGGCGCCATTCTGCTCGCGATGAACGACAATCGCATCCGCCAGGGATTCGCCAAGGCCCGAGATGCGGGAGAGCAACGGCGCCGAGGCCATGTTGAGATCGACGCCGACGGCGTTGACCGCATCCTCCACCACGGCGTCGAGCGAGCGCGCAAGGCGGCTCTGGTTGACGTCGTGCTGATATTGTCCGACGCCGATCGCCTTCGGATCGATCTTCACGAGTTCGGCGAGCGGATCCTGCAGGCGGCGCGCGATGGAGACGGCGCCGCGCAGCGACACGTCGAGATCGGGCATTTCCGCCGCCGCGCGCTCGGAGGCCGAATAAACCGACGCGCCGGCCTCGCTGACGACGACCTTTGTCGGCGCGGAATCAGGCAAGCTCTTGATGACCTCGCCAGCGAGCCGGTCCGTCTCTCGGCTCGCCGTTCCATTGCCGATCGCGATCAGTTCGACGCCATGTTTGCGGATCAGCCGGGCGAGCTCAGTGCTGGCGCCGCGCACGTCATTGCGCGGCTGGAACGGATAGATCGTCGATGTGTCGAGCAGCTTGCCGGTCGCATCGACGACCGCGACCTTGACGCCGGTGCGAATGCCCGGATCAAGCCCCATGGTCGTCCGCGCCCCGGCCGGGGCGGCGAGCAGAAGGTCTTTCAGATTGCGGGCGAACACCTCGATCGCCTCGGCCTCCGCGCGCTCGCGCAATTCGGTCATGAGGTCGATCGACAAATGTATGAAGAGCTTTGTCCGCCAGGCGTAGCGGACGACGTCGAGCAGCCATGAATCGCCTGCGCCGCCATGCGGAGAGATTTCATAATGGCGCGCGATCATCTCTTCGACGGGCTTTAACGGCGCGACATGGTCCGCGTCGATCTCGATGTTGAGATCGAGCACCTCCTCATTGCGCCCGCGCAGCATGGCGAGGGCGCGATGGCTTGGCGCACTCGCCCAGCGCTCGCTATGATCGAAATAATCGGAAAATTTCGCGCCCGTCTCCTGCTTGCCATCGATCACGCGGGAGCGGAGCATCGCCCGGCTTTTGAGATAGGTCCGCAGCGCGCCGACAAGATCCCCGTTTTCGGCGAAAGCCTCCGCCAGAATGTCGCGCGCGCCCTCAAGCGCGCTTTTGACGTCGGGAACCTCCGCCGAGATGAAAGCCTGCGCGAGCGCCGCCGGGTCGGCGCGGCGATCGGCCAGAACGGCGTTGGCGAGGGCTTCGAGACCGCGCTCGCGGGCGATCTGGGCGCGGGTCCGGCGCTTCGGCTTGAAGGGGAGATAAATATCTTCGAGTTCGGCCTTGGTCGCGGCGGCCGCGATTTTTTCTTCCAGCGCCGGCGTCGATTTGCCCTGACCGCGGATCGACTCGAGAATCGCCGCGCGGCGCGCTTCGAGATCGCGCAGATAGATCAGGCGCTCTTCGAGCCGGCGGAGCTGGGTGTCGTCAAGCCCTCCGGTGGCCTCCTTGCGATAGCGGGCGATGAAAGGCACGGTCGCCCCCTCGTCGAGAAGTTCGACGGCGACCTTCACCTGGCCAGGTTTTGCGGCGATTTCTTCGGCGATGGTTTGTAAAATGCGGTCGAGAACAGCGGCCATCCAGTGTTTTTCCTGTTCGATTCGGGGCCGGGAGCCTAGGCCAGACGGGGGCTGACGACAAACGTCGCGTGGCGCGACCCGAATCGCTGCTTGGCGCGAAACGCAGGCGCCTCCAGCGCCAGATCGAGGATCTGGCGGGAGATGGGGATCCAGATGCGATGCGGCCGCGATGGGCTCTCTTCGAGCGCCTCCGTCGGCGCACAGGCCTCGCGGTGAAGGTTTTTTGCTTCGTCCGGTGTCGCCGCGCGAGCCGCCGTTTGCCCGCCGCAAGGAATTCCCTGGATTAGCCGCAGTATCGCGATGAGGCGATCCTCTCGCGCCGAATATCTTTCTCAGGTTGGTCCGCCGGGGCTTTCGCCGGCGCGGATTTCTGATTTCATCTGCGCGCCTGAAGGGGCCAAGACAAACCAGAAATCCTCCCTTCGGAAAACGCCCGACTCGCCTCATGGGCGCTGGCGTCGGCCTTATCGCGCGACCTTGCCTTTAAGCCGGTTGGCGTCGTCTTCCACGAGTTCGTACCACATGGCGTTGAGCACCGCGAACAGGGCGGCGAGGGGCATTCCGAGAATCCAGGCGAAGTACCACATGATGCTTTTCTCCTGTTGTCAGTAGGCGTGCCCGCGGTCTTCCTGAATCGCCTTGGCGTCCACCTTGCCCCAAAGCACGTGGTAGACCCACGTTGTATAGGCGAGGATGAGCGGCAGGAAGATCAGGGTCGCGACCAGCATGATGAACAAGGTCAGATGGCTGGAGGAAGCGTCCCACACGGTCAGGCTGGATCTGGGATCGAGCGAAGAGGGCAGCAGGAAGGGGAACATCGACACCCCGACCGTGCCGATGATGCCGAAGATGGACAGCGCGCTGGCGAGCAGCGCCGCGACCTCCCACCGGGCGCGCAGGCCGACGAACGCGCCGAACGCGCCGAGCAGGCCGAGGGCGGGCGCGATCAGCAGCCACGGGCGCGCGGCGTAATTGGCGAACCACGCCCCATGCGCCAGGACGACGGTTTTGAGCAATGGGTTCGAGGGGCCGGCGGGATCCTGCACGCTGGTGACTTCATAGCCGTTCACGAACTGGAACAGAGCCGCGCCCGCGAGAGCGAACAGCACGATGCTCGCGAGCGCGGCGATGCTGCCGTAAGCCCGCGCCCGCTCAGCCACGGCGCCTTCAGCTTTCACGATCAGCCAGGTTGCGCCATGGGTCGTCAGCATCGCGACGGAGAGGAGACCGCATAGCAAAGCGAACGGGTTCAGTAGCCCGAAAAAGGTGCCTTCATAGAAGATGCGCAGGTCTTCGTTCAGCCGGAACGGCACGCCCTGAAGGGTGTTGCCCACAGCGACGCCAAAGATCAGGGCGGGCACGAAGCCGCCGACGAACAGCGCCCAGTCCCAGCCGGCTCGCCAAACCGGGCTCTCGCGCTTGGAGCGATATTTGAAGCCGACAGGACGCAGGATCAGGGCGGCGAGGATCGCGAACATCGCGAGATAAAAGCCGGAAAAGGAGACTGCGTAGAGCATGGGCCACGCCGCGAAGATCGCGCCGCCGCCGAGGATCAGCCACACCTGGTTGCCTTCCCAGACCGGGCCGATGGTGTTGATGACGACGCGGCGCTCCAGATCCGTTCGGGCGACGAAGGGGAGCAGCGCGGCGACGCCGAGGTCGAAGCCGTCGGTGACGGCGAAGCCGATGAGCAGAACGCCCAGCAACAGCCACCAGATCAGCCGCAGTGTCGGATAGTCGATCAAGTCATGCAGGATCATCTCATCACTCCGCAAGCGCGATGTTGGCCGGGATCAGCTTGGCTTCGGGGTCGGTGTCGGGCTGCGGCCCCTTCGCGATGGCGCGCAGCATCAGCCCCATTTCTATGATGAACAGCACCGTGTAGATCAGCACGAAGCCGCAGATGGTCAGCAGCACCGTCAAGGCGCCGAGGCTGGAGACGGCGGCGGCGGTCGGCAGCACGCCTTCGATGATCCAGGGCTGGCGGCCGAACTCGGCGACGAACCATCCGCATTCGGCGGCGATCCAGGGCAGGGGAATGGAAAACACCGCCAGACGCAGAAGCAGCGGGTAGCGGTCCAGCGAGCGGCGCGCCGAGAGCAGGAAGAAGATGGCGGTCAGCGCGACGAACCAGAGGCTGAGGCCCACCATGATGCGGAAGGTCCAGAACATGGGCAGCACCTCCGGCACCGTGTCCCAGGCTGCCTGGTCAATCTGCGCCGGCGTCGCCTGGCGCGGGTCGTCCACATAGCGCTTCAGGAGCAGCGCGTAGCCGAGGTTGCCGCCATTGTCCTCGAACGCGGCCTTCACCTCGGGAGCGACGGAGCCGGCGCCGGCGGCGCGGATCTTCTGCAGGGCGTCAAAGGCGACGATCCCCTGCTGGATCCGGCCCTTGGCGTGGCCAACCAATTCCTCGATGCCGGGAATGACCGTCGTCAGCGAACGCGTGCCAATGAGGCCGATCAACCAGGGAATCCGCACGGCGTAGCGGGTCTCGCGGGCCGCCTGGTCGGGAATGCCGACCAGGGTGAAGGCGGCGGGGGCCGGCTCGGTCTTCCACATGGCCTCGATGGCCGCCATCTTCATCTTCTGGTGCTCGCCGTCGAGATAGCCGCTCTCGTCGCCCAGCACGATCACAGACAGCGAGGCGGCGAGGCCAAAGGACGCCGCAACCGTCATGGAGCGCTTGGCGAGGTCTACATGGCGGCCCTTCAGCAGGAACCAGGCGGAGACGCCGAGCACGAACAGGGACGCCACGACATAGCCCGCCGACGTCGTGTGGACGAACTTCGCCTGCGCCACCGGATTGAACAGCACGGCGTAGAAGTCGGCGACCTCCATGCGCATGGTCTGCGGGTTGAAGGCGGAGCCGGTGGGGTTCTGCATCCAGCCGTTGGCGATCAGGATCCACAGGGCGGAGAAGTTCGAGCCGATGGCGACCATCCAGGCGGTGAAGAGATGGCCGACCTTGGACAATTTGTCCCAACCGAAAAAGAACAATCCGACGAAGGTGGCTTCCAGGAAGAAGGCCATGAGGCCCTCGATGGCCAGCGGCGCGCCAAAAATGTCGCCGACGTAATTGCTGTAGTAGCTCCAGTTCATGCCGAACTGAAACTCCATGACGAGGCCAGTGGCGACGCCCAGCACGAAATTGATGCCGAACAGGAGGCCCCAGAACTTCGTCATCTGCCGCCATATGGGGCGGTTGGTCATCACATAGACCGTCTCCATGATCGCTACGATGATGGAGAGACCGAGCGTGAGCGGAACAAACAAAAAGTGGTAAAGCGCTGTTATCGCGAACTGAAATCGCGATAGGGCGACTATGTCGAATTCCATTCCCTTGTCTCCTCGGGTAGCCCCGGCGTCCACTCCGGCTATAGAAAGCCGCTGGTTCGGCTTTCTGAATTTCGTGGCGAGCCGGCGGTCACTCCGGACGCAACCGGGCGAGCGCGGCGTCAAAGCCCGGCTCACCCTTCCGCGCCTCGGCGATGATGCTGCCGCGCTCCATGATCAGGAGCCGGTCGGCGACTTCAGCTTCGCGGCGAATATGTGTCGTAAGGATCATGGCGTGTCCTTGCGCCTGATCAACGAGCCGGCGCAGCACATCGCCGGCCGCGGCGGCGTCGAGGCCTTCGGTGGGCTCGTCCAACAGCCACAGCGGAGCGTCCCGCAACAGCAGCCGCGCCAGCGCGAGGCGCCGCGCCTGTCCGCCCGACAGGCCAAGACCGCTTTCGCCAAGGAGCGTGTCGAGTCCCAGGGGCAGGGCGCGGGCGTCGCGCTCAAGGCCGGCGGCCGCCAGCGCGACCCAGAGCCTCGCATCGTCGGCCTCCGGCGCGGCTAGCCGCAGGTTATCGCGCAGGCTGTCCTGAAACAGTTCGGTGCGTTGGGTCAGCAGCGTCGCCGGCAGCGCGGCGAGCGCGCCCGACGCAGGGGCGCACTCCCCGGCGATCAGGGCCAGCAGGGTGGATTTTCCCGCGCCGCTCGGCCCAACCACCGCGACCCGCTCGCCCATGGCGACGGACATCGACATATGCGTAAACAGGTCGTGATCTGCGCCCGCATGCCGATAGCCGACGCTGACCATCTGGAGCGCCAGACCCTCGGGCGGCGTGCGATGGGGCGCGGATGGCGGCTGCGGCGCGAGGCGTGGCGCGAGCCGCCGCGCGGCGAGCAGCGTCCGGCCCAATTCCATCGCGCCTCGCCGCAACGCCGCAAAGGGTTCGACGGAAGCAAACGCGATCAGCACGCAGGCGGCCGCCACCGGGGCGCCGATGATCCCGGCCTCCGACAGCAGGCCGGCGACGAGCAGAGCGGCGGCGAGCAGTGCGGCGCTGACGACGCCATAGCTTGCTGCGACTCCGGAGTCGATGCGGTTTAGCGCGTCATCGGCGCGAGCCAGCCGCGCGTCCGTGGCGGCGAGCGCGTCGCGTTGCGCTCGCAATCGCCCGGCCATGGCGAGGTCCATCTGTCCGGCGACGAGGTCGATCGCCTGCGCGCGCAATGTCTCGATGGCCCGCGCCCGGCGGCGCGCCGGTCCCAGTGCGAGCCGTCCGGCCAAGAGTGGAATGCCGAGGCCAAGGCCGATCAGGACTGCGGCGAGCGCGACGCCAAACAGGGGGCGGGTCATCAGCCCCACGGCGAGGCCGGCGCCAAGCGCGGCGGCGAAGGCCGCGCCGGCGGGCGCCAGCACCCGAAGATAGAGCGAGCTGAGCGCGTCGATATCCTCGGTCAGGCGAAACAGGAGGCGGGCGGGCCGCGCCAGCAGCATCCGCGCCGCGCCGGGCGCGGCCCAGCCGCGGAACAGACTTTCGCGCAGCCCGGCTAACAGACCGAAAGCGGCGTCATGGGTGACGAGACGCTCGCCATAGCGTGCGCCGGTGCGCGCCAGCGCCAGGAAGCGCACGGCGGCCGCGGGGGCGAAGACATCGAAGGCGAGGGCCGTCGTCACCGAGAGGCCGGCAAGGGCGGAGGCCGTGATGAACCAGCCCGAAAGGCCGAGCAGCGCGATGCCGGCGAGGATCGTCGCCGCGGCGAGCAGGGCGCCCGCGAGAAGGGCCCGGCCGCGCTCCCGCAGGAAAAGGGCGAGAATGGCGCTCAGGGCGCGCCAGGCGGTCATGGCCGGGCCTCCAGGTCGATGAAGCGATCCATGCGCGCCGCGAGCCTCGGATCGTGGGTCGCGACGATCAATGTCCGCCCTTCCGCGAGCTTCAGGAGGCCGTCGGTCACGGCGTCCGCGGTCTCCGCGTCCAGATGGGCGGTGGGTTCGTCGGCGAGGATGAGGCCGGCGTTGACGTTGGCCGCCGCGCGCGCCAGAGCCAGCCGCAGCGCTTCTCCGCCGGAGAGACCAGAGGCGCCCTCGCCGAGCGCGCCCGCGGCCTTTCGATCCAAGGCGGCCAAACGCAGAGCGCCGTCCACCGCCGCCGCGTCGATGTCCGCGCGGCCGAGGGTGATGTTGGAGCGCAAGGAGCCATTGAAGAAATGCGGCTTTTGGCCGATCCAGGTCATATGGGTTCGCATTTCGGCGGCAAGGGCGTCAGTCAGGGGCGTTCCGTCGATGCGGATGCGGCCGGAGGACAAGGGCGCGAGGCCGGCGATCAAGGCCAGCAAAGTGGACTTGCCGGTTCCGCTCGCCCCCAGCAGCGCAACGCGCGCGCCGGGCGCGATCTCAAGGTCCAAACCGTCGAAAACCGCTTGCGGTCCGCCGGCATAGCCGAAGCCTATCTGGTCCAGATTGACGGCGACCGCGCGCGCCGGGCCTCGCCGGGCCCCGCCGGGCCCATGCTCCGCACCGGGCAGAGGAAGGGCGCTGGCGGAGAGGCGGTTCAGGGCCTCAAGGGCGGCTTCGCCAGCGGCCCGATCGTGCCAGACGGCGGAGAGATCGCGCAAAGGTTCAAAGAAGGCGGGCGCAAGCAGCAGGATGAATAGCCCGCGGCCGAGGGTCAGGCGCCCGCCCCAGGCGCCGAATTCCAGCTGCCCCAGCAGGTGGAAGCCCACATAGACCGCCACCATGGCGACCCCCAGGGCCGAGAACAGTTCGAGCACGGCCGACGACAGGAAGGCGATGCGCAGGACCGCCATGGTGCGGGCGCGCAGCGATTCCGCATTGGCGCGCAGGCGCCGCGCGGTCAGGTCCACCGCATCCAGCGTGCGGATGGTGGCGAGCCCGCGCAGCCGGTCGAGAAGGAAGGCGTTCATGCCGCCCAATTCCACCAGTTGCGCTTCGCTCGCCGCCTTCGCCCGCAAGCCGATCAAGGCCATGAAGATCGGGATGAGCGGCGCCGCCAGCAGCATCACCAGCCCGGCCGCCCATGAAAAAAGGAACACCGCGCCCAGAAAAACCGGGGGGACAAGGGTCGCCCGCAGACGCGCAGGCTGGAAGCGGGCGAGATAGGGAACGATGGCTTCGGCCTGCTCCGCGATGGCGCTGGCGGCGAGGCCGGAGGCGGGGCGCTCGCGATCCAGCGGCGAGCGGCCGGCCAAAGCGTTGGCGACGCGGCTCCGAAGCGCGGTGAGATCCGCGCGCGCCGCCTGAAAGCAGAGCCGCGACCCTGATGCGTCCAAGAAGGCGCGCAGGGCGCCCAGGATGAACACGGCGGCCGCGGGACCAGCCACTGTCCTGACGCCGCCGCCATCGGCGAGTGATTGCAGGGCGCCGGCCACCAAAGCAGCCTGCGGCAGCCAGAGCAGCGCGCCGGCGGCCTGGAGCAGACTGCCGGCGCCCGGGCGGGATCCTGCGGACGAGGCGGCGCCAGCGGCCGAAGCCTCATGCGCCAGAAGGCGGGCCGCGGCTGTCGCGCCAAAATTGCGGCCTTTTGTTTGCCCAAATGATCCAGCTGGCGCAGTCACGGCTTGCCTTTCGAGTTGCGGGCGCGCTTCCGGCGCCCGAGAGAAATGATCCTGCCCTTTGTTTCCAAGGTTTCCGTGACCTTCGATCCGAGATCGGCGCGAGGGTCAGCGAATTTAATGTGCAATATCGTTTTCCTAAACGCTTAGCCCCGCGCCGGTCGGGGGGCAATTGGCGAGGCCTATTCACACCGGATGGATTGCAGGCTTTCCGGATCCGCCACGAGATACAGGCTGAGCCAGGCCTGATGGCGACGGTCAGTAATTAGCAAGATATATAATCACATAAGGATGTCCTTATATTTATCTTGCCAGGGTCGAGCAGCGCCGTTA
>CAVYFP010000007.1:0-19689 GCA_963767805.1 uncultured Alphaproteobacteria bacterium | reverse complement strand
AGATGAACAGCTTGCCGAAGGCGATGAGATCGGCGCGGTCGGCCTGCAGCGTCTCGATGGCGAGCGCGCGGGTATAGGCGTTATTGGCGATATAGGCCCCGCTGAACGCCTTGCGCAGGGCGACGAAATCAAAGGGGGCATTGTCGCGCGGGCCGCCGGTCGCGCCCTCGATGACATGGATATAGGCGAGGCCCCTCCGGCTCAGCGCCTCGACGAGGGGGAAAAACACCTTCGCCGGATCGCTATCCTCCACGTCATTGGCCGGGCTCACCGGCGACAGCCTGATGCCGACCCGCTCTTTGTCCCAAACGCTCAGCACGGCGTCGGTGACTTCAAGCGCGAAGCGGATGCGGTTTTCAACCGGCCCGCCATAGGAATCGGTGCGTTTATTGGGTCCATCTTTCAGGAACTGATCGATCAGATAGCCATTGGCGCCATAAATCTCGATGCCGTCGAACCCGGCGCGCCTGGCGTTTTCCGCAGCCTTTCTGTACTCCGCGACGATGCGCGGGATCTCGTCGAGGCGCAGCGCGCGGGGCGCAGAGACGTCGGCCGGGCCGCTTTCGAGGAAGATCTGGCTTTTGGCCGCAATCGCCGAGGGCGCGACGGGCGCGCCGCCGCCGGGCTGCAGGGCGACATGCGAGATGCGCCCGACATGCCAGAGCTGGATGAAGATGAGGCCGCCCTCGGCGTGGACTGCGTCCGTCACCTTCTTCCAGCCTTCGATCTGCGCCTCGCTATAGATGCCGGGGGTCCAGATATAGCCCTGCCCCTCCTGCGTGATTTGCGTCGCCTCCGAGATGATGAGGCCGGCGGAGGCGCGTTGACGATAATATTCCGCGTTGAGGTCGTTTGGCGCCAGCGTGTCTTTCGTCGCCCGGCTGCGGGTCAGCGGCGCCATCACAATTCTGTTTGGCAGCCTGAGATCGCCAAGCTGGAACGGCGAAACAAGAATATCGGCCTCTGCGGCGGCTGCTGTGGTCATCAACGCTCTCCGTTTCGTCACATGCGCCAGATCGCCTTTGGATCCTTGAGCGACATGGTAAGAGTGGGAGGCTTGGCGCCGCATTGCAATGCCGCAGCGCAATTTGCAACGCTATCGCTGTAAACGGCCCCGCCGGCGCCGGGAAATTCTTCAAATCGCCGGGAAACGCCGAATTTTTTCGCCTATTTCATGTTAAGCGCGGACATATAAAGTTCAAGGATCGCTTCCTGCTCCATGCGCTCGGCATGGTCCTGCTTCCTGATCTTGATGATCTGGCGCACGACCTTGACGTCGAAGCCGCGTCCTTTCATTTCGGCGAAGACGTCGCGAATGTCGTCGGAGAGGGCTTTCTTCTCTTCCTCCAGCCGCTCGACGCGCTCGACGAATTGCGTGAGTTCGGCGCCCGCGACGCCGGTGTCGGCGATGTCTTTCGTCATCGTGAAAATCCTCATTTGATCATGCCGCGCATCGCGGCCGTCGGGCCGCGGAGCAAGCGCCCGGCAATGTGGCCTTAGCGCGGCCCCGTCAAGCGCGCGGGCGCCCATGTCCCCATAATTCTGCTCGCCATAACTCCGCGCCGCGCGGTTCAGGCGTGGCGGCCCGTGCGGCTCTTGTAGAAGGCGAACTGGCGCAATTCGGGCCTCGCCAGCACGTTTCGAATGATCGGCTCCAGCCTGTCCGCATAGGCGCTGGCCCGCTCGGCGTCGCCGATCAGATCCTGCCGGATCTCGACGAGCAGCCCGGCAATGCCGCGCCGGGTCACTTCCTCGTCGAGCGTGTCGCCGACCAGCGCGCCATCATAGGGCTCATTGTCGCCGACGACGATCCGGGCTTCGGCAAGTGCGGCGATGAGCGGCGCCGCGAGGCGGGAATCGCTGTCCCAGAGCACGCCGACCTCCCAGCGCCGCGCCCGCCCGCGCCAGCAGGGCGTGAAGGAATGGATCGACAGAATGACCGGCGGCGGCGCCGCGGCGATCATCGCCTCGATCGTCAGCGAGACCGCGCTGCGATAGGGGCGCCAGAAGCAATCGAGGCGGCGCTCGATCTCCCCGGCGCCGATCCCCGCATTGCCGGGAATGATCGCGCCGTCCGAGAGCTGCATGACCAGAGTCGGATCATCCGCGCCCCGGTTCGGATCGATGAGAAGACGCGAGAAGCGCGAGAGGATGGCGGGCGCTTCGAAACGCCGCGCGAGGCGCCGCGTGACGGCGGCGGCGCCAATGTCATAGCCGATGTGGCGCTCAAGCTCAGCTGGCGGCAGGCCGAGCGTTCCGTAAGCTTCAGGCAGGGCGTTGCTGGCATGATCGCAGATGAAGAGGATGCCGGCGTCGAGATGTCCCCCGATCCGTTCGACGGCGATATCCACCGTATCCTCATTGCGGGCTGGCCGCGCCGGTCGATCCATCCATTCTTCTCCCTGGAAATGCTGCCTGTTGGAAGGACGGCGCGGACGGCCCGCTGCGGAAGAGCGCCTCAGCGGTGGGGTCGAAAGCCGCCGCCCTATTCCCGCCGCGCCGGCGCGTTTCGTTCGGCTTTGGACCATGCCGCAGATCGGCGGCGGACCGCAACCGCGGCGCGTGAACTGGCCCCGCTTTCGCCGGGCGCTGGCCAATCGGCGCAGCCCGGGTTAGACAAACCGTCGTTGAACTGTGAATGCAACCGCGACCTTGACGGCGATGAAGCAACCTATTACTCCCGCCATCATGGCGCTCGGCGTCTTTTTTTTCGCGCCTGCTCTGGCGCGGGCCGATCTTCGCCTGTGCAATGCGACCTCGAGCCGGACCAGCGTATCGCTTGCCTATACGGACGGCGAGATGTGGGTGAGCGAGGGTTGGTGGAACCTGAAGCCCGGCGTTTGCGAAACCCTGGTTCGCGGTCCGCTCGCCGCCGAATTCTATTACGTTTACGCGATGGACGAGCGCGGCGGCGAATGGAAGGGCAAGGCTTTCATGTGCACGCGCGACCGTGAGTTCCGCATCCTCGGACGCGAGGATTGCTATGTGCGCGGGTTCGATAGAACCGGCTTTTTTGAGATAGACACCGGCAAGGAAGCCAAGAACTGGACGGTTCAATTGACCGATCCGACGCGGACGACACCCTGACGAATTCTTTTGACGAGGCTCCCATGCGGCGACTGCGACGGTGCAAGATCATTGCGACCATAGGGCCGGCTTCGGCCAATCAGGACACGCTGTCGGCGCTGTTCCATGCCGGCGCCGACGTGTTTCGCATCAATATGAGCCATGCTTCGCATGATGCGATGCGTGAGCAGGTCCGCATGATCCGCGCGGTGCAGAAAGAGGCGCGCCGCCCGATCGGCATTCTGCTCGACCTGCAGGGCCCGAAGCTGCGCATCGGACTGTTCAAGGACCGCGTCGTCAAGCTCGCCAAGGGCGCCACATTCACGCTGGATTCAAACCCCGAGCCTGGCGACCAGACTCGGGTGCAACTGCCCCATCCTGAAATTCTGCGCGCGCTGGAGCCGGGCCATACGCTTCTCATCGACGATGGCAAGGTGCGGCTCCACGTGGCGAGCTGCGACGATGTTCACGCCGTCGCCATCGTCGATGTCGCGGGCGACGTCTCGAACCGCAAGGGCGTCAGCCTGCCCGACACTGAAATTCCGGTCTCGCCCATGACCGACAAGGACCGCGCCGATCTCGAGGCCGGCCTTGCGGCCGGCGTCGATTGGGTCGCGGTCTCCTTCGTGCAGCGCCCCGAGGACGTCGCCGAGGTCAAGAAACTCACGCGCGGCCGGGCCGCGGTGATGTCGAAGATCGAAAAACCGCAGGCGATCGCGCGGCTGGAAGAGATCGTCGAGATCTCTGACGGGCTGATGGTCGCGCGCGGCGATCTTGGCGTCGAAATGCCGCTTGAAAAAGTGCCCGGCCTGCAAAAGCGCATCGGCCGCATCGCGCGCCGTCTCGGCAAGCCGGTCGTCGTCGCGACGCAGATGCTGGAATCGATGATCAATTCGCCGGTGCCGACCAGAGCCGAGGTTTCGGATGTCGCAACGGCCGTGTTCGAAGGCGCCGACGCCGTGATGCTGTCGGCCGAAAGCGCCGCCGGGCATTATCCCGTCGAGGCCGTCGCGACCATGAACAAGATCGCCGAGGAGGTCGAGCGCGACGCCTATTTCCGCGGCATCATCAACGCGCAGCGCGCGACGCCCGAGGCGACCGGCGCCGACGCCATCGCCGTCGCCGCGCGCAATGTCGCCGAAACGCTGGATCTGAAAGCGATCGTCGCCTGGACCTCGTCGGGCGCGACCGCGCTGCGGATCGCGCGCGAGCGTCCCTCGGCGCCGGTCCTCGCCCTGACGCCGAACCCCGAAACCGCCGGGCGCCTCGCCATCGCCTGGGGCGTCCATGCCGTCGTGACCAAAGATGCGCATGACATCAACGACATGTCGGCGCGCGCGGCGAAATTCGCCTTCCGCGAAGGCTTCGCCATGGTCGGCGACCGCATCATCATCGTCGCCGGCGTCCCGTTCGGCACGCCGGGCGCGACCAACATGGTCCGCATCGACTTCGTCGACGAGGCCGCGACGGTCGTCCCCACCGTCGCGCCCGCGGCGGAGCTGGCGAAGCAGGACAGCTAGAAACCCGTTCCCGCACGGGCCTCGCACGACGCCGCGACAATCCGCGCGGCGCGCTCTTGCCGGAGTTGGCGCAAGAGCGCGATCTATATGAAGTTCCAGCGATCGCGCTCCAGGCCAAGGGGATGTGCCTTAAAGCAGGGGCGTATTGACAGGCTCGACCTTCACGAAAATGTCGGACGCCTCCGACCCGCTCAGCGTTCCGGCGAGGACGAACGAGCGTTCGTCGTCCGACATCATCGCGACGACGGGAAACACCCAGCTCGAATAGCCCTGGTCGCCCTTGAGTTTGACTTCGACCAGAACATTGCCGTCGAGAACCTTGACGTTGCAGTTGAACGGCGCGTCAACCTTGCCGATCCGGATGAACCCGACGACCTTCACGGAGGTGTTGGGCTTCACCGTCACCTTCTGGTTGAAACTCCACTTGGATGTTTCGGTCGTCGAGAAGCTCTGCTCAGCGGAGAAGCTGACCTCGGCGCTCACTTCGATGTTCGCCTCGCCGACGAGAGGAAGCTTGGCCTTGACGCCCGCCTTGGTCCCGACCTTGAGGCCTTCGGTGAATTTGAACGCCTGGCCGTCCTGGCGAGAATATTCATAGGAGAAGGTCGCTTCCAGCGGATCGTCGGGCGACGCGTTGGCATAGGTTTCCTGATGCGCGACCACGTTATTCAGCGTCTGCTTGACCTGGCCGTAGCTGAAGTCGGTGATAAGCAGATCGTAGTGATCCTGATAGAATTCGGTTAAGCCGGTCTCGATGGCTGCAAGGTTTGCAATCCTTTGCGTCGCCCCGATAGAGTTCAAATAATCGATGGCGCGCTGCATCAAAATCGCCTGATCGATCGTTTGAAACTTCTTGAACAGAGCCGTATTGATATCGAGTTCAGTTTCCGTTGTAAGGCTTCGTGCCTGGTAGTTCATCGTCGATACTCCTCATCTGTGCCCGGCGATAGCGACATTGCTGCCGGCTATACGGAGATACCGCCCGATGACTGAGGCCCGTGTGGGCTTTCCCACCTTCAGATAAACTGTGGTCGCGAGTCTTTGTCGCGGCGAAGACTCGCCGCCGATCCGCATCGCGCTCTAAACTATTGGAATCGATCACGTTCATGATTTTGGATCGATTCGATCCAAAATCATCGTGATCTAGCCGCCGCCGAACAGCTGCTCGAAGAAATTGCGCTCGCGCCGGCCCGGGCGGGCCTGCGCCGTTGCCCCCGGGTTCGGGATCAGCCCCGGCGGCGCGAGACCGTCGCCGCGTCCGCGCGGGGACTGCATTGCGGGCGCCGGCGCCGCGGCGGCCTCGGCGCCCTGCGCCAAGGGCCCGGGGGCCTGCGGCGCGAAGAACCCGGGCCAGCCGGGCGCGGCTTCCGCCGGCCCCTGCCAGATCCCGCCCGGCAGCGGCTGCGGCGCGAGGCCGTCATGGGCGACGCGCATGTAGCGCGACCAGATTTCCACCGGAAGCGTGCCGCCCGAGGCCTTTTTCGTCGGCGAATTGTCGTCATTGCCGAGCCAGACCCCGGTGACGAGATGGCTCGTATAACCGACGAACCAGGCGTCGCGCCAATCCTGGCTGGTGCCGGTCTTGCCGGCGGCCTGCCAGCCGGGAAGTTCGCCCTTGCGCGCGGTTCCCGTCAGCAGCGTCTCCTGCAGCATCGCATTCATCATCGGCACATAGGCCGCATCGATGACGCGGCCATAGCTCGCGCCCTTGCGCAGGTAGAGCAGCTTGCCGGCCGTCGTCTTGACCCGCTCGATGGCGTGCGGCTGCACGCCGAGGCCGCCATTGGCGAAGGGCGCATAGGCTGAAACCAGTTCGAGCGGCGAGACCTCGGAGGTTCCAAGCGCGATCGAGGCGTTTGGCGTCAGTTCGGAGACGATGCCGAGGCGGTGGGCGGTCGCGATCACGGCCTTGGGGCCGACCTCGACGCCGAGCCGCACCGCCACCGTGTTGAGCGAGAGCGAGAGCGCCCGCGTCAGCGTGACCGGCCCGAAATATTGATGCGAATAATTCTCCGGCTGCCAGCCCTTCACATTGATCGGCGCATCCTCGCGCACGCTGTTTGGCGTCAGTCCCCGTTCCAGCGCGGCGAGATAGACGAAGGGCTTGAAGGCCGAGCCCGGCTGGCGCTTGGCCGCGACCGCGCGGTTGAACTGGCTCTCCGCATAGCTGCGCCCGCCGACCAGCGCCTTGATGGCGCCATCCGGGGCCATCGAGACCAGCGCGCCCTGGCCGACGCCGAATTTTGAGCCTTTCTGGTCGAGTTCCTCGGTCAGCGCCTGTTCCGCGTCGAGCTGCAGGGCGGCGCTGAGCGTCGTCGCCACCACGATATCCTGGTCGATGGCGCCGACCGCATCGTCGAGTTCGTCCATCACATAGTCGGCCGCGTAATTGGCCGAACCCGCGCCGCCGCGCACGGCCTCGGCCGGATTGGTCAGGGCGATTTTGCCCATCGCCGCCGTGATGAAGCCTTCCTCGACCATTGCATTGATCACGTCGCCCGCGCGCGCCCGCGCGCCGGCGGGATTATGGTTCGGCGCCAGTTTCGTCGGGGCTTTCATGAGCCCGGCGAGGGTCGCCGCCTCGGCCAGCGTGACGTTGCGCGCGCCATGGCCGAAATATTTCTGCGCCGCCGCCTCGACGCCATAGGCGCCCGAGCCGAAATAGACGCGGTTGAGGTAAAGCTCCAGAATTTGGTTTTTCGTGAATTTATGCTCGAGCCAGACGGCGAGGATCGCCTCCTCGATCTTGCGCGACAGGGTCCGCTCCTGCGTCAGGAACAGATTCTTGGCGAGCTGCTGCGTCAGCGTCGAGCCGCCCTGCATGGAGCCGCCGGTCGCATTGCGCGTCAGCGCCCGCAGGATGCCCCAGGGGTCGATGCCCCAATGCGAATAGAAGCGGCGATCCTCGATGGCGACGAAGGCCTTCGGCAGATAGGGCGGCAGGTCGCCAAGGCGCATCGCCGCCCCGCCGGTGTCGCCGCGATTGGCGAGGAGCGTGCCGTCATCGGCGAGAATGGCGATATTGGGCGGGCGCTTCGGCACGGTGAGGAGGTCGATCGGCGGCAGTTTGGCCGCATAGAACGCGACGACGAGCGCGCCTGCAACGCTCGCCCAGACCATCGCCGTCAGGAACCAGGAGGCCGCCGCGACGAGACCCGAGTTGCGCCGGCGGCGGCCGCGCCGCGCGCCGCCCCCCTTCTTGCCCTCTGGCGTTCGATCCACCTGAAAACTCTCCCGCGCGCCGCCGCCCAGCCGCGACGCCTGAATTCCCGCGCTCCTGCGGCCCTAATTGGCGGCAAAATGCTTAAAAATTTAGGCGTCGCGGGCCTCGTCCGGCGGGCGCCCAGCGCGGGCGCCGATTTACCCGTTGATTTCGGTGGTGAATATGCTGTGCTCCCTTGCGATTTCGCTTGAGCCGAGCCAAAGTCTGCGCCCCCGGCGGGAGACTGATCAGGCTTGCGCACGGACGAACCGATTGGAACTTCCAAGAAAGTCGCTCTCGCATGAAAGTCGCTCTCGCATGAAAGTCACTCTCGAACGCGCGGCGCTTTTGAAGTCGCTCGGCCACGTCCATCGCGTGGTGGAGCGCCGCAACACCATCCCGATCCTGTCCAACGTGCTGCTTCAGGCGAAGGGCGGCGCGTTGCTCCTCAAGGCGACCGATCTCGATCTTGAAGTGACGGAAAAGCTCGCCGCCGACGTCGGTTCCGCCGGCGGCACGACGCTGCCCGCCCATACGCTCTATGACATCGTGCGCAAGCTGCCCGATGGCGCGCAGGTCTCGCTGGAGACGACCGGCGAGACGGGGCAATTGCAGCTGCGCTCGGGCCGCTCGCGCTTCAATCTGCAGACCCTGCCGGACAGCGATTTCCCCGATCTCGCGGCGGGCGAATTCACCCATGATTTCGCGCTGCCCGCCGGCGAATTGAAGCGCCTCATCGACAAGACGCAATTCGCCATCTCCAATGAAGAGACGCGCTACTATCTCAACGGCATCTTCCTGCATTCGACCGAGGTCGAGGGCGCGCCCGTGCTGCGGGCGGTGGCGACCGACGGCCACAGGCTCGCGCGAGTCGAAATCCCGGCGCCGAAGGGCGCCAATGGCATGCCGGGCGTGATCGTGCCGCGCAAGGCCGTGGCGGAAGTGCAAAAGCTCGTCGAGGATCTCAGCGCCGAAATCCGCATCGAACTCTCGCCGACCAAAATCCGCTTCACCTTTGGCGATGTGGTGCTGACCTCGAAGCTGATCGACGGCACCTTTCCCGATTATGTGCGCGTCATCCCGTCCGGCAATGACAAGTTCCTGACCGTCGACCGCATCCCCTTCGCCGCCGCCGTCGATCGCGTCTCGACCATTTCGTCGGAGCGCGGCCGCGCCGTAAAACTCGCGGTGGCGGACGGCAAGCTGACGCTCTCCGTGACCAACCCCGATTCAGGCTCGGCGCAGGAGGAACTGGACGTCGATTATGACGCCGCGCCCATGGATATCGGCTTCAACGCCCGCTATCTGCTCGACATAACGGAGCAGCTCGACGGCGACACGGCCCTCTTCAAACTCGCCGATCCCGGCTCGCCGACACTGGTGCAGGACCGCGAAGGGGCGAGTGCGCTCTACGTGCTGATGCCTATGCGGGTGTGAGGTGGCAGCCAGAAGACAGTTGTTACTGATTTTCTTGGCCGTTTGACGGATGCCCTCTTCCGCGCACTCCATTTTGTTTTCCTGTTTGCTCTCGTGCATGCAGCCGAGGCTGGCGACTTCAAGAACTCCCCCGCATATCGAGAGATTTGGGAAAAGTCGCAGAGCCTTCGGCCGCAGCCTTCGATTGATACGACAGCTGTCACCGTCGAAGTGGGGTCTTCGACGTATCGTATTCCCCGCAATTTCCTGACCTATATGCCAATCCCAACGATTAAGGTCACGATTCCCGGCTACCCAATTGCCGCATTCAAACCCTTGACCGAGGAGACGCGTGAATGCTTTGGCTCAATTCTTCAAGGCCAACAGGCGGGCTGTAGATCTATCGAGTTTCGATTAGGCGTCGGCGTAGACCCACGGATAGGGGTCGAGAACCTCTTAAAGGGGCTCTCAAACGTACATTCCGAAATGGGACCCTTTGGTTATCACCTATACAAATTTGGGGTGACCGAGCTTTATACAAAGGACGACGGCAGCCATTTCATAGAATTCGGATTGCGGTATATTTGCAGATTCAGACCGGCGCACGGCCATCTGTACAAGCACTTTTACGTTGGATGATGGCCACTCAGTCCAATTTTTTTCAACTCTTGACCAACTCGACATCATTCCGGACATCGCGGCGGGCATGCGTCAGCTTATGGCAACTTTCAAGGCGAAGGATAGCCAACCATGACAACTATTACCTTGTCTTCTAACACCCAGGCCTTGATTACTACTGCCGCGAACAATGGACCGGGCGTTTCGCTCTGCGTTCAAGAGAGCGCTCAAAATTTACGGCCAAGGTAGGGTCGAAGACTTGAAATCCGTGGCTCCGTCAAAGGCGCTGTTAAATTTGGTTAAAGACAGCTATGCGCGTTGATTAAGGCTTCCTGCCGTAATCGCGCGGC
Organism: uncultured Alphaproteobacteria bacterium; assembly: GCA_963767805.1. Lineage (GTDB taxonomy): Bacteria > Pseudomonadota > Alphaproteobacteria > Rhizobiales > Beijerinckiaceae > Methylocapsa. The sequence goes on along the minus strand of CAVYFP010000007.1, from coordinate 9,517 downwards.
GTCGCGATGATGACGAACTGGCCGCGCCGCGTCAGGGCTCCGGCCATTGATAGACGCCGACGACAAACCGCATGATTTCATCGCGCGCCGGATCGCTGGCGGCGACGGCGCGCGCCTGCCGGCGGCACTTCTCGGCGAAGTCAGGAGTGCGGCTGTCTGGGACCCAGATTTGGAAGGGCCGCAACAGGCCGCGCGCATCCTCTGGCGATAATTCGCCATGCGCTTCTGCGCCGGCGCGGGGCTTTTGGTTCGGTCAGTTCGGCGCGGCATTCGGAGACTCCGATTCCTTGAAATGTTAGACAAAATCGCAGGAGACGTCATGCCCGGCCCTGAGCCACGGCTGTCCGGTTCAGCATGGCATGAAACTCAAGACTAGCTGGTTGGCGCATTGAGGGGGTATCGGGTCGATCTCGCGCAGGCGGTCGATGCTGCGGCGGAGCATGAGGTTGGCGCGCACGAGCCGGGCGAAGGCGAGAAGGCCCGGCACGGCTTTCTGTGCGTGATGCGCAAGACGCAGCAGCGCGAAAGCGATAAGGGCGACGGCGAGCTGGATGCGCACGGCATTCTCGCTGCGTCCGAGGAAATGCTTGATTTTCAAGGTCTGCTTGACCCAGCGGAAGAACAGATCGATGCGCCAGCGCCGCTTGTAGAGGGCGGCGATCTCGTCGGCCGGCGCGTCGAGATCGTTGCAGAGGATGCGCAGGACTTTGCCGGTTTCGATGCGCACCCTGATTTCGCGCACCGGATCGGCGAAGGGATTGCACCGGCTTGCGGCGAGACGTTGCGGCAGAAGCCCGATCCTGTCGCTGAGGACGCAGCTCCCCTCGGCAATGGCGTTTTCAACCACATTCGACAGCTTCGCATTGGCCTTCAGCCGCGTGACGATGCGGCATCCGGCGGCGTCGAGCTGCGCCCACCAGCCATAATCATAATAGCCGAGATCGAACACACAGGTCGCCGCCGGGTCGATCGGCATTTGCTTCGCCGCCGTGATGTCGTTGACCCGCGGGCCGCTCAGCGCGGCGTAGAGCGGATAATCGGCGTCCGGATCATAGACGACATGCAGCTTCGCGCCGCAGGCTTTGGCCGAAAAGCCGGCCCAGCCGGCGCAAAGCGCGCTCAGCCGGAAACTGGTCGAATTCGATGAGATGCACGCTCTCGCGCATCGCCTTGCGAAAGCCCGGCAGCGCCTGGGCGACGAGGCGGCTGAAAAGCCCGGCGAACACGTCCGGAGAGCGAAGGCTGTTGGCGTCCGACAGGGTCGAGCGCGACGCTTTGCCTGCGCCCAGATGATAGAGCCGGGACGCATGGCTTTCGAACGCGCCGACGATATCGCGCAAGCTCTCGGCCCCGGCCAGCTGGCCATAGAGCAAGGCCAGAAGCTGGGTCCTGGTCGTCAGCTTGCGCACGCGCGCGTCGGCCCCGTGCTTTTCAACAAGCCGGTCGAAGGCGCCCCATGGAATATGCTTCGTGATGGAATGGAATACGCTATTTTTTGATGCCGCACGGCGTTGCTTCCTTCTCGTGTCCGAACCCGTCGCCAACCGATTCGAACAATGAAGAATCAATGCCGTGCGCCCCGACCACCAAAATCGAACCGGACAGCCGTGGGCCTGACCCGGCCATCCAGACTCCCGGCATCGGCCCTTGGATGCCCCGGATCATCCCCGGACTTGATCCGGGGACCGGGCATGAGGGTGGACGCCCTATCGCGCTCCACATTCGCACCTGACTTCCGCACGGTTTAAGCAACTGGTTTTATGGGATAGGCTTTGCTGAGAAAAATTCTTGAGATTTGCACTCTGGCGTCCGCCATGCGTTTCCTTAGTCAACTCACAGAGCGTCGGGTGACGGGTTCTGAGGGGGAGCGATCAACAGCCCGAGGTTCGCAGACGTTGTAACCTGTGGCACAAGAGCGCCGGGCGAGAATGGCTTGCCGTCCGGCGCAACCCCGCGCAGGTAATAATGGTCCGCATCAACCTTTTTGTAGAAAAAATATCGACTGGTCGTTTTGGCATCGAGAGCCCTGGGGTCGATGATGTTCAGGGCTTGAGCAGAGTTTTTTGGGAAACTACTCTTCAGCTCTTCAAGTGTCTCTGGATATTGTCCGCGCGCGAGTTGATAAAATTCGACGTTCTCAACGAGGGAGTTCAGGTTACTTTGCGCCATCTTAGCACGAAGATTGTCATAAACTCCTCCACGCTGTACAAACCCCAAATAAAATAGACTCCCATAAAGAACCACTGAGAGGCAGATACCGCCCGCTCCAACGAACGCGAGCTTCCTGCCACCGCGTCGTTTGGTGCTGAGCCCCCATATTATTGTGACAACGCCAAATAACACACCGATCAACGGAATGTACGACAGCCCAGCGACGACAAAAGGAAATGCTCCGAGCTTGTCGCTATTATCCGCAGTTTCAGAGGAAACTGGCATTGGAAATGTCCCCCTATTTGATTTGTCATCGCCGCAAGTTAGATTGGTAGCGGAAAGCCTCGTCCGAGTGTTTTGACGAGCACGCCTCTCCCCCTAAAGCATAATCATGAAGCTTGATAGCGCGTTCAGATCGCGCGCTTCTTGCGCCTCAAAGAGCTGCAAAATTCTTGGTTTTTCAGGTCGGGAAGCTTACACAAAGGCGTAAGATGTCGATCGCTCTAACCATGGACGAAGCGGGCTGAGAACATGACATTGTGCATCGTCTGGCGGGATGGATCGAACATCAAGTTTGTCTCCGATTCTCGACTATCGTTCGGCAGTGCGGGAACGAGCGACTTCGGCATCAAGGTCGTTCGCATCCCGTTCAACATCTACGGACCGGATGAGCCCGGTAGCGACCGCTCCTTAATCTTATCGGGCGACTTGGGAATGGCGTTCGCCGGGTCCGCAATTGGCGCTCTGATGGTCAAGGAAGCGCTGGCGGAGGTCCTGTTCAGCATGCAAGCCATTCCGATCTTTGACGATCACGCCTACGGGATGGACAAGATCGCGGATTATGTGTTCCGCGGATATGGGATAATCTCGCGAGACCTGTGCGCAACAATCTGCGGCCAAGGCCGCACCTGCATCGTGTTCGGCGGTTACTGCGCGGTGCAGAACAAGCTTCGCGCTTTCCGCATGGAAACCGACGAACATAACCAAAGGCGCATGTACGAAGTGCTGACCAAAGATGCAGATATAGAGATTTTCGGCAGCGGCGAAACGTCTGCGCGTTCCTTGATGCCAGAGGTAGCGGGGGAACGCGAAATAATCGAAGTGCTCCAACGGGTCATAGATGATCCTTCTGTTGCGAGCGTCGGTGGGAATATACAATACGGCTCTTTCGCTGGTTCAAGGTTCCAGCCGGTCGGTATAGCGAAGCTTGGTGATGCAGACGAGTTTGGCCATCGCGGAGTGCATTACTGGCGAGGTTCAATGGATATTAACGGTTCTGACTTCGATCAGTTCGACGGACTTACGCCAAATTTTCCAATGCTTGATTTGATCAGATAGCCCTGCAGAAGAGCGCGTAAGGCGCCATTATGAAACGTCCAACACCATTCCGGCCAGCCCCCTCACCTCGACTTCCCCTTGAACGCCCTTGTTCCCCCCTTCCCCGCCGCGCTGCGGGGCGCCGGCCTTGCGCCCGCCCTTGGCTTCGCTTCCCCTCCCCCAAAATTATGCGGGCCCATCTCGTCGTCGGTCGGCTTGTGCGGCCGGTTGGCGGGTAGGTTGGCGGGCAAGTTAGCTGCTTGGCCATATTTGCGCGCGCCCTTGTAGGCGCCGGCTTCGGACTCGACCTCGCGCTGGCTGGCGAGCGGATCGTCGGCGATAGCAAGCTCGACCGCCTGCAGGCGTTTCAATTCGTCGCGCAAACGTGCGGCGGTTTCGAAATCGAGATCGGCGGCGGCGGCGCGCATGCGCTTTTCGAGATCGGCGACGGTCGCCTTGAAATTATGCCCGACCAGCCCGCCCGCCGCCGCAAAGCCCGCATCGACCGTGACATGATCCTGCTCATAGACCGAGCCCAGAATGTCCTGAATGCCGCGCTTGATCGATTCCGGCGTGATGCCATGTTCGGTGTTGTAGGCGACCTGCTTCTCGCGCCGCCTGTTGGTTTCGGCGATGGCCCGGTTCATCGAGCCGGTGATCTGATCGGCGTAGAGAATGACCCTGCCGTCGACATTGCGCGCGGCGCGGCCGATGGTCTGCACCAGCGAGGTTTCGCTGCGCAAAAACCCTTCCTTGTCGGCGTCGAGAATGGCGACGAGCGCGCATTCGGGAATGTCGAGCCCCTCGCGCAACAGGTTGATGCCGACCAGCGCATCGAAGGCGCCGAGGCGCAGATCGCGGATGATCTCGATGCGCTCGATCGTGTCGATGTCGGAATGCATGTAGCGCACGCGCACGCCATGTTCATGCAGATATTCGGTGAGGTCCTCGGCCATGCGCTTGGTCAACACGGTGACGAGGCTGCGATAGCCCTTGAGGGCGACCTCGCGCACTTCGCCGAGCAGATCGTCGACCTGCGAGCGCGCCGGGCGGATTTCGACCGGCGGATCGATGAGGCCGGTCGGGCGAATGACCTGCTCGACGAAAACGCCGCCGGTGCGCTCCATCTCCCAGCTTCCCGGCGTCGCCGAGACATGCACCGTCTGCGGGCGCATCGCCTCCCATTCCTCGAAGCGCAGCGGCCTGTTGTCGAGGCAGGACGGCAGGCGAAAGCCATATTCGGCCAAGGTTGCTTTGCGTCGAAAATCGCCGCGATACATGCCGCCAATCTGCGGCACGGTGACATGCGACTCGTCGGCGAAGACCAGCGCATTGTCGGGCAGATATTCAAAGAGCGTCGGCGGCGGCTCGCCCGGACGCCGGCCGGTCAGATAGCGCGAATAATTCTCGATGCCGGCGCAGGAGCCCGTCGCCTCCAGCATTTCGAGATCGAACAAAGTGCGCTGCTCCAGCCGCTGCGCCTCAAGCAGGCGCCCGCCGGCGTAGAGTTCGCCGAGGCGCTGCTTCAGCTCCTCCTTGATGCCCTTGATCGATTGCAGCAGCGTCGGACGCGGCGTCACATAGTGGGAATTGGCGTAGATTTTTACGAATTCGAGGTCCTGCGTCTTCTTGCCGGTCAGCGGATCGAATTCGGAAATCGTCTCGATCGAATTGCCGAAGAAATTGATGCGCCAGGCGCGGTCTTCATAATGGGCCGGGAACAGGTCGATCGTATCGCCGCGCACGCGAAAGACGCCGCGCGAGAAATCGCCGGCCGAGCGCTTGTATTGCAGCGCGACGAGATCGGCGATGAGCTGGCGCTGGTCGATGCGCTCCCCGGCCTTCACGGAAAAGGTCATCGCCGTGTAGGTTTCGACCGAGCCTATGCCGTAGATGCAGGAGACCGAGGCGACGATGATGACGTCGTCGCGTTCCAGCAGCGCGCGGGTCGCTGCGTGGCGCATGCGGTCGATCTGCTCGTTGATCGAGCTTTCCTTCTCGATATAGGTGTCCGAGCGCGGCACATAGGCTTCGGGCTGGTAGTAATCATAATAGGAAACGAAATATTCGACGGCGTTATCGGGAAAGAAGCTCTTGAACTCGCCATAGAGCTGCGCCGCCAGCGTCTTGTTGGGCGCGAGCACGAGGGCCGGACGATTGGTCCGCTCGATCACCTGCGCCATGGTGAAGGTCTTGCCCGAACCGGTGACGCCGAGCAGCACCTGATCGCGCTCATGCGCATTGACGCCCTTGACCAGTTCGTCGATGGCGGCGGGCTGGTCGCCCTTCGGCTCGAACTCGGATGTGATTTTGAACGGGACGCCGCCCTCGCTCTTGTCGGGGCGCAGCGGGCGATGCGGCGTCCAGGGCTTTTTGGCGCGCAGGTTCGGATCGCCGCGCTCCAGCAGGTCCTTCAGCGAATTGACGGTGGCCTGAACGCCAATGACGCCCGGCGGCTGAAACAGCGGCGCGGAGAGCGCGTCGCCCTTTCGGGAACCGTCAAGGCCGAGCGCGTCGGCGAGTTTCGCATCGATGCGCGAGGCGGGACCGGCGTCGAAGGCGGCCGGGGCCTCGGAAAAACCGCTGGGACTGTTGGTGGAACCGCTGGAATTGCCGGGAAAGCTGGCGGCGCGCTGGTTCAGCGCGGGGTTCAGCAGGGCGGCCAGATGTTCGCCCAATGGATGGACGTCGGGCCGCGAAGCCTTCGAGCGCGGCGTCTTGGGTTTTTTCGCCGCGGCGGGCGGATGGGGCGGTTTGGACATTGTCCCAATATGGGGCGAATCCCACTTCGATGAAAGGGCGGCGCTGTAGGCGGGCAGCCCCGCGCAAGCGATCTAAAGCCCGTCCACGACCACACCGAGAAAGAGAACCGCATAGGCCGCGGCCAGCACCCAGAAGCGATGCGTCGCGACATAATGGCCGACGACCGGAACCTGCGTATAGAGCGTCGCGATCGCGACCCCCGCAAGGATCAGGGAGACAAGAAAGGCCGGAAAGCCCGGCGAAGACAGTCTGAAGCGCATGGGCGGAATCCGAATCGCTGCGTGCCGTGAAGCTTACCCTCTGGCGGGCGATTGGGGCGAATTGCGGGTCTTGCGGACGGATCTCGTCTCACGCCAGCACATGGCTCATGAAACGCGAGAAAAGCTGCTGCTGGCTGCCAATCCCGAGTTTTGCGTAGATGCTCTTGCGATGATTGCGCACCGTCCCCTCCGCAATGCCGAGATTGGCGGAAATGGAGCAGGTCGAGTGGCCGCGCAGGATCATCTGGGCGATAAGCTGCTCGCGGCGCGACAGCGCGCCCGCGCCGAAGCGCTCGAAGGCGATCTCCATCATTTCGCCGATAGCGCCGACGCCGCGGCCGTTTGGCCGCGCGACCTTGCCCCAGTGGCGCCGGATGACCTCGCTGACGACAGGCTCGACATACTCGAGCAGTTCGAACTCGCTGGCGCTGAAGGGCGGGCTGCCATTGGCCCGCATCAGCGAGAATACCGCTCTGGTCTCGTCTGATAGCTCGACCATATAGCCGATTTCTTCGGACAATGAGCCGGACTCCATCGAGATGCAGGGATGCACCTCCCATGAATTGACGTATTCCCCCTCGAAGAATCCATCCGGCGCGAATTCGCGCATCCGGTGCAGACCCTGCGGCGTGCGAATTGAGCAGGCCGTATAGAACGGATCGAGCAGATAGGCCCCGTCGAGATAATTCTGCAGAGCCTGCCCCGGCCGTCCCCGCAGCCCATTATGCAGGAAGATGGGCGCAGATTCGCTCGGATAAGCGAAGCAAATGGTGAGATCGACGTCGATGAGGCGGCGCAGCGCATCGTCGAGCGCGCGCGGAAGCTCGGGCGTTCCCACGCGCGCCATGAGGTCGGCGGCGTCGCGATACCAATGTGTCGCGCGCCTGAACAGGTCGGGCTCGGCCACAGGCCGCTCATCCGCCATAAGCGATCTCCGCAGGTGCGAAGCAAAAGAAGCAAATTTTGTGCCCAGCTGAGGCGATTTGGGACGAAGCGCATGCGCTCTCGAACACGCCGCGCCGAGCGCGGTAGCCCGTTTGGGATATTGGCCGCGGCGGACATGATCCGCACCATCCATTCAAACGCCGCCACTCTGGCGCCCGGCGCAACCGCTGATTGCCGCGCAGAGAAGGCGAGACGATGCCAATGAAGAGGGGAACAGATGGCGCAAGATCAGCAAGGTTCATCGGCCCAATCCTATACGGACGTCGAAAAACACAACGACATCAAGGTCCTCCACGGCATGGGCTATGCTCAGGAGTTGGAGCGGCGCATGAGCCGCTTCTCCAATTTCGCCATCAGCTTTTCGATTATCTGCATCTTGTCGGGCGGCATCAACTCCCTTGCGCAGGGAATTAGCGGCGTCGGCGGCGCTTCGATCGGCATCGGCTGGCCGCTCGGCTGTTTCGTCTCCGGCGTGTTCGCCGTGGCCATGGCGCAGATCGCCTCGGCCTATCCGACCGCAGGCGGCCTCTATCACTGGGGCTCGATTCTCGGCAATCGCGGCTGGGGCTGGCTCACCGCCTGGCTGAACCTGATCGGGCTCGTCACGGTGCTCGGCGCCATCAATGTCGGAACCTGGACCTTCTTCCTCGGCGCCTTCGGGCCGGGGCTTGGCCTCAGCGGAACCTATCCCGAGCAGATCGGCTTCGTGATCCTGATCACGGCGAGTCAGGCCCTGATCAACCATCTTGGCATCAAACTGACCAGCGTGCTGACCGACATCAGCGGTTATCTGATCTTCTTCGGCGCCATCGCGCTGGCGATCGCTTTCCTGATCTTCGCCCAGCATTACGATATCTCGCGCCTGTGGACGTTCAAGAACTACAGCGGCGACGCCGGCGCCGGAACCTGGCCGCAGACCGACAACGTGCCTTTCCTGTTCCTGCTCGGCCTGCTGCTGCCGATCTACACCATCACCGGCTATGACGCCTCGGCGCACACCTCGGAAGAGACGCGCAACGCGGCGGCCAGCGTTCCGCGCGCGATGGTCGGCTCGGTGATCTGGTCGGCCCTCTTCGGCCTGCTGTTCCTCGGCGCCATCGTCCTCGCGATCCCCGACATGGACAAGGCCGCGGCCCAGGGCTTCAACGTATTCTTCTGGACTTCGGACCAGGTCCTGCCCCCCGGCCTTAAAGCCGCACTCTATATGATCATCTTCGCCGCCCAATATTTGTGCGGCCTCGCCACCGTCACCTCAGTCTCGCGCATGATCTTCGCCTTCGCGCGCGATGGCGGGCTGCCGGCGTCCTCTCTCCTCAAAACCGTCAGTCCCCGCTTCCGCACGCCGGTCGCGGCGATCTGGGTCGGCGCCGTTCTGGCGGTGTTGTTCACCGCCTATACGCCGCTCTACACCACGATCGTGTCGGTGACGGTAATCTTCCTGTTCCTCTGCTTCACCGTGCCGATCACGCTCGGGCTGATCGCCTATCGCAGAACCTGGACGCAGATGGGTCCGTGGGACATCGGCGCCTGGTTTCCTGTCTTCGCCGTCCTGTCGATCCTGAGCATGATCCTGATCTTCGTGATCGGCGTGCAGCCGCCCAACGACGCAGCGCTCTGGATCACCCTCGCCTTCCTCGCCCTGACCGCCGTGGTCTGGTTCGGCTTCGAGCGGCGCCGCTTCAAGGGACCGCCGATTGGCGACGAGATCGCCCGCCGGGCGCGTGAGATCGCTGAGGCGGAGCGCGCCGTCGGCGAGGAGGCGGCGGAGATCTGAGCGCGGCGGACCCGCCTCCAACCAGCCTCGACGTTTCCGAAATTGACGCCGAGCTTATCCGGCCCCGCGGAGACCGTCTCCCGGGGCCGTTACGCAGCAAACATCACCAGCGGGAAAACACGTCATGGCCGGACGCCTGAACGGAAAAGTCGCCCTCATTTCGGGCGGCGCGACAGGAATGGGCGCAGCTTCAGCGCGTCTTTTCGCGCAGGAGGGCGCAAAGGTCGCCATCGTCGACCGCAATGGCGAGAGCGGGCGCGCGACCGCCGAAGCCATCGTCTCCGCGGGAGGCGAGGCGCTGTTTGTG
>CAVYFP010000006.1:0-30003 GCA_963767805.1 uncultured Alphaproteobacteria bacterium | reverse complement strand
CCAATGGCGCAAGCGCGTCGAGGATCATGACGGCCTTCGTGAAGGCGACGGCGGCATCGAGCGCTGGCTCAAGCTGACCGACAGCCTCGGCTTTTCGCGCGATTATGTCGTCTCGACCGAAGGAATTCTGCCCGGCACGCGTTTCGCCGTTGACGCCTATGTCGAGTTCTGCCGCACCCGTAGCCCGACCGAATCCGTCGCCTCATCGCTTACGGAGCTATTCTCGCCGAACATCATCGGCGAGCGGGTCGCCGGGATGCTGGCGCATTATGATTTCGTCAGCAAAGACACCCTCGCCTATTTCTCGCAGCGCCCGCCGCAGGCCAAACGCGACGCCGATTTCGCCCTGGGCTACGCCATCGCGCACGCGAAGACACGCGCCGACCAGGATCTCGTCATCCAGGCGCTGAGTTCAAATGCGCGGTGCTGTGGTCGCAGCTCGACGCCCTGTGGAGCGCTTATGTCGATCGTTCCGTTCCGCCCGGCGCATGGGCGCAGGCGGTTGGCGAACTGGGACGGCCGCAGCCACGCGCGGAGAGGCGGCGTGAACAAGACGGCGCAGGCGAGCGGCGCGATCCCGCGTCTGCCGCGCGGGGTCAGGCTTAAACTTGACGAGACGCGCGGCGAGTGGCTGCTGCTGGCGCCGGAGCGAGTCGTCAAGCTTGACGCCATCGCTGTCGCGATCCTTCAGCGCTGCGACGGCGCCGCGACGATCGAAGCGATCGTCGATGATCTGGCGGCGACCTATGCGGCCGATCGCGCCAGAATTCGACGAGGACGTGCGCGCGCTGCTCAATGGACTCGCCGCCAAACGGATGGTGGACCTATGAACGCCCCTGTCAAAACGCCGAACCCCGTGGGGCTTCTCGCCGAACTCACCCATCGCTGCCCGCTCGGCTGCCCCTATTGCTCCAATCCGCTCGAACTCGAATCCCGCACGAGCGAAATCGACACGGAAACCTGGAACAGGGTTTTCACCGAGGCGGCCGCGCTCGGCGTGCTGCATGCGCATCTTTCCGGCGGCGAGCCCGCCGCGCGACGCGACCTTCAGGACATCGTCGCCCATTGCGCGTCAATCGGCCTCTACACCAATCTTATTACCTCCGGAGTCGGGCTGACCGAGGAGCGCGTGAAGGCGCTGGCCGACGCTGGCCTCGATCATGTCCAGCTTTCAGTCCAGGATTCGGAAGCAGCCTCGTGCGACCGCATTTGCGGCTATCCGGGTGCGTTCCAGCGCAAGATGGCGGCCGCGAAATGGGTTATTGAGGCTGGCTTGCCGCTGACCGTCAACGCCGTCATCCATCGCGCGAATGTCGCCCGCGCCGGCGAGATGGTGCGGCTTTCGGTCGCGCTCGGCGCAAGGCGCGTCGAGATCGCGCACACGCAATATTATGGCTGGGGCATCGTCAATCGCGCCGCCCTGATGCCGACAGAAGCGCAGGCGGCGGCCGCAATCGCCGAGGTCGAGGCGCTGCGCGAAACTTACGCTGGCGTCATCGTCATCGACCATGTCGTCCCCGACTATCACGCGCGTTATCCCAAAGCCTGCATGGGCGGCTGGGCCAAGCGGACCCTCAATGTCACGCCGTCCGGCAAGGGCCTGCCCTGCCATGCGGCGGAGAGTATTCCGGGTCTCGAGTTCTGGAACGTGCGCGATCATTCGCTGGAGGACATCTGGTTCCGTTCGCCGGGCTTCAATGCTTTTCGCGGCACGGAATGGATGAAAGAGCCCTGCCGCTCCTGTGACCGCAAGGACATCGATTACGGCGGTTGCCGCTGCCAGGCCTTCGCCCTTACCGGCGACGCCTGCGCCGCGGATCCCGTCTGCCACCTCTCGCCAGATCACGAAAAAGTGGCCGCGATCGCGCAGCACGCCGCCGCGGAGGAGGCCCTCGGCGAGCCCGACTATGTCTATCGCGCCGCCGTCAAGACGCCTCTGCCGGCTGAATAACCGGCCTCAGCTTCGCCGCGGGTGAGCGTCCGCGGTGGAAAACTCCCTCAGACGCCGTCATCGCAGGCGGATTCCGGCGCGCTGCGCTGCCCCTTTGTGCTGCGATGCTCTAGAAATCTTGGCATTCAGGCTGTCCCGTCCTATACGGATTGTCAGGAATGGCAGGGCCGGCTCGACCCATCCGGGGGCGGCTGGCGGTCGAGCGGCAGCAAAGCCGGCGGGAGCGCCGGCAGGAGAGAAAGCAATGGCGGACGTGGTGAAAGGCACGCTCGACCGCACATTCAGCTCTTTGTCCGATGTCTCCCTCTCCGATAAGTATGACCTCGCCAAAAAGCGGATCTATGTTTCCGGCCCGCAGGCCGTGGCGCGGCTCCTTCTCATGCAAAAGGCGCTTGACCGGCGCGCGGGACTGAATACGGCGGGGTTCATCTCCGGCTATCCCGGTTCGCCGCTCGGCGGCCTCGATCATAATTTCATACGCGCCAAAGACGTCTTCGACGCCAACGACGTCCTGTTTCAGCCCGGTCTCAACGAGGATCTGGCCGCGACGGCCGTCTGGGGCTCGCAACAGGCGGAAATGCGCGGCGAAGGCCGCTTTGACGGCGTTTTCGCGCTTTGGTACGGCAAGGGCCCCGGCGTCGATCGCAGCGGCGATGTGTTCCGCCACGTCAACCTCGCCGGTTCGTCGAAACATGGCGGCGTGCTCGCCCTGATGGGCGACGACCATACCGCAGAATCCTCGACCACAGCGCATCAGTCCGAATTCAATTTCATCGATGCGATGATGCCGATCCTCTCGCCGGCCGGCGTGCAGGAAATCGTCGACTTTGGGCTTTTGGGCTTCGCGATGAGCCGTTTCGCCGGCGTCTGGGTCGGCCTGAAATGCCTCAAGGATACGGTCGAATTCGACCGCCTCGATCGACGCTTCGCTCGACCGCGCGCCTCCGCTGACGCCCGCCGATTTCGCCATGCCTCCCGGCGGCCTCAATATTCGCGCGCGGGACACCGTCCTCGACCAGGAAAAACGCCTGCACAGCTACAAGATGGACGCCGTGCTCGCCTGGCTGCGCGCCAACCGGCTGAACCGGATCATGACCTCCGGCGGGCCCGACGCAAGAATCGGCGTCATCGCAGCGGGCAAGTCCTATCTCGATGTGCGGCAGGCCTTGGACGAACTTGGCCTCGACGAGGCTGACGCCAACGCGCTTGGCCTGCGCATCCTGAAGCTCGGCTGCGTCTGGCCGCTTGAGCCCGTCGCCGTGCGGGAGTTCGCGCAGGGGCTCGATCTCATCATCGTCGTTGAGGAGAAGCGCTCGCTGATCGAAGCGCAACTGCGCGAACAGCTCTACGGATCGCCGAGCCAGCCGATGGTGATCGGCAAGAAGGATGAGAGCGGCGCGTGGCTGTTTCGCGCCGCCGGCGCTCTCGACGCCAGCGCCATCGCCGTCGCCATCGGGCGGCGGCTGGCGCGCGGCAATCCCAGCGTGAAGCTGGAGCAGCGGCTGAAGGCGCTCGACGAGGCGGGCGCCGCGCTCGCCGGCGGCGAGTTATTTGGGCAGAGAACGCCCTATTTCTGTTCCGGCTGTCCGCACAACAGCTCGACGAAAGTACCGGACGGGATGCGGGCCTTCGCCGGCATCGGCTGCCATTACATGGCGCAGTCGATGGATCGCGCCACCGAAGGCTTTACCCAGATGGGCGGCGAGGGCGCCAACTGGGTCGGCGAGGCGCCCTTCTCGAAGCGCCCGCACATCTTCCAGAACCTCGGCGACGGCACCTATAATCATTCCGGCGTTCTGGCTCTGCGCTTCGCCGTCACGGCGGGGCTCCACATCACCTACAAGATCCTGTTCAACGATGCGATCGCGATGACCGGCGGCCAGCGCCTCGAAGGCGGCCTCTCCGTCGACCGGATCGCGCGTCAGGTCGCCGCCGAGAATGTCGCCCGCGTCGTCGTCGTGACGGATGAGCCGGAGAAATATCCCGCCGATCTGCAATGGCCGGCCGGCCTCACGATCCACGACCGCCACGAACTCGACCGACTGCAGCGCGACCTCGCGGCGACGCCGGGCGTCACCGTCCTCATCTATGACCAGACCTGCGCCACGGAAAAACGCCGCCGCCGCAAACGCGGCGAATATCCAGATCCCGACAAGCGCGTCATCATCAACGAACGCGTCTGCGAAGGTTGCGGCGATTGCGGCGTGCAGTCGAATTGCGTGTCGATCCAGCCGGTCGAGACCAAATTCGGCCGCAAGCGGGTGATTGACCAATCGAGCTGCAACAAGGATTTTTCCTGCGCCGACGGTTTTTGCCCCTCTTTCGTGACCGTTCACGGCGCAAGGCCGAAGAAGGCGCCGGCGCAGCCTGACGCCGGCCTGCCAGATCCGCCGCGGCCGCAGATCGCCGAAATCGGGACACGGCCCTATGGCGTTCTCGTGGCCGGCGTCGGCGGCACGGGAGTTGTGACCATCGGCGCCATTCTCAGCATGGCGGCCCATATCGAGGGCAAGGGCTGCGGCGCCATGGACATGGCCGGCCTCGCCCAAAAGGGCGGCGCGGTCCTGAGCCATGTCAAGATCGCGGCCGATCCGAGCGACATTCACGCCATCCGCATCGCAGCCGGCGAGGCCAACCTCATTCTAGGCTGCGATCTTGTCGTCGCGGGCTCGGCGCAGGTTCGCGCATCGATCCGCGCGGGCGACACGGGCGTCCTCGTCAACACCGCCGAAGTCTATCCGGGCGAATTCACGCACGACGCGGACTTCACGCTGCCGGGCGAAGACATCAAGCGCGCAATCGGGCAGGCTGCAGGCGAAAACGGGCGCTTCATCGACGCGACCGCCATGGCGAATGCGCTGCTTGGCGCTTCGATCGCCGCCAATATGTTCATGCTCGGTCACGCCTGGCAGCAGGGCCTTCTGCCCCTCGACGATTCCTCGATCCTCCGCGCGATCGAACTCAATGGCGAGGCGGTCGAGATGAACCGGCGCGCCTTCCTCTGGGGCCGCCGCGCCGCCGCCGATCCCGCCGCTGTCGCCGCGATCGTCGCCAAGCTTCGCCCCGCTCCGGCGAAGCCCGAAAAAGCACAGAATCTCGATGAACTTATCGAGCGCCGTTCGGCGTTCCTGACCGATTATCATAACGCCGCCTACGCCAGCCGTTTTGTCCGCATCGTGCAGCGCGTTCGCGAGGCCGAGCGCGCCAGGACGCCGGGAAGCGAGGAACTGGCGTCAACCGCCGCGCGCGGCCTTTTCAGGCTGATGGCGATCAAGGACGAATATGAAGTCGCCCGGCTTTATTCGGACGGGGTCTTCGCCAAACAGGTAGAAGCGGCGTTCGACGGCGAGCTGCGCTTCGAATTTCATCTCGCCCCGCCGTTCCTGCGGCGCAAGAACGATAAGGGTGAAGCGCTCAAGGCGAGCTTCGGCCCCTGGATGATGCGCGTGTTCAGGCTTCTCGCGCCGCTGAAAGTGTTGCGGGAGACGCCGTTCGACGTGTTTGGCTACACGAAAGAACGCTATCTCGAGCGCAAGCTGATTGTGGACTATGAAGAGCTGCTCAATGAAATCGCGGATCGGCTGATGCCCGAAAACCACGCCCTCGCCGTCGCGCTGGCTGGTCTGCCGGAAAAGGTGCGCGGCTTTGGCCATGTGAAGCTGCGCGCGTTCGAAGTGGCCAAGGCGGAAGGCCAGCTGCTGCTCGATCAGTTCCGCGCCGAGACGCGATCGATGAAGCTCGCGGCGGAATAGGCGGTTAGCCTTCTTCCGCCTCAAGATCCTCGGGCGGGGTCGTGCCGAGCACCTTGTGAAGCGTCTCGTAGGGATCCCTCGCCTCCATCAGCGCCTCGGAAATGCGAACGGCCTTGGCGCCAAGCGCCTTCATCTTGTCGATATCCTCAAGCGACCTGACGTCGCCCGCGCCAACCACGAGAACGCGATCGTGCGGGATTTGCGGAATGAGCCTTTCGCAAACGCCGGGATCAAGTTCGAGGGTTTCAAGATCGCGATTGTTGACCCCGATCAGGTTGGCTCCCGCCTCGATCGCGATCTCAAGCTCGATCTCGTTGCGCACTTCGACAATCGAATCGAGCATGATCGACTCGGCGCGCGCCAGAAAATCCCCCGTCTGACGCCCCAAAATGCCGACGATCAGCAGGACGGCGTCCGCCCCGGCATGACGGGCTTCGAGGATCTGATATTGATCGATGACGACGTCATTGGCGAGGATCGGCAGATTGGCCGCCTTCGCCGACTTGAAATCGGCGAGGCTGCCGCGAAAAAGGCGCCGATCCTGACAGGCCGAAACGCAGGTCGCGCCAGCGTCGCGGAAATCCTCCGCAAGATCCCTGACGTCGAGGCGTGAGCGCGCCACCTTGCTCAGCGGCGAGGCGCCGACGATTTCGGCGATCACGCCAGGTCGGCCCGTCGTCGCGAAATGATGAAACAAGGCGGCGCGAAATCCAGCCGTCCGGGTCGCCTCGCCAATGGCGCCGGTCAAGCTACCGGCGGAACGTTTGGCTTTGGCGTTGTCGACATCAGCCTGTCGTTGGGCGAGCAAGGCGGCAAGTCGCGGGCCAACGGCGGAATAATCGGCTAAAACGCTCATGTGCTGTCCCCATTCAGGAGCTAGGCGGCGCGCGCGTGTCAGTTTTAGGACCCGCGCCGCCAGCCGGGACAGGCGAAGCAAAAAGCAAGCAAGCTCAGCCGGACCGAGCCAAATCGCTTAGCGCACGATCACATTCTTGAACTGCCAGGGGCTTTCCGTATCGAGATCCTCGGCGAACAGGACGCCGCGATCCTTCAGCGGCGTCCAGTCGGTGTATTCACCGACGACCGGCCCGAGATAGGGGCTCTGGACTTCGAGGCAGCGGCGGAAATCGAGTTCGTCGGCCTCGACGATGCCCGCGCGCGGGTTCTCCAGCGCCCAGACCATGCCGGCGAGAACGGCGGAGCTGACCTGCATGCCCGTCGCATTCTGATAGGGGGCGATCCGGCGCGTCTCTTCAATCGAGAGCTGCGAGCCGTACCAATAGGCGTTTTTGGCGTGGCCGTAGAGCAGCACGCCAAGTTCGTCGATGCCGTCGACGATCTCGTCCTCCTCCAGAATGTGCGAATCCTCCTGCGCCTTCCATTGCGCGCCGGCCATCTCATCGAGCGACAGCACGGCGTCGTCGGCCGGACGATAGGCGTAGTGGCAGGTTGGCCGGTAAACCACCTCGCCGAACTCGCGCACGGTGAAGTAATCCGCGATGGAGATCGCCTCATTATGGGTGATGAGCCAGCCGTGCTGCGCCTGCGCCGTCGGCGTCCAAGAACGCACGCGCGTGCCGGCGCCGGGGCGCATCAGATAGATCGCGCAATCGGGACCAAAGGCGTGCCTTTTGCCTTCCGGCGGCAAATGCTTTTCATGCGTCCCCCAGCCAAGTTCGGCCGGCTGCAGCCCTTCCGAGATGAAGCCCTCGACCGACCAGGTGTTGACGAAAACGCCCATCGGCTTTGGCGTGCGCGCCCGCTGCGTGTCGCGCTCGGCGATGTGGATGCCGGCGATGCCGGTCTTGCGGGCGAGCGCCGCCCAATCCTCGCGCGTCTTCGGCGCGCCGGCGTCGACGCCGCAATCGGCGGCGACATTGAGCAGCGCCTGCTTGACGAACCAAGACACCATGCCGGGATTGGCGCCGCAGCAAGAGATTGCGGTGGGGCCGGGGCCAACGGCGCGGCGCAGGTCAAGGACGGCCTCGCGCAGCGCGTAGTTGGAGCGCTCGGACTGGGTGAGGCGCGGGTCGGTATAGAAACCAACCCAGGGCTCGGCCACGGTGTCGATGTAAAGCGCGCCAACCTCATGCGCGAGACGCATGATGGCGACCGAGGAGACGTCGACGGAGAGATTGACGATGAAGGGCTGGCCCTCGCCCTTGGTCAGGAGAGGCTTCAGGAGATCGACGAAATTGTCGCGCGTGACGGCTTCCTTGACGAAAGCGATGCCGCGCTCGTCAAGCAGATGGCGATCCTTGTCCTGCGGATCGATGACGGTGAAGCGCGACTTGTCGAAGGTGAAATGGCGCTCGAGGAGGGGCAATATCCCACGTCCGATCGAACCGAAGCCGATGAGGACGATCGGACCAGTAATTGCGCCATGCACGGGCCATTGCGACATTCATTTATCTCCCAGGAAACGAGTGACGGGTTGTCGCGCTGAGGCGCGGAAACACCCGCCCCTTGAAGGGGCGGGCGACTTCTTGACGTGGATTCAATGTATCTACGCGGGTTTGCTGCGTCCAAAAGCTGTTTTTCAGCACGGCCGCATGTCGTCCTGATGACCGCGCGCTCAGGCAGCCTCGAGCAATGCGCCGGGGGCAAGGCGTCCCGTGGCCTGGACGAGCCCTTTGGCGCCCTCCAAGGCGCCGGCGGCGAGTTCGAGGCCGAGAAAGCGCGCCTCATCGACGGGACCCGGCAGCACGAGGCCGCGCGTTAAGCGGCGCGAAAAGCCGAACGCCTCGTAATAGGGCGCGTCGCCGACGAGCAGCACGGCCCCATGTCCGGCGGCGAAAGCGCGAAACAGAGCCTCGGCCATCATCCTGCGGCCAAATCCGCGCGAGCGATAGGGCTTGGCTATGGCCAGCGGACCCAGCATCAAGGCGTCGGCGCCTCCGGCATCAACGTGCCAAAGCCGCACCGTGCCCATCAGCGAAGACCCGTGTTTCATGACGAGCGCCAACCCTTCGGCCGGCAGACGCCCTTCGCGCAGCCGCTCCGCTGTCTTCCCGAACCGGGCCGGACCGAAGGCGGCGTTGAGCAGCGCCTCGCGCGCGAAGAAATCCTGCGGCGCCTCATCGGCGATGAAGATTTCCGGTTCACTGACGACGCCGGCGCCGGAGGCGACGACGTCTGTGCGAAAATCATTCTGGCGAAAATCGTTCTGGATCAAGGTCATCTGAGCCTCCGCCGGCCGTGCCGGGATGCGCGACGACCCTCGCACCGCGCGAGCGCTCGAAGAATGAGCGCCCGCCGGCCGTACGGGACAAGGAATGGTGAAGCGGCTGGCTCAGATCACGTAGGATTTGAGCGGCGGGAAGCCGTTGAAGCCGACGGTGGAATAGGTCGTCGTATAGGCGCCTGTTCCCTCGATCAGCACTTTCGCGCCGATCTCCAGACTGACGGGAAGGTGATAGGGATCCTTCTCGTACAGGACGTCGACCGAATCGCAGCTCGGCCCGGCGAGGACGCAAGGCTCCGTCTCATCGCCGTCGAACGCCGTGCGGATCGGATAACGGATCATCTCGTCCATCGTCTCGGCGAGACCATTGAATTTGCCGATGTCGAGATAAACCCACTTCACCGGATCGTCGTCAGACTTCCGTGAAATCAGCACAACCTCAGCCTCGATGACGCCGGCGTTGCCAACCATGCCGCGGCCGGGCTCGATGATCGTCTCAGGAATATGATTGCCGAAATGCTTGTGCAGCGACCCCATGATCGATTGCGCATAGGCTTTGACGGCCGGAACACGCTTCAGATAGCGCGTCGGAAATCCGCCGCCGAGATTGACCATCTGCAAGGCTATGCCGCGGTCCGCGAGGTCGCGGAAGATCGTCGCGGCGGCCTTCAGCGCGCCGTCCCACATGGCGGGATTGCGCTGCTGCGATCCGACATGGAAGGACAGGCCATGCGCAAGCAGGCCCAGCCGATGCGCATGCTCAAGCACGCGCGGCGCGAGTTCGACGTCGCAACCGAACTTGCGAGACAGCGGCCATTCGGCGCCGGCGCCGTCGCAAAGCAGGCGGCAGAAGACTTTCGAGCCGGGCGCGGCGCGCGCGACTTTCTCAACCTCGGCCACGCAATCGACGGCGAACAGCCGAACGCCGAGCGCGAAGGCGCGCGCGATGTCGCGCTCCTTCTTGATCGTGTTGCCATAGCTGATGCGCTCCGCCGTCGCGCCCGCCGCCAGCGCCATCTCGATCTCCGCGACCGAAGCCGCGTCGAAACAGGAGCCGAGATCGGCGAGCAGCGCCAGAACGCGCGGATCGGGATTGGCCTTCACCGCATAGAAGATGCGGGTGTCCGGCATCGCGCTGGCGAAGGACATATAATTGTCGCGCACGACATCGAGATCGAGGACGAGGCACGGCCCGTCTTCGCGGCGGTTGCGGAGGAACTCCAGAATACGATCGGTCATCGCGGCATCCCTTCGAAGGGCGCGGGTCTCCCGCGCCGAAACGAACAAGCTTCGGGGTGAAGGGCGATGCCTGGGCCCCGCCGCGCTTTGGAGACGCGACGGATTCCATCAACTCGCCAATCGCGACTGGCCGCGAGCCCACGAGACAAAGCCTCGCGGATCGCATCCGGTCTGATGCTGCGCCGTTGGACACGCGCACACCGGACAAGGCGCAATAACGCCGTCCAATATGTTCATGGCCTTCGCTTGGAGTGGGAAATTCCCCTCCGCACGCCCGGCAAGATAGACTAGCCTCTTCGGTAAGCCAGCTTTGGAGGCTGGCAGAGACGAAAAAGCCCGGTCCGTCGTTGCTTTAAGTCGCGTCCCCCGTTTGGCGGGGTTCGCCGGTTCGCCTCCGGCTGTCGGCCCTTAACAGGCGGTTAACCGGCCTCTTGTCCGGATCCCCGCCAAACCGACACACGACCACAGGCACGTGCGAAATTGGGCAAGGGCAGAAATAGGGCGATTCGCCCGGAACACAAGCATTTTTTTGAAAAAAAATGCGCGGCCCGGCGCGTTGGCTGGTTGTTCGCGAAGCCAAGGCCCGTTTCGCTCGAAAATGCTTTCTCCGCCTTGCCGCCGTCAAAAAAGGTCATTACCCCATAAAAAACAAGCTGCCCGCCAAGCTTCCCGCCTCACGTTCGGCGCCCTCTCAATTCCAGAACCCCCGATGAACGATCTGAACCGCCGCACGCTCGTCAAATGCCTTGTCATGTCCGGCGCCATCGCCGCGCCCTTGAAACTCGCCGCGTCGGCGACAGCGCAGCCAGCGCAGCCGCCTGCGCCCGCAAAGTTCGATTTCGAGGATGTCGTGCGCCGTGCGCGCGATCTCGCCACCGCCCCTTTTGACGCAGCGATCGCGCCGCTGCCCGATACCCTGAACAAGCTCGATTTCGACGCATGGCGCGATATCAGATTCCGGCCGGACAAGGCCATTTTCGCCGCGGGCGGCAGTCAGTTCCGGCTGCAGCTGTTCCACCTTGGCCATCTCTTCAAGCGGCCGGTGACGATCAACATCATCAGGGACGGCATTCCGACGCCAATTCCCTTCACGACGAATTTGTTCGACTACGGCCGCACCAGGCCGGAGAAGGCGCTTCCGGTCAATCTCGGCTTCGCCGGCTTCCGCCTGCATTATCCCGAGAACTCGCCGAAGGTTTTCGACGAGGTGATCGCCTTTCTGGGCGCGAGCTATTTCCGTTTCCTCGGCCGCGACCAACGCTACGGCATGTCCGCGCGGGCGCTCGCCATCGACGCCGGAACAGAACAGGAGGAATTCCCCTTCTTTCGCGAATTCTGGATCGATACGCCGGAGCCGGGCGCGGACCGGGCGACGATCTACGGCCTGATCGACAGCCCTTCGACCACAGGAGCCTACAGGTTCGATGTCTTTCCCGGCGTCGAGACCGCGATCGAAGTCTCGGCGACGCTGTTTCCGCGCAAGGCGGGCGTCAAATTCGGACTCGCCCCAATGTCATCCATGTATTTTCTTGGCGAGAACGATCACCGCTTCAACAATGATTTCCGTCCCGAACTGCATGATTCGGACGGGCTGATCATCCATTCCGGCACGGGAGAATGGATCTGGCGGCCATTGCGCAATCCGGCGAAGCCGGAAATGTCATCCTTTTTCGATCGTGACGTCAAGGGGTTCGGCCTGCTTCAGCGCGACCGCGACTTCGAACATTATCAGGATCTCGACCTCGCCTATGAACTGCGGCCGAGCTATTTCGTCGAGCCCCGCGACAGCTGGGGCGAAGGCCATGTCGACCTCGTCGAATTGCCGACGCCGAACGAGACGAACGACAACATCGTCGCCTCCTTCGCGCCGAAGGACTCGCCGGAGCCGAACCGGCCTTTCAACTACGCCTATCGCCTGACCGCGAGCCTCAATCTGACGCGGCTTTCGCCGAACGGCCGGGCGATCAACACATATCAGACGACGGCGGCGGCGCTTGGCTCGGTCGAACCCGTAGCGCCGGGATCGCGGCGCTTCATCATCGATTTCGGCGGCGGCGAGCTGCCCTATTTCGCCCTCGATCCATCACTCGTCGAGGTCGTTCCCTCGGCGAGCCAGGGCAAGATCCTGCGCTCATTTCTCGTGCCGAACCCCCATGTCAAAGGCTTTCGGGCGGCGGTCGACGTCCAGCTCGACGCCGGCCAATCGACCGATCTTCGCGCCTTTCTGCGTACGGGCGCGCGGGCTCTGACCGAGACATGGACTTATCCCTGGCGCGCCGAGTAGGCTCGCGGAGAGCCCTGGGGGACCTGAAGGATGATCGTCCGGCCGGCGACGGCGGCGGATCTGCCTGCCATCGAGTCGATCGAATACGCCGTTTTCGATGGCGACCGGCTGTCCCGCCGCAGCCTGCGCTATTTCCTCGCCTCCGACACGGCTTTGGTGCTGGCGCTGGCGTTGCAGGATCACGTCCTCGGCTACAGCCTCGTCGCCTTCCGTAAAGGATCAAAACGCGCGCGGCTGTATTCGCTCGCGCTCGATCCCGCGGAGCATGGCCGCGGCCTTGGCCGGTTTCTGCTCCGCTCCAGCGAGAACGCCGCGCGGGCGCATGGCGCCGCCTTCATGCGGCTCGAGGTGCGCACCGACAACGCCGGGGCCATCGCGCTCTACGAGAAGAACGGCTACCGCCTTTTTGGCCGCATCGAGGATTTCTACGAGGATGGCGCGGACGCCTTGCGTTTCGAGAAAGCGCTGCCGGCCGGCCCCGACGCAGACTGAAGTTTGTTCAACCGCGCGGGCCCGGTTTCAGCCGCGAAAGGTCGAACCCTTCGATATCCTGCAAAAGCTCGACGAAGGCGGTCGCGCCATAATCGGCGCAGGCTTCGCCCTTGCCGGCAGTGGCTGCCAGCGCATCGCCCATCGCGCCGGATTCCGACAGATCCTGGCTCATCCAGCCAAAGCCGGTCGGGCGGCCGACGCGCAGCCAGTTGAAATCGCTTTCGATGGCGATGCTCGCCGGCGTGAAGTCGGCCGCGTCGTCGAGGCGCACGAGGTCGGGGCGAAAACTCAGCATCAGCGAGGTCTCAATGTCACCCGCGTGAATGCCATGTGTCTTCTCATGATCTGAAAAGAGTCCGTCCGGCGAGCCGAAGCGATGCCAGGTCGCCATCACCGCCAGCATGCCGAGCCGCGCGCGAAGGTCATGCGCGATGATGTCGAGCATCGCGACATTGCCGCCATGCGAGTTGAGCAGCACGAGTTTGCGGCAGCCGGTCCTGAACACGCATTCGGCGATTTCCGTCCAGGCCCGGATGAGTGTGGCCGCAGAGACACTAAGGGCGCCGGGAAAATCCGTATGTTCGATCGAGCAGCCGCAGCTTTGCACGGGCAGGAAGAGGACAGGCAATTGGCCCGGCAGGCGCGCGACGACCCTGGCGATATAGCCCTCCATGATGAAGGCGTCGACGCCGACAGGGAGATGCGGGCCGTGCTGCTCGATCGCCGCGACCGGGAGAACCGCGATGACCTCGCCCATGTCGGCTTCGTCGAAGTCGGTCCAGCTCATTTCCGACCAGAAGCGCGTGGGGAGCAACATCAGGATGTCCTCAGCAGGAAGAGTTTATGTGCCTGTGCAAAATCTCTAAATCGCGCACAAACACCATGGGCTAAAAAGGAATATCGTCATCTATCGCCTCTCTCTTTAACGTAATGTTCTTGGCTCCAACCTCGATTTGCTTTCCAGTGCACCGAACCATAAATTTACGTAGGCGTTCATATTTATTTTTAAGATATATACTGTTATGTAATTGGTTATTTCTCGTAAACCCTTGTTGATTCTTGCAAGCTCATCGTCTGAGAGAGTTTTCACAGCGTTTTCCATTCGGTCGAAACGCACTTTGGTCTCGTTGAAGTCTGGCGACTGAATGAACGCCGAGATTACCGCCTGCTGGAGTCGATCTTTCTGGCCGAGTTTTTCACAAAGTATTTCATAGATTTTTTTGACCAATTCATCCGGCTCGTCGAGCCGCCCCTTCAGCGCCTGCAAAGGGCCGATGAAGCCAGCGGGATCGTGCCCTTCGAGTTTAACAGGGATGATTGGAATGCCCTTCCCGAGCGCGTATCCGATCTCCTGATTAGTCCATGTACTACCGTGAAAGTCATCCGTAATGAAAGCTAGCATGATTTCCATCGTCTGAAGACCCTTCTCGATCTCCCGCTGCCACGTCGTCATCGGCTCGATGGTATCGTGCGCCACAAACGCCGATATGCCGTACGTTTCGAGCGCATTGGCGAGCTGTTTCGCGTCGGCCTTCCGATTGTCGCGGTGGCTGATGAACAGGCGGAGGTTTCCCGGTCGCCAAATAGATAAATGATTAGGGTCAGTTTGTGGTTGGGCGGTCAACTCGGTCGCGGCCTGAAAAAGCGGGTCAGCCTCGTCGACAAGTTCGATCACGACGGCGCCAAAGCGCTCATTGTTGACGGATGCCGCGCACACGTTGAGATCATTGAGGATTTGGTCGCAAAATTGCTTCTGTTTTGGGAAGGCGATCTTCGCCATCGCCTCCCGGGGAAGAAAAGAAACACATCATGTTCGTACGTGCCGCCATTCCAATTGTCATACGAAGTTTCCTCGTTCACTGCGATACGCGCCGCGGTGATAATCTCACGTAACAGCGAGGAACCGGCTCTGTCGTATTCCAGCTCCAGCCTCTTGAGATATGAGTTCACCTTCGAGGGAAGATAATGCTTGCCTGCCACAGATTTTCTCGCCGATCCATCCATACTGGCCAATATAGTATCCTTTGCCCGGGCGCGCGTGCTGGCAACAAAATTTAATACTAAGATCAATCTTCTTATGCACAAGCCCACCGGTTCGAAAGTTGCACAAATTGAGATTTACCTTGAAAGTTTTGGCTCTCGTATTCGCAGCGCTCGCTATAGTGATGTCTTCGGCCTTCGCCCTCGACAAAGTCACATTCGCGACAAACTGGCTCGCCGAAGCCGAGCATGGCGGTTTCTATCAGGCGCTCGCCGACGGCACCTACGCCAGATACGGGCTCGACGTCACCATCCTGCAGGGTGGACCGCAGACCAACAACAGGCTTTTGCTCGCGGCAGGAAAGATCGAGTTCAACCTCGCCGCCAATATGATCCAGTCATTCGATGCCGCCGCGCAAAATATCCCGATCGTCGCCGTCGCCTCGCTGTTCCAGAAGGATCCGTTCATCCTGATGTCGCACCCGGGCGCCGGCTATGATCATATCGAGGATCTTCCGAAGGCTACCGCCTATATCGGGAAGGACGCCTTCGTTTCCGTCTATCAATGGCTTAAGACGGCCTATGGCTTCAAGGACGACAAGGTGCAGCCCTATTCGTTCAACGCCGCGCCCTTCATTCGCGACAAGAATTCGATCCAGCAGGGCTACGCCACCTCCGAGCCCTTTGAAGTCGCGCGACAGGGCGGCTTCACGCCAAACGTGTTTCTGCTTGCCGATTACGGCTATGATTCCTACTCGACCCTGATCGAGACGCGGCGCGATCTGATCGAGAAAAACCCCGATCTCGTGCAGCGCTTCGTCGACGCCTCGATCATCGGCTGGATGAACTACATCTACGGCGACAACGCCAAGGCGAACGCTCTGATACGGCGCGACAATCCTGACATCAGCCCGGAGCTTCTCGCCTATTCCGTCGCCAAGATGCGCGAGCTTGGCATCGTCGATTCAGGCGATGCCGAAACGCTCGGCGTCGGCGCGATGAGAGAAGTGCGCATCAAAAGCTTTTTCGCCAAAATGGCCGCCGCCGGACTGTTCAAAACCGATCTCTCCTATGACGATTCCTACACGCTCCAATTCGTGGACAAGGGCGTCGGCAATGATCTGAGGCCGCGGCCTTGAAACCCGCGCCATGCTGAAAATGAGCGGCCCCCACGCGCTGGTTTCGCTGCGCGGCGTCGGCAAGACCTACGCCGCCGGCGTCGCCGCGCTGCGGGACGTCGATCTCGACATCCGCGCAGGGGAATTCCTGACGCTGCTCGGGCCGTCCGGCTGCGGCAAGTCGACGATGTTGCGCCTCATCGCCGGACTTGATCGCGTCAGCGCCGGCGAATTGATCCGCCGTTTCGAGGATGTCGGCGCGGCGATCGGCTTCGTCTTCCAGGAGCCGACCCTGATGCCCTGGGCGAATGTATTTGACAATGTCTTTCTGCCGCTGCGCCTGCGCGGAAAATCGCGCCGGACGGCGGCGCCCGCCGTCGCCGAAGCGCTGTCGCTCGTCGGTCTCGCCGGGTCGCACGAGGCCTACCCGCGCGAATTGTCGGGCGGCATGCGCATGCGGGTCTCGATCGCCCGCGCCCTTGTGATGCGTCCGCGCCTGTTGTTGATGGACGAGCCGTTCGCCGCCCTCGACGAGATTGCGCGGCTCCAGCTCAACGACGAACTGTTGCGGCTCAAGGAAGAGACGGGCGCGACGATCGTCTTCGTCACCCATTCGATTTATGAGAGCGCCTATCTTTCCACACGCATCGCCGTGATGGCGCCCGGCCCCGGCCGCATCGTGGCGGAAATCACGAATGATGCGCCACGCGAACACTTCCGCGACAGTCCCGCCTTCGCGGCTCTATGCCGGCAAATATCCGGGGCGTTGCATCAGGCCATGAACGAATGACGCGCGTCGTGAAAACAGGGGAAAGGCTGCGCTGGTCCCTGCCGCCGGCGCTCGTTCTCGCCGCCGCGCTCGGCCTTTGGGAAGCCATTGTGCGTCTTTACGCAATCCCGCCCTATATCCTGCCCGCGCCCTCGCTGGTGCTGACGACGCTCATGAGCGATCGCGCCATCCTGTTTCCGGCGCTCGGCGTCACGCTCGGGACGACGCTCGAAGCGCTGGCGCTCGCCATCGTCGGCGGCGTCGCGCTGGCGGTGCTGTTTGCGCAATCGAAATGGGTCGAGCGCGCATTACTGCCTGTCGCGATCGTCCTGCAGGTGACGCCGATCATCGCCATCGCGCCTTTGCTCCTCATCTATCTCGACGCCCGGGCCGCGGTGCTGGCCTGCGCCTTTCTCATCGCCTTTTTCCCGATCCTGTCGAATACAGCGCTTGGCCTCGCCTCCGTCGACCACAACCTCATCGATCTCTTTGCGCTTTACCGCGCCTCGCGCTGGCGAACGCTGCTCCTGCTCCGCGCGCCGGCGGCCCTGCCCTTTTTTCTTGGCGGTCTTCGCATCGGCGGCGGCCTCGCGCTGATCGGCGCCATCGCCGCCGAACTCGCGGCGGGCGCCGCCGGCAAGGGCGCCGGGCTCGCCTTCCGCATCGTCGAGGCGGGCTACCGGCTCAACGTTCCGCGCATGTTCGCGGCTCTGTTTCTCGTCTCGCTGGCCGGCATCGCCATTTTCGCGAGCCTTTCCGCGCTCTCGGCCTATCTTCTCGGCCGCTGGCACGAGAGCGCGCTCAAGCGATAAACTCTGACGCCGCTTTCGCTAGATTGCCTCCGAACCCGAGCCTTAACCTTGAGAGAGCCCATGTCCGCCCGCCGCTATGATGTACTGGGTCTTGGCAACGCCATCGTCGATGTCATCAGCCGCGCCGACGATGATTTTCTGGCCGCGCAGGGCCTGCGCAAGGGCGGCATGACGCTGATCGACGAGGCGCGCGCCGAGCAGCTTTACGCGGCCATGGGGCCGGCGACCATCATCTCCGGCGGCTCGGCGGCCAATACGATCATCGGCCTCGCCAGTCTTGGCGGCAAGGGCGCCTTCATCGGCAAGGTCAGGGCCGACGAACTCGGCCACTTATTCGCCCATGATATCCGCGCCGCCAAGGTCGGCTTTTCAACCGCGCCCGCCGCCGAGGGAACGGCAAGCGCGCGCTGCCTCATCGTCGTCACGCCGGACGGCCAGCGCACGATGAGCACATTTCTCGGCGCCTGCCAGGAACTCACCGAAGCCGATGTCGACGAGGAACTCGTCAAGGATTCCGCGGTCACCTATCTCGAGGGCTATCTGTGGGATCCGCCGGCCGCCAAGGCCGCCTTCGTCAAGGCCTCGAAGATCGCCCGCGCCGCCGGACGCGAGGTCGCTTTATCGCTGTCCAATTCCTTTTGCGTCGACCGCTACCGCAACGAGTTTCTCCATCTCATCCGCTCCCGGTCGGTGCATATCGTCTTCGCCAATGAAAGCGAGTTGCACTCTCTCTACGAGACCGCCGATTTCGCGACAGCCCTGGCGCAGTTGAGGCAGGAAGAAATCATCGGCGTCGTCACGCGATCGGAACAGGGTTGCGTCATCGTCACGCGCGACGAGGTTCTGACCGCGCCGGCCTTTCCCGTCGAGGAAGTGGTCGACACCACGGGCGCCGGCGATCTTTTCGCGGCGGGGTTTCTCGCCGGCTACACGAAGGGGCGCGATCTCATTAGCTGCGCAAAGCTCGGCGCGCTGGCGGCGGCCGAGATCATCCAGCACATTGGCGCGCGGCCGCAAAAGGATCTGCGGCAGCTCTCGGAGCAGAATGGGCTGGGGGTGTAGGATTTAGTCGCAAAGCATCAAGTCAAGCGGAGCGCGGCGTTTACTGGCGAACTCCATCGTAGGATGTTCTTACCGGACAAGGTGGACTTTAAGTCCTTCATGTACCGCTGCTTCTGCTAGATTTTTATCAGCGGTAACAAGCACAGTTTGGGACTCACCGCACATGCGAGAAAAATACCCAATTTTGACGCTCAGAATTTGAAAAGCATCGGAAAAATCAAGGCTTGGGTACTTCCGACACATATCTTGTACACCTGTAAAAATGCGGCAATCGGTAAACTTAATATCTGAAAGTTGTTCTGAGCGTGCTTCGAAATCTGCGACCATAACGGAGCCAGCTTGATGATATTCATCTACTATTATTTGGTCGTGTCAATTCTTATTTTTATATTTTGCTTTGAGAACACTTAAAGCTTCAAAAAAGCAAAACAGGGTTGTGTACCATGTGGCATGTCCCTCAAGATATTTGCGCAATTCTCAGTACCGGCTTCGTTAACATACCATTTAACCAAAGCCGACGCATCTAAGCAATGAGCCCGGACGAATTCATTCATTACTTAGCCACCCTTATCTAAAAAAGTGCTGTGTCGCAATAAGAATGAACACAAGTAGAAAGCTTATTTTTGTAGCGTCAGCAAGCTTCTTGAAGCTCGTAGCTACAATATTCTGATATCTTGAAGGTGATCAGTATTAGCTCTTTCGAGTTGCCTTAGATCGTCTTTTATTGCTGTCGTGCGGCGTCAATTCTTTAATAGGAAAGGACGAGAGGTCGTTCAGCTGAATGATGAAGCATGCCCGCGAAGTGGTTCAGGGCCACCCCTTTTGTCTATTTTAAAAAGGCCCCACGTCGTCGGGACGGAAGGCGGAGCGTGTTCATTTTGGATTAAGCCTGCCTCCCATTTTATTGCGAGCGTAATATTCTGAGTTTTGTTCGCTATCAAATCTTCCTCTATCTGCCTTAGGACGACCAACGGCAATTTACATTCCATTCCCCAACCAGATTTGAGGCCGACCTCCCAATCTTCCTCTACAAAATACAGTATCGCTGTGGGCGCAGTTTTATCAAGTTCATCAAATATGCGCTTTCTTATTCGTAACTCTGGCGTGCTATCACCGTGCGGAGTAACTACCTCCTCATTACCCTTATTTTCCTTCCATTCTTCTCTTACAAATTCGTCCGACCGCAATGTCACACTAAATTCTCTAGACCGCTCATCTGAACCTATAATGCAGACTGAGTCAGTCTCTAAAAATCCTTTCCCATGTATATAGATCGATACTTTGGCTGCCTTTTCTCCATTGCCAGATTCTCCGGACCAGTACCGACGAACGGCAAGATTTGTCACCTCAACGTAGAAATAACGCCCGGTAAAGCCGAAACCTTCGAAAGGCTCTTTTATGTTTTTTGCCTGGAGGTTTTCTTTCATAGCGTTGCCCGAGTTTATCTTAACCACGGTTGCTGATGCTTGATAACCTGCTTGAAGTCACCGGCCTGTAGCGACGCTTCACAGAGGCGTTCATGGGCCAAACCGCCCGCACTTGGAGCCTGGAGCTGAATAACTCTGCCTACTCCGCCGCCTTCTTGAATTCCGGGAAAGCGCAGCGCGGATCGGCCTCGGGGTGGGCATGGTGGGCGCGCTTGAACTCGACGATGTTGGGCTCCTCGACGAAGGGCAGCTTCAGGCTCTCCCAGACATCCACCATGGCCTCGACCAGATGGGCGACATGGGCGTCCGAATGCAGCGGGCTTGGCGTGATGCGCAGCCGCTCCGAGCCCTTGGCGACGGTCGGATAATTGATCGGCTGGATATAGATCGAATGGCGATCCATCAGCATGTCGCTCGCCATCTTGCAGCGCTCGGCGTCGCCGACATGGACCGGCACGATATGCGACTGGTTCGACATCACCGGCAGGCCGGCGGCGGACAGCGCGTGCTTGGTCAGCATGGACTGGCGCTGATGGCGCGCGCGCAGCTCGACGCCCTCATCGCGCTTCAGGATGCCGACGGCGGTCCGCGCCGCGGTCGCGACGGCGGGCGGCAGAGAGGTCGTGAAGATGAAGGCCGGCGCATAGGAGCGCACGGCGTCGATGATCGCGTCATCGCCCGTGATGTAGCCGCCGAGCGTGCCGAAACCCTTGGCCAGCGTGCCCTCGATGACGTCGATGCGCGCCATGGCGCCGTCGCGCTCGGCGATGCCGCCGCCGCGCGCGCCGTAAAGGCCGACGGCATGGACCTCGTCCATATAGGTCATGGCGTTGTAGCGCTCGGCGAGATCGGCGATCGCGTTGATCGGGGCGATGTCGCCGTTCATCGAATAGAGGCTCTCGAAGACGATGAGCTTGGCGCGCTCGGGGCCGGCCTCGGCCAGCAGCTCCTCGAGATGGGCGAGATCATTGTGACGGAAGACCTTGCGCTCGGCCCTGGAGCGGCGCACGCCCTCGATCATCGAATTATGATTGAGCTGGTCGGAAAGGATCAGACAATCGGGAAGAATGTCGCCAATGGTCGAGATGGCGGCGAGGTTCGAGATCCAGCCCGAGGTGAAGACGAGGCCCGCCTCCTTGCCGTGCAGATCGGCGAGCTCGGCCTCAAGCTCGACCAGCGGATGGCTATTGCCGGAAATATTGCGGGTTCCGCCGGAGCCGACGCCATGCGCCTGCGCCGCGGCGGTCATAGCCTCGATCACCTGCGGGTGGCGGCCCATGCCCAGATAATCATTGGAACACCAGACGACGACGTCGACTGGCCGGCTCGCATCCGCCCCGCGGCGCCAGAGGGCGCTCGGATAGGCGTTGGCGTCGCGCGCGAGATTGGCGAAGACGCGGTAGCGCCGCTCGTCCTTCAACTTCGAGATCGCATCGTCGAAGAAGCGGCGATATTGCATCAGAACATTCCTCTGAGGTCAGGATCTGAATGCGATCCGGACCCGCAATCCCAATGGGCGGAATACCCCCGCTCAGGGTTTTTTCTTCTTTTGCGGCCGAAACCGCTACGGCAGCCTTACTAACCCTACAAAATCTGGCACGGAAGTGACAGAAAGTCTCATAGGGCCTTTTACGTAGGTCGGTCTCGCGACCCCACTGGAATCAAATCTCGCCCTTTTCGGCCTCAAGCGGAATGCGCTGGATCAAGATTGCCAATCGGGCGGCAAACATGCGAGGGGTTTTTCACGCCCGAGATTTAGTCACCTTCCGGGCGGCGGTCAAATCCGCTCTGCCGCAAGCCTTGGAAGCCATCTTTGACCGCCATGCGCATTCTCGTCACCGGCAGCGCCGGATTCATCGGTTTCCACATGGCCGCGCGACTTCTCGCCGATGGCCATGAGGTCGTCGGGATCGACGGCTTCACGCCCTATTACGACCCTGAGCTGAAGCGCCGACGCCACGCGATTCTCGAAAAGAATCAGCGTTTTCGCGGCTATAAGTTGCTGCTTGAGGATTTCGCTGGCCTGACCGAGGTCTATGGCGCGGGATTCGATGCGGTCTATCATTTCGCGGCGCAGGCCGGCGTGCGCTACAGCCTCGAAAATCCGCGCGCCTATCTCGACGCGAACCTCACCGGAACCTTCAATCTTCTGGAGCTGATGCGCCATGCGCCGCCAAAACATGCGCTGATGGCCTCGACATCCTCCGTCTACGGCGCCAACGCGGCGATCCCGTTTCGCGAGACGGATCGCGCCGATCACCCGTTAACCCTTTACGCCGCCACGAAAAAAGCCAATGAGGAGATGGCCCATTCCTATAGCCATCTGTATCATATCCCGATCACGATGCTGCGCTTCTTCACGGTCTATGGGCCGTGGGGCCGGCCGGATATGGCGCTTTTCAAATTCGCGGCGGCGCTCTTCGAAGGGCGCCCGATCGACGTTTACAATCACGGAAATATGAAACGCGACTTCACCTTCGTCGAGGATCTCGTTGAGGCCATGGCGCGCCTGCTGCCGCAGGCCCCGCCGCCACCCGCGCTGCGCCTCGTAGCCGCGGTGGAGCATGACAGCCTGTCGCCGGTCGCCGCCTGGCGCGTGGTCAATATCGGCGCCGAGAAGCCCGTCGGCCTAATGGATTTCGTCGCCTCGATCGAGGCCGCGACGGGCCTTCGCGCGACGTGCAATTTCGTCGATATGCAGCAGGGCGACGTGCCGATCACTTTCGCCGACACGCATCTCCTGCATCAATTGACAGGGTACAGACCTGGAACGCCACTTTCCGAGGGCGTCCGGGCCTTCGTCGACTGGTATCGCGCCTATTTCAGGGCGTGACCGTTCCCCTGGCGCGCCCGCCCGGAACCCGGCAGGAGCATCCGCCGCCGACATAGGACGGCTGAAGGAGCTGGCAGGTTTTGACCGGGGTCGCGCAAAAATCGCCGACCCCGCCAAGCGCGACGCTGCGCCCGGTGACGAGGGGCGCCGTCGTCGCGACCAGGGGCACGCTCGCGTAATAGCCCGGCGCGTAAGCGTAACCCGGATAGCCATAGGGGTAATCCCAGCCGCTGGATGAGCCATAGCCGAGACCGAGGCCGGCGGAGAGACCCGCGCCAAGAGTCCAGTCCCAGCCACTGTAGTCGCCGGCCCAACCGCCATGCCAGCCGTTGCGGCGCCAGCCGTCCACCTCCCAGAGGCTGTCATGGAAGCGGCCGGCGTGGCCGCCGAACGCCAGGGCCGGACTGCCGATCGCGAGCGCCCCAAGGAGAATCGCGGCGCCCGCCGCCGCACCTAAAGGTTTCATCGCATTTCCCCAATAAATTGGCCGGAATCATCCGGCAAATAGCGCCCCTCCTCGCCAACTCGCGATCGAATGCCTCGGTTCCGCAGCTGTACTTAATTGATTTATTTAAGATCATGGAATTCAGGCTGTCGCGGCGCGCGACGAAGCGCCAAGCGAAAAACGGCCGGAAGGCCGGCCGTCTTCACATCGCGAAAAATATCGGCGTCGCGCCGACTTTGGCGGCGCGGGACGCCTGGCCGCTCAGGGCGTGACCGTTCCTCGGGCATGGCCGCCCGGAACCCGGCATGTGCACCCGACGCCCACATAGGACGCGTGGATGAGCTGGCAGGTCTTGACCGGAGTCGCGCAGAAATCGCCGATCCCGCCAACCGCGACGCTGCGGCCCGTCACCACGGGCGCCGCCGGCGCGACGTAAGCATAGCCCGGCGCGTAGGAATAGGGGTAGGTCGCATAGCCGCCATAAGGATAATCCCAATAGTCGTAATAGGGGTAGTCCCAGCCGCTCGCCAGGCCATAGCCAAGCCCGAGGCCGGCAAGGCCGCCGCCCCACCCCCAGCCCCAGCCGCCCCAGCCGCCGCTCCACCGGTTCCAGCCGCCGCCACCCCAGCCGCCATGCCAGCCGCCGCCGCCCCAGCCGCCGCCATGCCAGCCACCGCCGCCGTGCCAGCCGCCACCGCCGCCGTGCCAGCCGCCACCGCCGCCGTGCCAACCGCCGCCGCCGCCATGGAAGCCGCCGAAGGCCGAAGCCGGTCCGCTCAACAAAAGCGCACTCCCGAGAACGGAAGCGGCCACCAATGCACCGAAGCGTCTCATCGCGAAAACTCCCTGGAAATTGCAGGCTGGAAAAAAACTCTGGCCCAATATGAGTTCAACGCCGGATAGAATGGCGAAGTTCCCGGCGATTTCATTGATGCTTAAGCGGGCGGGCGAAGTATTTCGCACATTCGCGTGACATGCGCCGCCCAGGGCGCCGGCCTATGAATCGGCCCGGCTTCAGTTTAGAGCGTTTGGACCTTCCCCGGCTCAAAGCTTGCGATGACATGATGCGACTGAAAACTGTTCTGCTCCTCGTTTGCGCCGCCCTCGGCGCCCTCGGCCTGATCCGGCCGGCCCTCGCGCAGGGCGCCGACCCGATAACCATCGGCGCGATTGAAATCCTCAGCGGTCCCAACGCCAAATATGGCGTCTCGATCAGGCAGGGCTTCGACCTTGGCGTTGCGCAGGCGAATCGCGCCGGCGGCGTCAAGGGCCGCCCGCTCGCCATAACCTACGAGGATTCGGCCGGCAGCAAGGAGCAGGCGATCAACGCCGCGCGGCAATTGCTCGGCCGCGCCAAGGTTCCGCTGCTGCTTGGCCCCACGCTTTCGACCGAGATGTTCGCGGTGGCGCCGATCGCCGTCGAGCGCAAGACGCCGATCATCGGCACCTCGACCACGGCGAACGGCATCACCGCCATCGGGCCTTACGTGTTCCGCACCTCGCTCCCCGAGGCCGACGTCATCCCGGTCACGCTGCGCACCGCGCGCGACAAATTCGGCGTCAAGAAGGTCGCCGTGCTTTACGGGCGCGACGACGCCTTCACCAAATCCGCCTATGACGTGATGGCGAAGGCGCTGGCCGATCTCAACATCGAGGTTCTGACCACCGAGACGTTCGGCGCCAAGGACGCGGATTTTTCCGCGCAACTCACCAAGATCAAGAGCCTCAATCCCGACGCCATCGTCGTCTCGGCTCTGGCCGATGCCGGCGCCGGCATCCTCTTGGGCAAACAGGCGCTTGGAATTCCCGCTTCCGTGCGGGTCATCGGCGGCAATGGCATGAACTCCCCGAAGGTGCTCGAAATCGCCGGCGCCGCCTCCGACGGGCTTCTCGTCGGCAGCCCGTGGTTCGTCGGCAAGAGCGATCCCCTGAACGCGAAATTCATCGCCGATTATCGCGCCGCCTATGGCGTGGACCCGGATCAATTCGCGGCGCAAGCCTTCGACACGGCGCAGATCGTCGCCAGCGCGCTTAACGCCGCCAAGGACCTCTCCGGCGATTCGATCCGCGAGGCGCTGTTGAAGACGAAAATCGACGGCGTCATGGGCGAATTTTCCTTCACGGAGGGTCGCGATCCGGCGGTGACCTCGGGCGTGCTGGTGCTTGAAGTCGCCAACGGCAAGTTCACCATTTTAAAATAGCCTCGCTTCCACCGGCGCCCTCATGGTGAGGTGGCCCGAAGGGCCGTCTCGAACCACGAGGGCGTCAGCAACACGCCCTGAACACATCCTTCGAGACGCTTGCTTCGCAAGCTCCTCAGGATGAGGTCGGCGGGGTTTCCAAAAGGGTCTCAGGCGGGGGCTATCCGCGCTGGTCGGGGGGCGGGCATGGATGATGAGATAAGGCGCCGGATGAAGGCCGCGCTCGCCGCCAGGCGCCTCAACATGGCGCGGACCAGCATCTCGGCGGGATTTAGCAAAACCTATCTCTATGATTCCCTCATCGGGCGCGACCGCGACGGCGTTCGCGAACTCACCGGCACGCTCGATAATTTCACCTTCATCGCGCGGACCATCGGCCTCAGCCCGCGCTGGCTTGAGACGGGCGACGGGCCGATGTGGCTGGAGGACGAGGGGAAAACAGTTGCTGCGGATGGCGACGATCTTGTCGTCGTGATCGAGGAGCTGCTTGCGCTGCTCGCGCGCGCCTCGGCCAAGAAGGCGAAATCCGTCGCGCGCCAGCTCGCCGCCATCGCGAAGGATCCGCCTCAGGTGAGCGCGGAGATCCCCCGCGCGGACGCCATCCGCATTTCGGTGCGCGCGATTTTAAGGGCGTTGCAGGGGGAGGCGAGATAGGGGGGTGAATGGGTCGGTCGCGAGGGAAACGTCGCCTTCCGACGTCAAGAGCGCCGAAGTGCGCGTTCCCCTCAAGAGCGCGAGCACCGAAACGGGCGCGCGAGCTGGCCGCATGAATCTGTCTGATTGCCATCAACGACGAACCTCAGCCCTGTTAGAACTGGTCAACAGTCGATATGCTTGTTATTTTGGCGGGACGGTGCGGTCTGGCTGTTTTATAGATTGCGGTTCTGGCAGCAATACACGTGGAATGGCACTTTGCGCGCAGAGATTTATCCTCTGCTTAAAGCGTCGCAATTGACGGCTTATGTGCGCTGTAGTGCGCTATTACCGCGATGATTCTATCTAACACCAAGGTGAATTTCGAGAAGTCGATCTTGTCGTAATTCGCGCGTACCACCTTGTCGGCGAACACGAGCTTGCCGTATTGGGTAGCGCTATCCTTGTCGTCTTTAGGATTGAAGGTTTTTCCGTCTAAACTTGTCGCATGCACAGCCGCATCGAATAGATGCTCCATGCACAACTCCCCGCTGGCACCTAGCTCCGGCGTCTTAATCAGATACAGGTTGTGGCAAAGGTGGTAGAAGTTTTCTGTTGATGCGAAACTAATGGAGCCTTTGATCAACTTGCTCGCTTGAGCGAAAACACCACCGCCACCCAATTGCCCGGAGTCGTTATCGACGAGGATGATGATCGGGTGTTTCATCGGCCTAAATTTGTATTTGTAAACTGCGCCTTGGTAATGCGCGATAAAATTTGCGATGTTCCCGCTCCCCCCATTTAGCTCAGAGAACGTCATGTTCTGCACGGGAGTGTTTAAGGAGCCTGACCTTTGTGAACAGCTTTCCCCCGATGACCTCGGCTAGCTGCGGATAGGCTGGATCAAGCGCTTTCAGCGCACTTCTCAGATATATATTGTCCGTCTTCCCCTCGCATACAATCAGGGGTGCGCTCGGATTTATGAAGTGACGGAAGTATAGGAATTTTTTGTATAAATTTTGATAGGCCGGGTGCTTGACCTTGTTGTTTCCTTTAGCTTTTTTAGCGACGTCATCCGGCTTCGATCTGACGGCCTGCAAATGCTTTATGTAATAGATGTGGCTTAATATTCCCTCTAGAGGCGCCGTTGTTTTGATCAATTTCGGCGCTGGCGTCGGTGCAGTAGCCACGGTGCCTAGAGCCGCAACGCCTAGGCCCCGCGCAGGTGGAGCGGGCGGTTCTATGTAGTAGTGACCATGGTTGAAGAGGGAGCTGCACATCTTCCTCGCTTTCCGATAATAATCCGCGCGTACATTAACCTTCTCGTTGACGGTGAGGCCTGTGACCACCTGTCGGCCGGGACGGCACTGCATTCTTGTCTTTTGGTGATTTACGGTAAAACCCGTGCGTGCCACTTCGCTCAGGAGTCTATCGCTCAATATCCAACTGCCGGGATAACCCATCAACTCTTCCGCAATGGCCTTCGGAAATTCTTTTTGATTAGTTGAGAACGTAAGGTCGTCCGCGTATCTAGAGTACGTGCATGTATGCGCCTTCGCGAGACGAACCAAGCGCACGTCCAGCAGATGTGCGATAAGGTTTGCTATAATTGGTGAACAGGGACTGCCTTGAGGGAGCTTTCCTTGGAAACACGCAATTTGCGCGATGAGCGTCGCCGCTTTGGCCGGGAGTAAATAGTCTCTGTTGCTCATAAAGAAGCCGCGTATCCGGCCAAAATTTATCGTTGGGAAAAAATTCTCGATGTCAATATTGAGAACATATCGCCTTTTTTTATGCTCCCAAGCGTTCGTAAAAATCGACCTTCCCTTCTCGAACCCATGCGAGAGCGGAGGTAAAGACTTCTTTCCGTGGATTTCGGAATTGCATTCGAACAGGACGCTCGCCAACCGACTTTGCAAGCGTTTCAATTTCTCGGTCGGTGCGTGAATGGTGCGTGTACCGCCGCTGGCCTTCGGAATATCAAAGGTCTGATATTTGGCAGCGTCCGTCAACTTGTAGAGAATAAAGGACAGCCCAGATGACTTGTACCCAATCGCAGCGGCGAATTTGTCAAAAGTATCTGCTGATTGTAGGTCGGAGAGCATCGATTATCTTTGGTTGAAGGGCTTACAGGCACTCCTATGCGTAGTCCATGTGATATTTTGCGATCAGTCATGTTCGTCGTTCAGAGAGCAAACCCCTTGCGACATTGATTCATACATCGCGAAACGCGATAACAAATCTGCCTGTAAGCCTTAGCGCAGCCTAGCAGAACGATATCTTCTGTCAAAGTGAGCCCCGTAGTTCCAAATGCCTCCGGACGGATCGCAACCCGCTTCGGAGGTGCGATTCTGAAGGGCTCCCCCGGCCTTGCCCGCCATGGGATAGAGGAAGTAACCATGTACCTGTTCTTCGCCAACACGCGCGCCCAAATCACGAACAATTAGTCGCTTTCGAGGAAGCGAGTTTAGCCCCAGAATGACGAAGATCTCCCCCCATTCGCCCCTTGACGATTGAGGATCGGCTCGGCGTCTATGGCGGATATTCGAAACGCGGTTCAGGCTCCCATGTTCGCCCGGCGGATCACCAACGGTTTCGTCGCCGGCTCGGCCCATGCGCTGTTCGCGCTCGCCTCGCCCTCATCCGACCCTTGCTGACGCAAGGGCTGCGTTCTCCCGTGCACGGGAGAAGGCGTTCCATCCGGAGGCCTCGATTAGCGAAGCGTCTCCTCGGCCAGGAAAGCGGCTATGTCGCGCGCGACCTCCGCCTGCATTCGCACGCGCTCCGCCGCGCCCTCGCTCGGCTTCTCGGCGCCGCCGCCCGCTTCCGCCTTGTCCAGGTTGACGGCGGCCTGATCCCTCAGCGCAGCATAAGTCAGCACGCGATCGATGCAGCGCCGCCGCTCGGCGGCGATTGCGGCCTCGATCGCGGCGTCCGCCGCCTCTCCGGGCTGTTGTGTTTCCACCCTCGCCTGATCGCTCATGGTCTTGGCCTTTCGTTGGATGTCTGGTCCCGGCGCAATTCTAGCGACCCTGAAATCCGCCAAAAAACGGCGCGAAAAAATCCGGGCGCGGGCTTGTCTGGGCCCCGGCGACCCCATACTCGCCGCCCGGGCTAACCCCGGTCACGGTGACCTGCGTATTCTCCAGGCCGTTCTTCTTCACCAGCGCAAAAAGCGTGGCGGCGTTCTTGGGCGAGATGCGCACGCAGCCATGCGAGACCGGCGCGCCAAGATTCTTGACGTCAAAGCTGCCGTGGATGGCGTGACCATCCTTCATGAAGAAAATGGCATGCGGCATGGGGGCGTTGTCCCACTCTTTGCTATACCAGATTTCGTTCATCGAGGTGGCGCCATAGGTTCCTGACGGGGTTGAATATCCCAGCCGGCCGGTTGACACCGGCCATTCATATTTTTGTGCGCCGCCCAAAAACACCGCCATTGTTTGCGTGGTCTTGTCGATGTTGACGACGACGGCGCCGCTCCGCGCGCCGGCCGCATCCGCGTCGATCGCTCTGCGGGATCGGGATTCCGCGTGCGCCGCCACCGCAAAAGAAACCGACGCCGCGGCCAGGGCGGCAAATAAAAATGCAGTTCTCATCGCTTGATTTAAGGGAATCCGCATGCGCGCCTCCGAGGCCGGGGAAATGAGCGTGGATCACGTTTGGGAGCGCTTCCGACCGACGGCGTCGCGGACAGGGGACGGCGTCTCGCAGCCGCCGCCATGCCCGTCTCCCCGCACCGCATGGTGAAGCTGCGCGGCTTTTTGTCAATGCGTCTCAAAGCGCCTGAGCCCGATTTGGGCCGGACGTCCGCTTCCTTT
>CAVYFP010000005.1:0-34422 GCA_963767805.1 uncultured Alphaproteobacteria bacterium | reverse complement strand
TTCCCCTTGTAGGCCCTTGTTCCGCCCTTCCCCGCCGAACTGCGCGGCTTGAACCCGCTTCGCGGCTCTTTCGACCCGCGGGTGGCTTGGCCTCCCTCTTCCTCAAAATTATGCGGCCCCATCTCGTCGTCGGTCGGTCTGTGCGGCCGGTTGGCCGGCAGATTGGCGGCGCTGCTTCATATTTGCGCGCGCCCTTGTAGGCGCCGGCCTCCGACTCGACCTCGCGCTGGCTGGCGAGGGGATCGTCGGCGACGGCGAGTTCGACCGCCTGCAGGCGTTTCAGCTCGTCGCGCAATCGCGCGGCGGTTTCGAAATCGAGATCGGCGGCGGCGGCGCGCATGCGCTTTTCGAGATCGGCGACGGTCGCCTTGAAATTATGGCCGACCAGCCCGCCCGCCGCCGCGAAGCCCGCATCGACCGTGACATGATCCTGCTCATATACAGAGCCGAGAATGTCCTGAATGCCGCGCTTGATCGATTCCGGCGTGATGCCATGTTCGGTATCGTAGGCGACCTGCTTCTCGCGCCGGCGGTTGGTTTCCGCGATGGCCCGGTTCATCGAGCCGGTGATCTGATCGGCGTAGAGAATGACCCTGCCGTCGACATTGCGCGCGGCGCGGCCGATGGTCTGCACCAGCGAGGTTTCGCTGCGCAAAAACCCTTCCTTGTCGGCGTCGAGAATGGCGACGAGCGCGCATTCGGGAATGTCGAGCCCCTCGCGCAACAGGTTGATGCCGACCAGCGCGTCGAAGGCGCCGAGGCGCAGATCGCGGATGATCTCGATGCGTTCGATGGTGTCGATGTCCGAATGCATGTAGCGCACGCGCACGCCATGTTCATGCAGATATTCGGTCAAGTCCTCGGCCATGCGCTTGGTCAGCACGGTGACGAGGCTGCGATAGCCCTTGAGGGCGACCTCGCGCACTTCACCGAGCAGATCATCGACCTGCGAGCGCGCCGGGCGGATCTCGACCGGCGGATCGATGAGGCCCGTCGGGCGAATGACCTGCTCGACGAAAACGCCGCCGGTGCGCTCCATCTCCCAGCTTCCCGGCGTCGCCGAGACATGCACCGTCTGTGGGCGCATCGCCTCCCATTCCTCGAAGCGCAGCGGCCTGTTGTCGAGGCAGGACGGCAGGCGAAAGCCATATTCGGCCAAGGTTGCTTTGCGTCGAAAATCGCCGCGATACATGCCGCCGATCTGCGGCACGGTGACATGCGACTTGTCGGCGAAGACCAGCGCATTGTCGGGCAGATATTCAAATAGCGTCGGCGGCGGCTCGCCCGGACGGCGGCCGGTCAGATAGCGCGAATAATTCTCGATGCCGGCGCAGGAGCCCGTCGCCTCCAGCATTTCGAGATCGAACAAAGTGCGCTGCTCCAGCCGCTGCGCCTCGAGCAGGCGCCCGCCGGCGTAGAGTTCGCCGAGGCGCTGTTTCAGCTCCTCCTTGATGCCCTTGATCGATTGCAGGAGGGTCGGACGCGGCGTCACATAATGGGAATTGGCGTAGATTTTTACGAATTCGAGATCCTGCGTCTTCTTGCCGGTCAGCGGATCGAATTCGGAGATCGTCTCGATCGAATTGCCGAAGAAATTGATGCGCCAGGCGCGGTCTTCATAATGGGCCGGAAACAGGTCGATCGTATCGCCGCGCACGCGAAAGACGCCACGCGAGAAATCGCCGGCCGAGCGCTTGTATTGCAGCGCGACGAGATCGGCGATGAGCTGGCGCTGGTCGATGCGCTCGCCAGCCTTCACCGAAAAAGTCATCGCCGTGTAGGTTTCGACAGAGCCGATGCCGTAGATGCAGGAGACCGAGGCGACGATGATGACGTCGTCGCGCTCCAGCAACGCGCGCGTCGCGGCGTGGCGCATACGGTCGATCTGCTCGTTGATCGAGCTTTCCTTCTCGATATAGGTGTCCGAGCGCGGCACATAGGCTTCCGGCTGATAGTAATCATAGTAAGAGACGAAATATTCCACGGCGTTGTCGGGAAAGAAGCTCTTGAACTCGCCATAGAGCTGCGCCGCCAGCGTCTTGTTGGGCGCGAGCACGAGGGCCGGACGGTTGGTCCGCTCGATCACCTGCGCCATGGTGAAGGTCTTGCCCGAGCCGGTCAGCCGAGCAGCACCTGGTCGCGCTCATGCGCATTGACGCCCTTGACCAGTTCGTCGATGGCGGCGGGCTGGTCGCCTTTCGGCTCGAACTCGGATTTGATCCTGAACGGGACGCCGCCCTCGCTCTTGTCGGGGCGCAGCGGGCGATGCGGCGTCCAGGGCTTTTTGGCGCGCAGGTTCGGATCGCCGCGCTCCAGCAGATCCTTCAGCGAATTGACGGTCGCCTGAACGCCAATGACGCCCGGCGGCTGAAACAGGGGCGCGGAGAGCGCGTCGCCCTTTCGCGAACCGTCAAGGCCGAGCGCGTCGGCGAGTTTCGCATCGATGCGCGAGGCGGGACCGGCGTCGAAGGCGGCCGGGGCCTCGGAAAAACCGCGGGACTGCTGGAGAATCGCTGGAATTGCCGGGAAATCCGGCGGCGCGCTGGTTCAGCGCCGGATTGAGCAGGGCGGCCAGATGTTCGCCCAGCGGATGGACGTCGGGCCGCGAAGCCTTCGAGCGCGGCGTTTTAGGCTTTTTCGCCGCGGCGGGCGGATGGGGCGGTTTCGACATTGCCCCAAATGGGGCGAATCCCACTTCGATGAAAGGGCGGCGCGGTAGGCGAGCAGCCCCGCGCAAGCGTTCTAGAGCCCGTCCACGACCACACCGAGAAAGAGTACCGCATAGGCCGCCGCC
Source organism: uncultured Alphaproteobacteria bacterium (assembly GCA_963767805.1). Taxonomy (GTDB): domain Bacteria; phylum Pseudomonadota; class Alphaproteobacteria; order Rhizobiales; family Beijerinckiaceae; genus Methylocapsa. The sequence goes on along the minus strand of CAVYFP010000005.1, from coordinate 31,628 downwards.
AGCACCCAGACGCGGTGCGTCGCGACATAATGGCCGACGACCGGAACCTGCGTATAAAGCGTCGCGATCGCGACCCCCGCAAGGATCAGGGAGACAAGAAAGGCGGGAAAGCCCGGCGAAGAAAGTCTGAAGCGCATGGGCGGAATCCGAATCGCTGCGTGCCGTGAAACTTACCCTCTGCAGGGCGATTGGGGCGAATTGCGGGTTTTGCGGACGGATCGCGCCTATGCCAGCACATGGCTCATGAAACGCGAGAAAAGCTGCTGCTGGCTGCCAATCCCGAGCTTTGCGTAGATGCTCTTGCGATGGTTGCGCACCGTCCCCTCCGCGATGCCGAGATTGGCCGAAATGGAGCAGGTCGAGTGGCCGCGCAGGATCATCTGGGCGATAAGCTGCTCGCGGCGAGACAGCGCGCCCGCGCCAAAACGCTCGAAGGCGATCTCCATCACGTCGCCGATGGCCCCGACGCCGCGGCCGTTCGGCCGCGCGACCTTGCCCCAGTGGCGGCGGATGACCTCGCTGACGACCGGCTCGACATATTCGAGCAGTTCGAACTCGCTGGCGCTGAAAGGCGGGCTGCCATTGGCCCGCATCAGGGAGAATACAGCTCTGGTCTCGTCTGATAGCTCGACCATATAGCCGATCTCTTCGGACAATGAGCCGGACTTCATCGAGATGCAGGGATGCACCTCCCATGAATTGACATATTCCCCCTCGAAAAATCCATCCGGCGCGAATTCGCGCATCCGGTGCAAGCCCTGCGGCGTGCGGATGGCGCAGGCCGTATAGAACGGATCGAGCAGATAGGCGCCGTCGAGATAGTTCTGCAGGGCCTGCCCCGGCCGTCCCTGCAGCCCATTATGCAGGAAGATGGGCGCCGATTCGCTCGGATAGGCGAAGCACGTGGTGAGATCGACGTCGATAAGGCGGCGCAGCGCATTGTCGAGCGCGCGCGGAAGCTCGGGCGTTCCCACGCGCGCCATAAGGTCGGCGGCGTCGCGATACCAATGAGTTGCGCGCCTGAACATGTCGGGCTCGGCCACAGGCCGCTCAGCCTCCATAAGCGATCTCCGCAGGTGCGACGCACGCGCAGCAAATTCTGTGCCGCCGCGAGGCGATTTCGGGCGAAGCGCGTCCGCTCCCATGCGCGCCGCGTCGAACGCGGTAGCCCGTTTGGGATATTGGCCACGGCGGACATGATCCGCACCATCCGTTCAAACGTCGCCACTCTGGCGCCCGGCGCAATCGCCGGTTGCCGCGCAGGGAAGGCGAGACGATGCCAAAGAAGAGGGGAACAGATGGCGCAAGATCAGCAAGGTTCATCGGCCCAATCCTATACGGATGACCAGAAACATAACGATATCAAAGTACTCCACGGCATGGGCTATGCTCAGGAGCTGGAGCGGCGCATGAGCCGCTTCTCCAATTTCGCCATCAGCTTTTCGATTATCTGCATCTTGTCAGGCGGCATCAACTCCCTTGCGCAGGGAATTGGCGGCGTCGGTGGCGCTTCGATCGGCATTGGCTGGCCGCTCGGCTGCTTTGTCTCCGGCGTATTCGCCGTGGCCATGGCACAGATCGCCTCGGCCTATCCGACCGCCGGCGGCCTCTATCACTGGGGCTCCATTCTCGGCAATCGCGGCTGGGGCTGGCTCACCGCCTGGCTGAACCTGATCGGGCTCGTCACGGTGCTCGGCGCCATCAATGTAGGAACCTGGACCTTCTTCCTCGGCGCCTTCGGGCCGGGGCTTGGCCTCAGCGGTACCTATCTCGAGCAGATCGGCTTCGTGATCCTGATCACCGCGAGTCAGGCCCTGATCAATCATCTCGGCATCAAGCTGACCAGCGTGCTGACCGACATCAGCGGTTATCTCATCTTCTTCGGCGCCATCGCGCTGGCGCTTGCGTTCCTGATCTTCGCCCAGCATTACGATATCTCGCGCCTGTGGACGTTCAAGAACTACAGCGGCGACGCCGGCGCAGGAACCTGGCCGCAGACCGACAACGTGCCTTTCCTGTTCCTGCTCGGCCTGCTGCTGCCGATCTACACCATCACCGGCTATGACGCCTCGGCGCACACCTCGGAAGAGACGCGCAACGCGGCGGCCAGCGTTCCGCGCGCGATGGTCGGTTCTGTCATCTGGTCGGCCCTCTTCGGCCTCCTGTTCCTCGGCGCCATCGTCCTCGCGATCCCGGACATGGACAAGGCGGCGGCCCAGGGCTTCAACGTGTTCTTCTGGACCTCGGACCAGGTCCTGCCCCCCGGCGTGAAGGCCGCGCTCTACATGATCATCTTCGCCGCCCAATATTTGTGCGGCCTCGCCACCGTCACCTCCGTCTCGCGCATGATCTTCGCCTTCGCGCGCGATGGCGGGCTGCCGGCGTCCTCTCTCCTCAAAACCGTCAGTCCCCGCTTCCGCACTCCGGTCGCGGCGATCTGGGTCGGCGCCTTTCTGGCGGTCCTGTTCACCGCCTACACGCCGCTCTACACCACGATCGTGTCGGTGACGGTAATCTTCCTGTTCCTCTGCTTCACCGTGCCGATCACGCTCGGGCTGATCGCCTATCGCAGAACCTGGACGCAGATGGGTCCGTGGGACATCGGCGCCTGGTTTCCTGTCTTCGCCGTGCTGTCGATCCTGAGCATGATCCTGATCTTCGTGATCGGCGTGCAGCCGCCCAACGACGCGGCCCTCTGGATCACCCTCGCCTTCCTCGCGTTGACCGCCGTGGTCTGGTTCGGCTTCGAGCGGCGCCGCTTCAAGGGGCCGCCGATCGGCGACGAGATCGCCCGCCGGGCGCGTGAGATCGCTGAGGCGGAGCGCGCGGTCGGCGAGGAAGCGGCGGAGATCTGAGCGCGGCGGACCGGCGCATCAAAACAGCCTCGACGTTTCCGAAATTGACGCCGAGCTTACCCGGCCCCGCGGACGTCGTCTCCCCGGGGCCGTTACGCAGCAAACATCATCAGCGGGAAAACACGTCATGGCCGGACGCCTGAACGGAAAAGTCGCCCTCATTTCGGGCGGCGCGACAGGAATGGGCGCAGCTTCAGCGCGTCTTTTCGCGCAGGAGGGCGCAAAGGTCGCCATCGTCGACCGCAATGGCGAGAGCGGGCGCGCGACCGCCGAAGCCATCGTCTCCGCGGGAGGCGAGGCGCTGTTTGTGGAGGCCGACGTCTCTGAGCCGGCGGAAGTCGCGGCGGCCGTCGAGGCGGTCGTGGCCGGCCTTGGCGCCGTCACGGTGCTCTTCAACCATGCTGGCTCCATCGTCATCAAGCCCTTCCTCGAAACCACGCTGGAGGAATGGGAGCGGCTGATGGCGGTCAATGTGCGCAGCATGTTTCTCGTCACCAAATCGGTTCTTCCGCACATGATCGCGGCGGGCGGCGGATCGATTGTTTGCACGTCGTCCATCTCGGCGGTCGCCGCGACGCCGATGGAAGTGCTCTACGACACCACCAAGGGCGCGTGCCACATGTTCGCGCGCGCAATCGCCGTCGAGTTCCGCGACCGCAATATCCGCTGCAACGCCGTCTGCCCCGGCTTCGTGCGGACGCCGCACGGCCAACGCGAGATCGAAGATCTTGGCCGTTACGGCGTCGACGTCTCGGAAGCCGCCCTCGCGGTCCAGCAGGGACGCATCTGCGAGCCCGAAGAAGTGGCGCAGGCGGCGCTCTTCCTCGCCAGCGACGAGGCGAGCTTCGTCAATGGCGCACGCCTCTTCGTGGATAATTGCTTTACGGCCGCCTGAGCCTAAACCACCGCGGCGGCGGCGAGCGCGCCGCAGACGGCCGCCGCGAAGAGAGCGAAATCATGCAGCGCGAGCAGCCAGCGCGGCGCGCCCCGCGCATGAACCCATTGCGTCGCCCCCAGCGTCGCCAGCGACCAGCCGCAGCCGCCGATAATCAGCGCGAGATCGAAACCCGCCGCGCTCGTCTGCATCCGCGCGGCGAGGCAGCCGAGGGCCAGCAGCGTGAGCCCCAGCGCCGTCGTCAACGCCGCGGGCGGGCGCCAACCCGACGCGCCGATCACGGCGGCCGGCGCATACATGGCGAGCACATGCCAGGCGATCCCGCCCGACGCCGCGCCAAGGCCAAGGCCGCAGCCGGCCATCGCCAGCGGCGCGCCCGCCATCAACGCCATCATGCCGAACCAGGCCAGCGCGGCCGCGGCAGTGACGGCGGCGAAACCCCACGCGTCGAAGAGCCCGCTGCCCTCCCGTTGCGAAATTTCGACCCCCGCCGGCAGCGGCGCCGCCAGCATGAGGACGCATAATTGCGCCAGCGCCGCGCCGATCAGGGCGCCGGCGGGCGCGAGCGGCCCGGCCAGCGCCTGCGCGACGCCAACGACGGCCGGCGCGGCGAAGGCGGCGAGACTGGCCGACCCCAGCACGATGGCGACCGCGCGGGCGCTGGAGCCGACAGCATGACGGTAGAAGAGGCCAAAGCCCTGCGCGACGCCAAGCCAGAATGCGCCAAGGCAAAGTGCGGCGAATTGGCCTGACGCCAATCCCCAGGCGCCAAGCGCGGCGCCGGCGACGCCAAGGCTGGCGCCCAGCGCGAAAGCCGAGCGACGACCGAAAAGGCCGGTCAAAAACGAGGCCGGAAACGTTGCTGTCGCCGCGCCCGCAAGCATCAGCACGACGGGCGCCATCGCGATCCGCGGCGCAGGCGAAAGCACCGCGCCGGCGATCGGCAGGGCGGCGAAGGCCAGCGCCTGCGCGAGCACCGAAAAGCTGAAACCGGCGGCGATGAGTGCGAGGGACTGCGCGCGCCCGACAGGATCGGCGCCTGCGTCATCGGGAAGGTCGAAGTCGCAGGCGCAGCTGAGGAGGCCGGCGCGGCGGCCGCGCATCTCGGTCATGGCGCGAGATCGTCGTCGGAGAGAATCCGCAGAGCGGCGCCTTCAAGATCCTCATATTGGCCGTTGCGCAACGCCCAGAGGAAAGCGGCGAGGCCGAGACCGCCGAGCGTCAGGGCGATCGGCACCAGAACGAGCAAAATCGTCATGGCGTCGCGCCTTTGAAACGCTGTCGGCCCACTGGCTCCGGCGCGGGATCCGACGAAACGCGCGGGGCCGCCAATTCCCGCGCCGCCCGGCTCGCGCGCAACGCATTCAGCGTGACGACGATCGAAGAGCCGGACATCGCGGCGGCGGCGATCAGCGGCGTCGCCAGCCCCGCCATGGCGAGCGGCACGGCGAACAGATTATAGACCACCGCGAATAAGAGGTTCTGGCGCATCAGCGAATTGGCGCGGCGGGCGATCTCGATCGCCGCGACGACGGGGGCGAGCCGTTCGCCGAGGAACAGCGCATCGGCCGCCGCCTGCGCCAGCCCTGAGGCCGTGATCGGCGAGAGCGAGGCATGCGCGGCGGCGAGCGCGGGCGCGTCGTTCATTCCGTCGCCGACCATCATGACCTTGCGGCCTTCCGCCTTGCGCGCCGCGAGCCATGCGATTTTCTCTTGCGGCCGCATGGCGGCGCTCCATTGCTCGACGCCAAGCGCCTGCGCGCAGGCGCTGACGGCGGGAGCTGCGTCGCCGGAGAGAATGGCGACCGGGAGACCCTTCGCCTGCAGCGATGCGATGACCGAGCGGGCATCCGGCCGCAGCTTCTGCCGGATGCGGAAGACGGCCGTTTCGGCGCCGCGCCGGAAGGCGATGACGGACGCCTCGGGATGCGCCAGCCGCACCTGCTCCGCCTCGGCCTCCAGATCGCAGAAGGACGGCGCGCCCAGTCGCGCCTCCTGGCCGTCGATCATGGCGCGAACGCCGACGCCGGCGATTTCCTCAGCCGAGGAAAGCGGCGTTCTGTCGTCGGCGCGCGCGGCCAGCGCCTGCGCGAGCGGATGATGGCTGGAGAGAGCGAGACGCGCGGCGCATTCGACAGCGGCGGGCGCGGCGTCATCGGCCGAGTCGAGGCCAAGCTCTGGCAGAGTCAGTGTGCCCGTCTTGTCGAAGACCACCATGTTGACGCCGGCGAAGCGCTCGATGGCGTCGCCCGCGCCGAGAAGCACTTTGGCCCGGAACAGGGCGCCCGCGGCGACGACTTGAACGGCCGGCACGGCGAGCGCCAGGGCGCAGGGACAGGTGATGATGAGCACGGCGATCGCGGTGATGATCGCGTCATGCGCGGAGCGGCCAGCGAGCAGCCAGCAGATCGCAGTCAGAATCGCCATCGTGTGGACGACCGGCGCATAGAGCCGCGCCGCCTTGTCGGCGAGACGCAGATAGCGCGTCTTTTGCGTGAGCGCGCCATCCATCAGCTTTTCGATTTCGTCGAGCAGCGTGCCGCCCCCGGCCGCGCGCACGCGAATGCGGAGCGCGCCGCTGAAATTCAGGGTTCCCGCGTAAACCTCGCAGCCGGCCGCGGCGGCGCAGGGCGCGGTCTCGCCGGTGACGAGGCTCTGGTCGATCTCCGAGCGCCCGTCGATGACGATTCCATCAACGGGGATGCGCTCGCCGGGGCGCACCAGCACCATATCGCCCGCGCTCAAGGCTGCCGCCGGGACGGTCGCGATTTCGCCGTCGGCCTCTATCCGCGTTGCGACCGGCGCGCGCAGGGCGGAGAGATTGGCGGCGTAAGAGCGCGTCTTGCGCCGCATCGCCTGATCGAGATAACGGCCGGCGAGCAGAAAGACGAGCAACATGATGGCGCTGTCGAAATAGGCGTGCTCGGCGTGCCTTGCGGTCTCGACGACCGACATGGTCAGCGCGAGCAGAACGCCAAGCGAAATCGGCACGTCCATGTTGAGCGAGCGCGCCTTGATGGCGCGGATGGCGCTGCGAAAAAACGGTTGGCCGGCAAAGGCGGCCGCCGGAAGCACGATAAGGCCGGAGAGCCAGTGAAAGAAATCGCGCGTCTCGGGCGTAATGTCGCTGACCTCGCCGGCCCAGATCGAGACCGACAGCAGCATGATGTTCATCGCTGCGAAGGCCGCAACGGCGAGGCAGCGCAGCAGCCAGCGCGCCTGCGCGGCCTCGAGATCCTCCTCGCGCGCGCGCGACGCGAAGGGATGGACGCGATAACCGAGCGCGGCGAGATCGGCGACGATCCGGGCCGGATCGAAGGTGCCAGAGCTCCATTCGACATGCAGCCGGCGCGCGCTGAAATTGACCCGGGCTTTGGTCAGGCCGGCAAGCTTGCAGAGCGCCGCCTCTATGGCGCGAATCGACGCCGCGTCGGAAATGCCCTCGACAGCGAAATCCATCCACGCCGCGCCATCATCGCGGCGCCGGACGAATGAGGAAAGATCGAGCGCCTCGGCCATGTGTTTTTCGGATCTTCCTTGTCGCTGTCGGCAGTCTTCTCCGCTCTTTGAATAGTCGGCCGGCCAAAGTGGCCCGACTGGCCTTTGAAAGCACCCGTAAGCCGCCGATTTGAGTCCGCTCGCTAGCGCAGAGCGATGCGATTCTCGGATTTGAAGACGCGCGCGCCGCCCTGCGCGGCCTCGATCTCGAAATCCCAGGGGCCCGGCCGAACCATGACGCGGCCGGCGTAAACGCCCGGCGCGGTCTCCGCCAGAGCCGTGGCTCGTATCGAACTTCGCATTGGCGGGCGATTCAAGACGGGCGGTGACGCCAAGCCCCCGCACCGGCGCGCCTGAAGCATCCTGCATGCGGATTTCGATCGCCGCGGCGCCGCTGTCGTCGCGCGCCACGTGACCCGAGACGCTCCAGCCCAGCGCCGCCTGCGCCTTGGCGGCGACGACATCCTTCTCATAGGCAAGTCCATGTTCGTAGGGACTCGCCTCCGTTTCGCCGGTGAAGGTCGAGACCGCGCAATAGGCCATATAGCCATTGACGGCGAAGACCGCGCCAAAACAGGCGATCGCGATGCCAAGCGTCCGCCATCCGGTGAGCGGACGGCCTGAAGCTTCATCCAAAGCGTCATAGCGTGACATGCATCGACTCCCTAAATCTTTGACTTCAGGGCGCAAAGAAATTGTCGACCGCCGTCGCCGTCTCGCTGGTCGCAAGATCCGTAATCTTGAAGACAAGCGGCTGGCTCGGCGGCGGATTGGCGCCCGGCGGCGTCGTGACGAGCATACGCAATTCGAGCACCTGGTCGGGTCCGACCTGGACGATTGGCGCGCCTTCTAAGGTCTTCTGATCGCCGATGACCGCGAGCCGGGCATCCTGAGGACGATCGATCCGAATTGAAAAGTGGCGCGTCGCCGATTTGCGGTTGACGATATGGATGGTCAGAGCGTTGCGAATTGAGCCATCGGCCGTCTTTACGAACATCGGATTGCGATCGTGCATTGCGCTGACGGTCATATCACGCCGCCCGATCAGCGCGGCAAGCATGACGCCTCCGACGATCGCGATGACCGCCGCGTAGAGAATGGTGCGGCTGCGTATGAGCCGGAACTGATTCGGCTCGCCGGCGAGGCGGCGCGCGACGTTGACGTCAGTGTCGTAGGCGATGAGCCGGATCGGCCGCTCGATTTTTTTCATCACGGCGTCGCAGGCGTCGATGCAGAGCCCGCACTGGATGCAGCCGAGACTCGGCCCCTGGCGAATGTCGACGCCGGTCGGGCAGACCGCCATGCATTGGCCGCAGTCGATGCAATCGCCCGCCTTTTCGCCATGCGCGCGCAACAGGGCGGATTTTTTGAACGATGTGCGCGGTTCGCCGCGATCATAGCGATAGGTGACGTTCAGCGCGCTCTCGTCCGTCAGCGCCGCCTGAATGCGCGGCCACGGACACATGTAGACGCAGACCTGCTCACGCATGAAGCCGGCGAGGACATAGGTCGTGGTCGTCAGAATGGCGATCCAGATGAGAGCCGCCGGCGCGCCCTGGAAGGTCGCCAACTGGTGCACGGTCGTCGGCGCATCGCTGAAATAGAGAACCCAGGCGCCGCCGGTCCACCACGCGATCAAAAGCCAGGTCGCATGTTTCAGGAACTTCTGGCGCACGCGCCGCGCCGTCCAGGGCCCCGCGTCGCTCAGCATGCGCTCGCGCCGGTCGCCCTCGAACACACGCTCGGTCCAGAAAAACAGATCCGTCCAGACCGTCTGCGGGCAGAGGTAGCCGCACCAGACTCGTCCCGCGAGCGCGTTCATAAGGAACAGCGTCATCGCCGCGAGGATCAGCAATCCGGTGAGGTAATAGACCTCCTGCGGCCAGATCTCGATGAAGAAGAAATAAAACTTCCGGTGCGCGAAATCGATCAGCACAGCCTGCGACGGCTCATTGGGGCCGCGGTTCCAGCGAACGAAAGGCAGGAAGTAATAAATGCCGAGCGTCACGCACAGGATGATCCATTTGATCCTCCTGTACGTGCCATGCACGCTTTGCGGATAAACCTTCGGCGCGGCCGCATAAAGCGGCAGGTCATGTGAAAGGTCGTGCGCAGCCTCGTTCTGAGTCATTTTGTCCAATCGTAGCATTCGGAACGGCGCGTTCATTTTAGCTGGCGGCCTATTGGCCGCCGCCGAGGGTATGAACAAAGACCGTAAGCGCCTTGATCGTCGTCGGATCGAGACGGCTTTGCCAAGCTGGCATAATGCCGCCCCCTCCGACCTGCATCCGGTTTTCGATATCCGCCGTCGTCGGCCCGTAGAGCCAAATCTGGGTGGTGAGATTGGGCGCGCCGAGTTCGATATTGCCTTTGCCGTTCTCGCCGTGACAGGGCGAGCAATTATCCGCGAACAGCTGCTTGCCCTTGGCGAGATCGGCGCCGGAATCCGGCGCGTTGCCGGACAAGGTGCGGACATAACCCGCGATATCCGCCATTTCGGTCTTGTTCAGCAGCCCGTCGCGGCCGAACGACGGCATCATCGTCGAATGCGTGTCGGGATCCGCCGCCCAGCGCGCGCCATGGGTGATCGTCGTCTGGATCTGATCGAGCGTGCCGCCCCATATCCAGCGATCGGCGTTGAGGTTTGGATAGCCGCGCGAGCCCTGGGCGCCGGCGCCATGGCATGGCGCGCAATTCAGCGCGAAGGCGGCGGCGCCTTCGGCGCGTGCGAAGGAAAGCAGTTCGGGCGTCTTTTCGATTTCCTGGAGTGAGGCCGCTGCGAGCTTTGCGTTCATGCCGCTGCGCGCCTCAACCAATGCTGCAACTTCGGCCGTGACCGTGCCGCGCGAACTCCAATGCAGGAGGCCGGGCGTCGCGCCGCCAAACCAGGGCCACGCGGGAAAGAGAATCCAATAGCCGATCGCCCAGACGATGCAGGCGTAGAAGGTGTAGAGCCACCAGCGCGGCAGCGGCGTGTTCAGTTCCTGGATGCCATCCCAGTCATGTCCTGTGGTCGCTGTCCCCGTATGGGCGTCAACGTCGGCGTGTTTATGTTCCGCCACGGATCAATCCTCCCTCAACGGAATGCGGGCGGCTTCTTCGAAGGTCTTGCGCTTCGACGGAAGCAGCGCGTAAACGACCACGATGATGAAAATCACCCCGAAATAAGCCAGGCCCCACGAGGCCGCAAATTGCTGTAAAGTCTCATAAGTCGGCATGGCCCCGCCTCACCGGATGTTGGCTTTGTTGTCGTAAAGCTTGAAGTCGATCTGCGTCCCCAGCGTCTGCAGATAGGCGATGACCGCGTCGGCCTCCGACAAGGCGTGCTTGTCGGCTCCGAGATCGCGAGCGATGGCCTTGGGGTAGCGCGCCTGCAGCCCGGCGACGCTCGGATCATCGGCCAGTCCTTGCGCCTTCAGATCGTCCTGCGCCTTGTCGATCATTTCCTTCGTATAGGGCACGCCGGTCAGGGCGAGGGTCTTCATGTTCTCCGCGATATGCGAGGCGTCGAGCGGGGTCTGTTCAAGAAAAGCGTAGCTCGGCATGATCGAGGCTGGCACCAGCGCGCGCGGATTGCGCAGATGATCGCGATGCCAGTCGTCGGAGTATTTTCCGCCGATGCGGGCAAGATCCGGTCCATTGCGCTTCGAGCCCCACTGGAACGGATGGTCATACATGCTCTCGGCCGCCAGCGAATAATGGCCGTAGCGCTCAACCTCGTCGCGCAGCGCGCGAATCATCTGCGAATGGCAGAGGTAGCAACCTTCGCGCACGTAAATGTCGAAGCCGGCGAGTTCGAGCGGCGTCTTCGGCCGCACGCCATCGACCTTCTCGATCGTGCTCTTCAGGAAGAACAGCGGCACGACCTCGACGAGGCCGCCGATCGAGATGGCGATCAGAATGCCGATTACCAGCAGGATCGAGTTTTTCTCTAGGATCGCGTGGCGATCCCAAACGGAGGGGCTTGTGTTGGAGGCAGGCATGGTCCCGTGTCTCCTTATTCGGCCGGAGCGAGTAGAGGCTGCGGCGAAGGCCGCCCTGCCGGCACTTCCTGAGCGTCCGGCGAGGTGATTGTCTTATAGAGATTGAAGGCCATGATCAGCGCTCCGACAAGGTAGAGAAATCCGCCAAAAGCCCGGATCACATACATGGGGTGCATCGCCTCGACAGTCTCGATGAAGGAATATTCAAGGAAGCCGAGCGAGGTATAGGCGCGCCACATAAGGCCCTGCATGATGCCCGCAACCCACATCGCCGAAATGTAGAAGACGATGCCGATGGTCGAGATCCAGAAGTGCCAGTTAACCAGCTTCAGCGAGTAAAGGCCTTTGCGATTCCACAGCCACGGAACGATGCAATAAAGCGCGCCGAAGGAGATGTAACCGACCCAGCCGAGGCTGCCGGAATGCACGTGGCCGATGCCCCAGTCCGTATAGTGGCTCAGCGAGTTGACCACTTTGACCGACATCAATGGACCTTCGAATGTCGACATGCCGTAAAAGGCGACGGAAACGACGAGCATGCGCAGGACCGGATCAGTCCTGAGCTTATCCCAGGCCCCCGACAGCGTCATCAGGCCGTTGATCATGCCGCCCCAGGACGGCATCCACAGGATGATCGAGAAGGTCATGCCGAGCGTCTGCGCCCAATCCGGCAGCGCGGTGTAATGCAGATGATGCGGACCGGCCCAGATATAGATGAAGATCAGGGCCCAGAAATGGATGATCGACAGGCGATAGGAATAGACTGGACGATCGGCGCGCTTGGGAATGAAATAATACATCATGCCCAGGAACGACGCCGTCAGATAGAAGCCGACCGCGTTATGGCCGTACCACCACTGGATCATCGCGTCCTGAACGCCTGACCAGACGATGTAGGATTTCGGTGAGAAAATCGAAACGGGGATCGCCGCATTATTGCCGAGAACCAGCACCGCGATAGTGACGATGAAGGCGAGAAAGAACCAGTTGGCGACGTAGATATGCGGCTCCGCACGCTTCATCAAAGTACCGATGAAGACGGTGAAATAAGTGAGCCAGACGGCGACGAGGAGCAGGTCCGCGTACCATTCGGGCTCGGCGTATTCTTTTGAATGCGTGATGCCGAACAGATAGCCGGTGCCGGCGATGACGATGAAGAGGTTATAGCCGAGGACGATGAACCAGGGCGCGAGATCGCCGGCGAGGCGGGCGCGGCTCGTGCGTTGCACGATGTAGAGCGAGGTGGCGAGAAGAACATTGCCGCCGAAGGCGAAAATCACCGCCGACGTGTGCAACGGCCGCAATCGACCGAAGTTGGTCCAGCGGCTGACGTTCAATTCGGGAAAGGCGAGTTCGAGCGCGATGATGAGCCCGACCGTGAAGCCGGCTACGCCCCATATCACGCTGGCGATGGTGGCGAATTTCACCGGGCCAAAATTATAGTTCGGGCGATTGTCGATCGTCTGCGGCGGCGGCTCGGCGTCGCGAAGCCTGTAGCGCTGGTAGATGGCGTAAACGCCCAAAGCGCTGGCGAAGGCGAGCAGGATCATATGGAAAGCGTAGGCGGGCGTCCACGCATGGATCGCTATGTAGGCTGTTAACAGCGTCAGGACGCCGAGGACGGCGGCGAGGATAATCTCGCCAGGCCTGAAGCTTTTGGCGGGAGAAACCGTCAGTGACATGGATAGCGCCCCGTTCGCTGGGTGAATCATTGCACGTTCGGCGACGCCGGACGTTGCTGAAGGTGCCGCACATTGGCAGACCGTCTAATGGGGGGCTTTGATATAGGACAAAATGTCAGCCCGCCAGAGACGCGGCTCCGCCGGCGATAGAGCCAAATGTCGCGGCTGGGGAATGGAAGCCAACAAGAAATGCGTCGAACAAGACAGGCGGCCGCCCTTGGGCGGATGCGGGAACGCCGACGCAATATAGCTCTAATTCATTGAAAATTATGAAAACAATCGTCTATCGGAAGATCTGAAACAGGGCAAACGCGCTGCGCGCGGCGCGCTTTCCGACAGCTCGGGCTGCGTCACCCAGCCGCGGCGGTCCGTCCAGCCTTTGCTGCATCGGCGAGCCCGAGCAGCCGGACCGCGGCCTTTACATCCGGGTCGAGCCCCGCGCCGCCGTGCTCCAGATGCAGGATGATCTTCGACCGCATGCGCGGATCCCAGAAATGGGCGAGATGATCGGCGATGCCCGCTGCCGGATCTGAATGTCGCTGCGATTCGAAGAATTTGCCGATCTGATTGGCCATGTAGATGAGTTTTTTGTCAGGCGACATTGGCGATAACCCGATCGACGATCCGTTCCGGATGGGTGAAAATCTCGAAATCCGCGCCGCGCGCAACGGCGACGACGGTGATTCCGCAAGCTTCGGCGAGACGGATCGCGGCCGCCGTCGGCGCCGAAACCGCAATGATGACGGGCGCGCCTATTCGCGCCGCCTTCTGAATCAGCTCGATCGACACGCGGCTGGTCAGGAGCACGAGACCATCGCTCACGCGAAGGCCGCCGCGGCAGAGCGCGCCGGCGAGCTTGTCCAGCGCATTGTGGCGCCCGACATCCTCGCGCAGCGCAACGAGCCCCTGCGCTTGCGTCCAGAACGCCGCCGCGTGAACCGCATGAGTTTGCGCATTCAGCTGCTGTCCGGCCGCGATCGAAGCCATCGCCCGGACGATCTCGCCGCGCTCAAACGCGCCCGGGTGAGATACTGGGGGCGCCTCGCGCATCGCCTCTTCAAGACTTTCTATGCCGCAAAGGCCGCATCCGGTTGGCCCCGCCATGCTGCGCCGCCGGGCGGCGTAGGTTTTCGCGCGATCCTCCGGCAGCCAGGTCCTGACTTCGACCCCGAGTTCCGTCGAAATGACGTCGAGGCTCAGAATATCCGCCGGCTTCTCGATCAACCCTTCCGTCAGGGCGAATCCGGTTGCGAAATCTTCGAAATCGGCAGGCGTCGCCATCATCACCGCATGGGTGATGCCGTTAAAGGTGAAGGCGATTGCCGTCTCCTCAGGCACGCTGCGGGCGGACGCGACGAGATCGCGCCCCCTCTGCGCCAGGCAGCTGACTTTAACCGCGGGCGGCGGCGGCGCGACGAGGATGGGATCGACTTCGCTCATTCGGCGGCTTCGACATTGAGGATGCGCCGGCTCCGCTCGGCCTGTCGGTTATAGCTCTCCTGCCATTCGCTCGGACCGTTCGAGCGCGAGACCTGCACCGCCGTCACCTTGAATTCCGGACAATTGGTCGCCCAGTCGGAGAATTCCGTCGTCACCACATTGGCCTGCGTCACCGGATGATGGAAGGTCGTATAGACGACGCCCGGCGCGACGCGGTCGGTGATCAGCGCGCGCAGGGTCGTCTCGCCAGCGCGGCTATGCAGCTTCACCCATTCGCCGTCGTTGACGCCGCGCAATTCGGCGTCATGCGGATGGATTTCGAGGAGATCCTCCGGATGCCAGGCGACATTGTCGGTGCGGCGCGTCTGCGCGCCGACATTATATTGGCTGAGGATGCGCCCCGTGGTCAGCAGCAGCGGAAAGCGCGGTCCCGTCCGCTCGTCGGTGGCGACATATTCGGTAATGACGAATTTGCCCTTGCCGGCGGCGAAATGGCCGATATGCATCACCGGCGTGCCTTCAGGGGCGGCCACGTTGCAAGGCCACTGGATCGAGCCGAGTTCGTCGAGCCTCGCATAGGACACGCCGGCGAAGCTTGGCGTCGTCCGCGCGACCTCGTCCATGATTTCGCTCGGATGCGCGTAATCCATATTGAAGCCCATGGCCTTGGCGAGAAGCAGCGTGATCTCCCAGTCGCCATAGCCGTTTTTCGGGCTCATCACCTTGCGCACGCGCTGGATGCGCCGCTCCGCATTGGTGAAGGTGCCGTCCTTTTCAAGGAAGGTCGAGCCCGGCAGAAAGACATGGGCGTAATTCGCCGTCTCGTTGAGGAAAAGGTCCTGCACGACGACGCATTCCATCGCCGCGAGTCCGGCGGCGACATGATGCGTATCGGGATCGGACTGCAGAATATCCTCACCCTGAATGTAGATGCCGCGGAACTCGCCCTCGACGGCGGCGTCGAGCATGTTCGGGATGCGAAGCCCCGGCTCATTATCGAGCTCGACGCCCCACAGGCTCTCGTAAACGTCGCGCGTCGCATCGTCCGACACATGGCGGTAGCCCGCGAATTCATGCGGGAAGGAGCCCATGTCGCAGGCGCCCTGAACATTGTTCTGGCCGCGCAGCGGATTGACGCCAACGCCGGGGCGGCCGAGATTTCCGGTCGCCATGGCGAGGTTGGCGATGGCCAGCACCGTCGTCGAGCCCTGACTATGCTCGGTGACGCCGAGCCCGTAGAAGATCGCCGCATTGCCGCCGGTCGCGTAAAGGCGCGCCGCGCCGCGAATGAGTTCGGCGGGAACGCCGGAGATTTTCTCGACCTCCTCCGGGCTGTTGCGCGGCTCGGACACGAAAGCGGCCCAGTCCTGAAACTCCGACCAGTCGCAGCGCTCGCGCACGAAAGCCTCATTGACGAGGCCCTCCGTGACGATCACATGAGCGAGCGCCGTCACCACGGCGACATTGGAGCCCGGCTTCAGCGCGAGGTGATAGTCGGCCTCGACATGGGGCGTGCGCACGAGGTCGATCCGGCGCGGATCGATGACGATAAGTTTCGCGCCGCCGCGCAGCCGCTTCTTCATGTGGGAGGCGACCACCGGATGCCCGTCGGTCGGATTGACGCCGATGAGCAGCATCACGTCCATATTGTCGATCGAATCGAAATCCTGCGTCCCGGCCGAGGTGCCGAAGGCCGTCTTCAACCCATAGCCTGTCGGCGAGTGGCAGACCCGCGCGCAGGTGTCGACATTATTGTTGCCAAAGCCGCCGCGGATCAGCTTCTGCACCAGATAGGTCTCTTCATTGGTGCAGCGCGACGAGGTGATGCCGCCAATCGAGCGTTTGCCGTAAGCGGCCTGGATGCGCTTGAACTCGGACGCCGCATAGCCGATCGCCTCCTCCCAGGAGACCTCGCGCCAAGGTTCGCTGACCGAGGCGCGGATCATCGGCTTCAGGATGCGGTCGCGGTGCGTCGCGTAGCCCCAGGCGAAGCGGCCCTTGACGCAGGAATGGCCGTGATTCGCCTTGCCGTCTTTATAGGGGACCATGCGAACGAGTTCCTCGCCGCGCATCTCCGCCTTGAAGGTGCAGCCCACGCCGCAATAAGCGCAGGTCGTCACCGCCGAATGTTCGGGCAGGCCGATGGAAATGACCGATTTTTCGGTGAGCGTCGCGGTCGGACAGGCCTGCACGCAGGCGCCGCAGGACACGCACTCGGATTCGAGGAAGGGCTCATCCTGCCCGGCGGCGACCCGGCTCTCGAAGCCGCGCCCGTCGATCGTCAGCGCGAACGTGCCCTGCACTTCCTCGCAGGCGCGGACGCAGCGGTTGCAGACGATGCATTTGGCGGGATCATAAGTGAAATAGGGGTTCGATTGGTCTTTGACCTCGTCGAAATGATTGGCGCCTTCATAGCCGTAACGCACTTCGCGCAAGCCCACCGCCCCGGCCTGCGTCTGCAATTCGCAATCGCCATTGGCGGCGCAGGTCAGGCAATCGAGCGGATGGTCGGAGATGTAAAGCTCCATCACGCCCTTGCGCAGCGCCTTGAGGCGCGGCGTCTGGGTCTTGACGACAATGCCCGGCGCAACCGGCGTCGTGCACGAAGCCGGCGTGCCGTTGCGCCCCTCGATCTCGACGAGGCAGAGGCGGCATGAACCGAAGGACTGCAGCGAATCCGTGGCGCAGAGCTTGGGGATTTCGGTGCCCATCTCCATCGCCGCGCGCATGATCGAGGTGCCCTCGGGCACGCTGACCGATACGCCGTCGATGGTCAGCGTGACGCTTTTTTCCGATTTCGCCGCGGGCGTGCCGTAATCGACTTCTTTGATAAGAGTCATGACAATCGTCCTTACTCGGCCGCCAGCGCATGGCGCGGCGAAAAATCTTCCGGGAAATGGCGAAGCGCGCTGAGCACGGGATAAGGCGCAAGGCCGCCAAGCGCGCAGAGCGAACCGAATTTCATGGTCTGGCAGAGATCCTCGATCAGAGCGATATTCTCGTCGACCTTCACGCCGCCGATGATGCGCTCCATCACCTCGACGCCGCGGGTCGAGCCGATCCGGCACGGCGTGCATTTGCCGCAACTCTCGATGGCGCAGAACTCCATCGCGAAACGCGCCATCTTCGCCATTTCGACGGTATCGTCGAAGACGACGAGTCCGCCATGGCCGATCAGCCCGTCGCGGGCGGCGAAGGCTTCATAGTCGAAGGGCGTGTCGAAAAAGGCGGGCGGAAAATAAGCGCCGAGCGGTCCGCCGCATTGCACGGCGCGGACTGGCCGGCCGGAGGCGGTTCCGCCGCCGATGTCCTCGACGATCTCGCCAAGGGTGAGGCCAAAGGCGGTCTCGAACAGACCGCCGAAGCGGATATTGCCGGCGATCTGCAGCGGCATCGTCCCGCGCGAGCGCCCCATGCCGAAGCCGGCGTAGAACTCGCCGCCGCGGTCGAGGATGGTCGGGATAGCGACAAGCGAGAGAACATTGTTGACGACTGTCGGCCGCTCGAACAGTCCCTTATGGGCGGGCAGCGGAGGTTTGGCGCGAACGACGCCGCGCTTGCCTTCGAGGCTTTCGAGCAGCGAGGTCTCTTCGCCGCAGACATAGGCGCCCGCGCCAATGCGCAGCTCGATGTCGAAGGCATGGCCCGAGCCGAGAATGTCGGAGCCGAGATAGCGCGCCCCGCGCGCGATTTCGAGCGCCTGCTGGAAGGTTCGCGCGGCGTGCGGATATTCCGAACGCAGATAGACGTAACCCTTGCTGGCGCCGACCGCGACCGCCGCGATTGCCATCCCCTCGATCAGGGCGAAGGGATCGCCCTCCATGATCATGCGATCGGCGAAGGTGCCGCTGTCGCCCTCGTCCGCGTTGCAGACGATATAACGACGGTCGGCCGGCGCGTCGGCGACGGTCTTCCATTTGATGCCGGTCGGAAAGCCCGCCCCGCCGCGCCCGCGCAGGCCGGATTTCGTCACCTCGGCGATGGTCGCGGCGGGTCCGATCTCGATCGCGCGCCTGAGACCCCGCCAGCCCGCCATGCCGGCATAATCGTCCAGCGAAACCGGATCGATGATTCCGCAGCGCGCGAAGGTGAGGCGGGTCTGGCGGGCGAAGAAGGGATGGTCTTCGGTCTTGCCGATGCCGAGCGCATGAGCGCCGCCGGCAGTGAACCCGGCGTCGAAGAGGGAAGCGACATCGGAAGCCTTGACGTGTCCGTAGCCGATCCGGCCCGCCGGCGTCTCGACCTCGACCAGCGGCTCCAGAAACACCATGCCGCGCGAGCCGGTGCGGATGATCTCAACGGCCGCGCCGCGCGCCTGCGCCTCAGCCGCGATTTTTACCGCGACCTTATCGGCGCCGAGGGCCAGCGCCGCGGCATCCTTGGAAATGAAAATACGGGTCATGCGCGCACCGCGTCCAGAGCTTCAGCCAGACTTTCGGCGTCGAGCCGGCCGACCACTTCATCGTCGAGCAAGGCGGCGGGCGAACAAGCGCACAGGCCGAGGCAATAAACCGGCTCGACAGTCAGTTCGCCATCGGGCGTCAAGCCATGCCAATCGATGCCGAGCCTGGCGAGCAAGTCCTGCGCCAGCGCTTCGCTGCCCATGCTCTGACAGGCTTCGCCGCGGCAGAGCTTCAGGACGTGGCGGCCGGCGGGTTCGCGCCGGAAATCGTGGTAGAATGTGATGACGCCATGCACTTCGGCGCGGGTCAGATTCAGCGCGTTCGCGATCAGCGGCGCGGCGGCCTCGCCGACATGGCCGAATTCATGCTGCAAGGCATGAAGGATCGGCAGCATGGGACCTTCAAGACCGGCATGTTCGTTGACGATCGCCTCGGCGCGTGCGTCGTTCCACGGGTTCGCCTCAAGCATATAAATTCCGCCCGACTGGTGGTTTATTGTAAGCGGAAAGTGCAGTGAAGGCCCCGGAATATCAATGGGGGAGTCTCGTCGGCTGATAGATAGGCTCTATAGGATGTCTGCGCCAAAATCTCCTTAAGCCCTTCTCCACCTGCGGGCAAAGGTCGCCCTCGCAACCTGCGCCCTTGGAACCCGCGTCGACAAACGCTAGAGTGCGCCCGGCAGGACATGGCGGTTCGAGCCCGGAGGCGGCGATGAGCGATCAGGACGAAACCGATGAAAAAACCCGCGCCAAGGCCAAGCGCGGCGAAGACCTGAAGACGCCGCCGAAGGATCCGCGCAAGGCGATCGTCGAGGCGCTTCTCGAACTCGCCGGCGAGCGCGAATGGGACGACATCACGATCTCCGACGTCGCCACAAGGGCCAATCTCTCGCTTTCGACGTTTCGCGAGTATTTTCCGTCGAAAGGCGCAATTCTGTCAGTCTTCTTTCGCCAGATCGACAAGACCGTTCTAGATGCCGCCGGCGACGATCTCGTCGGGGAGCCGGCCAAGGAACGCCTGTTCGACGTTCTGATGCGCCGCCTCGACGCCCTGACGCCCTATAAGCTCGGCGTCGAGGGGATTTACGACTGGACGCGCCGCGATCCGATCGCCGCCGCGGCGATCAATCGGCTGAGCGTGAATTCGATGCGCTTCATGCTCGAGGCGGCTGGAATCGACTCGGAAGGTCCGGTCGGCGCGGTCAAGCTGCAGGGCCTCGCGCTTGCTTTCGGCCGCGTTCTGCCAGTCTGGTTCCGCGACAAGGACGCCGATCTCGCCGAGACTATGGCGGCGCTCGACCGCGAATTGACGCGAGGCGAACGTTTCGTCGCCCGGGCGGAAGATCTTGGCCGCCTCGCCGCGCCATTATTGACGCTGACGCGCTCATTGTTCGACAGGCGCCGTCCGGCGCCGGACTTCGACGAAGGCGAGGCGAAGCCGGACGCCTGATCGGCGGGATCGGACGTCGACGCTTCAAAACGGCGATTTGGTCGGCCCCAGGCTGGCCGGCGCTTGGCCGGCGACGGTCCGTGCGCGACCATTCCCCAGGATCGAGTTCGACCAATGTCGGGCCTGAACTGCGCCCTGGCCCGCCGCTCGCCCGGCCGCTCTGAAATTTGTCCCCGAGCCAGCTCCGAACCGAGGGCGCGGCCAGGGCGAGGCCGCAAAGATCGGAGACGAATCCCGGCAAAATCAAAAGGATCGACCCGACCGCGACGAGCCCGCCATCGACCAGCGCACCTCGGGAAAGTCCCGCCTCGTCCTGCCGGCGCTCCGCCATCGCGCGGCGCAGCCGCCACGCGGTCGAGAGGCCAAGTCGACGCAGCATCGCGACGCCGATGAGGCTGGTGAGAAGGCAGAGGAGAAGCGCGCCGCCGAAGCCCACCGCCCCCGCGACCAGACCGAAAGCTACAAATTCAGCGACGAGCCAAATAAGCACGAGAAGCGGGAGCGGGGCGCTGAGGCGCATGCAAAAAGCCGTTGTGCGAGGGACGCGGGTGGGATCTCGAACGCAGCTGCGAGCTGGACTTCGCAAGCCGCGCTTCCCAAATGAGAATATATGATAAGGATGGGGCGGCCGCGCAACTGGCCGCGGCGACAGCTGAGGCGTCAAGCAGGGCGATGCAGGGTTCTTTCGATCTGACGACGATCATTTTCGCGTTTCTCGCCGCCTTTGTGGTGTGGAAGCTGCGCAGCATCCTCGGCACGCGCACGGGCGAGGAGAAGCCGCCGCGAAACCCGTTCCTGAACGGCCCGGGAAACGTCCGCGGCGGCGCGCCGGAGGCCAAGATCATTCCCCTCCCAGGCGCCGCCAACGCGAATGGCGCGCCGAGCACGGCGCCTGCTGCCCCGGCCGACCGATGGAAACCCTATGCGGAGCCCGGCTCCAGGATCGCGGCCGGTCTCGACGCCATCGCCGCGGCGGATCCTTCTTTCGCCATCCAGCCTTTCCTCGACGGCGCCAAAGCCGCCTATGAAATGATTGTGGTCAGCTTCGCCGACGGCGATCGGCCAGTCTTGCAGAATTTGCTCGCCAAGGACGTCTATGACAGTTTCGCGGCGGCGCTCGCCGAGCGGGAGAAGCGCGGCGAAAAGGTGGAGACGAGCTTCGTCGCCATCGACAACGCCGCGGTCACCGACGCGGGAATGCGCGGCGGCTTCGCCGAGATTACGCTGCGCTTTTCCGCCCAGATGATCACGGCGACGCGCGATTCGAGCGGCGCCGTCGCAGAAGGCAGCGCCGACAAGGTCGTCGAGGTCAACGACACGTGGAGTTTCGCCCGCGACGTCAATTCCCGCGACCCGAACTGGAAGCTGGTTTCG
The DNA here is from genome assembly GCA_963767805.1 of uncultured Alphaproteobacteria bacterium. Classification (GTDB taxonomy): domain Bacteria; phylum Pseudomonadota; class Alphaproteobacteria; order Rhizobiales; family Beijerinckiaceae; genus Methylocapsa. The sequence goes on along the minus strand of CAVYFP010000005.1, from coordinate 10,049 downwards.
ACCGGCGGCGGCGTCTGACCGGCGCATGATCGGCCCGCGCCATGCTCGCGCCCCAGCCCGCCGCCGGCAACGTCAGCTTTGCGCCCCTCACATTTTCCGACCTGCGGGGGTTCGCGGCGGACGATCACTCTGAAGCCTTCGCCGTTTTCCAGCGAAGCTGCGCCGCCATCGCCGATCGCCGCGCGCCGCTGCGAGCGGCGATCGCGCCCTCCCCGGCTCTCACCGCGATCTGCCGCCGCGCGCTCGCCCTTCGCGCGGTCAGCGGCGCGGACGCGCGCCTGTTCTTCGAGGATCATTTCCGGCCCTTCCGCGTGAACCGGGCCCAGGGCGCGGAGCCGGCCGGGTTCTTCACCGGTTATTACGAACCCGTCGTCGAGGGCTCGTTGACGCGGACGGAAGCATTTTCGGCGCCGCTTCTCTCGCCCCCCGCCGACCTCGCCGCATGCGGTGCGCCAGCGCGAGCCGCGATCGAGGCCGGCGCACTGGCAGGGCGCGCGCATCCAATCGTCTGGCTCCGCGACCCCATCGAGGTCTTTATGATTCAAGTGCAGGGCTCCGGGCGCGTTCGGCTGGCGGACGGGCGCATGCTGCGCCTCGTCTATGCCGGCCGCAACGGACTGCCCTATTCCTCCATCGGGCGCATTCTGATCGAGACGGGCGCCATCAAGGCGGAGGAAATGTCGCTCGCCGCGCTCAAGGCGGCGGTACGCGCCGCCGGCCAGGCGCAGGGTGAGGCGGGCTCAGCATTGATGCAACGCAATGAATCTTATGTCTTTTTCCGGTTTGAGGCAGCGCTCGACGACCGAGAAGGACCTGTCGGCGGCGCGGGATTGAGCCTGACGCCGCTTCGCTCGCTCGCGGTCGACCGCAACATTCACGCCTATGGAACTCCTATCTGGATTGACGCCGAAATCCCTTGGGAATCCTCCGCGCCGACGCCGTTTCGGCGCCTGATGATTGCGCAGGACACCGGCTCTGCTATCATCGGTCCCGCGCGGGCGGACATATTCTTTGGCTCCGGAGACGCCGCCGGTGCGCGCGCGGGCGATATCCGGCATGCCGGCGAATTCGTCATTTTTCTTCCCGTCGAAGAAGGTTCGCTCCGGTGAAGGAAAGCGCCTCGTCGTTCAGCAAGGGCCGGCTGCGGCGGTTGAGCGCAGAGGAGATCGAGCTCTGGCTCGCGGTCGCGAAGACGGTGTCGCCACGGCCCTCTCGCGTCCTGCCGCAGGCGCCCGTCGCGCTCAATGGATCACGAAGTCCAGCCGCCGCCCGCGCCGCCCGGCCCTGCCAAAACACCCGAAAAGCCCAACGGCGCGAAGCCTTCTCAGAGCCAGCCCGCGCTCGCGCGCAAAATTCCGCCGCTGGAGCCGCTGGAGCGGAAACTCCGGCAAAAGCTGGCGCGCGGACGCATCGCGCCGGACGCCGTCATCGACCTGCATGGCCTCACCCGCCACGAAGCCTGCATCTCCCTGCGCCAGTTTCTCGCGCAGGCCCAGCGGGAAGGCGCGAAGCTCGTGCTTGTCGTCACCGGCAAGGGCCGCGGCGCGGGCGTTGGCGGCCTCTCCGAAGACGAGACGGCCGGCGTGTTGCGCCGGAGCGTGCCGCAATGGTTGCGCGGGGCCGACTATCATTCAATCGTGGTCGGCTTCGAGGAAGCGTCCCGTCCGCACGGCGGCGCCGGCGCGCTCTATGTTGCGGCTGCGCCGCCGCCGTCCCCTTGCCGAATGACTTGGCCGAATGACTTGGCCGAATGACTTGGCCGAATGAAAAGGCGCCCCATGCCCTCAACCCCACTCGACTGGAGCCAGATCGCCGCGCCCTCGATCGATGACTTCGACCTGTTGGCGCGCGACGCCTATTCCGAACTGCCGGCGAATTTCCGCCGTCTCTGCGAGGGCCTGATCATCCGGGTCGAGGATTTTCCCGACGATGACACGCTGCGGGAAATGGACTGCGAGAGCGAGTTCGATCTGCTTGGCCTGTTCCGCGGTCAGGGCCTCGCGCAGGGCGCTGCGACCCCGCAGTCCGGGCAATTTCCCAATATGGTCTGGCTCTACCGTCGCCCTATCCTCGATTTCTGGGCCGATCAGGACGATACGCTGGGCGCCATCGTCACCCATGTTCTGGTGCATGAGATCGGCCATCATTTCGGCCTTTCCGACGCCGACATGGAGGCGATCGAACGGGCGTCAAGGTGAGATTGGGGGGCGGCGTTTGCCTGCCGCCGGCCGCTTTGATATGAGCTTTCGTCCAATAGACCAATTCGGTCTCGTCGAACCCGCGCCATAATTCGCGGCGGTGAGGCCGCGGGCGGTCGGCGCCGTTCCGGCGCACGCCCGCAACGACCAGCAGGACCAAGATGGAAAAATTCACCTCGCTCACCGGCGTCGCCGCGCCGCTGAAGATCACCAATGTCGACACCGACATGATCATCCCGAAGCAATATCTGAAGACGATCAAGCGCACCGGCCTCGGCGGCGGCCTGTTCGCCGAAATGCGCTATCACGCCGACGGTTCGGAGAACCCCGATTTCGTCCTGAACAATCCCGCCTATCGCAACGCCAAAATTCTCGTCGCCGAGGATAATTTCGGCTGCGGCTCATCCCGCGAGCACGCGCCCTGGGCATTGCTCGATTTCGGCATCCGCTGCGTCATTTCGACGAGCTTCGCGGATATTTTCTACAATAATTGTTTCAAGAACGGCATCCTGCCGATCGTTGTTCCGGCCGAGGATCTCGCAAAGCTCATGGACGACGCCGAGCGCGGCTCCAACGCCACCCTCTCCGTCGATCTCGCCGCGCAGGAGATTCGCGGACCCGACGGCGGCGTGATCAAGTTCGAGATCGACCCGTTCCGCAAGCATTGCCTCCTCAACGGCCTCGACGATATCGGCCTCACCCTCGAAAAGGGCGAACATATCGCCGCCTATGAGGCCGCCGCGGCCGGCAAGCGCGCCTGGCTCTAGCCCGACCATCGCGAGGCTCGGCCCCAGCCGCGGTTACGCATCTGGCATTGGCCGCGGAAGACGATTGACTATGACAATCACGGTACCGTGATCGATAGGCGCCGCCTATGATATTCATCGAATCAAACATCGCTCCCCGCCGAGAAGCCGTTAGCGCATGAAAATCAGATCGTTAGAGTTTCGCTCTCGGAAAAGTCATCAAAAAAGGCGTAGCCGAGCGAATTCGGCGATGGTATATGCTGGCTACGAGCAAGGCTGAGACCCTGTTCGAGGTAGGAAAATCAGCCGCGCTCGACGCTGGCGTTCTCAAGGAGAAAAAACATGGCTTGGACAACCCCCGTCACCACCGAAGTTTGCGTCGGCATGGAAGTCACCAGCTACGCTTCGGCTGAGATCTGAAGCTTCGCTTCCACAAACTTTGATTGGCTCGCGCCTTGCGCATTCTCGTTCTCGGCTCGGCGGCGGGCGGTGGCTTTCCGCAATGGAACTGCAACTGCCCGGTCTGCCAGCTCGCATGGAGCGGCGATTCGCGCGTCAGGGCGCGTAGCCAGTCAAGCTTGGCGGTCAGCGCCGACGGGGAGCGTTGGCTTCTGCTCAACGCTTCGCCGGACCTGCGCCAGCAGATTATCGACCAGCCAATCCTGCATCCGCGCGGCGGAAGCCGGCAGTCGCCGATTTCGGCGGTCTTCGTCACCAATGCCGATATCGACCATCTCGTCGGGCTTTTGACCCTCCGGGAGCAGCAAGCTTTCACGCTGTTCGGCAGCCGCTCCACGCTAGCCCAGGTTGCGGGCGCCAGTGTTTTCGGCGTGTTGAACAAGGAGCTCGTCAAGACCCGCGAAGTCGATCTCGAATTCGACCGTCGATACGGGCATCGGCCTCACGGTCACGGCCTTTCCCGTTCCCGGCAAAGTGGCGCTCTATCTTGAGGGCGACGTCGTCGATGTCGGCGCGGAAGGCGAATTGACCGTCGGCCTCGAAATCACCGACGGCGTCAAAAAATTCTATTATGTGCCCGGCTGCTCCGACATCAATGAACGCGTGTCGAAACGGCTGCGCGGCGCGGATCTTCTGTTTTTCGACGGTACGACCTACACCGATGACGAAATGGTCGCGCTCGGCCTTTCGCCGAAGACCGCCCATCGCATGGGCCATGTCGCGATGAGCGGCGAGACCGGCTCGGTGGCGAAATTCGCCGACAGCGGCATCGGCCGCAAGATTTACGTACATATAAACAATACGAATCCCGTCCTCATCGAGGATTCAAAAGAGCGCGCAAGCGTCGAGAAGGCAGGGTGGGACGTCGCATATGACGGCATGGAGGTCGTATTATGAGTTCTGATGCGGCGCTTCTCAGCGCCGGTGAGCTTGAGGCGCGCCTGCGCCAGGTTGGCGCGGAGCGTTATCATAATCTGCATCGGTTCCATCGCCGCCTGCACAGCGGCGGCTGCTCTTACGAAGAAGTGCAGGCCTGGGCGCTCAACCGCTACTATTATCAGTCGATGATTCCGATCAAGGACGCCACGGTGCTGACGCGGCTCACGGATCCGGAGGATCGCCGCCAATGGCGCAAGCGCATCGAGGATCATGACGGCCTTCGTGAAGGCGACGGCGGCATTGAGCGCTGGCTCAAGCTGACCGACAGCCTCGGCTTTTCGCGCGATTATGTCGTCTCGACCGAAGGAATTCTGCCCGGCACGCGTTTCGCCGTTGACGCCTATGTCGAGTTCTGCCGCACCCGTAGCCCGACCGAAGCCGTCGCCTCGTCGCTTACGGAGCTATTCTCGCCGAACATCATCGGCGAGCGCGTGGCCGGGCATGCTGGCGCATTATGATTTCGTCAGCAAAGACACCCTCGCCTATTTCTCGCAGCGCCCGCCGCAGGCCAAACGCGACGCCGATTTCGCCCTAGGCTACGCCATCGCGCACGCGAAGACACGCGCCGACCAGGATCTCGTCATCAAGGCGCTCGAATTCAAATGCGCGGTGCTGTGGTCGCAGCTCGACGCCCTGTGGAGCGCTTATGTCGATCGTTCCATTCCGCCCGGCGCATGGGCGCCAGGCGGTTGGGCGCCATGGTCGGGAATTTGGGACGGCCGCAGCCGCGCGCGGAGAGGCGGCGTGAACGAGACGGCGCAGGCGAGCGGCGCGATCCCGCGCCTGCCGCGCGGGGTCAGGCTTAAACTTGACGAGACGCGCGGCGAATGGCTGCTGCTGGCGCCGGAGCGAGTCGTCAAGCTTGACGCCATCGCTGTCGCGATCCTTCAGCGCTGCGACGGCGCCGCGACGATCGAAGCGATCGTCGATGATCTGGCGGCGACCTATGCGGCCGATCGCGCCAGAATTGACGAGGACGTGCGCGCGCTGCTCAATGGACTCGCCGCCAAACGGATGGTGGACCTATGAACGCCCCTGTCAAAACGCCGAACCCCGTGGGGCTTCTCGCCGAACTCACCCATCGCTGCCCGCTCGGCTGCCCCTATTGCTCCAATCCGCTCGAACTCGAATCCCGCACGAGCGAAATCGACACGGAAACCTGGAACAGGGTTTTCACCGAGGCGGCCGCGCTCGGCGTGCTGCATGCGCATCTTTCCGGCGGCGAGCCCGCCGCGCGACGCGACCTTCAGGACATCGTCGCCCATTGCGCGTCAATCGGCCTCTACACCAATCTTATTACCTCCGGAGTCGGGCTGACCGAGGAGCGCGTGAAGGCGCTGGCCGACGCTGGCCTCGATCATGTCCAGCTTTCGGTCCAGGATTCGGAGGCAGCCTCGTGCGACCGCATTTGCGGCTATCCGGGTGCGTTCCAGCGCAAGATGGCGGCCGCGAAATGGGTTATTGAGGCTGGCTTGCCGCTGACCGTCAACGCCGTCATCCATCGCGCCAATGTCGCCCGCGCCGGCGAGATGGTGCGGCTTTCGGTCGCGCTTGGCGCAAGGCGCGTCGAAATCGCGCACACGCAATATTATGGCTGGGGCATCGTCAATCGCGCCGCCCTGATGCCGACAGAGGCGCAGGCGGCGGCGGCGATCGCCGAGGTCGAGGCGCTGCGGGAGACTTATGCGGGCGTCATCGTCATCGACCATGTCGTCCCCGACTACCACGCGCGTTACCCCAAAGCCTGCATGGGCGGCTGGGCCAAGCGGACCCTCAATGTCACGCCGTCCGGCAAAGGCCTGCCCTGCCACGCCGCGGAGAGCATTCCGGGCCTCGAGTTCTGGAATGTGCGCGATCATTCGCTGGAGGACATCTGGTTCCGTTCGCCGGGCTTCAATGCTTTTCGCGGCACGGAATGGATGAAAGAGCCCTGCCGCTCCTGTGACCGCAAGGACATCGATTACGGCGGTTGCCGCTGCCAGGCCTTCGCCCTTACCGGCGACGCCTGCGCCGCCGATCCCGTCTGCCACCTCTCGCCAGATCACGAAAAAGTGGCCGCGATCGCGCAGCACGCCGCCGCGGAGGAGGCCCTTGGCGAGCCCGACTATGTCTATCGCGCCGCCGTCAAGACGCCTCTGCCGGCTGAATAACCGGCCTCAGCTTCGCCGCGGGTGAGCGTCCGCGGTGGAAAACTCCCTCAGACGCCGTCATCGCAGGCGGATTCCGGCGCGCTGCGCTGCCCCTTTGTGCTGCGATGCTCTAGAAATCTTGGCATTCAGGCCGTCCCGTCCTATACGGATTGTCAGGAATGGCAGGGCCGGCTCGTCCCATCCGGGGGCGGCTGGCGGTTGAGCGGCAGCAAAGCCGGCGGGAGCGCCGGCAGGAGAGAAAGCAATGGCGGACGTGGTGAAAGGCACGCTCGACCGCACATTCAGCTCTTTGTCCGATGTTTCCCTCTCCGATAAATATGACCTCGCCAAAAAGCGGGTCTATGTTTCCGGCCCGCAGGCCGTGGCGCGGCTCCTTCTCATGCAAAAGGCGCTTGACCGGCGCGCGGGACTGAATACGGCGGGGTTCATCTCCGGCTATCCCGGTTCGCCGCTCGGCGGCCTCGATCATAATTTCATACGCGCCAAAGACGTCTTCGACGCCAACGACGTCCTGTTTCAGCCTGGTCTCAACGAGGATCTGGCCGCGACGGCCGTCTGGGGCTCGCAACAGGCGGAAATGCGCGGCGAAGGCCGCTTCGACGGCGTTTTCGCGCTTTGGTACGGCAAGGGCCCCGGCGTCGACCGCAGCGGCGATGTGTTCCGCCACGTCAACCTTGCCGGTTCGTCGAAACATGGCGGCGTGCTCGCCCTGATGGGCGACGACCATACCGCAGAATCCTCGACCACAGCGCATCAGTCCGAATTCAATTTCATCGATGCGATGATGCCGATCCTCTCGCCGGCCGGCGTGCAGGAAATCGTCGACTATGGGCTTTTGGGCTTCGCGATGAGCCGTTTCGCCGGCGTCTGGGTCGGCCTGAAATGCCTCAAGGATACGGTCGAATTCGACCGCCTCGATCGACGCTTCGCTCGACCGCGCGCCTCCGCTGACGCCCGCCGATTTCGCCATGCCTCCCGGCGGCCTCAATATTCGCGCGCGGGACACCGTCCTCGACCAGGAAAAGCGCCTGCACAGCTACAAGATGGACGCCGTGCTCGCCTGGCTGCGCGCCAACCGGCTGAACCGGATCGTGACCTCCGGCGGACCCAACGCCAAAATCGGCGTCATCGCAGCGGGCAAGTCCTATCTCGACGTGCGGCAGGCCTTGGACGAACTTGGACTCGACGAAGCGGACGCCAATGCGCTTGGCCTGCGCATCCTGAAGCTCGGCTGCGTCTGGCCGCTTGAGCCAACCGGCGTGCGGGAATTCGCGCAAGGGCTCGATCTCATCATCGTCGTTGAGGAGAAGCGCTCGCTGATCGAAGCGCAACTGCGCGAACAGCTCTACGGATCGCCGAGCCAGCCGATGGTGATCGGCAAGAAGGATGAGAGCGGCGCGTGGCTGTTTCGCGCCGCCGGCGCTCTCGACGCCAGCGCCATCGCCGTCGCCATCGGGCGGCGGCTGGCGCGCGGCAATCCCAGCGTGAAGCTGGAGCAGCGGCTGAAGGCGCTCGACGAGGCGGGCGCCGCGCTCGCCGGCGGCGAGTTATTTGGGCAGAGAACGCCCTATTTCTGTTCCGGCTGTCCGCACAACAGCTCGACGAAAGTACCGGACGGGATGCGGGCCTTCGCCGGCATCGGCTGCCATTACATGGCGCAGTCGATGGATCGCGCCACCGAAGGCTTCACCCAGATGGGCGGCGAAGGCGCCAACTGGGTCGGCGAGGCGCCCTTCTCGAAGCGCCCGCACATCTTCCAGAATCTCGGCGACGGCACCTATAATCATTCCGGCGTTCTGGCTCTGCGCTTCGCCGTCACGGCGGGTCTCCACATCACCTACAAGATCCTGTTCAACGATGCGATCGCGATGACCGGCGGCCAGCGCCTCGAAGGCGGCCTCTCCGTCGACCGGATCGCGCGTCAGGTCGCCGCCGAGAATGTCGCCCGCGTCGTCGTCGTGACGGATGAGCCGGCGAAATATCCCGCCGATCTGCAATGGCCGGCCGGCCTCACGATCCACGACCGCCACGAACTCGACCGACTGCAGCGCGACCTCGCGGCGACGCCGGGCGTCACCGTCCTCATCTATGACCAGACCTGCGCCACGGAAAAACGCCGCCGCCGCAAACGCGGCGAATATCCAGATCCCGACAAGCGCGTCATCATCAACGAACGCGTCTGCGAAGGTTGCGGCGATTGCGGCGTGCAGTCGAATTGCGTGTCGATCCAGCCGGTCGAGACCGAATTCGGCCGCAAGCGGGTCATCGACCAATCGAGCTGCAACAAGGATTTTTCCTGCGCCGACGGTTTTTGCCCCTCTTTCGTGACCGTTCACGGCGCAAGGCCGAAGAAGGCGCCGGCGCAGCCTGACGCCGGCCTGCCAGATCCGCCGCGTCCGCAGATCGCCGAAATCGGGACACGGCCCTATGGCGTTCTCGTGGCCGGCGTCGGCGGCACGGGAGTCGTCACCATCGGCGCCATTCTCAGCATGGCGGCCCATATCGAGGGCAAGGGCTGCGGCGCCATGGACATGGCCGGCCTCGCCCAAAAGGGCGGCGCGGTCCTGAGCCATGTCAAGATCGCGGCCGATCCGAGCGACATTCACGCCATCCGCATCGCAGCCGGCGAGGCCAACCTCATTCTAGGCTGCGATCTTGTCGTCGCGGGCTCGGCGCAGGTTCGCGCATCGATCCGCGCGGGCGACACGGGCGTCCTCGTCAACACCGCCGAAGTCTATCCGGGCGAATTCACGCGCGACGCGGACTTCACGCTGCCGGGCGAAGACATCAAGCGCGCAATCGGGCAGGCGGCAGGCGAAAACGGGCGCTTCATCGACGCGACCGCCATGGCGAATGCGCTGCTTGGCGCTTCGATCGCCGCCAATATGTTCATGCTCGGTTACGCCTGGCAGCAGGGCCTTCTGCCCCTCGACGATTTCTCGATCCTCCGCGCGATCGAACTCAATGGCGAGGCGGTCGAGATGAACCGGCGCGCCTTCCTCTGGGGCCGCCGCGCCGCCGCCGATCCCGCCGCTGTCGCCGCGATCGTCGCGAAGCTTCGCCCCGCTCCGGCGAAGCCCGAAAAAGCACAGAGTTCGATGAACTTATCGAGCGCCGTTCGGCGTTCCTGACCGATTATCATAACGCCGCCTACGCCAGCCGTTTTGTCCGCATCGTGCAGCGCGTTCGCGAGGCCGAGCGCGACAGGACGCCGGGAAGCGAGGAACTGGCGTCAACCGCCGCGCGCGGCCTTTTCAGGCTGATGGCGATCAAGGACGAATATGAAGTCGCCCGGCTTTATTCGGACGGGGTCTTCGCCAAACAGGTAGAAGCGGCGTTCGACGGCGAGCTGCGCTTCGAATTTCATCTCGCCCCGCCGTTCCTGCGGCGCAAGAACGATAAGGGTGAAGCGCTCAAGGCGAGCTTCGGCCCCTGGATGATGCGCGTGTTCAGGCTTCTCGCGCCGCTGAAAGTGTTGCGGGAGACGCCGTTCGACGTGTTTGGCTACACGAAAGAACGCTATCTCGAGCGCAAGCTGATTGTGGACTATGAAGAGC
>CAVYFP010000004.1:0-18434 GCA_963767805.1 uncultured Alphaproteobacteria bacterium | reverse complement strand
TCTCCTGATGGTAAGAAGCGGCTTCAGTCGCTGTCCATCATGAATCGCCCTCGGAAGATGGCGCCGGTGGGGTTTCACACCCGTCGCGGCGGCGGATCGGGGCGACACGGCTTAAGCCTTGAGTCAACCTTGAAGTCCTGGGCGTCCGCCTCTTGGCCAAGCATGCCCAGGAGCCGCGGCACGTCGATGAGCGTCAGAGCGCCGCGGCCGCGCCGCAGCAGCCCGTCGCGCTCCAATGCGCTGAGTTCCTTCGTCACCGTTTCGCGCCGCGTGCTGATCCGCCCCGCAAGGTCGCCGTGGATCGGGGGCGGCGATACGATCGCCTCTCGTGGGTCGGCTCGACTGCTTTTGGAGAGCCGCAGCAATTCCATAATGAGGCGTTCGCGAATGGCGAGCGTCGTGAACTCATTGACCCGCGTGGCCAGCATCCGAACCTGGCTCGTGACGAGCCGCAGCAGTTGTAGGCAGACGTCGGGATGGGCTCGTCACGGTCTCGAGAAAAACGGCCGCGGACATTTTTGCGATCGTCGTGTCGGTGACCGCCAGAATGCTGGCCGATCGCGTCTGGCCATCAATGGCGGCGAGTTCGCCGAAGAATGCGCCGGCGTCGATGTCGCGCAAAATAGTCTCCCGCCCGGAGATCGATCGGATCATGACGCGGGCGAGGCCGCTGATCAGGAAGAACACGTCCGTGCTCTCATCCTGATAGTCGATGATCCATTCCTTGGCGTGCGCTCGCCGCCAGATGCAGCGGGTGTCGAGCCGCCCGATTGCGTCCGGGCTCAGGGAGCGGAAAAGTTCGATGCGCGAAAGGGTTTCGTTCTGACGTGCCATAACCCGTTCATCGCGGAGAAGTTCAGGCCCCGCCGTCCGCGGGAACCGATCCCGTTTTATAATTCTACCTATTTTTCAGATTGCGCGCTGTATAATTTTAAGGAACGGATCGCATTTCGCTGCGTCAGGCTATCATCGGCGCGGACGTGGGGTCCGTGCGCAGCCCACGGATGGGCGGATAGCTCCCACGCAAGCGGGCGCGGGTGGGATTATGCACCTGTCGGCGAAAGGGAGGACGTCAGCCGAGCGGCGAGAGCAGCTCATCAAGCGACTGCGCCGTCCGGAAAGCGACGAGTTCGAGCTCTCTCGATACGCCCGGAATTTGAATGCGGTTGATTTCGCTCGCCGGCATCGCGAGTCCCGCACGCATGATCAACTCGCGTGACAAAACGACGGAGCATGCGAATTCCTTGGCGACGCTTTCGAGGCGCGCCGCGATATTGCCGACCTCACCAAGGAACTGCGCCGATTGGCGGCTCTCCAGTCCGCCGACGACGGCAACGCCTATGTGGCAGCCGGCCCCGAAGCGGAGCGGGAAATCGAATGCGGCTTCGAATTCGAGGCTGAGAGCCGCCAGCGTTCGCCACAGATCGCGTAGGGTCAGAATCGCCGCCTGGGCGGCGGTCTGGGCGTCGCGGTCGCCGCCGAAGAAGCTCATGACTCCGTCGCCGGCGACGCTCGTCACATGACCGCCATTGCTTTCGACGGCATGGCAGACCGCGCCGACATAGCGATCGATGACATAGAAGGCGTCGTAGGGCAGGCGGCCGTCGGCGAGCTTCGTCGAATTGCGAAGATCGACGAAGAGCGCGGCGATTTCATGCTCGGTGGATGCGGTGAGGGCCCCGGCAAAGGGCATCATGTTTGGCCGTCCAAGCGTAAGCAGCGGCACGACCTCGACATCCGCCAGCGGACGGACCTGGCAGGCGAGGCGAATATCGTCACCGGCGCCGATTGCGGCGAGCGTATGCGCTTCCGCCACATTGGGCGGCGGCAATGCCTCCATGCCCGCGTTGACGCGGACGCGGCAGGTCGAGCAGCGGCCGCGGCCCCCGCACATCGATGTATGGGGGATGCCGGCATAGCGGCTGGCCTCGAGGATCGAGAAGCCGCGCGGCGCGAGCGTCCGCCTGCCGCCGGGATAGCCGATGGTTACCGCCCGAAAGCGTCGCTGATGCCATTCCCGCGCGCCGCTGAGCGCGAATAGAGCCCCGACAAGGCCAAGATAGATGAGGATCAAGGTTTCGCTGATCCGCCCGAGCGCCGCCGTCTGCTCTGGCGTCTGAAGCTTGAAGGTCGCAAGGAAACCCGGATCCTCCATGGACGTGGCGTCGAAATCATGGCCGGCGTCGATGATGCCGCTGATCGCGAGGATCGGGATGAGAGCCGCGAGCGCGGCGAGAAACGGCTTCCAGCCCGGATACCACGGCTTGAACCGCATCGTGCTGCGCAGCCCGATACAGCCGTAAATCCAGATCACGAGCAGGAGAAGAAATTGCCGCGGCACGCCGACGAAGGGCGAAAGATGCCAGTAGCGGTAGAGGAGCCACGGGTAGGTCAGGGGAAGGCCGAACAGAAGATGGCCCAGCCGGACATTGACCGCATGGATGATGATGAGCGGCGGGATCGACAGGCCAAGCAGGATTTGGGTCAGTTCGGCTGGCGGGATCCAGAGATGCCGGCGCCGGAGGATTGCGAAAAAGCCGAGACTGCCATGGACGAGCAGGGATCCGTAAAGGAGCGTTTGGCCGACGGTCGTGCGCCATGGCCACAGGAGGACCACCCTGATCGCGTCCATCGTGGGGACGCGCAGGATGCCGCAGGCGTGGTTCAGGAAATGGCTGGTCGCGAAACTGAACAGGATGACGCCAGTCGTCAGGCGCAGCCTGCGCTCGATCGGTGCATGACGTTTCGCCAGCGCGCCGGGCTGGTGCTGCGCCATCATGCTTCCTTCAACCTTTCCCCCGTCATGACCCGATCAGTCTGCGCCGTGAAGCCGCGCGGATGCCGGTCATCGATGATCCTAGCCGAAATCACGGCGATCTTCTAAGGTCAATGCGCTGGCGGCGGCCCTTTTTGTTTCGGATCTTAGCGCCGAAATCTCCGTTCGCGCCGGGCGCTCGTCCGATCCGGATCAACAGGCCTGTTCGCGGCGTTGAGAAATGCTGTAAACGAAGCTCGGCCTCCCAATCCCATTTCAAGGATATTTTCGGCTCACATGGCGCCTCCCCTTTTGCTATTGCAGACGATTGCGCTGACCCTTGGCGGTCGGCCCTTGCTCGAGGACGCAAATCTTTCCGTCTCCGCGGGGGAGAGGCTGTGCCTTGTCGGCCGCAACGGTTCCGGCAAGTCCACCCTTCTCAAAATCGCGGCGGGCCTCATCGCGAGCGACGGCGGAACGCGCTTCGTCCAGCCGGGCGCCAGCATCCGCTATCTGCCGCAGGAGCCGGATCTCTCCGCCTTTCCGACCGCTTTCGCCTATGTCGAGGCCGGGCTCGGACCGACGGACGATCCCTATCGGGCGCGGCAGCTCCTCAATGAACTCGGGCTCAGCGGCGACGAAGATCCAGCGCGTCTTTCCGGCGGCGAGGCGCGTCGCGCGGCGCTCGCGCGGGTGATGGCGCCCGAGCCTGACATTCTGCTGCTCGACGAGCCGACCAACCATCTCGATCTTCCCGCGATCGAATGGCTGGAGGCGGAGCTGAAAGGGCTGCGCTCGGCGCTGGTCATCATCAGCCATGATCGACGCTTTCTGCAAAATCTGTCGCGCAGCACAGTCTGGCTCGATCGCGGCCGCACGCGAACCCTCTCGCGCGGCTTTTCCGAATTCGAGGCTTGGCGCGACCTTGAGCTTGAGGAAGAGGAACGCCAGCAGCACAAGATCGACCGCAAGATCGTCGCCGAGGAGCATTGGCTGCGTTATGGCGTCACCGCCCGCCGCAAGCGCAACCAGAAGCGGCTCGCCGGGCTCAACGCAATGCGCGGCGAGCGCCGCCAGCACCAGGGCGCGACCGGCGACGTCAAGCTCGTCGCCAGCGAAGGCAAGCTGTCGGGCAAGCTCGTCGTCGAGGCGGAGGGGATATCGAAATCCTTCGGGGAACGCGCCATCGTCGCGGATTTCTCGATGCGTCTGCTGCGCGGCGATCGTCTCGGCGTCATCGGCGCCAATGGGGCGGGCAAGACGACTCTCATCAACATCTTGACCGGCGTGCTCGCGCCCGACTCCGGCCATGTCCGGCTTGGCGCCAATGTCGAACTCGCCAATCTCGATCAGGGCAGGGCGAGCCTTGATGCGCAGACCGTTCTCAAGGATGCGCTGACCGGCGGCGGCAGCGATTTCGTCGAGATCAATGGCGAGCGCAAACATGTCATTGGCTACATGAAGGATTTTCTGTTCGGGCCGGAGCAGGCGCGAACGCCGATCGGGAAATTGTCGGGCGGCGAGCGGGGACGGCTGATGCTAGCGCGGGCGCTGGCGCGGCCCTCGAACCTGCTCGTTCTCGACGAACCGACCAACGACCTCGATCTTGAGACGCTCGATCTCTTGCAGGAAATGCTTGGCGATTACAAAGGCACGCTCGTGATCGTCAGCCACGACCGCGACTTCCTCGACCGAGTCGCGACCTCGGTGCTGCTCGCCGAAGGCGGGGGACGCTGGGTCGAATATGCGGGCGGCTATTCCGACATGGTGGCGCAGCGCGGCGCCGGCGTCGGAACGGCGCCCGTCGCCGCCGCCCAGGTCGCTAAATCATCCGGTTCAAAAACTTTAAACACACAGACCAAGCCGCTGCCGCAGCGCGAAAAATCAGCGCCAAAAGCGCGTTTGAGCTTCAAGGAGAAATACGCGCTGGAAACTCTTCCCTCGCGCATGGAGGAACTGCGCGGGCGGCTTGCCCAGATGAAGCGCGTGCTCGACGATCCGGAGCTTTACGCGCGCGATCCCGCCAAATTCGGCGCCGCGTCCGCCGCCTTCGCCGCGGCGGAATCCGAACTGGCGGCGGCGGAGGATGAGTGGCTCGCGCTCGAAATCCGTCGCGAGGAAATTGGCGGGTAAATGAGATATTTGTTTCTGATTTATGATGGTATTTTAGTTATATGCGAGTGATTTTTGTGAATGTGCTTTAACCGTTCCGTTCTAGCGTCGCGTTCTCGCCAAACTTCCCCTTCCGCGAGAATCGAACGAGAAAGACGCTCCCATGTCTATTGCTGCACTCAATTCGACGGCTCCAGCATCCTATACGCCGCCGGCGCCGCCCGCGGTCAGCGCCAACGCCAAGGCGCCGGATGGCGATTACGCGGCGCGAGGTCCCGGCCGCGCGAAAGACAGCGATGGCGACTTCAAGCCGATCACCAGCGCCTCGCCGCCGCCTCTTTCGGGGTCGGTCCAGCAGGCGTTAAGTAGTCTGAAGATCGGCGGCTGAGGTCAGCTAAAACGCAACGGTGTCAGCCAATTGGCGTTCCAGCGTCGATTGGCTGGCCTTCGCCTTCGTCCAGGCGGCTGCGTAAACGCCGCCGCAGACCGCCGCGCGCGCCGCCGTGGATGGCGCCCATTGACGTCTCTTCCTTGCGTAGCGCGAGCCGCCTCGCTAAGTTTCGCCCTGCAAGCCTCTCCTCAGCCGAGAGCGATCCAAACAAAGGCATGGCGTCAAGTGACCGAAAACCTTTCCCTGGACGCAGTCCCAGCGCCCGAGCGTCCATTGCTGCCCGACCGCTTGGTCGCCGGTTATGAGGCGTTTCTCGGCGGCCGCTTCGCGCGCGAACATGACCGCTTCGAGAAGCTCGCAGAGCATGGGCAGAGCCCGCGCATCCTTCTGATCGGCTGTTGCGACTCGCGTGTTTCGCCAGAGGTGATCTTCGACGCTGGTCCGGGCGAGATTTTCGTGATCCGCAATGTCGCCAATCTCGTGCCGCCCTATGGGCCGGACGATGATTTGCACAGCACGTCCGCGGCGATCGAATACGCCGTTCTGGGATTGCGGGTGAACCATATCGTGGTGCTCGGCCACGCGCGTTGCGGCGGCGTGCGCGCCTATGCCGACGCCGATATCGATCCCTACCAGAAACCCCTGTCGTCCGGCGATTTCATCGGCAAATGGATCAGCCTGATCGCGCCGGCCGCCGCCAAACTCGGACCGGCGACGCAGCCGGTCGAGGAATATGCCGAACGTCTGGCGCTCGCCTCAATCATTCAGGGCCTCGCCAATCTGCGCAGCTTTCCCGCCGTCACGCGGCTCGAGAAGCGGGGCCTTTTAACGCTGCACGGCGCTTATTTCGGCATACTCGACGGCAGGCTGCTGGCGCTGGACGAAGCCAGCGCCCAATTCCTGCCGGTTTCGCGGCGCGCTCACGCAGAGTCGTTTTCCGAGCCGCGATTTTGAGGCCGGCGCCGCGGCGGAAGCCTGGTTTCGGCGCGGAATGAAATCATGACGAAAAACCGCTCTTGCAAGGCTCTGCAAAGCGAGGCATTTTAGACGCGACTATTTGCCGCTTCGTAGAAGGCGCAAGAGCAAAAAGAACGATTTAGGGAGTTAGAGAAGATGACTATTGCGCGCATTCTCGCCGAAAAAGGGCGGCAGGTCAGCACCACGCAGCCCCATCGAACTCTGTCCGAGGCGCTGGCGGTTCTGGCGGAGAAAAACATCGGCGCGGTCGTGGTCGCGGATGCGGAATCCCGTGTTCTCGGCATCCTTTCGGAGCGCGATGTCGTCAGGGCGATCGGACGGGGCGGGGCCCTCGCCCTCAATGACGCCGTTTCAAAACATATGACGGCGCGGGTCACGACCACGACGGAAAATGAATGCGTCGGCGCCGCGATGGGCAAGATGAGCAGCCAGCGCTTCCGTCATTTGCCGGTCGTCAAGGATGACAAACTCGTCGGCATCGTCTCGATCGGCGACCTGGTCAAATACCGGCTCGCCGAAATGGAGCGGCAGCACGAGGCGATGAAGGAATATATCGCCACCGCCTGATGCGTCGCTCCGCGCAGCTCTATTGCGATTCGGCGTCGTCGCCCGACGGCGTCGAGGCAATGTGATCGGCGATTTCGGGAAGGGCGCGGCGGGCCGCCTCGCGTCCGGCTTCAATGAGTTCGTCGGCGCGATGAAAATCGAACAGGCCGACCTTGCTGACCCGCGCGTTGATGATGACGTCGGGCGGGTCGCCGGCGAGGCGCGAGCGCGATATGCGCCCTTGCGCGATATTGAACGCATCCATCATCGCGCTGCCCATTCCCGGCGCGCCATCTTCGCGCTTTCCGAAGTTGCGCCGATGATCGCCGCCGAACGCGCCCAGGAACCCGCCCCTTTTCGGCGTCGCTTCCGCTGCGGTGAGCGCTTCGAGGGCGGGCTCCATCGACAGCCGGTCGTTGATCACAGTCCCGCGAAATCCGTTGTCGCCGATCAGATTGACGGCGACCACGATGTCGGCCCCAAGCGAGCGGCAGACCGTCACCGGCACCGGGTTGACGAGAGCGCCGTCGAACAGCCAGCGCCCGTTGATGCGAACCGGCTCGAAGATCCCCGGCAGCGCATAGGAGGCGCATATGGCCGCCACCGCGTCGCCCCTGGTCAGCCAGATTTCATGGCCGCTGCCGCATTCGGTCGCGACGGCGGCGAAGCGCTTGTCGAATTCCTCAAGCCGGCGACCGTCGAGGGCCTGATGCAACCGGCGGCGCAGCTTTGCGCCGCTGAGCAGTCCGACCCCGGAAAAAGACACGTCCATCATGCCGAACACGGTCTTTTTGGTGAGGCTGCGGGCAAATAAATCGACGACCTCGAGGCGTCCGGCGGCGTAGCAACCGCCGACCACCGCTCCGATTGATGTGCCTGCGACGACGTCGGGGTGTATGCCGTGATCGCCAAGTTCAAGCAGCACGCCGATATGCGACCAGCCGCGCGCGGCGCCGGCGCCAAGCGCAATGCCGATTTTGGGGGCTTTGCGCGGGTGCGCCTTGCGGATCCCTCCGCCGCCGCGCTGATCGTGCGGCCGATGTTCCTGACCCGGCAGCGCCTTGTCCAAGCTGTCACCTCGCGGGCTCAGGCGATCCGGAATCGACGCCTGCGCAATATGCTTTGAACTTGGCCGCGATCGCGGCGGTTCCGATCCCTGATCTATCGCCCGCAAAGCTAATATTTAGCCAAATCACGTGCGCGTTGAGACCCATTCGGGCGTCGCATGGCGCAATTTTTTTAAGGGATCGTCGTTTTTGCGAGTCTGCTTCACGAGGGCGCGTGCGAAAGCTGCGCGTAAAGAAGCAGGATCACGACCAGAGCCAATAGCGCGTAGGCGAGATAAACCTTTTTCAATGGCTTTCCTCCCAAAATCCCCGCCAATCCGCCGGGAAAGCTGAGTATATGCCGGTCCAAAGGCTTTGGCGGCGGTTTCGCGAGATTTGCCCCGGGGCGGGTTCTCGCGGTTTAGTCGAAAACCAGCGTTGCGCCGCCATCGCCCGCCACCACCCGGCGGTAAAAGCACGTGCGCCGCCCGGTATGGCAGGCGCCGCCGTCGCCTCCCGCCTCGACGGTCAGGAGCAGGGCGTCCTGGTCGCAGTCGGTTCGGATTTCCACGACCTTCTGAATTTGCCCCGAAGTCGCGCCTTTCCGCCAGATGCTCCGGCGCGAGCGCGACCAGTAATGCGCCTCGCCGGTCGCAAGGGTCAGCCGCAGAGCTTCGGCATTCATATAGGCGAGCATGAGAATTTCATGATCGCCCGCCGCCCGCGCGACGCAGACGACCAGCCCGTCGGCGTCGAACCGGGGGGAAAATTCCGTTCCTTCCTCAAGATCATGCGCCGCCGCGCCCTTCGGCAGGGGCGGGGACGCCAGCGGCTTGTCGGTCATGCCAATCCAATCATTCGATTGTTGCGCCCTCGCAATGCGCGCGCGGCGAAAAATAGGCCGCCGCGCGCGGCCGGAAAAGCTTCATCCGGGATGAAGCGCTCCAAGGGATTCGCAGGATTATTTGTTGCGCCGCAGCATGGTGAAGAAGCGCATTTGCTCGGCCGGGTCGTCGCGGAAGACGCCCGTGAACTGGGTTGTGATGGTCTGGGCGCCCTGTTTGCGCACGCCGCGCATCGACATGCACATATGTTCGGCCTCGATCATCACGGCGCAGCCGCGCGGATGCAAATGCTGATCGATCGCGCCGACGATCTGCGCGGTCAGCGCCTCCTGCGTCTGCAGGCGCCGCGCGAAGATGTCGACGAGGCGGGCGAGTTTGGAAAGCCCGACGACGCCCTCCTCAGAGGGATAGTAGGCGATATGCGCCACGCCGACGAAAGGCACCATGTGATGCTCGCAATGCGACGAGAAGGCGATGTCGCGCACGAGAATGATGTCGTCGTAGCCTTGCACCTCCTCGAACACGCGGGCGAGAACGGCGGTCGCGTCCTCGCCGTAGCCCGAGAACAGTTCCTCATAGGCTTTGACGACGCGGGCCGGCGTGTCGATGAGCCCTTCGCGCGAAGGATCGTCGCCGGTCCAGCGCAACAGCACGCGGACGGCGGCTTCCGCTTCTTCTCGGGTGGGGCGGGTCGGCGTGGAAACTTCGCGCTGCGGCTCAGGGCGATCGAGCAAGGACTTAACCACGGCATCCATGTGGCGCCTCCAAAGGTTTGAATCATCGTCCGGAAACCGCCTCAAAACCAGAAGCGCCGGGCGGACGTCAGCCCGGGAGGACCAAATCGGACATGAACCAAATCTCGTCGCCAATCCCTCTTGATCCTATATAGTAAGCGTCACGCGCCGTCACCCGAACCTTTTTTCCAGATGAGCCATGTTGAATGAAATATATAACCGTCAGATCCTGGATCTGGCAGGAAACATTCTCCGCCAAGGACGTCTGGCTGCGCCGGACGCGACCGCCAAGGCCCATTCGAAGCTATGCGGTTCGACGGTAATCGTCGACGTCGTCATGGATAATGGAAAAGTCGTTGATTTTGCTCACGAAGTGAAAGCTTGCGCATTGGGTCAGGCGGCTGCGTCGATCATGGCGCGCCATGTCATAGGCTCGACCGCGGCGGAGATTCGCCTCCTGCGCGATCAGGTCCGCGCGATGTTGAAGGAGAATGGCGCGCCGCCAGAGGGGAAATGGGCGGAAATCGCCGTCCTCGAGCCGGTCCGCGACTATAAGGCGCGGCATGCTTCGACTTTGCTGACCTTCGAGGCGACGCTGGAGTGCGTCGATCAGATCGAAGGGCGCGGCGCGGCGGCGCAGTCGAATGCCTCCGGGTGAAGGCGATCAATTGGTCGTGAAGGCGGTGTTTCGGCTGGCCGGAGCCCCCCGCGAGCGCTGTCAGGGCAGAAACGGTATCTCGAGATTGAAGGCATGGGCGATGATGAGCCCGCCCGTATATTCGTTAAGGGAGCCGAGGTTGTTGGGGATCGGGCTCGCCGCCGCGCTGGAGACGAGGCGGTTGTAGCCGCCGAACGCCGTGGCGCTCCAGTTCGGCAGAAAATCATATTTGACCGAGGCGAGCGCGCCGACCGAGCCGAGGCCGCCAGTCGCCTGATAAGGCGTCACGCGTCCGTTGATGAAGGCCTGGGCCGGCGTGACCGAAAAATAACTGCGCATATATTGCGTGTCGCCGAGCTGGAGACGCGGACCGACCGCGAAGGTGAAGGCGCCGAATTTCTGGATCGCGTCAAAGGCGATGTTGGAGTCGAGACCGTCATGGCCGGAGACAGCCTGCCGCACCTCGGCGCGGGCGCGGAAATGCTCGGTGAACCAGAGTTCGGCGAAAATGCCGAGTTCGAGGCTCGCGCCGACATAGGGCAGTCCATAGAAGGCGCCATTGCCGTTGCTTGTTCCCCGGGAGGGGAGGAGGCGCCCAACCGGGCCGGCCTTGATCCAGCCATAGTCGAGAAGCGCGAGCCCGATGCCGTCGTCGGGCGAACTGAACGGGCGCGCCTCGCCGGGGCGGCGCAGATCGAGGATCCCAGTTGGCCAGACGGTCACGGTTTTCGCGCCGGGAAAAGAGGTCTGCACCTGGGGGCCGAGGCCGACGGTGAGTTGCCAGCCTGTCGCCGGCGCCGCGGGCTGCGCAGGCGACGCATCAGCCGCGAAGGCGACCGACGTCGTGCAGGACAGGATGCTGGCCAGCGCCAGTCTTTTAAGGATGGGCAAGCTGCGCACCTGTGTTCTGAATGGATCGGACGTAACCATTATCATGCAAGGATTCCCCCGCCGCGAGTGCAGATCAGCCACAGTTGCTAAAGATCGTATGAAGGGCCTTAATAAATCGATGAATCACGCGCCGAAAATCGGCCGCTCCGTGGCCCGCGCGGCCATTCGCGCCTACCAGCTGACGCTATCCTCGCTGGTCGGATCGCAATGCCGTCATCTTCCGACATGCTCCGCCTATATGGATGAGGCGATCGCCCGGCACGGGCTTTGGGCTGGCGGCTTCATGGGGCTCGCCCGCGTTTGCCGCTGCCAGCCGCTCGGCACCGCCGGCTTCGACCCGGTGCCGCGCGAACTGCCGCCCGACGCCGATTGGCTGCGGCCCTGGCGCTATGGCCTTTGGCGCGGCCCTTTGCCTGATCTGGCCGCGCCGGATTCAGGCGACCCTGGCGAATCGCCAGAGGCGTGCGCCGCCGTCAGCGCAGCCGATCAGCCAGACGCAGCTCGACAAGCGTGAGGGCGACGGCGCAGGCGTTGGAGACGTTGAGGCTCTTGATCGGGCCCGCCATATCGAGGCGCGCCACCAGATCGCAATTTTCGCGGGTGAGGCGGCGAATCCCCTTGCCCTCGCCGCCGAGAACGAGCGCGAGCGGGCGCGCAAGTGGCGCGGCGCCGAGCGAAGCCTCGCCCGCCGAATCAAGCCCAACCCGCAAATAGCCCAATTCGCCCAGGGTTTTCAGCGCGCGCGCGAGGTTGACGACATGGACGATAGGCGCATGTTCGAGGCCCCCTGAGGCCGCTTTGGCCAGCACGCCGGTCATCTCCGGCGCATGGCGCTCCGTCATCACCACCGCGTCGACGCGAAAGGCCGCCGCCGTGCGCAGAATCGCCCCGACATTGTGCGGGTCGGTGATCTGGTCGAGCACCAGAACGACGCCGCTCGCCTGCTCGATGTCGGCGAGATCGAGCGGTTCAAACGGCCGCGCTTCCAGCATCACCCCCTGGTGAACGGCGTCCGCGCCGAGACGCCTGGACAGCGCATCCGCCTCGACGATGTGCGCGCTGAGTCCGGCGCCGAGAATCTCGGCCGCAAGTTTTTCCGCCGCGGCCGGCGTCGCGAAAATGTCGAGGAGCTTGCGTTTGCGGCTGCGCAGAGCCTCGCGGACCGCGTGAAACCCGTAGAGCGCGACCAGTTCCTGCGACGGGCGCCGGAACGTCGCCTGTGGGTCGCCTGCCGCGCTGGAGGCGCGCGCAGCCTGGGCGGGCTTGGCGGCGCGGGCAGGTTTGGCTGGCGCATGTGGCGCTGCGTTCGAGGCCGGATAGGGACGATGGGACGCCGCCTGTCCGGCCGTTGGCTTTGCTTCAAACCGTCGCGGCTTCCGGGGGGGACGCGCGCTCCCCTTTGCGGCGGGCGCCTGTTTGCGGTCGCGAGTCACGCGGGGCCTTTCGGAACGAATTGCTTAAGGATGAGCCTCTGTCCTGTCACGGTCTGAGGCTGCGCGCAATGCGGCCGGGGAGGGCCTCGACGCCGGCTCTGGAGTTTTCGGTTGACAGCGGCGGGCCCCGTTCGCATAAGCGCGTTCACGAAAGTCCTGACGACGGGGCCTTTGGGGGAGTGTCCCGAGCGGCAAAGGGGGCGGACTGTAAATCCGCTGGCTACGCCTTCGTAGGTTCGAGTCCTACCTCCCCCACCATCAAGCGCATAGCTCCCCGCCTTCGACCGAGGCTACGGTCCGCAGGTTCGCGCAGGCGCAATGGCGTCGGTCGCGACAGGCCGGCCTGCTCGTTGGACTGATTTCCGAGCAGGGCTATATGGGCCGCGTTCAGCGCGGCGGCGAAGCGCTCGGATATTGCGCCATTCGCCGGATGCAGGGCGCCCGGAACTCCTCGGCGCCATATTCTTGCATTCCGGAGACGATCGGATTTTGGCCTGGACCACGATTCGGGCGGCCCAGGCGTTTCGCCAAGGCTGCCTGAATCGTCGGAAGCGGCCTATTCCAGATAGCCGTATTTTGAATAGTATTTCTTGTAGTAATGATTGCCGTGGTACCGCTCGTAGCGGCTCTGCGCCATCATGTCGACCTTGGTCAGGACGACGCCGAGCATGCGGTCGTAAATGCCTTGCGCCTCGGACAGACCGCGCTCGACGACGTCAATCCGGGTCTTGCCCCATTCGATCGCGTAGACATAGGTGTCGATGACGTGGCCGGTGGTGCGGACATCGACGATCGGCGCGACCGGCGACAGATCGACGATGATATAATCATATTTGCCGCGCAGGCCGTCGATGAGGCTCTTCATCGCGGCCGATGCGAGGATCTCATTGGTGTGCGGCAGTTTCGATGTGGCGCCGGCGGGCAGGAAGTCCAGCCGGCTGCCGGGCAAGGTCTGAATCGAGGCGTCGAGCGACACATTGCCGATGACGACATCGATGAGGCCCGGCGCTTCGGGCGCGAGCCAGCGCGACAGCGACGGGCTTCTGAGATCGCCGTCGAGAAGGAGCACCCGCCCGCCCGCATCCGCGATGAGATGCGCGAGATTGGAGGACAGAGTCGACTTGCCTTCATTGGGCAAGGTCGAGGTTACGCCGATGACTTTGTGCGACTTCAGCGCGCCGTTCAGATCGGCGGCGATCTTCACGGAGCGAACCGCCTCGGCGTAACGGGAGAAAGGCGCATCGACCACATTTCTGAGGAAGCTGCGCGGCTTCGCCTCGCTTCCATCGGCCGAGCCGCCGCCGTCTTTCGCGAGCGCGCCCGTCTTCAGCATGGGCGCCATCGCGAGGCAATTCACATGCAGCGTGTTTTCGATCTGATCGCTGGTGCGGAACACCCCGTCGGACGCTTCGCGCAAATAAGCGATGGCGAAGCTCAGCAGGCCGCCGCCGAACAGCGCGAGCGCCAGAGTGAGCGTCGTTTTAGGCGCGCTTTTGTTTTGGGGCGGAAAGGCCGGACTGATCATGCGGGTCTCGCTGATCGGAATGGCGTCCTGCTGCTGCACCGTCTCCATATAGCGCTGCAGGAAGTGGTCGTAGAGGGCGCGTGAGGTCTCGGCGTTGCTGCTCAATTCCCGCAGCTGAATTTGCGCCTGGTTCGACGTCTGCGACTGAGAGACGGCGTTGGCGAGGCTGTCCTTGAGGCTTTGTTCGCGGGCGCGAGCGATTTCGTAGTCGCTTTTGTAGCTTTCCGCGATCTTGCGCATTTGATCGGAAATGCTGTGCCGGATTTCCTCCATCTGCGTGCGCAGATTGACGGTTGCGAGGTGGTTTGCGCCGTAACGCTGGGAGAATATGGCCTCGCGTTGCGCCAGCTCCAGATATTGCTGGCGCAATTTGACGATGACTTCACTGTTGAGAGCGTCGGTGACAGACGCGTCCGGGACCTCCTGCGACATCACCGAAGTGATTCGATCAAGCTTCGCCTTTGCTTCGGCTGTCGCCGCGCTGGCGAGAATGAGCTGGCTGTTGACCTCCGACAGCTGCTGGTCGTTGATCAGCCTGCTCCCGCCGCCGCCGGCCGCTGGGCCGGTGTCGACGATATTGTTCTGCTTTTTGAAATCGACCACCGCGCGCTCGGCGGCGGCCGATTGCGTGCGCAATTCCTTGATGCGATCGAGCAGCCACACGCCGGCGCGTTTCGCAGCCTGATATTTGGCGTCCAGCTGGTCATCGACGAAAGCCTCGACCACGGTATTGGCGATCCGGGCCGATTTCTCAGGACTGAGCGAGGTATAGGAGATGACGATGACATAGGTCAGGCCTTCGCGGCCGATCGACAGACCGTTGCGGAAATTGCCGAGCGCGATTTGTTCGCGCTGCTCCGTCGTCAGCTCCTTCGCAGGCGCCTGGGGAAACAGGAAGCTGAAAAGGCCTTTTGATTCGCTTTTGGGGGGCGGAACGAACTCAGGATCGTCGATCAGATGCAATTTGCGGATGACCGCCAGGGCGATATTGTCCGACTTCAGCATTTCCACTTGCGTTTGCACCGTGGAGGCGTCGATCTGGGTGTCGCCGAGGACGGATTCCTTGTCGAGCACTTGGACCTTGCGCGTGTCTATGACCATCGCGCCGGATGCTGTGAATCGTGGCGGCGTGTTGGCGAGATAGAGGATCGCAAGGGCCAAACTGCACAGGACGATGACCGAAACAATGGGCAGCTGCCGCCGGAGGATGCGGATGGCGTCCTGAATGGCTTCGATCAAAGGTCCGACGACCTTCGGCGCCTCGTGTCCGGAAAGAGAAGCTCGCTTGTTTATTTGCAGCATCGGTGTCAACTCGCTGTCGGCCTGATCGAAATGATTGCTTTGACTGTCACATATACGCGCTCGCGCACGCTCTGCTATATTCGTTTTGCACGAACCTGACATAGCCCTGACAGGCGCCCGCTGCGTGGCGTCAAATTAGACCTGCCAAAACCTTGCCAGCATCTTCGAGCGCCCTTCGATACTCTTTGCCACGAGCCTATGCTTCGACGTCTGGCGGCGCATCCGCTGCCGGGGCGTCCGCGCGCCATCGCGCACACGTGACCGATGTTGCGAAATTCGCCCTCCGGCGAAGCCGGCTGCTTTTTTTGACTAACGAATAATGATAACAGCTGGGCCGTAGAATTGCAATTGAAAGAGTTCTTCGCCGGATGGACAAGACTCCAGCCTGTCTGAATATAATAAGTTTTGAATATTCGTAGGGGGCGGGGTAATATATTTTTGTATCTCGATGAGCGCGCGCTGATTGATGTTTGGCTATGGCCGATAGGGCAGGTCAATGCTTTCCTCAATCAACGGAGAATGGCCACCGCAGGAAGTTCAACCGAAAATATACTGGCTTGGCGGGAGGCGAGCGGGATCCTCGGTTCCGCGCGCCGTAGCCTGGTCCTGGCGCTCAAATAAGCAAAAAGAAGGCCAGCGCCTCCAATCGCTGACCAACGGCGCCGGGGCGAGAAGCCGAAAGAGAGCCATCTCCGAGCCTGGGGGCTTCGAATGGTCGGCGCGCGCATCCGTTCAGGCGCTTGGCTGTCTAGACCCGGCCGCTTGGCTCACGGAAACGCGTGGATCGGCCGCGCGGACAGTTTGTCGCCGGCGGGATCGAGACTCCAGCTTCATCCGTTTTCTAGCTCTGCCGCGCGGCGCGCCAGGATCCTGCACATTGCAGCGTCGGCGATGTCCAGGTCCCCGACCCGGTCCCCCCGCTGACTTTTCCGGCGGCATTGGCGACTTGTTCATCGCGCCGGAAGGCCAGCGCGACGACGCCCCTTTGATCGATTTGCCCCGACGCCAGCATAAATCCGTCGGCGGGCGAGGTGACGCGCCCGGCGGCGACGCTGATCGTCCAGCGGTAAACCCGGTCGCAGGAGCCTCGAAGGGTGACAATCTCGACGGAATAAACGCCGTCATGGTTCGTCAATGCGGCTTGGCGAGGCTTTTGTGCGCCATCCGAAGCTGTCGATCCGCCGAGGCAGGCGGCGGCCAGGGCGGCCGCAAAAAAAGATTGGCGGCGGCGGATGCTGCCCATTTTCGAGACTCCTGTCGAAACCAGGATGAAATTCGCAGATTTTCTCGCCGGGGCCAAGCTTTGTCGAAGCCTGTCCCGCGGCCTCCGGGCGTTGGCGCAAGCGCTTGCAATCGCGTGAAGCCGGGAACATGCGGCGCGAGCGGAGCCCAGGCGCGGCTATTTGACCCGGTCGCCCACATGGATTGGCGGCAGAGGCGCCGGGCGACGATCCTTGCCGAGGGCGACGAAAGTGAAAATGGCCTCCGTCACCTTGTTCACCGCCTCTTCCTCGCGGTAGCGGCGCCAGGCTTCCACCTTGATTTCGCATCGAGGTGCGGCCCTCGCTCAAGAGACGCGCATAGAGGCTGACTTCGTCGCCGACATAGACCGGGCTGAGAAAGGTCATGCCCTCGACCGTCACAGTCGCGCAGCGCGCGCGCGCGCGACGGGTTGCGACGCTGCCCGCCGCGAGATCCATCTGCGACATCAGCCAGCCGCCGAAAATATCGCCGGCGGGATTGGTGTCGGCCGGCATGGCGATCGCGCGAATCACCGGCGTCTCATCGGGAGGGATTAGCTGTTCAGCTTTTGCGTCCGCGCGTTCATCCGGCTTGCCCGTGGCCATGGTCCTCATTCCTCGCCATATTTTTCATGTCTTGCCGCAGTTGAGCTATAGCTCACTTCGCCGGCACGGGGCATGCTAAATCTCCCTCTTCGCATTTGAGATAGACGGCGAGCCCCTTGATGCGGTCCGCCGTCATGCTCGCGCGGCAATTTAGCAAGATGGTCGGGTAGATGCTTCCGCCCTCCACGCCGCTGGCCGAAAAAGCGCATTCGGCGTCCCGAAACCGAACCCACAAGCGCTGCGAAGCGACGAGAAGCTGTTTTGTCTCCTGGCTGTCCTTCAGCCGGTCGAGGATCTCCTGGTAGGTTTTATTCAGTTCCGCGTCGGCGCGCTTCAGCGCCGCGTCCTCGCATAGGTTCATATCCGTTTGCGAGGCCGAACTCCCGCAATCGTCGGCGCGGACCTGACAAATCGCGGCCGCGGCAATGAGACAGGCTAAAAGGATGAGACGCATCGGGCGCTTTCTTTACGCGGCGCGGTCGACCGCAAATCGGCGTCGTTCTGGCCGGCTTTCCGACTGTACCGCCGCCTGAAACATAAACTTGAGTGCGAATCGTGGAAACTGTTTGTCGGACGACTTGACCTCAGGCGAGCAGATTTGGCCAGATGGATGCGAAGATGGACCGTTATGCCAGAGGGCGCCGCAATGTTGGACGAAACGAAAAATTCTATGCTGCGTCTCCATGTCTTCCCGCATGCGTGGGAGGTCAATCCCAGTCCCTTCTGCCTGAAGGTGGAAACCTATTGCCGTCTGGCCGGGATCGCGACCGAGAGCGTTCCAGCGCTTCCGTTCCGGGCCCCCCGTGGAAAGCTTCCCTTTCTCGAAGACGGACGCGAACGCATTCCCGACAGCGGACTGATCATCGATTATCTGAAGGGCCGTTTTGGCGATCCCCTCGACGCCGGTCTCAACGCCGGGCAGGCGGCGACGGGGCATCTGCTGCGGCGCACATGCGAGGAAAGCCTCTACTTTGTTCTTGTATATTCACGCTGGATCGATCCCGAGGGCTGGAGGGTCGTAAGGCCTGCGTTCTTCGGTTCGATGCCGCCTATCGTGCGTGATGCGGTGGCGGCCATGGCCCGCAGAGGCGTTCGGCGCGCGCTCGATGCGCAAGGATATGGCCGTCACACGCGTGACGGAATCTATGCGATCGGCGCCGCCGACCTCGATGCGCTCGCCGTCACGATCACCGGGCGAACATTTGCCGTGAGCGATGCGCCGACATCGTTCGACGCGACGCTTTACGGGATTTTGGCGAATCTCCTCATGCCACCCGTCGAAACCGAGCTGACGCGGCAGGCGCGGCGTCATCCAGAGCTTGTCGCTTATGTCGAACGCATGCGTTCGACGCTTTCCACGAAACAAACGCC
>CAVYFP010000003.1:0-42079 GCA_963767805.1 uncultured Alphaproteobacteria bacterium | reverse complement strand
GCAATGTCGATCACCGGCTTCATCGCGCCTTCAGGTCCGGGCGCGATTTGTCCCCGCGTGCGGGGCGCGCGTCTTCTGTGCGCGAAGGGCGCGCTTCGTCCGCGCGCAAGCTGGACGCGCATGGGCGTGTTCGTACGCGCCGACGATGCGCCGCACCAGATCGTGGCGGACGACGTCGCCCTCCTTGAATACGACATGGCCGATGCCCTCAAGCCCCGAGAGCAGCTGGATGGCTTCGCTCAGGCCCGATTTCTGTCCGATCGGCAGATCCGTTTGCGAAGGGTCGCCAGTGACGATCATGCGGGAGCCTTCGCCGAGGCGGGTCAGGAACATCTTCATCTGCACGGACGTCGCATTCTGCGCCTCGTCAAGCAGGACGCAGGCGTTGCTCAAGGTCCGCCCGCGCATGAAGGCCAGGGGCGCGACCTCGATCATGCCCGTCTGCATGCCGCGCTCCAGCATGCGGGGGTCCATGAAATCGGCGAGGGAGTCGAAGATCGGCCTGAGATAGGGATCGACCTTGTCGCGCATGTCGCCGGGCAGGAAGCCCAGCCGCTCGCCGGCTTCGACGGCGGGACGCGACAGGATCAGGCGCTCGACGGCGCCCTGTTCGAGCAGCAGCACGGCGTAGCCGACGGCGAGCCAGGTCTTGCCGGTGCCGGCGGGGCCTTCGGCGAACACCAGTTCGTGGCGTTTCAGGGTGCGCAGGTAAAGATCCTGCGCGGCGTTTCGCCCCGCACCGGCCCGCGCCGGCGCGTGCCGATCTGCTCGAAGGCGATGCGTCCCGCTTCCGTCTCCTTGGGAAACAGCGAACCCTGCAGCGCGCCTTCCTGGATGGCGCCGTCGACGTCGCCGAGCGTGACCGGCTGGCCGAGCTTCACCCGCCCGTAGAGATTTTCGAGCACCAGCCGGGCGTGCTCGCCGGCGTCCCGCGACCCCTTGATGGTGACGAGATTGCCGTTGGCGTTGGCGATGATTCCGAGCCGGCGCTCCAGCTTGGCGAGATTTTGATCGTAATGGCCAAACACCAGGGAGGCGTAACGATTATCGTCGAAGGAGAGGTTGATCTCGACGCTGTCGGCCTCGCTTGGCGGGCGCTTGAGCTCGGGTCTTGGGAGCGAGACAGGACGATCTGACGGTTTCAAACTGATCCTCGCATGGTCTGGACGGGCTCTGGCCGGGATTGGGCAAGTCGCCCGAACAGGGAATTGGCTCCCGTCGCGACGATCTCGACCGCGACGACGGAGCCGATGAGGCTGAAGTCGCCATCGATCTGGACGGGCTGGAGATAGGGCGTCTTGCCGGCGATCTGGCCGGCGTGACGGCCGCGCTTCTCGATGAGGATGTCGACGGTGCGGCCGACCATGGCGCGGTTGAACGCCTGACGCTGGCTTTCGATCAGCGCCTGCAGCCGCGCGAGACGCTCGGTTTTGACCGCCTCTTCAACCTGTTGCGCGCTATCCGCCGCGGGCGTGC
Source organism: uncultured Alphaproteobacteria bacterium (assembly GCA_963767805.1). Classification (GTDB taxonomy): domain Bacteria; phylum Pseudomonadota; class Alphaproteobacteria; order Rhizobiales; family Beijerinckiaceae; genus Methylocapsa. The sequence goes on along the minus strand of CAVYFP010000003.1, from coordinate 40,603 downwards.
CGGCGCGCGCCGAATATTTGAAGGAGAAGGCGCTGGCGAAGCGGGTTTCCTCGATCAGAGCCAGCGTCCGCGCGAAATCTTCCTCGCTCTCGCCGGGAAATCCGACGATGAAATCCGAGGAGAGCGCGATGTCGGGCCGCGCGGCGCGGATTTTTTCAATGAGCGCGATATAGGCCGCGCTGGTGTGCCTGCGGTTCATCGCGGCGAGGATCTTGTCCGAGCCCGACTGCACCGGCAGATGCAGGAATGGCATCAGCGCGGTCTGCGAGCGATGCGCTTCGATGAGGGCGTCATCCATATCGTTCGGATGGCTCGTCGTGTAGCGCACCCGCGCTACGCCCGGCACGTCCGCGACCGCCGCGCAGAGCCGCGCCAGCGAGGCGGGGCTTCCATCCGCGTCGCCGTGCCAGGCGTTGACGTTCTGGCCGAGCAGGGTGATCTCGCGCACGCCCGCCGCCGCAAGGGCCGCGACCTCGCCGACGATGGCGCCAAGCGGCCGCGACATCTCCGCGCCGCGCGTATAGGGCACGACGCAGAAGGTGCAGAACTTGTCGCAGCCTTCCTGCACGGTGACGAAGGCGCTGACGCCGCGCTTGCGGATCTGATGCGGCGCGGGCAGGCCGAGGAAATCGAATTTGTCCTCGGCCGGGAAATCAGTGTCGAGGACGCGATTTTCGCGCTCGGCGCGGCGCAGCAGTTCGGGCAGGCGATGATAGCTTTGCGGGCCGACGACGACGTCGACGGCGCTCTGGCGGCGATAGATTTCAGCGCCTTCGGCCTGGGCGACGCATCCCGCGACGACGATTTGCGTCGCCGCGCCGGCCTGCGCCCGCTCGGCTTTCATTTCGCGCAGGCGGCCGAGTTCGGAAAAGATCTTCTCGGACGCGCGTTCGCGGATGTGGCAGGTATTCAGAATGACGAGATCAGCCTCCGCCGCGGCGGGCGCCTCGACGTAGCCTTCGGCGCCCAGAAGATCGGTCATGCGCTGAGCGTCATAGACGTTCATCTGGCAGCCGAACGACTGCACGAAGAGCTTGCGCGCGCGGGGCGCCGGGGCGTTTTCCCCGAACCGCAATCGGTCGCTTCGTCAGCAGCCATCGTCACATTGTCGAACTGAGACATCATCCCCGCGATCTTCGAGGCCTCAAGCCTCGCACGCTTATTCTAAGGCCTTATGACGCCAGAGCAACGTCCTGAATTTAGGAAAGCCGGTCTTTTGTCAGCTTCGCCCTGGCAAGTCCAGCCGCATGACGAGGGCGCTCGCAGGGGGGGAATCGCCCTTGCGATAATAGGCCTTGCGCTCGGCGACCTGATAGAAGCCGCGCCCCACGTAGAGCGCCTGCGCCGCGAAATTCGCCGCATCGACCTCAAGGAACAGCCGCGTGACGTCCCGCGCGGCGAGGGCGCGCAAGTGCGTCGACAGCAGCGTCGCGCCGACGCCGCGCCGCCTGCGCTCGGCGGCGACGGCGATGGTCAGGATCTCGGCTTCGTCGAGGGCGACGCGCGACAGGACGAAGCCTGCGAGCATCTCGTCCCGGATGTCGATCGCGCCCGTAGCGACGATTTCCGGGCTGGTGAGGAGCTGTTCGAAATCGGCTTCGTCCCAAGGGTGCGCGAAGCTCGAGGCGTGGATCAGCGCGCATTCGGCGCTCCGCTCGGAGCCGATGGGACGACAGGCTGGCGCGGGCGCTCTGGCGAACGGCCTGATCTGGATCATGGGCTTACGGGCGGAGGGTTTTGCTCGTCGGTCAGGGGCGTCTGTGGATCTTGCGCAGGATTTTGCAAAGGATTCAAGGCGCTGGCGGATTGCAGCGAGGTGGTTTGCGGCTTGGCGTCGGGGGCCTTCAGATAGAGCGGACGCGGCGGCGCCAGCAGCGGATCGGCGAGAAGTCCGAGCCGGGCGACGAAAACAATGTCCGGAACGGGGTTCTCATCGTCGATTTCGACGCTGACGCCGGCATTGGCCGCCTCCCGCGCGACCAGCGCCGCGCCCGAGCCGACGAGCCGGACCCGGCCGGCGCGAAGGGCGCGGGCGGCTTCGCGCGCCGTCGCGATCTGCGGCTCGAGCACGGTTCGCCCGTCCGGCGCGAAGGCGGCGATGAAGACATTGCCGTGGCGGGCGTCAATCGCGCTCGCGACGAAGTCGGGGCTTTTCTCCAGGATCAGGGGCGCCGCGAGCGCGGCGAGCGTCGAGACGCCGACGACGGGAATGTCGCAGGCGATGCCGACGCCGCGCGCCGCCGCGATGCCAACCCTGAGGCCGGTGAATGAGCCGGGGCCGACGGTCACCGCGACCCGCGACAGCGCCGAAAAACCGCCCTCGACGCGGGACACGACGCGGTCGATCAACGGCGCCAGCGCCTCGGCGTGGCCGCGCTCCATGACGATGCTCTCGACCGATTCGGCGTCAACATCTTCATCATCGAGCACGCAGGCGGAAACCGCGCCCAGCGCCGTATCGATCGCAAGGATCTTCACGCCGCAAATCCGGCTTCGCGCGCGGGCTTCAGGAGCCGCTTCAGTTCAGATCTGTTCGACGGCGTGGACATCCGGCACATAATGTTTGAGCAAGTTCTGAATGCCGTGTTTCAGCGTCGCAGTCGAGGACGGGCAGCCCGAACACGAGCCTTTCAGGGCGAGAAAGACGGTGCCGTCGCGAAAGCCGCGGAATTTAATGTCGCCGCCATCGCCCGCGACGGCGGGGCGCACATGCGATTCGATCAACTGCTTGATCGTCGCGACCGTCTCTGCGTCGCTTTCGGCGAAAAACTCCGCGCCATCGGCGTCCGGCGTCGTGGCGACGGCCGCCTCATTGAGGAGCGGCGCGCCGGACATGAAATGCTCCATGATGGCGCCGAGGACGGTTGGCTTCAGTTCGCGCCAGTCGGTTCCCGCATTCGTCACCGAGACGAAGTCGGAGCCGAAGAAGACGCCGCGGACGCCATCCAGCGCGAACAGGGCTTCGGCGAGGGGCGATTGCCGCGCCCCCTCCGCCTCGCGAATGTCGAGCGTGCCGGAGGTCATGACGGGACGTCCCGGCAAGAACTTCAAAGTCGAGGGATTGGGGGTCGTTTCGGTCTCGATGAACATGGTTTTCTCCCAAACGTCCGGTTCAAGGCCGGAGCTGGACAAGATGGACGACGACGATCCCGCGATGAAACCGCCAGACGTCCATCAGATAGATAAGCGGCGCCGATCGAAATGGCGAGCCTGATTTTCAGGGGGCCAGGTACCCTCGCGGCGCCGCGATCCGGGACGATCGTGCGGCGCCTCCGTTTGACGCGCGGCAAGGTTCTATCATTCGCGAATGTTGCTCATTTGCCATGCTGGCGGCCAATTCGCGCGCCTGACCATGTTGCGGATTGCGCGTGGCGACGAATGGGTGAACGCTATTGTCCATTAGTACGCACCCCATTCTTGATTCATTGGTCCCGATTATGATGCAAAAACACATTTTCAGAGTGGCTACCGTCACGATTTCCACGCTTATCGCCAGTTTTCATGCTTCCGCGGCCAGCGCCGCCGATCTCGCCGTCCCCGCGGCGACGGGCGTGAATTGGGACGGCGTCTACGCGGGCATTCAAGGCGCCATAGCGGCGGGCTCGGCGAGCTGGAGCAGGCCGACAGGCTATTTCGTCTCCGAACGAAACGAAGGCGCTCCGCCCGACGTCGCGGGCAAAGGTCAGCAGAACGGCCTCCTCGGCGGTCTGCAGCTCGGCTACAATCGCCAGTTCGGCGCCTATGTCCTTGGTCTCGAAGCGGACGCTTCCTTTGGTCCGCTTGACGGATATGCGGTATGCGGCGGAACAGTCGGGCTGGAGCCCCCAAAGACCGACCCATATCAGCGCGGGTCCGGCGATCCCTGTCATGTCAGCACCAACTGGCTCGCCAGCGCCACGGGCAGATTCGGCTACGCGTTCGGGCGTGTGCTGGCCTATGCGAAGGGCGGCATGGCCTTCGCCGGCGATCGATATGACATCTCTAATCCGACCGCGTTCCCCGCCAATCCGGCGCAAGGGAACGCAGGCCTGTTCGGATGGACGCTAGGCGCCGGCCTCGAATACGCCATCGGCGGCAACTGGTCGGTCAAGGCCGAATATGATTATTATGATTTCGGAACGCGGACGATCGGCTTCAACGTTCCTGGCTATCCGGGCTTCAACAGCTTTTCGGTGCGCCGCTATGAGAACCTGGCCAAATTCGGCTTGAACTACCGTTTCGCCGACACGGGCGGCGGCGACGTGTCGGCGCCCGCGCCCGCGATCCTCAGCGACTTTACCGGCGAATTCGGCGGTCGCCTCGGCATTTCGAGCGGACGATTTCGCGAGCATCTTTACAGCAACTTGAATGCCGCGCAGATGGTCTCGCGTCTGACATGGCCTGACCAGACCGGCGTTTCGCTTGAAAGCTTCGCCCGCGTGGACCACATCTCGGGCCTTTTCGCAAAAGGCTATTTCGGCGGCGTCGATCTCTTTGGCGCGCACATGAACGACGAGGATTTTCCGCCCGACCACTATCCCTATTCCAACACCCTAAGCCCGACCTATCGCGGCCGGGATCTCTACGCCAGCGCGGACCTCGGCTACTCGTTCTTGCGCGCGAATACTTGGAATCTCGGCGGATTCGTCGGCTATCATTATTATAGCGAGCGGATGAACGCTTATGGCCTGACGCAGCAGGCGCCGCAGAGCGCCACCTCAGAAAATACGCTCTTCGAAACCAACAGCGCGATCACGCTGGGTCAAACGGAATATTGGCAGGCGTTGCGAGTGGGCCTTGGCGGCGACGTCATGTTGACGGATCGGCTGAAACTATATGCCGAGGCCGTTTGGCTGCCCTATATGTCCTATACCGGCAAGGACAACCACTGGTTGCGGGCGAACATCAATCCTCAATATGATTATGGCCAGGGCTATAATGGTTTCCAGACCGAGGCGGTCCTGTCCTACGCGCTGACTGATCGGATTAATGTTGGCGTCGGCGCGCGTTATTGGGATTTCCGGGCGCAGCGCAGTTCGAGCCAGTTCCCGGGCGCTATTGGTCGATCGCCCGAGGGTATCTCCTCGTCGCGATATGGCGGCTTCTTGCAGGCGTCATACAAGTTTGGCGATGTGGCGGCGGCGCCGGTCGTCGCCAAATACTGAACGCCGACGCCGGATATCCGGCGTCGCGGGCATGATCGTCGAAGGGGATCTTAGCGCTTCCGGATCGGAACCGGCGCGGAAATTATCAGCGCGCGAGCGTGCTGGAATCGTCGTCGCCGGGCAGCCGCAGGTGCCCGGGCGCGCCGCTGGAGCTACTGGCGGCGTTGACGCGCACGGCGGTTCCGGTGGCCCATCCCGTGTCCGGCGAATCGCCGCCGCGTGAGCCGAATCCGACCCGCACGTGGCCGCCGATGAAGACGCAGGTATCGCTGCCTTCGATAGCCGTGAAGCCGGGGCCGTAGGCTGCGCACATGGCCTGGGCTCGGGGCGAGGCGCCGCGCCCGGAAAGATCATTGGCGCGGGCGACTGCGCCGCAGCTGAAAAGCGCGGCCGAAACGCTCGACATCAACAAGACGCCCTTCGGGCTCATAGTCATCATCGCGCGTAAATTCATAAAACGTTCCGGGCTTTTTGCGTTTCGATCCATCGGCGTCGGACGCCCATGGATCCGTCTGCGACGACCGATCCAATGCCGCTGTGACTGATCCTATAATGGGGCGATTTGATGATCCCTTAACGGGGGCTTCGCCAGTCGCCGAGGCTGGCCTGGATCAAGGCTAGAGCGGCGACCGCCGCCGTATCGGCGCGCAGGATGCGCGGACCCAGCGACAGGCGCAGCACATGCGGCGTCGCCAGCAGGGATTGCCGCTCCTGCGGGTCGAAGCCGCCCTCGGGTCCGATCAGGATGGCGAGCGAACGCGGGGCGTCCTGCGCGATGGCGCGCAGCGCCTCGATCGGGTTATCCACAGGCGCGTCCTCATCGCAGAACACCAGCAAACGGTCGGGGCTCCAGTCCGCCAGCGCGGCGTCGAGGCGGACCGGCGGCGAAATCTCAGGGATCGCGAGGATGCCGCATTGCTCTGCGGCCTCGATGGCGTTGGCGCGCATCCGTTCAAGATTGATTCGCTCGGCCTGCGTGCGGCGGGTCAGGATCGGGCAAAGCCGCCCCGCCCCCATTTCCACCGCTTTTTGCACCATATAGTCGAGGCGGGCATGTTTCAGCGGCGCGAACATATAGTGCAGATCGTAGGGCGGGTGCTGGGCCCGGACGCATTCGAGCGCGACGAGCGCCGGGCTCTTGCGGTTGGACGCGTCGAGCCGCGCGCACCACTCGCCGTCGCGTCCGTTGAAGACGAGAAGCTCCGCGCCGTCCTGCAGCCGCAACGCATTGCGCAGGTAATTGGCCTGCGCGGGGTTGAGCGCGAGGCGCGCCTGCGGCGAGAGCAGGGCGTCCACAAAGAGACGCGGGGAAGAAAAGTCATAGCCGGACATGGTCGCGCTCAAAGATCGGGCGCAAGGTCGGCGCAATGGTCGACCAAGGCGTTAATTCGGCGAGGGCGCCGCCGAGCGGAACCGGATCGCCTCCGGCTTGCCTCTCAACGCCCGTTTTTGCTATTGAAGCTCTTCAAAGAGCGGCGAGCGCCGCTGAAAGGTGCAAGTCATGAAAGCGATTAGGCCTCTCCGGGCCGCGCGTAAAGCGGCGGTCTTCGGCGCATTGGCGTTATGCCTTGCGGCGGGCGGGACCGCGCGCGCCGCTGATTGCAACACGGATATCGCGGCGCTTAGCAAAAAGCGCCAGGACATCATCGATTCCCTCAATCAGCTCGCGAAAGGTTCCAAGAATCATCAGCTGGATCCAGTGGCGGCGTGCCCCAAGCTGAAATCGCTGGTCGGAACCGAACGCGAGCTCGCCGCCTATCTCACCAAGAACAAGGACTGGTGCAACATTCCCGACGACGCCATCGGCAATATCACCGCGAGCGCCGACAAGTCGAACTCCGTCGCCGGTCAGGCGTGCAAGATCGCGGCCCAGATGAAGAAGGCCCAGGAGCAGCAGGCGACCGGGGGCGGCTTGCCGCAGGGTCAGAAGCTGCCGACCGGCCCGCTGTGACAGGGGCCGCCGCGCGCCTTCCCGACGCGGTCAAGAATTCCTTCGTCCTGCGCCTTTCGCCGCCATCCTGGCGTCCGTACCTGCAACTGGCGCGCGTCGACCGCCCTATCGGATGGTGGCTGCTGGTTCTGCCCTGCTGGCAGTCGAGCGCTCTCGCCAGCATCAGCGCGGGCGCGCCGCCGCATTGGCGCGATCTCCTGCTGTTTCTGGTCGGCGCCATCGCCATGCGCGGCGCGGGCTCGACCTATAACGACATTGTCGACCGCGACATCGACGCGAAGGTCGAGCGCACCCGCGGGCGCCCGCTCCCGTCTGGCCGCGTCAGCCTCGCCGCCGCCGTCGCCTTTCTCCTCGCGCAATGCCTCGTCGGCCTAGCGGTTCTTCTCAGCTTCAACCGGTTTTCGATCGCGCTCGGATTTTCCTCGCTGGCCATCGTGGCCGCCTATCCGTTCATGAAGCGCATCACCTCGTGGCCCCAGGCGGTTCTCGGCTGCGCTTTCGCCTGGGGCGCCCTGATGGGCTGGGCGGCCGTGTTCGGATCGCTCGCGCCGGCCCCGCTGCTGCTTTATGCGGGCGCGATTTTCTGGACCATCGGCTATGACACCATCTATGCGCTGCAGGACGTCCGCGACGACGCGATCGTCGGCATCGGCTCGACGGCGCGGTTTTTCGGCTCGCGCGTGCGCGCCGGCGTCGGATGCCTTTACGCCGCCTGCGTCATCCTGACGGCGGCGGCGCTCGCCGCCGCAGGGGCGGGCGGTCTGGCGCTGGCGGGATTGATCGGCTTTGCCTGCCACCTCGGCTGGCAGGCGGCCGCCCTGGGCGGCGTCGACCCTCAGTCGGGCGAGGCGGCGGACGGCGTCGATGCGCTGACGCTGTTTCGCTCGAACCGCGACGCAGGGCTGATCCTGTTCGCGGGCCTGTTCGCAGAGGCGCTTCGCCTGTCCATCCTTTGACAAGCGCGCCCTTAACAAGGGCGCTTCAAAGAAAATTTTCGAGCGAGATCGGCGCGAAGCCGGCGCGCTCCATTTCGATGACGAAGGCGACGCTTCGGGCGATCAGTTTGTCGCGCCGCGTCATGCCGACGAATTCGGCGCCGGGCGAGACGATTTCCGCGATCTCGGCGCCCCGCGCCATCGCCGCGCCGTCGCGCGCAAGGCCGCGCAGGCGTCCGGACGCCGGGGCGGCCACCTCGATCACGCCGACAAAGCCGACGATCTCGCCTTTCGCGACGGGGTCGCAGATCCGCTTCAGGCCGCGGAACACGCCATGACGGGGCGCAAGCAGCATCTGCCCATCGGTGAATCTCTGGTCTTCCGCGCTATCCTCGCGCGTAATCGATCCGAGGCGGTGAACGGCGCCGGGATCGCGCGCGCCAATATCGATCACGACGTCGCAATCCTCGCCCGCGCGATAGCCGGGCACGAGACCGATGGTGAAATCGCCGCGGTGACGCAATTTCTCGGGGATCGCGCCTTTCCCGGTGCGCGCATCGACGATGACGTCCCACGGCCAGCGCGTCGTCACATCCTCGAACGGATGCCGGAGCACCGGAATGGAGGCGCCGCTGCGCAGCGCCGCGAGAAAATCCTTGGATTTGTCGGCGCGATGGGCCTCGACGCCTTCGAAGGCGCAGACTCCATCGGTCCAGGCGTCGGCGAAAGCCATGCGCCGGCGAATCGTCTGCGGCGGCGTCGGCTGATGGATGGCCACGGCGTGGCCGGCCAGATGCAGCTTTCGCGCGACCGCGGACGCCAGCTCGTCCATGCCGAGCACAAGGATAGAGGTTTCGTCGCTCATCGCGCCAGTCTCACCAAAAAAGGCGCCCCAACTCTGTCAGTTCGGCGCCGGGAAGGCAAGGGCGCGGCGGGGCGCGTGGATCAATTTGAAAGGCCCAAAACCCGATCCTCAACCTTGGCCGGGCCTTGTGCCGGGATCACGCCGCGCATGGCGCCGAGAGCCACGCTTCGAGGTCGCGCAGACCCCGCGCGCTGATCGCGGCTTTCTTCAGGGCGGCCTTCTCGGCGCCGCGCACGCGCTTGCCTTCGGGCGCGGCATATGCCTCGACGAGCGGCGGGAACAGCCCGAAATTGACGTTCATCGGCTGGAATGAGGGCGGTCCGGCGTCGATCGTTTCGATATGCCCGGCGGTGATGTGATTGAGGAGGGCGCCGATCGCCGTCGTCGCCGGCAAAGGCTCGAAACCCTCGCCGCGCGCTTCCGCCGCCGCCATGCGGCCGGCGACGAGCCCGATGGCGGCGCTTTCGACATAGCCCTCGCAGCCGGTGATCTGCCCGGCGAAGCGCAGGCGCGGATCGGCCTTGAGGCGCAAACGCCCGTCCAGCACTTTCGGCGAATTGAGGAAGGTGTTGCGATGCAAGCCGCCGAGCCGCGCGAAATTCGCCTGTTCGAGGCCCGGAATGGTGCGGAAAACCTCGATTTGCGCGCCATGTTTCAGCTTGGTCTGGAAGCCGACCATATTATAGAGCGTGCCGAGCGCGTTATCCTGTCGCAGCTGAGCGACGGCGTAGGACTTGACGCCGGGCGTATGCGGATTGGTGAGGCCGAAGGGCTTCATCGGTCCGTGCCGAAGGGTCTCCGGCCCGCGCGCGACCATGATTTCGATCGGCAGGCAGCCGTTGAAATAGGGCGTATCCTCGAATTCCTTGAATTCGGTCTTCTCGGCGGCGTTGATGGCGTCGATGAAGGCGTAATACTGCTCTCTGGTCAGGGGGCAATTGATGTAATCCGCGCCCGTTCCGCCGGGGCCCGCCTTGTCGTAGCGCGATTGCATCCAGGCCTTGCCCATGTCGATCGAATCGCGATGGATCACTGGCGCGATGGCGTCGAAGAAGGCGAGGTCGCGCTCGCCCGTCAGGGCGGCGATGGCGGCGGCGAGCTTTGGCGATGTCAGCGGCCCGGTGGCGATGATGACGTTCATCCAGTCGGCGGGCGGCAGGCCCTCGATCTCCTCGCGTAAAATCTCGATCATCGGATGGCCGGCGACGGCGGCCGTGACATGGGCGGCGAAGGCGCTTCGATCGACGGCGAGCGCGCCGCCCGCCGGCAGCTTATGCGCGTCGGCGGCGCTCATGATGAGCGAGTCGAGCGCGCGCATTTCCCGATGCAGCATGCCGATGGCGCTCGCGTGCGGGTCGTCGGCGCGGAATGAATTGGAGCAGACGAGTTCGGCGAAATCGCCCGAGCGATGCACGGGCGTCTGCCGGACGGGGCGCATCTCATGCAGGATGACGCGCTGGTTCTGGCGCGCAATCTGCCATGCGGCCTCCGCGCCGGCGAGGCCGCCGCCGATGACATGGATGGGGCCCATCGTTTCATTTGACATAGCGCTTATCTTTTTGTTTCGCCGCGTGATCCCGTCAAAAAATTCTGCAACTTTTTGAGATCGTGCGGTAGCCGAATTTCAGTCCGCCGCCGCGCGGCGCCTCAAGTAACCAGAAACCAGGTTGACAGGCCGCCGGCCTGCCGGTTCGCGAGCAGGGTTTCAATCGCCCATTTGCCCGGATTGTCGGCGATGAAGGCGACATGCTTGGTCCGGCCCGGCGCGATCAGCACGCTGTCGCGCCAATAGGGCTCCCAGCCGTCATCGAGGTCATGCAGCAGGCGCATCACATGGCCATGGATGTGGATTTGCTGGATGACGGCGGAGCGGTTGACGATGGCGAAAGTCACCGGCGATCCGCGCTTCACCGAGAACAGCGGCTTGGCGGAGGGGGCGTCCGCCGCCGCGCCATTGATGGTCCAGAGGACCGGGTGGCCCGGCGCGGATGCGTCCTTGGCCGGCGCGATGACGAGTTCGATCCGCTTGGCGTCCTGCAGCCGGATCGCGGTCGGCAGCAGCGGATTGTGCTCGAGCGAGGCGATGGCGGGCAGGGGCGGGCGGGCCTCGCCCGCGGTGACGAAGGCGATCAGCGCGCGATCCGGCTCGTTTTCGCCGTTCAGAACGAGGCGCGCCTCGCCGCCCGCCTCGCGCGGCAGATCGAACATCATGTCGAAGCGCGCGCCAGGCCCCACGGGAAAGGTCGCCCGCGCCGGTTCGAAGGCCGAATTCGGCGGGCTGGCCGTCGACGGCCAGAACCCAGGGTTTTACCCCTTCGAGGGAGAGCGACATGATCCGCGCATTGGCGGCGCTGATGAGGCGCAGCCTGATACGAGCCCCGGGCGCCATCGTCTCCACGACCGGAACAGGCTTTGAATTCAGCGTGACCAGCGCGCGGTCCCTGGCCTCGGCGTCGATCTCACCCTCTTTATTGAGGCGCCAGTCGGCGACGATCGCCAGCATGTCGCGGTCGGCCTGCGGCGGATTGGGCTCCTCGACGACTAGCGCGCCGTAAAGGCCGTGGGCGAGCTGTTCGGCTGCGAAGGGCGAGCCCCCCGGCCGGTAGGAAAAAAGCCCGCTGTCGGGCGGCGTGAAGCGATAATCGAAGCTCGCGCCGGGCTCGACGGGCGCTTGGGTCAGGGCGCCGACGCCATCCATCTCATTGGCGATTCGCACGCCCGGCCATGTGAGGCTCGTTGGCTGCGTCAGCCTGTTGACGAGCCGGACCTTGACCTCTTCGCCCTTTTTATAGCGCAGCAGCGGGCCGGGAACCTCGCCATCAAAGGTCCAGACCGGCGTTTCCGCCGCCGGTTCGGGCAGCAGGCGGAGCGTTCCGGGCCGGGCCTCCAGAACGAAGAAGCCGTCGGCGTCCGGCGCCGGCCCGGCGTGCGCGGAAGGGCTCGCGCAAGGGCTGGAGAGATCGAAAAAGCCGATCGCGACGCTTGAGCCGAGGGTCGACTCGAGAAAGCGCCGGCGGCTGATCGGTTTTGCGGGCATCGACGCGCTGCGGGTTCGAGACGGAAAGGTTGAGGGAGGGGCGCCGGCTTCGCGTCGATCTCGATCGACTTGCCGTCCGGCCCGGTTTACGGGCGAAGCGGCGGCTTTGGCAAGCGCGGCGCGGGCGCCGGCGCCGCCATCGGCCAAATTTGCCATTTTTCGCCCTCCAGCCTAATTGTGCTTTTTTTTTGCTGCATCGGTTTGCGCCGATTGCTATAGAGCGCGACCCGCTCTCGGCGATTTCGGGCGATTTCGTTGGTCCGCCGAAGGGGGCTTGAAAGAGTCTCGCGCGGGCGTGGCGGAACTGGTAGACGCGCCGGATTTAGGTTCCGGTGGTGAAAATCGTGGGGGTTCGAGTCCCTCCGCCCGCACCATCATCCGGCGATTTCCGGGCGCAGCACAGGTTTGGTCCGGGCGGTCCGGGTCGAAGATTGTTTTTTAAGCAGGCGAAGCGTTCAAAAAGGTCACTCAAACGATGCAAGTCACCGAAACCCTCTCGCAGGGCCTCAAGCGCGAATTCAAGGTGGTGCTTCCCGCGACCGACCTCGCGACCCGCCTCGAAGGCCAGCTTACCGAGCTGCAGGCCAAAGCGCGCATCAACGGCTTCCGCCCGGGCAAGGTTCCGGTGGCGCATCTGAAGCGGCTCTACGGCCGTTCGGTGATGACGGAAGTCGTGCAGGAGGCCGTCAACGAGGCGCATCGCAAGATCATCGAGGACAACGCCCTGCGTCCGGCGGCGCAGCCGAAATTCGATTTTCCCGGCGAACAGGACGAACTGGAAAAGGCCTTCGAGGCGAGCGCCGATTTCGCCTTCACCATTGCGATGGAGGTTCTGCCAAAGATCGAGGTCGGCGGCTTCGACGACGTCGAGATCGTGCGCCTCGGCGCTGACGTCGCGGATTCCGAGGTCGACGAGGTGCTGAAACGTCTCGCCGAGCAGAGCCGGGCCTTCACGCCCAAGGAGGGCGACAATGCCGTCGCCGCGAATGGCGACAAGGTGACGATCGATTTTGTCGGCAAGATCGACGGCGAGGCGTTTGAGGGCGGATCCGGCGAAGGGCAGGACCTCGTGCTCGGGAGCGGCAGCTTCATCCCGGGCTTCGAGTTGCAGCTCGAAGGGCTTGCGGTCGGTGAGAGCCGGGCCGTCACGGTCTCCTTCCCGGAGGATTACTCCGCGGCGCATCTGGCCGGCAAGGCCGCGACCTTCGACGTGACGCTCAAGGGAGTCGCCGCGCCGCGCGATGTCGCGATCGACGACGAACTGGCGAAAGGCTTCGGCCTTGAGGATCTCGACAAGCTGAAAGAATTGATCAAGGCCAATATCGCGCGCGATTACGCCGCCGCCTCCCGTCGCAAATGGAAGCGCGAACTTCTCGACGCGCTCGATAAAAAATATTCCTTTGAACTGCCCGAAGGGCTGGTGACGCAGGAATTCGATCAGGTGTGGCGCCGCGTGGCCGCCGAGCAGGGCCAGAGCGGCCGCAGCTTTGAGGACGAAGGCACCACCGAGGAGGCCGCCCGCGCGGAGTACCAGAGGATCGCCGAACGCCGCGTGCGTCTTGGTCTGTTGCTCGCCGATATTGGCGAAAAGGCCGGCGTCACGATTTCCGACGATGAATTCGGCCAGGCTCTGATCGCGCGCGTGCGCTCCTATCCGGGCCAGGAAAAGGTCGTCTGGGATTATTATCAGAAAAATCCCGAGGCGCGGGCCGAGATCAGGGCGCCGCTCTACGAGGAGAAGGTGGTCGACCACATCCTCGCCCTCGTGAAGGTGACCGACAAGACGGTTTCGAAAGAAGAGCTGCTGGCGTTCGACGACGAGGACGAGGACGAAGCGGCGCCTGTGGCGGATGCGGCGGCCGAAGGTGGCGCGCCGGCCTGATCCGCCTTCTCGACGGCTGCTCTTTTCGATGAGCCCGTTGTCAACCGGACGGAAGCGCTTATCTACTGAAGCGCGTCCGTTCCAATCGATGGTCGGCCTGATTCTTGCCGGGCTTCCCGCGACAGCCAGGCTCCACTCGTCGAAAACAAGGAAGAATCCGCAATGCGCGACCGCGACCCGCTTGATATTTACGCCAACTACCTGATTCCGCAGGTCATCGAGAATACGAGCCGCGGCGAACGCGGGTTCGACATCTATTCCCGCCTGCTGCGCGAGCGCATCATTTTCCTCACCGGTCAGGTTGAGGACAATATGGCGTCGGTGATCATCGCCCAGCTGCTCTTCCTCGAGGCTGAAAACCCGAAGAAAGAGATCTCGATGTACATCAATTCGCCGGGCGGCGTGGTGACCTCGGGCCTAGCGATCTACGACACCATCCAGTTCATCCGGCCGAAAGTCTCGACGCTCTGCGTCGGCCAGGCCGCCTCGATGGGTTCGCTGCTTCTCGCCGCTGGCGAGGCCGGGGCGCGGTTTGCGCTCCCCAACGCCCGAATCATGGTGCATCAGCCGTCTGGCGGCTTCCAGGGACAGGCCTCGGACATTCTGCGCCACGCCGAAGACATCATGAAGGTGAAGAAACGGCTGAACGATATTTATGTGAAGCATACCGGCCGCGACTACGACACCATTGAGAAAACGCTCGACCGCGACCATTTCATGTCGGCGGACGACGCCAAGGATTTCGGCATCGTCGATGTCGTCATCGCAAAACGGCCGGATGACGGGCCTGGCGCCGAAAAGAAATAAAAAAGAAATATTTGGTTAAAACTTTCTGAGCCGAGCGCCGGAGCGAGATCAGGAACCAAGCCCTTTCAAGGGCTTGGTCTGTCGCAGCGAAGCTCCTCGGGTTCTGCTTTCGCCGCGCCGGGTTGTTTCCGCGCAAAGCGTGGCGCGGTTTTTGCCTATAATTTTTGCGTTTAATTGCGGGTTTTTTTTCCTCAGGCCCGTCAAATAGACCAAGGCAAGACCTTAATTCGTCGATTTGGCTTCAGCGTCCATGTGACGCGGCTAAAGCGGAACCGGCTCTGGCGACGCAAGGCCTTGCTTCTCCGCCGCGAACATGATTGCATTTCATTTCGAGGCGCAGTTTGAAGGAGAACGAAGCGGGGAAGTGACTAAACGGCTGGTCGTGTGCGGATCCGCCGGCCACAGCGGCGCCCGGATCGTTTCAGATTCGCATCTGCGTCCATCAGCATGACCGAGATTCGCACATGATTTCGGTCGGTACGGAGACTATCCATGACGAAGGTCGGCGGCGGCGACGCGAAAAATACGCTCTATTGCTCCTTCTGTGGCAAGAGCCAGCATGAGGTCCGCAAACTGATTGCCGGTCCGACGGTGTTCATCTGCGATGAATGCGTTGAGCTTTGTATGGATATTATCCGGGAGGAGAACAAATCCTCCCTGGTCAAGAGCCGCGACGGCATCCCGACGCCCAAGGAAATCTGCAAGGTGCTCGACGATTATGTGATCGGGCAGCCGCAGGCCAAGCGCGTCCTCTCGGTCGCCGTGCATAATCACTACAAGCGGCTGAATCACGCGACGAAGCACAATGACGTCGAGCTGGCGAAGTCCAACATCCTGCTGATCGGTCCGACCGGTTCGGGCAAGACGCTGCTCGCCCAGACGCTCGCCCGCATCCTCGACGTGCCTTTCACCATGGCGGATGCGACGACCCTGACCGAAGCGGGCTATGTCGGCGAGGATGTCGAGAACATCATTTTGAAGCTGCTGCAGGCCTCCGACTACAATGTCGAGCGGGCGCAGCGCGGCATCGTCTATATCGACGAGATCGACAAGATTTCGCGCAAATCCGACAATCCCTCGATCACCCGCGACGTGTCGGGCGAAGGCGTGCAGCAGGCGCTCCTCAAGATCATGGAGGGGACGGTGGCTTCGGTGCCGCCGCAGGGCGGCCGCAAGCATCCCCAGCAGGAGTTCCTGCAGGTCGATACGACGAACATCCTGTTCATCTGCGGCGGCGCTTTCGCCGGTCTCGAAAAGATCATTTCGATGCGCGGGCGCGGCACCTCGATCGGCTTCTCGGCCACCGTGCAGTCGCCGGACGATCGCCGCACCGGCGAAATCTTCCGCAAGGTCGAGCCGGAGGATCTGCTGAGGTTTGGCCTGATCCCCGAATTCGTTGGCCGCCTGCCGGTCATCGCGACGCTTGAGGATCTCGACGAAGAGGCGCTGAAAAAGATCCTGACCGAGCCGAAGAACGCTCTGGTCAAGCAGTATCAGCGCCTGTTCGAAATGGAGAATACCGAGCTGACCTTCCAGGACGAGGCGCTGAACGTCGTCGCCAAGAAGGCCATCGAACGGCGCACCGGCGCGCGCGGCCTGCGCTCGATCATGGAGGGCATCCTGCTCGACACCATGTTCGATCTGCCGGGCCTTGAAAGCGTCGAGCAGGTGGTCATCGGCCCCGATGTGGTCGAGGGCAAATCGCGCCCTCTCTACATCTATGCCGACCGCAACGAGAAGAGCGGCGGCGCGAGCGCCTGAAGATGAATGCGGCGGGCGCGCCATGGTCCCGCGCGAGGGCTCGGAGAAAGGTCCGGCGCTTGCATGCGACAATTGTGACGGGCGCTTGAAACGCCAGGCGCTCGTTTCCATCTAAATTTGGTAATGTTTCCAGCCCGCCGAATTTAGCCAAATTTTATATGGCGCATCTGGTCCGGGGCGCGTCTGCGCCGCGGATCAAATGAAATCGGAGCGCGTTTCGAGATAGGAAAGAACAATGACCCAGAAGCGTGAACCCGCCGCGCCCGGCGCAGTCGAGAGCTATCCCGTCCTTCCCCTGCGCGACATCGTCGTGTTCCCGCATATGATCGTGCCGCTGTTCGTCGGCCGCGAAAAATCGATTCGCGCCCTTGAGGAGGTGATGAAGGCGGACAGCCTCATTCTCCTCGCGACCCAGATGAACGCGTCGGACGATGATCCGGCGACGGACGCGATTTTCACGACCGGCACGCTGGCCTCGGTCCTGCAATTGCTGAAGCTGCCCGACGGCACCGTGAAGGTCCTCGTCGAGGGTCAGGTCCGCGCCAGGGTGCAGGGCTACACCAGGACGGAAGAATTCTACGAGGCGGACGCTGAATCGATCGCCGACGATCCGGTCGACAAGATCGAGGTCGAGGCGCTTGCGCGTTCCGTCGTCGCGGAGTTCGAGGGCTACGTCAAGCTGAACAAGAAGATTTCGCCGGAGGTCGCGGCGGCCGCGACCCAGATCGAGGATTACGCCAAGCTCGCGGACACCATCGCCTCGCATCTCGCCGTCAAGATCGCCGACAAGCAGGCCGTGCTGGAGACCACCTCGATCACCAAGAGGCTGGAAAAGTGCCTTGCGCTGATGGAGGGCGAAATCTCGGTGCTGCAGGTCGAGAAGCGCATCCGCACGCGCGTCAAGCGCCAGATGGAGAAGACCCAGCGCGAATATTATCTCAACGAGCAGATGAAGGCGATCCAGAAAGAGCTGGGCGACGAGGACGGCAAGGACGATCTCGCCGAGCTCGACGAGCGCATCAAAACGACCAAGCTCTCCAAGGAGGCCCGCGACAAGGCGACCGCCGAGCTGAAGAAGCTGCGGCAGATGTCGCCGATGTCGGCCGAGGCGACCGTGGTGCGCAACTATCTCGACTGGCTGCTGTCGATCCCGTGGAACAAGCGCTCCAAGGTCAAGAAGGACCTTGGCATCGCAGAAAACGTGCTCGACGCCGAGCATTTCGGGCTTGAAAAAGTCAAGGAGCGCATCCTCGAATATCTCGCCGTGCAGACCCGCGCCAATAAATTGACCGGGCCGATCCTCTGCCTCGTCGGTCCGCCCGGCGTCGGCAAGACCTCGCTCGGCAAGTCGATCGCCAAGGCGACGGGGCGCGAATTCGTGCGCATGTCGCTCGGCGGCGTTCGCGACGAGGCGGAGATCCGCGGCCACAGGCGCACCTATATCGGCTCGATGCCCGGCAAGATCATTCAGTCGATGCGCAAGGCGAAAAGCTCCAACCCCTTGTTCCTGCTCGATGAAATCGACAAGATGGGAATGGATTTCCGCGGCGATCCATCTTCCGCCCTGCTCGAGGTGCTGGACCCGGAGCAGAACCATTCGTTCAACGATCATTACCTCGAGGTCGATTACGATCTTTCGAACGTGATGTTCGTGACGACGGCGAATACGCTGAACATCCCGGCGCCGCTCATGGACCGCATGGAGATCATCCGCATCGCCGGCTACACCGAGGATGAGAAGATCGAGATCGCAAGGCGCCATCTGATCCCGGCGGCGCTGCGCAAGCACGGCCTTTCCGACTCGGAATGGTCGATCGACGACGAGGGCCTCATCCTGCTGATCCGGCGCTACACCCGCGAGGCGGGCGTGCGCAACCTTGAGCGCGAAGTGTCGAAGCTGGCGCGCAAGGCGGTGAAGGAGATTCTGACCGCCAAGACCAAGCAGAAGACCGTGAAGGTGACGGCCGAAAACATCCCTGATTATCTCGGCGTGCCGCGCTTCCGCTATGGCGAGGCCGAGACCGAGGATCAGGTCGGCGTCGTGACGGGACTCGCCTGGACCGAGGTCGGCGGCGAACTGCTGACGATCGAAGGCGTGATGATGCCGGGCAAAGGCCGCATGACCGTGACGGGAAATCTCCGCGAGGTCATGAAGGAGTTGATCTCGGCGGCGGCCTCCTATGTCCGCTCGCGCGCGGTGGATTTCGGCATCGAACCGCCAATGTTCGATCGCCGCGACATCCATGTGCACGTGCCGGAAGGCGCGACGCCGAAGGATGGCCCCTCGGCGGGCGTCGCCATGGCGACCGCGATCGTCTCGATCATCACCGGCATTCCGATCCGGCGCGACATCGCCATGACCGGCGAGATCACGCTGCGCGGCCGTATCCTGCCGATTGGCGGCCTCAAGGAGAAACTGCTCGCGGCTCTGCGCGGCGGCCTCAAGAAGGTGCTGATTCCGGAGGAGAACGCCAAGGATCTGGTCGATATTCCGGCCTCGGTGAAGAACGCGCTGGAGATCGTGCCCGTCGCGCGCATGGACGAGGTGCTGCAGCATGCGCTGATCCGTCAGCCGAAGCCGATCGTCTGGGAGGAGGATTTGAAGGCCGCCCGCCCCCTCGTCTCCGAGGATGACGCCTCGGGCGCCATCGCCCATTAAGGCCGCGCCCACTGAACCGGGCGATTGATTTGAAGAAACGGGCCGTGACGCGAGTTGCGGCCCCTTTTCATTGCAGAGCGCGGCGGATGCGGCCGTTGACCCGGGCGGCAAGCTGTGTCTAATCCCGTCGGCCGGAAGCTGGCGGCGCGGGCGGTTAGCTCAGTTGGTAGAGCATCTCGTTTACACCGAGAGGGTCGGCGGTTCGAGCCCGTCACCGCCCACCAAGATCGCATAAGCCGGGGCGCGTTCGCCCGACGGCCCCGAAACAGGTGGCGCTAACCTCGATGAGCCGGTTTGGTCCAGCGTCCGCAATCGCCGTCATGGCCTTATCGCTTGTCCCGGCCCTTGCGCTGGCCGCGAAGGCTGAACCGATAGGCGCGCCGGGTTCATGTCCGCGACCCGTCGATCAATACGGCGCCCGCTACGAAATTTTGACGGGCGTCTATCAATCGCGCGGGGAAACGCCGGGGGGCGGGAAATTCCTGACATTTTGCCCGATCGGGCGGCTGCCCCGGTGACGATCATGGTGACGGACGGCGCATTTAACGCCGCCCGAACGCTTCGGGCCGGCGACCGCATCAGCGTCATCGCCTATTCGGGCAGTTCAATCTCGGGCGCGCAGCCGCCCTTCAGCTGCCTGGAGCTGGCCGCCCTAGCCGGCTCATTGCGCCGACAGCTTGAAGAAGATCGGGTCGTTATTGGAAAAGCTGCGACCAAATGGCACGCCGTTTCCGGTAAACCCGCCAAAGAACGTGTTTCCGACCGCTTTGACCTGCATATAGTCGCCAAGCACCCTCTGCCTATCGTTGCCATCGTCGGTCGCCGGCGAGTGGAAAGTTTCAAGCACGCGGTCGGTGAATGAGGCGCCGAGGTCCGTGCTTGTGCTGAAATGCGCCGAGAAGGTCGGGTACCCCGTCGTATCGTCGCATGTGTAATAGAAAACGCCGATCGTGCGGTTCGCCGCGATGGCGACGGATGGGATAGCGGCGACAACCTGTCCGGTGACGAAACGCTCCGACCCGATGTCAAGGCCTCCGGAGGCGTTTGGCGTCAAGCGTCGCAGCGCCAACCGATCGTTGTGGGTCGTGGAATTGCGGCTGCCATAAACATAAACCACGTCGCCGGTGACAGGATCCACCGCGGCATGGTCGACGCCGCCGAGCAGCGCGTTGACGGTGCAGAACTTCGGTTGCGGCTGCGTGCTGTCGGCGTTGGCGACGACGATGCCGGTCGGGCTGCCGTTCAGCGTCCAGGTCTTGCCATAGTCGGTGGAGCGATTGAGCATATAGTCGATGTTTTGCGAGCCGCCGGCGCCGGGTTTGATGCGGCGCTGGAACAGGCCATAGACGACGCCGGCGCGCGGGTCGATCGCCAGGCGATGGCCGGGATTGACGTATCCGGTCCCATTCCCATCGCTGCTGTCGACAGTGAACCGTAATGGATCGGTCGCCGTCGCTACGGCGACGCGCATGGCAAATTCAGTGGGGGGCGGACCGGAACTGCCGCCGGCAGGGCTGTCGCCATCACTGCCGGTTCCGAAATCATCATAGGCGACATAGACGTTTTCCGTTTTCGCCAGTCTCATCCCCGCCATGTGGGACGGCCCGGTTCCGACGAGCAGCCAGGGCTGATCGACGTTGCCATCGGGCGCGCCGAGATGGTTGGCCGGCTGCGCGACGCCGCCGACCGTGAAAAAATTGAATGCCCCTGTCGCGCTCGTCAGAGCGCTGCTGCGGGCGCTGTAGACATTGTTGGGATTATAGGAGAGGAACGCGGCTGCGAGGGGGGCCGAATGGCCGAAATCGATTGTCTGGTCGCAGGGGCAGCCGGTCCATACGCCGGCAGCGCCGGGCGGCGGATTGATCGAGAATTCTTTGGTCCAGATCGAACCGCCATTGGTGGAGAGCCAAAGCGCCGCAGTGGCGCCCCAGCTTGATGAGAAGGCGGTCATCACGATGCGGTTTACGTTGAGCGGATCGATGGCGATGCTGACCTCGCCGTCGTTGAAAGTGTCGGTGTTTTTCAGCGTCGTGTCGGTATTGTTTACGACAGCATCGACGACGGTCGGCGTCACGACAAGCGGCGACAGCGTACGCGCGCTGCGCAAAGGCCTCACCTCCCCGGGCGCGATCGGCCGTGCATAATTTTTGAGATCGGGCGGATAGCTGCGCACCGAATTCTGCGCCCGGGCGTTAGTCGCGACGCCCGCCATGGCAAGAAATATCAACGCAGTTTCAGCTAAACGTCGCTTCATGAAAGTCCCCCCGCTATTATTGTGCATCCTTAAGACGACGGCGCCCGTCGCGCAGGACGAAAAGCGCAGTTAGTATAACCGTCGTTTGATGAATGCGCTTTGATGTAGGGCAATTTTTGTTATGCAGCCCCTCCTCGCCAGCGGTTTACTTGGATTGTTGCGGTCGGAAATAGTTTAAGGGTCATCGCCCGGAGGGTCGTCGGTTCGGCCCTCGGCCAGCGGCTCCCACGCAAGGCGGGCGCGCCCTCACTTTCCCCGTCCCCGCCATCATCAAGGATCTTTCCCTCATGTCGTTGCCTGACCCCGGCTCCGAACGCCCTCGGCGCCCCATTCCGAATGGATATCGTCAGGGCATTGGCAATTCGATCACGATCTTCATCGGCTTCTCGCTGACATTCCTGCGCGGCTGGGTGTTTGACGCGCCGGGCGAGTGGACGCCGCGATCCATCGCGGCCGCGGCGGTCTTGATCATTCCGATCCTGATCGAGATTTTCGCGCTTTTCAGGTCCCTGAGGATCGCGGACGACGACGAGATTGAATATGCGAAAACCGTTCGATGGTTCATCATATCGGTCATCGCCATGGTCGCGGCGATTCTGTTGGCGGCGCTGATCCTGTCCGGTGCGTTTGAACCGGGCGCATTGCCGCCGACGCCTCATACGCCTCGCATCGAAAAATAAGCCGGCATAAACGGCGCGAGGCGCGTCGCCGCCGCGTGTGATCCGGCCGCCATCCTGCGCCTCGTCGGCGTCGGACGGCGCCTGCGCTATCTTCGCGGCGGGAGCGTTCTTGCTTGACTTCAACGCGCGCCTATCCTATCCGGCTTCTTCCCGATGTGGCCGTCCTCGACGCCCGCATTTGCGGGGGAGTAGCTCAGTTGGTTAGAGCGCCGGCCTGTCACGCCGGAGGTCGCGGGTTCGAGTCCCGTCTCTCTCGCCATATCGGATCTTCCGCCATTCAGGATCTTGCGCCGCATGGATGGCGCAAATTCACGCCATATCCTTTTGCGCTGCGACAAAGCAGCCTCCTTGACGCGGGTTTAGGCAGATTCGCGCCAGCCGGGCGCAGGCGGCGTTGAAAACATCATCTTGCGCTGCGATTGGCGCTGGGCTACGGATCGCTGCATCGCCGCAGAATGAGGGGCGCACCCCTTTCGCGCCGGCGACTCCTACCGGCCTCGCCGGTCCAGACCGAGCTTGTTCATGCCGAGTCTTCTCGATCAATATCTCCCCCTCGTGGTCTTCATGGCCATCGCCGCCGTCATATCCGCCGCTCTCTTGGCCGCGCCTTTTATCCTCGCTTTCAAGGCGCCGGATTCGGAGAAGCTCTCCGCCTATGAATGCGGCTTCAACGCCTTCGACGACGCCCGCATGCAGTTCGACGTGCGCTTTTATCTGGTGTCGCTGCTGTTCATCATTTTCGATCTCGAAGTCGCCTTCCTGTTTCCCTGGGCCGCCGCGTTTCGGCAGGCCGGCGCGTTCGGCTTCTGGGCGATGATGGCGTTCCTCGGGATTCTCACCGTCGGCTTCGTCTACGAATGGAAAAAGGGCGCGCTCGAATGGGATTGATCTCAGCGCCTGAGGACCGCGCCGCGCTCGCCGCCGCCGGCGGGATCGGCCCGGCGACCGACCGGCTGCTTAAGCCGGACGACCCCTATTTTCGCGCGATCAACAATGAACTTGCCGACAAGGGTTTTCTGGTCACGACGACCGGCGAACTGATCAACTGGGCGCGCACCGGCTCGCTGATGTGGATGACTTTCGGCCTCGCCTGCTGCGCGGTCGAGATGATGCAGGCCTCAATGCCGCGCTATGACGTCGAGCGCTTCGGCTTCGCGCCGCGCGGTTCGCCGCGCCAGTCCGACGTCATGATCGTCGCCGGCACGCTGACCAATAAAATGGCGCCCGCCTTGCGCAAGGTCTATGACCAGATGCCCGAGCCGCGCTATGTCATCTCCATGGGCTCCTGCGCCAATGGCGGCGGCTATTATCACTATTCCTATTCGGTCGTGCGCGGCTGCGACCGGATCGTGCCTGTCGATATCTATGTCCCTGGCTGTCCGCCCTCGGCGGAAGCGCTTCTTTACGGAATTCTGCTCCTGCAAAAGAAAATCCGCCGCACCGGAACGATCGAGCGCTAGGGCAAGATTCCGAAGCGGCGTTGACTTTTCGACCAAGGTCATGCCGCGCGGGTGAGACTTGGAAATTTTGCGCCCTTCGCGGGCCCCCGCGATTGGAAACTTGTGTTGATCTTGCGCTGCGCCAATCGGCCGCGGGCGCGAAATCAGAAGGGTTGAGATGGACGACGATCTGCAACATCTCGGCGACGCCATCGCCGCGGCGCTTCAGGGCCGGGCCGTGCCGAGCGTCGCCTTTGGCGAACTCACCCTGACCGTCGGCCTCGATGATCTGATCGAGACTGTGACTTATCTGCGCGACGACCCGTCCTGCCTCTTCCTCTGCTTCATCGATCTCACCGCCGTCGATTATCCCACCCGCGAAAAGCGTTTCGACGTCGTGACGCACCTCCTGTCGCCGAAACACAATCGCCGCATCCGCGTCAAGGTTGCGACCGACGAGGAGACGCCCGTGCCGTCTCTCTGCGGCCTTTATCCGGCGGCCGACTGGTTCGAGCGCGAGACCTATGATCTCTTCGGCGTCTATTTTTCGGGCCACCCCGATTTGCGCCGGCTGCTCACCGATTACGGCTTCGACGGCCATCCGCTGCGGAAGGATTTTCCGATGACGGGCTATGTCGAGGTGCGTTACGACGACGAGCAGAAGCGCGTCCTTTACGAGCCGGTGCAACTCCCGCAGGAGTTCCGCAGCTTCGACTTCCTCTCGCCATGGGAGGGGGCGATCGACTATGTCCTCCCCGGCGACGAGAAAGCCAAATCCAATCCGAACTGATGCGCGACCGACCGATTCCAAGACGCAAGACCTTCCGCGTGAAACAGCCCGAGAACGAGACCTAGATGAACGACTCTCCGGTCCGTAATTTCACGATCAATTTTGGCCCGCAGCATCCGGCGGCGCATGGCGTTCTGCGCCTCGTGCTCGAACTCGACGGCGAAGTCGTCGAGCGCGTCGATCCGCATATCGGCCTGCTCCATCGCGGCACCGAAAAGCTGATGGAGGCGCGCACCTATCTGCAGAACGTGCCCTATTTCGACCGGCTCGATTATGTCGCGCCGATGAATCAGGAGCACGCCTTCTGCCTCGCCATCGAGAAGCTGCTCGGCCTCGAAGTTCCGCGCCGGGCGCAATTGCTGCGCGTGCTTTTCTGCGAGATCGGCCGCATCCTGTCGCA
Source organism: uncultured Alphaproteobacteria bacterium (assembly GCA_963767805.1). GTDB lineage: Bacteria > Pseudomonadota > Alphaproteobacteria > Rhizobiales > Beijerinckiaceae > Methylocapsa. Next base: position 15,999 of record CAVYFP010000003.1, on the reverse strand, counting down.
TCTTCTGAACGTCACGACGCAGGCGATGGACGTCGGCGCGCTGACCCCGCCGCTATGGGGCTTCGAAGAACGCGAAAAGCTGATGGTGTTCTACGAGCGCGCCTCGGGCGCGCGGCTGCACGCCAATTATTTCCGCCCCGGCGGCGTGCATATGGACATCCCGCCCAAGCTCATCGACGATATCGAGGCCTGGTGCGATCCCTTCCTCAAGACATGCGACGATCTCACGGCGCTTTTCATCGACAACCGCATCTTCAAGCAGCGCAATGTCGATATCGGCGTGGTCAGCCTTGAGGATTGCTGGCGCTGGGGCTTCTCCGGCGTCATGGTGCGCGGCTCTGGCGCGGCGTGGGATCTGCGCAAGGCGCAGCCCTACGAATGCTACGAGGAGATGGATTTCGACATTCCGGTCGGACGCCATGGCGATAATTACGACCGGCAGGTCATTCGCATGGAGGAGATGCGGCAGTCGGTCAAAATCATGAAGCAGGCGATTGCGAAGCTTCGCGAGCCGGCCGGGCAGGGGCCGGTGCTGGCGCGCGGCAAGGTCGCGCCGCCCTCCCGCACCGAGATGAAGCGCTCGATGGAGGCGCTGATCCATCATTTCAAGCTGTTCACCGAAGGATTCCATGTGCCGGCCGGCGAGGTTTACGCCGCGGTTGAAGCGCCCAAGGGCGAATTCGGCGTCTATCTCGTTTCCGACGGCACGGACCGGCCCTATCGCTGCAAGATCCGCGCGCCGGGCTTCGCCCATCTCGCCGCGATGGACTTCCTCTGCCGCAAATCCATGCTGGCGGATGTGAGCGCGATTCTCGGCTCGATCGACATCGTGTTTGGCGAGGTGGACCGGTGAGCGGCGCGACTATATTGCTGGCAGGACTGTTAGCGTTGGGTTCGGGTTCCGGCGAGGAGCCGGCCGCGTCGTGTGACGCCTATGAGAAGCTTGATAGTTTGCCCTCAAGCTTCAAAAAGATTGCTACCGGCGATCTCGGCTACGGCGACTTCGCGGAGTGGAGCGACGGCCATTGCACTTGCGACAATGTGCCGAGAGCGCAACGGAAGTTTGCTCAGCGGATTGGGAAGCCGGCGCTGATGGAAGGAGACTTCTCGTGCCAGCTGGCGTCTCCTGATTTTTCGAAGGTTCAATAGATGTCCGTTCGCAGGCTCGCCGAAGTCCAGCCCGAATCCTTCGCCTTCACGCCCGAAAACGAGGCGTGGGCCGAGGCGATCATCAAGAAATACCCGGAGGGGCGTCAGGCCTCGGCGGTGATCTCGCTTCTGTGGCGCGCGCAAAAGCAGAATGATTACTGGCTGCCGCGGCCGGCGATCGAGGCCGTCGCCAACAAGCTCGGCATGCCCTACATCCGCGTGCTGGAGATCGCGACCTTCTACACGATGTTCAACCTCGCCCCCGTCGGCAAGTTCTTCGTCCAGCTCTGCGGCACGACGCCCTGCCTGTTGCGCGGCTCGGATGCGATCAAGGCGGTGCTCAGGGCCCGCGTCGGCGAGCCGGGGCAGGTGACGGCCGATGGCCTCTTTTCCTGGACCGAGGTCGAATGTCTCGGCGCCTGTTGCAACGCGCCGATGGTGCAGATCAATGATGATTACTACGAAGATCTGACGCCGGAGAATTTCGCCAAATTGCTCGACGATCTGGCGGCCGGAAATCCCGTGCGCGTCGGCTCGCAGACGGGCCGAGTCTCCTCCGAACCCGCGGGCCCCCTCACCAGCCTCGCCTCTTTTTACGGCGATGACGGCCACAGCGGCCCCTTCAGCGGTCCGTCCACGCCGCTCGATCCGAAGCTCTTCTGAGGTCGAAGCCATGCTCGAAGATAAAGACCGCATCTTCACCAATCTCTACGGCTTCGGCGACTGGGGCCTCAAAGGCGCGCGCGCGCGCGGCGCCTGGGACGGCACCAAGGATCTGATTGAAAAAGGCAAGGATTGGATCATCGCCGAGATGAAGGCCTCGGGGCTGCGCGGGCGCGGCGGCGCGGGCTTCCCCACGGGGCTCAAATGGTCCTTCATGCCGAAGGCTGACGAGGCGCGGCCGTCCCATCTTGTCGTCAACGCGGATGAATCCGAACCCGGCACCTGCAAGGACCGCGAGATCATGCGCAATGATCCGCATCTCCTGATCGAGGGCTGTTTCATCGCCTGTTTCGCGATGGAGGCGCACGCCTGCTACATCTATGTGCGCGGCGAATATATCTTCGAGGCCGACCGGCTCGAGGCGGCGATCGCGCAGGCCTATGCGGCGCGCCTCGTCGGCAAGGACAATATCCACGGCTGGCCGTTCGACATCTACGTCCATCGCGGCGCCGGCGCCTATATCTGCGGCGAGGAGACGGCGCTGCTCGAATCGCTCGAAGGCAAGAAGGGCATGCCGCGCCTCAAGCCGCCGTTCCCGGCCAATATGGGCCTCTACGGCTGTCCGACCACCGTCAACAATGTGGAATCGATCGCCGTCGCGCCGACAATCCTGCGCCGCGGCGCCGCCTGGTTTTCAAGCTTCGGCGCCAAGAACAATTCCGGCACCAAGCTCTTCTGCATCTCCGGCCACGTCAACAAGCCGTGCAATGTCGAGGAGGCCATGTCGATCCCGTTCCGCGAACTGATCGACAAGCATTGCGGCGGCGTGCGCGGCGGCACGGACAATCTTCTCGCCGTCATCCCCGGCGGCTCGTCGGTGCCCTGCGTTCCCGCCCATCAGATCATCGACGCGGCGATGGATTTCGACACGCTGCGCGATCTGAAATCGGGCCTTGGCACGGCGGCCGTCATCGTCATGGATAAATCGACCGATATCATCCGCGCCATCGCGCGCCTCAGCTATTTCTACAAGCATGAGAGCTGCGGTCAGTGCACGCCATGCCGCGAGGGCACCGGCTGGCTCTGGCGCGTCGTCACCCGCATGGCGGAGGGGCGCGCGCAGAAGCGCGAGATCGACATGCTGCTTGAAGTGACGACCCAGATCGAGGGCCACACCATCTGCGCGCTCGGCGACGCCGCGGCCTGGCCGGTGCAGGGCCTCATCCGGCATTTCCGGCCCGAGATCGAAAAGCGCATCGACCAATACGCCGCCAATCCGCATTCCGAGCCGGCGGCGGGCTATCATGTCGCGGCGGAGTAGGGGCATGGCCGTGAGGAGAGCCGCCGCCGGCGCAATCGCTGCACGGCGGCTGAACCACAAGATTGATCGCCGCATCAAGGACAGGGCATGAGCAAGATCATCGTTGACGGAGTCGAGGTCGACGTTCCGCCCGAATACACCCTGCTGCAGGCCTGCGAGCAGGCCGGCGCCGAGATTCCGCGCTTCTGCTATCACGAGCGCCTGTCGATCGCCGGCAATTGCCGCATGTGCCTCGTCGAGGTGAAGGGCGGCCCGCCGAAGCCCTCGGCCTCCTGCGCCGTCGCGGTCAAGGATCTGCGTCCGGGCCCCAATGGCGAGCCGCCCGTCGTTCTCACCAATTCGCCGATGGTGAAGAAGGCGCGCGAAGGCGTCATGGAGTTCCTGCTGATCAATCATCCGCTCGACTGCCCGATCTGCGATCAGGGCGGCGAATGCGATCTGCAGGATCAGGCCATGGCCTTCGGCTTCGATTCCTCGCGCTACGCCGAAAACAAGCGCGCCGTCGAAGACAAATATATCGGGCCGCTGGTGCGCACCTCGATGAACCGCTGCATCCATTGCACGCGCTGCGTCCGCTTCACGGCGGAGGTCGCCGGCACCGGCGACATGGGCGCGATCGGGCGCGGCGAGGATATGGAGATCACGACCTATCTCGAAACCGCCATGGGGTCCGAGCTGCAGGGCAATGTCGCCGATCTCTGTCCCGTCGGCGCGCTGTTGCCCAAGCCCTATTCCTTCAAGGCGCGGCCCTGGGAGCTGGTCAAGACCGAATCGATCGACGTCATGGATGCGCTCGGCTCGGCGATCCGCGTCGATACGCGCGGACGCGAGGTGATGCGCATCCTGCCGCGCATCAATGACGCGGTGAATGAGGAGTGGATCTCCGACAAGGCGCGGCAGATCGTCGATGGCCTGAAGACGAAGCGCCTCGACAAGCCCTATGTGCGCGAAGGCGGCAAATTGCGCCCCGCGACGTGGCGCGAGGCCTTCGCTCTCATCGCCGAAAAGATCAAGGCGGCGCCGCCCGCCCGCATCGGCGCCATCGCCGGCGATCTTGTCGCCATCGAGGAGATGTTCGCGCTGCAATCCCTGTTCGAGAGCCTCGGCGCCGTCTCGCTCGATTGCCGCCAGGACGGGACCGCGCTCGATCCGAAATTCGGCCGCGCCAGCTATCTGTTCAATCCGTCCATTGCGGGGATCGAGGCGTCGGACGGCCTCATGATCATCGGCGCCAATCCGCGCCGCGAAGCGCCCGTCCTCAACGCCCGCATCCGCAAGCGCTGGCTGAAGGGCGGCTTCAAGATCGCCGTCATCGGCGAGAAGGCGGACCTCACCTACGACTACGCCTATCTCGGCGCCGGGCCGGAGACGCTCGCCAGTTTCGCCGAGCACGGGCCGGCGAAGATGGAGAAGCCGATGTTCATCATCGGCCAGGGCGCGCTCGCGCGGCCGGACGGCCTCGCCGTTCTGTCGCTCGCCGCGAAGGCCGCCGCCTCGCTCGGCGTCGTCAAGGACGGCTGGAACGGCTTTGCGATCCTTCATACAGCGGCGGCGCGCGTCGGCGGCCTCGACCTCGGCTTCGTTCCGCGCGCGGGCGGCCTCGACGCCAGCGCCATGGCGAAATCCGGCGCGCTCGACGTCATCTACAATCTCGGCGCCGACGAGATCGACATCGCGCCCGGCGCTTTCGTCATCTATCAGGGCTCGCATGGCGACCGCGGCGCGGCGCGGGCGGATGTGATCCTTCCCGGGGCGGCCTACACGGAAAAACCGGGGCTCTACGTCAACACGGAAGGCCGCGTTCAACTTGCCGACCGGGCCAATTTCCCGCCGGGCGACGCCCGCGAGGACTGGGCCATCCTGCGCGCCCTCTCCGAAGCGCTGGGACATCGCCTGCCATTCGACTCGCTGAAAGCCCTGCGCGGAAAGCTCTTCGCCGCGCATCCGCATTTCGCGGAACTCGATGCGATCGCCGCCGGCGCGCCCTTCGACATCGGCGCGCTGATCGCGGCTGGCGGCGCTTGCGCCAGCGCGCCTTTCGCGTCGCCCGTGGCCGACTATTATCTGACCAACCCGATCGCGCGCGCGTCGGCGGTGATGGCGGAATGCTCCGCCCTTCGCCTCGACCTCGCGCGCCAGGCCGCGGAGTAGGGCGATGGAAAACACCGGCTGGCTCCTGGCTTTGCTGCTCACCGTGGTGAAGAGCGTCGCGCTGCTCGTCATCCTGTTGATCTTCATTGCCTATATTCTCTACGCCGACCGCAAGATCTGGGCGGCGGTGCAATTGCGGCGCGGGCCGAACGTGGTCGGCCCCTGGGGGCTCTGGCAGAGCTTCGCGGACATGCTGAAGTTCGTCCTCAAGGAGCCGGTCATTCCGGACGGCGCCAACAAGGGCATTTTCCTGCTCGCGCCCTTCGTCATGGGCCTGCTCACGCTGGCGGCCTGGGCGGTCATCCCGGTCGCCGAGGGCTGGGCCATCGCCGACATCAATGTCGGCATTCTCTACATCCTCGCGATCTCCTCCCTCAGCGTCTATGGAATCATCATGGGCGGCTGGGCCTCGAACTCGAAATATCCGTTCCTCTCCGCGCTGCGCTCGGCGGCGCAGATGATCTCCTATGAAGTCTCGATCGGCTTCGTCATCATCACCGTGCTGCTCATCGTCGGCTCGCTCAATCTGACCGACATCGTGAAGGCGCAGGACACGGGGCTCGGACTGCTCGGCTGGTACTGGCTGCCGCTGTTCCCGATGTTCGTGATCTTCTTCATCTCGGCGCTGGCCGAGACGAACCGTCCGCCCTTCGATCTCGTCGAGGCGGAATCCGAACTCGTCGCCGGCTTCATGGTGGAATATTCCGCGACGCCCTACATGCTGTTCATGCTCGCCGAATATGTGGCGATCATCACCATGTGCGCGCTGATGACCATTCTGTTCCTCGGCGGCTGGCTGTCGCCGATCCCCTTCGCGCCCTTCACATGGGTGCCCGGCGTCATCTGGTTCGTTTTGAAGGTTTGCGCGGTTTTCTTCATGATCGCCATGGTGAAAGCCTTCGTGCCGCGCTATCGCTACGACCAGCTGATGCGGCTCGGCTGGAAGGTCTTCCTGCCGATCTCGCTCGCCATGGTGGTTATCGTCGCCGCGGTGCTGCAACTCACCGGCTGGGGCGCGGGGATGGGACAATGAACGCGGGGCGACTGATGCGAAAGGGCAGGCCATGAAACTCGACCAGGCCGCGCGGGCGCTGTTCCTCACCGAGTTCGTCGGCGCCTTCGTGCTGTCGATGCGCTATTTCTTCAAGCCGAAGCCGACGCTGAACTATCCGCACGAGAAGAACCCGCAATCGCCGCGCTATCGCGGCGAACATGCGCTGCGCCGCTATCCCAATGGCGAGGAACGCTGCATCGCCTGCAAGCTCTGCGAGGCGATTTGCCCGGCGCAGGCGATCACCATCGAGGCGGGGCCGCGCCGCAACGATGGAACGCGGCGCACGACGCGTTACGACATCGACATGGTCAAATGCATCTATTGCGGCTTCTGCCAGGAAGCTTGCCCGGTCGACGCCATTGTCGAAGGACCGAACGCCGAATTCGCCGTCGAGACGCGCGAGGAGCTCTATTTCGACAAGAACCGGCTGCTCGAGAATGGCGATCGCTGGGAGCGGGAGATCGCCCGCAATCTCGCGATCGAAGCGCCCTATCGATGAGCGCCGCCTTGACCGCAATGAACCGTCCGCGCCGCAGCGCCTTTGACCCGGGCGCCCTTGACCCGCGCGCTTTCGCCATCGATGGGGTTTGGCAATGAGCATCCCGGCGCTGTTCTTCTATCTCTTCTCCACCATGCTCATCGGCTCAGCCTTCATGGTGATCTCGTCGCGCAATCCCGTGCATTCGGTGCTGTTCCTGATCCTCGCCTTTTTCAACGCGGCGGGGCTCTTCCTCCTGCTCGGCGCGGAGTTTCTGGCGATGATCCTCATCGTCGTCTATGTCGGCGCGGTGGCGGTTTTGTTCCTCTTCGTCGTGATGATGCTCGACGTCGATTTCGCCGAATTCAAGCAGGGTTTCCTTCGGCATCTGCCGATTGGCGGAACCATCGGCGCGATTGTCCTTCTCGAACTCATCGTCGTCGTCAGCGGCTGGACCATCGACGCCTCGTCGCTCGCCCATGTCGCGACGCCGGCGCCTCCCGGCATGAGCAACACGATGGCGCTCGGGCGCGTGCTCTACACCCAATACGCCTATCTGTTCCTGGCCTCGGGGCTCGTGCTGCTGACCGCCATGATCGGCGCCATCATCCTGACGCTGCATCACAAGATCGGCGTCAAGCGCCAGGACGTCGCGGCGCAGAATGCGCGGACGCCGGCCGCCGCCGTAGAGCTGCGCAAGAAACCGTTCCGGGAAGGCGTCTGAGATGGATGCTCGTTTAAACCTGTCGACCCGCCGCGCGGGAGAAAAGTCATGACGCTTTCGCTCACCCATTTTCTGGTCGTCGCCGCGATCCTGTTCACCATCGGGCTTTCCGGCGTCATCCTCAATCGCAAGAACATCATCGTCGTCTTGATGTCGGTCGAGCTGATCCTGCTCTCGGTCAACATCAATCTCGTCGCCTTCTCGAGCTTCCTCGGCGATCTCACCGGGCAGGTCTTCTCGCTGTTCATCCTGACCGTCGCCGCGGCCGAGGCTGCGATCGGCCTCGCCATTCTTGTCGCCTATTATCGCAACCGCGGCTCGATCGCGATCGAAGACATCAACATGATGAAGGGTTGAGCCGGATGTATGCGGCAATCGTCTTCTTTCCTCTGCTCGGATTTCTGATCGCCGGAATCTTCGGGCGACTGATCGGCGCGCGTCCGGCCGAACTCATCACGACGAGCCTGCTCTTCGTTTCGGCGGCGCTGTCCTGGGTCGTCTTCACCCAAGTCGCCCTTGGCACGGCGCCCGCCAGCGTGCAGGTGCTCGGCGACTGGTTCACCTCGGGCTCGCTCAAGGCGGAATGGGCGCTGCGCATCGACAGCCTGACCGCCGTCATGCTCGTCGTCGTGACCACGGTCTCGGCGCTCGTGCATCTCTATTCCATCGGCTATATGGCCGAGGATCCGTCCCGCCCGCGCTTCTTCGCCTATCTCTCGCTGTTCACCTTCGCCATGCTGGCGCTGGTCACCGCCGATAATCTCCTGCAGATGTTCTTCGGCTGGGAAGGCGTCGGCCTCGCGTCCTATCTGCTGATCGGCTTCTGGTACCAGAAGCCCTCCGCCAACGCTGCGGCGATCAAGGCCTTCGTCGTCAACCGCATCGGCGACTTCGGCTTCCTCATTGGCATTTTCCTCGTTTTCGACCTCACCCGTTCCATCGGCTTCGAGCAGATTTTCGCCGCGGCGCCCGGACTCGCGCATACGAGGATCCATGTCTTCGGCGCCGACTTCGACGCGATGACCATCACCTGCCTCCTGCTTTTCATGGGCGCGATGGGCAAATCGGCGCAGTTCCTGCTCCACACCTGGCTACCGGACGCGATGGAAGGTCCGACGCCCGTCTCGGCGCTGATCCACGCCGCGACCATGGTCACCGCCGGCGTCTTCATGGTGGCGCGGCTGTCGCCCCTGTTCGAGCAGGCGCCGACCGCGCTCTCCTTCATCATCTTCATCGGCGGCACCACGGCCTTTTTCGCGGCGACTGTCGGCCTCGTGCAAAACGACATCAAGCGCGTCATCGCCTATTCGACCTGCTCGCAACTCGGCTATATGTTCGTCGCGCTCGGCGTCGGCGGCTATTCGATCGGCATCTTCCACCTCTTCACCCACGCCTTCTTCAAGGCGCTTCTGTTCCTTGGCGCGGGCTCGGTGATCGTCGCCATGCACCACGAGCAGGACATGCGCCATATGGGCGGCCTGTGGCGCAAGATCCCCTTCACCTTCGCGATGATGACGATCGGCACGCTGGCGCTGACCGGCTTTCCCTTCACCTCTGGCTATTTTTCCAAGGACGCCATCATCGAGGCCGCTTACGCCTCGCATCGCTCGATGGCCTATTATGGCTTCCTGACCACCGTCATCGCCGCCGCGCTGACCTCGTTCTATTCTTGGCGGCTGGTGTTCCTCACCTTCTTCGGCGAGGCGAAATGGGCCGGGAACCACGCCGCGGACGCTCACGCCGACGCGCATGGCGCCCCGACGCGCGCATGCCGACGCGCATGGTCACGGCCATGCGCTCAATCCGCATGAATCGCCGCTCACCATGCTGGTCCCGCTCGCCGTGCTCGCCTTCGGCGCCCTGTTCGCCGGCGCCTATTTCCGCTCCGACTTCATAGGCGAAGGCGTCGCCGCATTCTGGAAGGGCGCGCTCTATTTCGGCGCCAACAATCACATCCTCGAGGAGATGGAGGAGATCCCGCATCTCGCCGCGCTTTCGCCGACGGTGATGATGGTGCTCGGCTTCCTCGTCGCGCTCTACGTCTATATTCTGGCGCCGGGAACGGCGGAGCGGCTCGCCAGGGCGATGCCGGCGCTCTACCGCTTCCTCCTCAACAAATGGTATTTCGACGAACTCTACGACAGGATTTTCGTGCGTCCGACCTTCTGGCTCGGCCGCCTGTTCTGGAAGGGCGGCGACGGCGCCATCATCGATCGCTTCGGGCCGGACGGCGTCGCGGCCTGGGTCGTCGACGTCACGGGCCGGGTCGTCAAGCTGCAGACGGGCTACATCTATAATTACGCTTTCGCCATGTTGATCGGCCTCGCCGCCCTCATCACCTGGTATCTCGTCGGGGGAGTGCGCTGATGTTTGGCTTCGGCATTCTCTCCTGCATCGTCTTTCTGCCGCTCGTCGGCGCGGCTTTCATTCTCGCGCTACGGGGCGAGGATGAAGCGACGCTGAACAACGCCCGCTTCGCGGCGCTGGCGACGACATTGATCGTCTTCGTCCTGACGCTCGTCGCCTATGGCCGCTTCGATACCTCCTCCGCGGCTTTCCAGCTCGTCGAGCAGAAAAACTGGTTCGGCTCCGGCCTCGTCTACAAGCTTGGCGTCGACGGCATGTCGATGCCCTTCCTGCTGCTGACCGCCTTCCTGATGCCGTTCTGCATCGCCGCTTCGTGGAAATCGATCACCTATCGGGTGAAGGATTACATGATCGCCTTCCTCGTGCTCGAGACCTTGATGCTCGGCGTGTTCTCGGCGCTCGATCTCGTGCTGTTCTACCTTTTCTTCGAGGGCGGCCTCATCCCGATGTTCCTCATCATCGGCATCTGGGGCGGCAAGCGGCGCGTCTACGCCAGCTTTAAGTTCTTCCTCTATACGCTGGTCGGCTCTCTCCTGATGCTGCTCGCCATCATGGCGATGTATGGCGTCGCCGGAACCACCGACATCGCCTACATTCTTCATAACGTCACGTTCCCGGCGTCCATGCAGAAGTGGCTGTTCCTCGCCTTCTTCGCCTCGCTCGCGGTCAAGATGCCGATGTGGCCGGTGCATACCTGGCTGCCCGACGCGCATGTCGAGGCGCCGACGGCGGGCTCGGTCATCCTCGCCGGCATCCTCCTCAAGATGGGCGGATATGGATTCATCCGCTTCTCGCTGCCGATGTTCCCCGACGCCTCGGCCTATTTCGCGCCGCTCGTCTTCGCCCTTTCCATCATCGCGATCATTTACACCTCGCTGGTCGCCCTGGTGCAGGAGGACATGAAGAAGCTGATCGCCTATTCCTCCGTGGCGCATATGGGCTTCGTCACCATGGGCCTCTTCAGCATGACCGAGCAGGGCGTGCAGGGCGCGATGTTCCAGATGATCTCGCATGGCTTCGTTTCCGGCGCGCTGTTCCTTTGCGTCGGCGTCGTCTACGACCGCCTGCACACGCGCGACATCGCGGCCTATGGCGGCCTCGTCGCGCGCATGCCGCTCTACGCCCTCGCCTTCATGATCTTCACCATGGCCAATGTCGGCTTGCCGGGGACATCCGGCTTCGTCGGCGAGTTCCTGAGCCTGCTCGGCGGGTTTCTCGCCAACAGCTGGGTCGGTCTGCTGGCGACGACGGGCGTCATCCTGTCGGCCGCCTATGCGCTCTATCTCTACCGGCGCATCATCTTCGGCGTGCTCGACAAGCCGAGCCTGCAGGCGATCCTCGACCTCTCGATCCGCGAGCGCGCCATTCTCGCGCCGCTCGCCGTGCTGACCATCTATTTCGGCTTTCATCCGGGGCCGGTGCTGGACAGCTCGGCCGCCTCCATCACGGCGCTGATCCATGATTATCATTCGGCGCTGGCGGCGACGAAGACCGCCGCGCTCGCGCTTCATTAAAGGCTGAACATATGGAGCACTTGTCCTTCGCCCTCGCGCATTGCCTGCCGCAAGTGCTTCTGACCATCGGCGCTCTGGCGCTGCTGCTGTTCGGCGCCATTCGCGGCAAGGCGTCGGACGGTCCGGTGACAGAGATCGCTGTCGGCCTGCTCGCCGGCGCCATCCTCGTCATCGCGCTCGGCCCCAAAACGACGGCGATCGTCTTCGACGGCGCCGTGATCGACGACGGCTTCGGCCGCTTCATGCAGGTGCTGGCGCTCATCGGCGCGATGGTGACGCTGATCATGGGCCAGGATTTCCTCGCCCGCGAGCGCATCGACAAATTCGAGTTCCCGATCCTCATCCTGCTCGCCACCATTGGCATGCTGACCCTGATCGCGGCGCAAAATCTCATCGCGCTCTATCTCGGGCTTGAGCTGATGTCGCTGGCGCTTTACGTCATCGCCGCCTTCGATCGCGGCAATGTCAGGGCGACCGAGGCCGGGCTCAAATATTTCGTCCTCGGCGCGCTCTCCTCCGGCATGCTGCTCTATGGCGCATCGTTGCTTTATGGCTTCACCGGGACGGTGAATTTCGCCGGAATCGCCGCCGCCGTTCAGAGCCACGCTTCGATCGGCGTCGTCTTCGGCCTTGTCTTCCTGTTCGCCGGCCTCGCCTTCAAAATGTCGGCGGCGCCGTTCCATATGTGGACGCCGGACGTCTATGAAGGCGCGCCGACGCCGGTCACCTCCTTCTTCGCCTCCGCCGTGAAGATGGCCGCAGTCGCCATCACGGTGCGGGTGACGATGACCGCCTTTCCCGGCATCGTCCCGCAATGGCGCCAGATCATCGTCTTCATCGCCATCCTGTCGATGGCGATCGGCGCCTTCGCCGCCATCGGCCAGGCCAACATCAAGCGCCTGATGGCCTATTCCGCCATCGGCCATGTCGGCTTCGCCCTCGTCGGGCTCGCGGCGGGAACGGAGGCGGGCGTCTTTGGCGTCCTCGCCTATATGGCGATCTATCTCGTGATGACGCTTGGAAGCTTCGCCGTGATCCTGTCGATGCGCGTCGCGGGGCACGCCGTCGAGCGGATTTCCGATCTCGCCGGCCTGTCCAAAGCCGATCCCTTCACGGCCTTCTTCTTTGCGATGCTGATGTTTTCGATGGCCGGCATCCCGCCGCTCGCCGGCTTTTTCGCCAAATGGTATGTGTTCAACGCCGCCATTCAAGCCCATCTTTACCCGCTCGCGGTGTTCGGCGTGCTCTCCAGCGCGGTCGCCGCCTATTATTACCTGCGCATTGTCAAGGTCATGTATTTCGACGATCCGGCGCCGGCCTTCGACCGGCCAGCCGGCGTTCTGCGCTTCGTGCTTGCGGTGAGCAGCCTTCTCATGCTGTTCTTCGTCGCTTATCCGGGTTTTTTCATCGACGCCACGACGGCCGCGGCCAAATCGCTGTTTTGAACCCATCAAGAATTCTCATATGGCGGGTTCGCTCTGTCGCATCTTGAAGCATCGCTTCGCGCTCTTGGTTTTCGATTAGCCGCTCACGACGCGCTGATTTCGACCAATGACGAGGCTTTGCAGCGGGCGAGATCGGGCGATCCCGGCCGCCTCTGGATCACCGCGGAGCGTCAGAGCGGCGGCCGGGGCCGCAACGGCCGCATCTGGACCTCCGAGCCCGGCAATCTCTTCGCCAGTCTCTTGCTGATCGACCCCGCGCCACCGGCCCGCGCCGCGGAACTTGGCTTCGTGACCAGCCTTGCGCTCGCCCTGGCGCTGCGCGACATTCTTGGCGGCGATCCGGCCCTCAAGATCAAATGGCCGAATGACATTCTCTACGACGGCGCCAAGCTCGCCGGCGTTCTGCTCGAAAGCGTCGCGCTGCCGCATGGCCTCGCCTGCGTCGCCGGAATTGGCGTGAATTGCGGCTCGCATCCCGATGGGACGCTCTATCCGGCGACTGACCTCAGCGCAGCCGCCGGCCGCGACATTGCGCCGCGCCTCGTTTTGGAGGCGCTGGCGCGGACGATGGCGCAGCAGCTTGACGTCTGGTTGCAAGGGCCCGGATTCGCCGCGATCCGCGCCGGCTGGCTGGCGCTCGCCGCGGGCCTTGGCTCTCCGATCAGCGTCGCGCGGACAAATGAGACCATCGAAGGCGTTTTCGAGACGATCGACGCCATGGGGCGTCTGGTTCTCCGGCAGCCGGCGGGCGAGCGCCTCATCGACGCCGGCGACGTTTTTCTGGCTGCGCCGCCGCCGCGCGCCCATCTATAAGCATGACAAACCATGGCATCGTAAAACACAGGAAAGGTCTTGATTCATGAACGCGGCAAATGACGAACTCGTCTTCGTGCCGCTCGGAGGTCTCGGCGAAATCGGCATGAATCTCGCCCTTTACGGCTTCGGCCCGAAGGGCCGCATGAAATGGCTGATGGTTGATTGCGGAATAGCCTTCGCCGGGCCGGAGCTGGCCGGCATTGACGTGATGATCCCCGACGTCAGCTTCATCGAAAAGATGAAGCAGGATCTCGTCGGGATCATCATCACCCATGCGCATGAGGATCATATCGGCGCGGTCGCCGATATCTGGCCGAAACTCGGCGGCCAGCTTTACGCCACGCGTTTCGCCGCCGAGCTTTTGCGGACGCGACGCCTGTCCGAGCCGGGCGCGCCGGAAGTGCCGATCCAGGTCGTGCCGCAAGGCGGCAAGGTCGAGATCGGGCCGTTTTCGGTCGAATTCATCGCCATGGCGCATTCCATTCCCGAAAGCTGCGCGCTCGCCATCAGAACCCCGCTCGGCACGGTGCTTCATTCGGGCGACTGGAAAATCGATGCCGAGCCGGGCCTTGGCGCTCCGACCAATGAAAAAAGGCTGACGCAGATCGGCGATGAAGGCGTCCTCGCGCTCGTCTGCGATTCGACCAATATCCTGCGCGAGGGGATCAGCCCCTCGGAAGGCGATGTGGCCGCCACGTTGCGCGAAGTCATCGCCAAGTCGCCGAACCGTGTGGTGGTCACGACTTTCGCCTCGAATGTCGCGCGCATCCGCGCCGTTGCGCTGGCCGCCAGCGCCGCCGGCCGCAATGTCGTGCTGGTCGGGCGCGCCATGGAGCGCGTCGTTTCGGTCGCGCGCGACTGCGGCTATCTTGATGACGTGCCGGATTTTCTCGGCGTCGACGCGTTCGCCCATCTGCCGCGCGACAAGGTCGTGCTGATCGCGACGGGAAGCCAGGGCGAGAGCCGGGCGGCCATCGCGCGCATTTCGGAGGGCGAGCATCCGGCGGTGACGCTCAACGCCGGCGACAAGGTGATCTTCTCCTCGCGCACCATCCCCGGCAATGAACGGGAGGTCGGCCGCATCATCAATAATCTGATTCGCTCCGGCATTGATGTCGTCACCGACCGCAACGGGCTCGTCCACGCCTCGGGGCATCCGCGCCGGGGCGAAGTCTCGCAGCTTTACGCCTGGGTGCGGCCGCAGATCGCCATTCCGGCCCATGGCGAGGATCTGCATCTCTCCGAACACGCCGCCTTCGCCGAGGCGCGCGGCGTGCCGAATGTCGTCCGGGCCCGCAATGGCGACATCACCCTGCTCGCGCCCGGCCAGCCGGCCATCGTCGGGCAGGTCCACAACGGGCGCCTGCTGAAAGACGGCAGCATTCTCGTGGCGGCGGGCGATGAGTCGCTGCAAATCCGCCAGAAGCTGGCCGTCTCGGGGATCATCACCATCGCCCTCGCGGTGACGGCGAAAGGCGAACTTGCCGGCGTGCCCGACGTGATGACCGCCGGCATCCCCGCGCGCACGCGCGAAGGCGCCGCGATGGACGCGGTCGTCGATGACGCCCTGTTCCAGACCTTCGACCAATTGCCGCGCCAGAAGCGGCGCGACGCGGATGTCGTTTCGACGGCGATCGAAAAAGCCGTCCGCAACGCAGTCGCATCGGCGTGGGGCAAGCGCCCCTCGGTGCATGTTCTGGTGGTCGAAGTCTGAGCTGTCGGCCGGGCGCCCCAGCAGGGTTGCGCCCGGCGCTTCGCCGGGGGCCGGACCGCGTCGCGTGAGAGCGAAATTGCGCCGTCCGGCCGGCGCTTAATGGTTTTTTTCCAAATTGTTGCGGCGGCCGCTTCAAGCAAGGGAGGATTGGCTCATTACGGGGGTAACTCTAGAATGTTCTTGCTTTTTCGGACATTATGAGAACAAATGATGATCATGGCCTGCGTCGGTGGTATTAGCTGTGCGTAACCGCCACGCCAAAGTTGCGTTGCGCTGCAAAATATTTGAAGCAGGTTGTGTAACTGAACAAGTGATTCGCAAAAATGTCCGTCTCGATCCGCCGGTTTCTGAACGCCATCCGCCCCTCCGCGCGCGCGATTTTTGTCGGCTCGTTCGGTAAGGACGGAGACGTCGCGGCGGACGCGGAGCGGCTCATCGCAAGCTTCCACGATCAGGCCTATTACGAGGCGCGCGACCGCGCCAGGGCCCGGTGCATCGATGGCGCCGGCTCGGCGCGCTACTGGACGCGGGTCAAGTTGGAGATCGCCAGGCGCCAGCGCATCACGATCGGGCTCGCGGGCGCCGACATGCGGGCTTGACGCG
>CAVYFP010000002.1:0-13268 GCA_963767805.1 uncultured Alphaproteobacteria bacterium | reverse complement strand
CGCAAACCGCCGCCGCGCCCGGCGCGCATGTCGGCGCCGATCAGGACGCTGCCGCCGCGCCAGCAAGGGACAAGGATGCGGAAAAAGCCGGCAAGCCGACCGCTCGCCGCGCTCGCGCCGCTGCCGCCGCCGCGTCCGGCCGATCTCATCGCCTATGCCGACGCGCCGATGCCGCCGAGCCGTCCGGGCGAACTCGTCCATCTCGCCACCCTGACGCAGCAAGGCGCCGCGAACGTCGGCGCGGCGGCGCCAAAAGCCGAAGCGGCGAAGACAAATACGCCGGCGACGACAAATCCGCCAAGTCCGATATTGCCAAGGCCGATGCCGCCAAACCCGACACCGCAAAGCCTGACGCGATCGCGCGGCTGGCCCTCGCGGCGAACCTGCCCGTCGTCATCACGCGCGGCCCGAAGGATCAGCAGGGCCTGCCGGCGGCCGCTCTCGGCTACGCTGCGACCCCGGGCGGGCCCAAGCCGCTGCGCCAAGGCCGCGCGCGGCGACGCCCGCCGCGACGGCGAGCGCGGACGCGCCCGTGATCGTGTCGGCGCGGCTCGACAGGTCGAATTACAGCGAACTCACCAGCGCGACGCCAACCGCCGAAGAGGCGCCCGCATCGGCGCTGGGCCAGGCGTTCACGGGCCTGCGGCAAGCCGCCCGCATCGTCCCCGACGCGCTGTCGGCGACTTCCGCCGGCTATAAGATCGCCTTCAACGCCGCCGCTGGGCTGCTCGATTGCTCCCGTTTCACCAAAGGCGCGGCGACCCCGCCAGCCGCGCCGCCGAGCGGCGTCAGCATTTCCGAAGTGTCGGCGGACAAGCCCAACTGAGCTTCGCGCTGCGGGGCGACGGGCGCGAGGTCTGTTTCCGGCAAGGAAACCGCGCTATGACAAAGACCTCAGCGGAGCCCGCGTCGCCCCAATGCCGCCCCGAACGCCACTTTTGACGCTCCACCGATCTCTGGCTTGCCCGAGATGGGCATTTTGATGGTCAGGTCGGCTAAACTCGACCTGATTCGCGCGCCGCAGGATGGGCGCCAGTCGGAAACCGCGCTTTTTGTCGCGCGCGGGACGCGGCGCCTTTTGCGGCGGCTCGGATTCTCGACCCTCACCGAATTGCCGCTGTTGTCCGGCCGGCGCGCCGACATTGTCGCCCTCGCCGAGGACGGGCGCGTGCATATCGTCGAGATCAAATCCTCCATCGCGGATTTTCGCGCGGACATGAAATGGCGCGACTATCGCGCCCATTGCGACCGTCTCTATTTCGCAATTCCGCAGAGCGTGCCGGCGGAAATCATGCCGCCGGACGCCGGCCTCATCGTCGCCGACGCCTATGGGGCGGAAATGTTGCGCGAGGCGCCGGAACACAAGATCGCCGCCGCGACCCGCCGCGCCATTCTGATGCGGTTCGCCCACGCCGCCGCGCACCGGCTGCACGGCCTCAGCGATCCGGAAGCCGCGGCGCCCGGCCCGCTCGGCTGAATTCGAGGCGGCATGCCCTATCGCGCCGCGCCCGACATCGGCCGAAGCGGCGGCGCGCCAGGCGCCAAATCCGCATGCGGTTCGGGCGCGGCCTCGGGGGCGAGCGCCGCATTCGCCGCCGCGACGCAAAACGCCGCCGCCTCGGCGATCAGGGTCGGGCAAAGATCGGCCCTTGTCTGGCCGACGAGATCACGCGCGGCGTCGGGAGCCGCGCGCCAGAACCCGGCGATGATCTTCACCTCCGGCAGGCGTCGGCGCAGGCGCCGGATCGCATAGCGGACGCGCGGCGCGCCAATTTCGGCGCCGACGTAAGAGAGGCAGATGATCTGCGCGCCCGAGCCCGGCAGATGCAGGATGCCGCCGATCGTCAATAATTCGGGCGGTTCGACCTTGGCCGGGAGGCCGCGCCTTTCCAGAACTTGCGCGAGCAATTCGGCCGCCGCCTGATCGATCGCATTGCGGCCGGCGATGCAAAGGATCGGCTTGCGCGGCTCGTCGGCGCTGATCGCAGCTAGCTCCGTCTCAAGCTTTTCATCGGCGTGCTCGGACAGATCCTCGATGACTTCCTCGATCGTTTGTCTGATTCTTGTTTGCTCGGCTTCGTCGAGAACACCGCGCGAAAAATCTTCCTGCGCCATCAAAAGACCGTTCAGCGCGACCTCGTCATAATAGGCGATCAGCGGCTGCGTCTTCAGGAATTGCTCGGCCTGGTCGGCGATTTCCGCGGCGTCGCCGACGAGCAGGCGCTGGTAGAAATGTTCGACCGGCGTAAGCACAGGCGCGTCGCCAAGAATGGTGTCGAGGAAGCTCAATTGCTCTACATGGCGGCCGATGACGACGAGGCAAACCGTGAGGGGGGTGGAGAGCACGAGGCCGACGGGACCCCAGAGCCATGTCCAGAACGTCGCTGCGACCACGACGGCGATCGGCGAGAGGCCGGTATTGCGGCCGTAGAGCAGCGGCTCGACGACATTGCCGACGAGCGATTCGAGCAGGATGAACAGGGCGAGCGTTTCGAGCGTCATGGTCCAGCCGGGATCGACAGCCGCCGCGAGCAGGGCTGGAAAGGCCGCCGCGACAACAGCCCCGACATAGGGGACGAAACGCATCAGAAAGGCGAGGATTCCGAACAGGACCGGACCGGGAACGCCGATCACAGCGAGGGCGAGCCCGATGATCACGCCATAGGTGGCGTTGACGAGGGTCTGGACGAGGAAAAACCGGCTGAGCCGCCCGGCGGCGTCATTCATGGCCACCGTGGTGCGTTGCAGGTCTTTCGCGCCGACGAGCCTGATGAAGCGATTGCGCAAATCCTCGCGCTGTAGGAGGATGAAAACCACGAAGATAACGACGAGGGCCGTCGTCTCGAGAGGCGACAGCGCCGTCCCCGCGATTGTGCGCAGCAAGGCGAAGGGCCCCGGCGTCGGCTCGCGCACCTCCACCGGCACGGGGCGCGCCTCGACGGCGGTGTCGCCTTGCGGCGAGGCGGGCTGCAAAGCCCGCGCGGCCTGCGGCTTCTGGGCGAGATCCCCAAAGCTCTTCAGCGCATTCGCGCCCTTTTCGAAAAAATTATTGGCCGAGACGATATCCCGCAATTTTCCGATCTTGCTGTTGATCGTCGCCTGATAATTCGGCAGGTCGACGGCAAGCTCGGAGACCTGCCGGGTCAAAGCGGCGCTGACGGCCAACGCGATGAGAAGACTGGCGAAGGCGACCGCCATGACGGCGACGGTCCGGTTTGCGCCAATGCGGCGGAGCAGCAGGACCGGCGGCGAAAGCACGAAACTCAGGAGCACCGCGATGGCGATGGGAACGAGAACGTCGCGGCCGACATAGAGAAAGACGATTGCGAAGGCGACGGAAATCAGCGTCGCGAGCATCTCAAGCGTGCGCGCCGCATCGCGCGACCGGCGCGGGCGAGCGCCTGAAGCGCCGATCAGATCGCCCATTCAATACTCCCCCAAGGCCGGGCAACGTCCGGCGCGGCTCAAAGTTCCGCGCGGCCCTTGCGCCAAGGGCTCTGCTCAAATTTATTCGCCTGATCGTCGAATCCCCCGTCCCGTCTCTGGTCCGATGCGCGCAAATCCTGTTAAACTCGCCGCAAAAGGATCGGGCAGGATGAGCTTCGCAGACGCCTTCACGCATTGCCTCGGGCGCGCCGCCGGGGATCGACATGAACGGTGACGACATCCGGCGGTTGACCTATCCCGTCATCTATCTCGTGCGGATGCTGGTCTTCCTGATCCTCGCCGGCTTCTGCGTCTTCATTCTCAATCGCCAGATCGCAACCGCGTTCATGGCCAATCCCGGCCTCAACGGCCTGATCGTCGGCGTGCTTGCATTCGGCATCCTGCTCGGGCTGCGCCAGGTGATCCGGCTGTTTCGCGAAGTGAAATGGGCCAACGCCCTGCTCCGCCACGATGGCGCGCCGGTCAAGCCGCCGGTCCTGCTCGCGCCTGTGGCTCAGCTCCTGCGCGACAGGCTCGCCGACGGGCGCGCGCCGATGCCTCTGCGCAATGTTCTCGACATCATCGGGGCGCGGCTCGACGAATCGCGCGACACCGCGCGCTATCTGACGGGCCTGCTTATTTTCCTCGGGCTACTCGGCACCTTCTGGGGCCTGATCGAGACCGTCGGGTCGATCGGCGGCGTCATAAAATCAATGCAGACGGGTTCGGACGCCGGCGTCATGTTCGACGATCTCAAGAACGGGCTGTCCGCGCCGATCGCCGGCATGAGCATTTCCTTCACCTCGTCGCTGTTCGGACTCGCCAGCTCCCTCGTCCTCGGTTTCCTCGACCTGCAGGCGGGACAGGCGCAAAACCAATTCTTCACCGAGCTTGAAGACAATCTGACCGCGCTTCCCTTCGCCGGCCCGTCCGAAATGGCGCCCGCCTATGAAGGCCTGCCCGCCGACATTCGCGCAGCGCTCGACAAGATCGCCGCCGCGGTAGACCAGTCGCAGGCGAAGGCGACCTCGATCGCGGTCGCCAATCTCGCCGATGGCGTGCAATCGCTGGTGCAGCACATGCGCTCGGAACAGCAGATCATCCGCGACTGGGTCGAGGCTCAGGCCGAACAGAGCCGCGAAGTGAAGAACGTCCTGCAGCGGCTCGCCGATGGGCAGGCCGACCAGCTGAAGGAGCGCGGCTGATGCCGATGGCGCAGAGCGAGCCCTGCTGATGGCGGGCCGCGCGCGCACGCGGATGCGCCCGATCGATTACTGGCCGGGGTTCGTCGACGCCCTGTCGACCATGCTCCTCGTCATCATTTTCCTCCTCTCCGTTTTCATGCTGGCGCAATTCTTCCTCGCCCGCGAAGTGACCGGCAAGGACACCGCACTGACGAAGCTCAATCGCCAGATCGAGGAATTGAGCCAGTTGCTCGCGCTGGAGCGCTCGAGCAAGACGGAGGCTGAAGGGACGGCCGCGCTTTTGTCGGCCAATCTCGAAGCGGCGCAGCAGGACAAGGCCCGGATGCAGGGGCTCATCGACGCCGACAAGGCAGGCGCATCGAGCGCCGAGGCGGCCGGCGCGCTGGCCGCGAGCGAACAGCAAAAGCTGGCGGCGCAGCAGGATCTCTCGGCCAAGGCGCTGGCCCAGGTCGATATTTTGAATCAGCAGATCGCCGCGTTGCGGCGCCAGCTCGGCGCCGTCGAGCAGGCGCTGGACGCCTCCGAGAAATCCGACGTCGAATCGCAGGCGAAAATCGCCGATCTCGGCTCCCGCCTCAACGTCGCCCTCGCGCAGAAGGTGCAGGAACTGGCCCGCTACCGCTCGGATTTCTTCGGCCGCCTGCGCCAGATCCTCGGCGAACGGCCGGGCGTCAGCGTGGTCGGCGACCGCTTCATCTTCCAGTCGGAAGTGCTGTTCGAATCGAGCCAGGCGAGCCTCGATCCGGCCGGGCGCACGGAACTCGACAAGCTGGCGGCCGCCCTGATCGAACTCGACCACGAGATTCCGCCCGACATCCCCTGGATCATTCGCGTCGACGGCCATACCGACAAGAAGCCGATCCAGTCGGCGCAGTTCCCCTCGAACTGGTCGCTGTCTTCCGCGCGCGCGATCGCGGTGGTGCAATATCTGATCTCGAAGGGCGTTCCGCCGCAGCGTCTCGCCGCCGCGGGCTTTGGCGAATTCCAGCCGATCGACCCCGGCGACAGCGACGAGGCCAACCGGCGCAACCGCCGCATCGAACTGAAGATCACGGAGAAATAGGCGGGACGGAGAGAGCCTCGCGGCCGCCATTCGAGCGGATCGCATCATCCTGCGGCGAATGCACCCGCGCGCAGAGCACGTCGCGATAATGGCGCTGCAGCGCGTTGTGGCGCGAAAGGCCCGGGTTGCCCGAGACTTCCAGCGCCTTTTCCACCGCCGCGACCGCGTTATTGGTGACAGCGAGCTTCATGAAATTGCTCTCGCGCGCGGGCGGCGGCAGGCCGGCGTCGCAGCGTCCGGCGACATCGGCGAGGAGCGCGCGGTTGACGTAAAGCAGCGCGTCGATGGCGCCGACGGCGTCCTGCATGCGCGGCAGGCTGGCGAGCGGCGCGCCGAGGTTCGAGGGCGCCCTTGCGTGCAGGAAAGCGACGAGCCAGTCGCGCGCGGCCCGCGCGACGCCGTCATAGATCGTGCTGAACAGGATCGCGATCCAGGCCGTCGCCGCATCGTCCGGCGGCGTGAGATCGGCGGGCGCGCGGAGATCGATGGCGCGCGCGGCGGGCACGAAGACATCCTCGAAAATCATGTCATGGCTGGCGCTGGCCCGCATGCCAAGATGGTCCCAGGTTTCCTCGATGGAGACGCCCTCGGCGCCGCCCGGAATGATGAAGCCGCCGAGCAGCGGCTCGGAATCGTCGGTGCGCGCCCAGACGGCGAGCCAGCGCAGCGCGACGCTTCCGGTCGAATAGATCTTTCGTCCGCTGAGGCGAAAGCCGCCCTCGACCCGCCGGGCGGTCGTCGCCGGCAAGCCGCCGCGGATAGGCGAGCCCTGTTCGGGCTCGACCAGGAGCGCGTTGCAAAGCGCGCCATCGGTCACGGCCGAACGCGCGATCTCCTCCGCGAGCGCCGGCGGAAAGGCCGGATTGCGCAGCATGCGGAAATGGAAAAGATATTGCTGCGCGAGCACCAGCGCGGTCGAGGGCTCGCCCCAACCGATCGCGTTGACGACATGATTGGCGGCGCGCAAATCGCCGCCCGCGCCGCCGAGCGCGGCGGGAACGATGAGGGCGAGAAGGCCGGCCCTGGAAAGCTGCTCGATGTTCTCGAAGGGAAACGACCCCGCCTCGTCATGAGCGGCGGCGCGGCTGGCGAAATCGCGCGCCAGCGCCGCGGTCTTGAGCTGAAGATCTGGCGAAAGGCTCACGGCGCGGAAAGATCGAGCGCGCCGGTGAGGTCGCCGAGCGTTTGGCCGCCCGCCGCGATCGCCTGCGCGCGCGCGGCGAGGCCCGGCAGCACAGGCAGGGCGAAGCGCTCGGTGATCAGCTGCAGAATGGAGGTCGTGTCATAGAGCGTATGATCGACGAAGCCTTTTTTCGCGAAAGGCGAGACGATCAACGCGGGAATGCGCGTCCCCGGCCCGAAGCGGTCGCCCTTTGGCGGCGCGGCGTGATCCCAGAAGCCGCCATTCTCGTCATATGTGATGACAACTATCATATGATCCCATTGCGGGCTCTTTTCGAGATGGGCGACGACATCGGCGAGATGCGCGTCGCCATCGAGCACGTCGGCATATCCGGCGTGCTCGTTGAGGCTCCCCTGCGGCTTGTAGAAGGTCACATGCGGCAATGCGCCCAAATCGATGGCGGCGATGAATTTGGCGCCATTCAGCCCGCCGTCGCGCAGGTGATCCGCGCGGGCGAGCGTCCCCGGCGCGAAGGACGCGAAATAGTTGAAGGGCTGATGATGGGTCTGGAAACTTGGATTGGGCTCGACTTTTGCGCCGCTGAGCGCGATATCCCAGGCGCCGGCGTACCAGGCCCAGGCGACGCCCTTGGCGCTGAGAAGATCGCCGATGGTGGGCTCGGTCTGCGGCGGCAGCGTGGTCGGCTTTGAGGGGTCGGCATAGGCGGGATCGCCGCCCGGCGCCGGCTGGACGCCGCTTGGCTGATAGGGCGGCTGCATGGTGTTGACGGCGTAGAAATCGGGAGAGATCTGACCGTCATTGACGAATTTCGTGACGCCCTCAATGGCGGATTTCGGCGAATCGGGCGCCAGCGTCAGCGAAACGCCATCCGGTTCGACGGCTGCGATCAGGCCTTTGGCCGGGCTTTTGTCGGCCTCCGGGTAGCGCGGCGCGCAGGCGCAGGCGAGATAGAAATGATTGAGGAAAGAGCCGCCAAATGCGCCCATGAAGAAATTATCGGCGAGCACATAGCGCTGCGCGATGGGCCAGAGCGGCAGCCTCGCACCATCGTAATGGCCCATGACCAGCGCGCCGGAATCGCCGTAAGCGACGAATTTGTCGTTCGCGCCGCCGCCGATCTGCATCTGATTTTCATAGAACCGATGCGAAAGATCCCGGGTCGCCACGCCGAGCGGCGCGTTGAAGCCGTTTGGATCGTCGATGGCGAAGGGCGCGTTTGGCAGATGCGCGGTCTTGTCCTGCGGGATGGCCGGCTCGACGCCGCGCGCGGTGAGGCCGCCCCAGATCGGCGGCAATTCGGGCAGTAGCGCGCCATCGCGGTCGAGTTGGCGCGCCTGATCGGGTGCGAGACCGGCAAGCCCATTGGCGCCGGGAAAGCCGCCGTAAAGATTATCGAAGCTGCGGTTTTCCGCGTAGAGCACGACGATCGTGTCGATTTTTTCGAGGCCCTTCGGGACGCCCGGCGCCTCATCGGCGAAGACGCCCGGAAGCGGCGAAAGAAGCAGGCCGCCGGCGACCAGGGCCGCGCGTCGAAGTGGGAGATTCATGATGTTCCCCGAATGCGGCCGGAGCGGCCTCAATGCGTTGGCTTGGCGCGGGCTAGGCGCAGGCTTATCTTTTAACGCATCATATTGCATTTTGTTGACGGCGCCGACGAGCGCGGGCGGCCAAGCGCGGGAAATCCAGCTTGACTTCGATCCGTCGCCTTTCATAAAGGTTCGGTCGTCATCCGGGAACAATTGATTTCCCGCGAACGGACGGGCGCGTAGCTCAGCGGGAGAGCACTCCCTTCACACGGGAGGGGTCACAGGTTCAATCCCTGTCGCGCCCACCATTCCAGTCGACAAATGCCCGCACTAGCGCAGGCTCGGTCCATCGCCGCTCAGAATTTGAAGGCGGCCGAAGGCGTCCCGCCGCTGCCGAGCGACAACGGCATATCGGAATTCTGGTTTTCAAAACCGTCCGACTGCTCGAAAAACTTCTTCCGTCCCTCGGCGAGACGCGCGGCCTTTTCGGCCTCGATGGCGGATTGCAAGTTCGTTCCCTTGCCCGCAGGCGCCGACGCCGACGCAGCGGCTTTTTTTTGCGCGCTATGCTTGGCCGGCGCTTTCGTCACCGCCGCGGCCGGCTTGTCGGCGTTGGCCGGCGACAGACTATCCTGCGCAAAACCGGCGGAGCCGGATGCACACAGGCACAAGAGGACCAGAAGCCTCAGTTGACGTCGAGCCACAGCGATTCCCCATTCGTCCAAGGCACGCATGAAAACAGGACGAACTTGGCGGCTTCGTGGCGAAACGGCTTCAACGACGCGTGAAGGCGGGCGATCGCCCCTGCGACACGCTGTTGCGCCGTGACGGCGCCCCTCGGCCCACTCACCTGCAGAATGTGTACGGCACATTCATCAAGGTATTTCCGTTCGCAACGGTCGCATAGCGCGTCCAGCAAACTGGCGTGTAGCGAGGTGGGGCGATCGGCGCCTCGGGCGGCGAGAATGGCTCAATGACATTGCTGAGAGACGCCCGTCCCGCGACGGAAAGGCCTTGAAGACCAAACTGGGCGAACGAATTCGCGGCGCGCTCTGCTCCAAGGTCTTCGAAAGCTTTGGCGGAAGTAAATGTCAGGGCTATGGCGACGAGCGCCGTTAATCCAAATTTAAACATTGCAGGCCCCCGCGTTTTTCGTCGCGGCGCAATTGCCGCGCTCAGGCTAAACGCACGCCGGAAAAAGGCGTCTCCGGCCAGAAAGCTCACATGCCGCGCTCCCGCGCGCGCGTTCTTCTTTATACATGGTAAGTATTGCGCCAGCTGCAAGACTGGCGCCTCCAACGCTGATTCTTCGCAACATGGGTCAACACCATTGGCTGATTCGGCGGCCTGTGCCGGCAAGCTCATCTCTTGCTCAGCATTCCGCGCCAGACCGGCGTCTGGCCCGACCGCCGCCGGCGCTTCAATTCACGACGGTGACGATCGCCATGATCGGAACGCCCGCCCTCACCAGCGCGACGCCCGCGCGGCCGGCGTGGTTTCTCCAGTAATCTTCCGGAGCGGCGAAGGTCCAGATTTCATCCCCCGGCAGTATCGAAGCTTTCATGGCTTCCCATTCGCCGTTCTGAAATCCGAACGGCCCGGCCGCCTCGGGAAAGCGCGCCGCCCGATCATCGCTGACGCCCGGATGTTCGGTTTCAGCCGCTTCCACGCTGATCTTCCTGTCCAGCCAAGCGGCGGGAATCGCCGGCGTTGACCCATTTGAAACGCCGTCAGCCGCCAAAGTCTGTCCGCCGTGCCAGAGCAAAATCGCGCATAGCAACAGGGCGATGGAACGCATGGCGCAAAATCCTGACCGAGGGATGCCCCTATAGGCTAATATAGCTCGGGATTCACCAGAAGGCCCGCCATGCGAGCCGCGGAGTTCGCCGCCCTGCGCCAAGGTCGGCGGCGTCCTCGCCCCGTGCGCCCGGGCTCGAAGCTATATCCGGCCCGCAACGCATTCCATGCTTTCTTGACGATGAACGTCGAGCCTGGCGCCGCCGACAAAAAAACGCCATGGCGGCGCGGGATGTCTCGGCGAAAGACGGCGACGAAATGCCGCGTCGTCACGCGACAGGTGAGGGGTAGAGGTCGATGTCCGCGCGCGATCGCGATGAGTTTGGATTAAACCAGCCCGGATCCGGCAAAATCATCGCTTGCGGGCGGCGCAAGGGCCTCGTTCCCGGCGCGGCGGCGATGGTTGCCTGGCTCGTCATCGTTCCATTGGCCGGCGCTGCGGCAGTGGATGAATTCGCCCTCGATCCAGCGCGGACGCATATCTCCTTTTCCGTCGATGCGATCGGGCTTCCGCGCACCGAAGGCGAATTCCATGTTTTCGACGGACGCATCGCGATTGACTTCGAGCATCCGGCGATGAGCCGCGTCGCTTTTCGCGTCGAGGCGGAATCGATCGACGCCGGCTCTGCGACGCTCAGCAACGCACTGAAAAGCGCGGCTTTCTTCGATACGGCGCGCTTCGCCGAGATCGCCTTCGTCTCGACAAAGGTGGAGAAGATCGACGCGCAAACGGTCCGCGTCGCCGGCGAACTGACAATGCTCGGCGTTACCAAGCCGCTGTCCGTCGACGTCGAAGTTCACCGCCAGAGCGCGCAGCCGCATGCGCGATTCGACGTCAAGGCCCATACGACGATCGACCGGCTCGAATTCGGCATGAGCGCCGGCTATCCGCTGATCTCCCGCGACGTCAATCTCGTCGTCGCCAGCGAACTCGCCAAGGATTGAGAACCCGAATTATAAATTGCGCACAATTTTATTGTAGAGCATTAAATCGCGGTATCGCTAATTGTCGCCAATGGAAATGCGGCGCCGCGCTCTCGGGACGCGCCGGTCGCGTGCGGTCGTAACGATAAGGCGCGCCGTAAGGGCAAACGGAGGTCTGAACATCAGGATGCGTTCAGGTCGTATGGACCGAAATGCGTCAAGCCCGCATGTCGGCGCCAGCGAGCCCGATCGCAATGCGCTGGCGCCTGGCGATCTCCAGCTTGACCCGCGTCCAGTAGCGCGCCGAGCCGGCGCCGTCGATGCACCGGGCCCTCGCGCGATCACGCGCCTCATAATAGGCCTGATCGTGGAAGCTTGCGATGAGCCGCTCCGCGTCCGCCGCGACGTCTCCGTCCTTACCGAACGAGCCGACAAAAATCGCGCGCGCGGAAGGGCGGATGGCGTTCAGAAACCGGCGGATCGAGACGGACATTTTTGCGAATCACCTGTTCAGTTACACAACCTGCTTCAAATATTTTGCACCGCAACGCAACTTTGGCGTGGTGGTTACGCACAGCTTATACCGCCGCCGCAGGCTATGATCATCATTTGTTCTCATAATGTCCGAAAAAGCAAGAACATTCTGGAGTTACCCCCGTAATGAGCCAATCCTCCCCTGCTTGAAGCGGCCGCCGCAACAATTTGGAAAAAAACCATTAAGCGCCGGCCGGACGGCGCAATTTCGCTCTCACGCGACGCGGTCCGGCCTCCGGCGAAGCGCCGGGCGCAGCCTTGCTGGGGCGCCCGGCCGACAGCTCAGACTTCGACCACCAGCACATGCACCGAGGGGCGCTTGCCCCACGCCGATGCGACTGCGTTGCGGACGGCCTTTTCGATCGCCGTCGAAACGACATCCGCGTCGCGCCGCTTCTGGCGCGGCAATTGGTCGAAGGTCTGGAACAGGGCGTCATCGACGACCGCGTCCATCGCGGCGCCTTCGCGCGTGCGCGCGGGGATGCCGGCGGTCATCACGTCGGGCACGCCGGCAAGTTCGCCTTTCGCCGTCACCGCGAGGGCGATGGTGATGATCCCCGAGGCGGCCAGCTTCTGGCGGATTCGCAGCGACTCATCGCCCGCCGCCACGAGAATGCTGCCGTCTTTCAGCAGGCGCCCGTTGTGGACCTGCCCGACGATGGCCGGCTGGCCGGGCGCGAGCAGGGTGATGTCGCCATTGCGGGCCCGGACGACATTCGGCACGCCGCGCGCCTCGGCGAAGGCGGCGTGTTCGGAGAGATGCAGGTCCTCGCCATGGGCCGGAATGGCGATCTGCGGCCGCACCCAGGCGTAAAGCTGCGAGACTTCGCCCCGGCGCGGATGCCCCGAGGCGTGGACGAGCCCGTTGCGGTCGGTGACGACATCAATGCCGGAGCGAATCAGATTATTGATGATGCGGCCGACCTCCCGTTCATTGCCGGGGATGGTGCGCGAGGAGAAGATCACCTTGTCGCCGGCGTTGAGCGTCACCGCCGGATGCTCGCCCTCCGAAATGCGCGCGATGGCCGCCCGGCTCTCGCCCTGGCTTCCCGTCGCGATCAGCACGACCTTGTCGCGCGGCAGATGGGCGAACGCGTCGACGCCGAGAAAATCCGGCACGTCATCAAGATAGCCGCAGTCGCGCGCGACCGAAACGACGCGCTCCATGGCGCGCCCGACCAGCACGACATTGCGGCCGGCGGCGCTGGCGGCCAGCGCAACGGCGCGGATGCGCGCGACATTCGAGGCGAAAGTCGTGACCACCACACGGTTCGGCGATTTGGCGATGACTTCGCGCAACGTGGCGGCCACGTCGCCTTCCGAGGGGCTGATCCCCTCGCGCAGGATATTGGTCGAATCGCAGACGAGCGCGAGGACGCCTTCATCGCCGATCTGCGTCAGCCTTTTTTCATTGGTCGGAGCGCCAAGGCCCGGCTCGGCGTCGATTTTCCAGTCGCCCGAATGAAGCACCGTGCCAAGCGGGGTTCTGATGGCGAGCGCGCAGCTTTCGGGAATGGAATGCGCCATGGCGATGAATTCGACCGAGAACTGCCGATCTCGACCTTGCCGCCTTGCGGCACGACCTGGATCGGCACTTCCGGCGCGCCCGGCTCGGACAGGCGTCGCGTCCGCAAAAGCTCGGCGGCGAA
>CAVYFP010000001.1:0-14093 GCA_963767805.1 uncultured Alphaproteobacteria bacterium | reverse complement strand
TATTTGTTTGATGAGAAATTATCGGTCGTCATCTGGACCACGACCCCGTGGACAATCCCGGCTAACCGAGCAATTTCGTTCAATTCCGCTTTTGAATATTTGCTCGTCAAGGCTTTTAGAGAACACGATACACGATCTTTACCGCTGACCGCTGAGTTTTTGACGGAAAGCGAGCTTGAGCACGCTAACATTAGTGGGATCACTAAGGAGGCCTACGCGGAGCAGCAAACTAAGGTTCTTAGGCACAAGAACAACAGTATTTTTTGGACTGGAGAGCGGCGCTTTCTTGTCGCAGCTGGACTTCTGAATCAGTTTCTCAATCAGATCGATGCGAAGAGTCACGAGATAGTTGCAAAATTCGAGGGAACGCGCCTAAGCGGCTTGGTGAGCGCCCATCCGCTCGCCGCGACCATCGAAGGCTATAGCTTCGACGTGCCGCTCTTCGACGGCGATCACGTCACCGCCGATACAGGCACGGGCTTCGTCCACACCGCGCCCGGCCATGGCCGCGACGACTTCGACATCTGGATGGCGCATGGGCGGCAACTAAAGGCGCGCGGCGTCGACACGCGCATCCCCTACACGGTCGACGCCGACGGCTTCCTCACCAAGGATGCGCCGGGCTTCGCCGGCCGCCGCGTCATCGACGACAAGGGCAACAAGGGCGACGCCAATGACGCCGTCATCAAGGCCCTCATCGAGGCCGGCAATCTCGTCGCGCGCGGCCGGCTGAAGCATCAATATCCGCACTCATGGCGCTCGAAAAAGCCGCTGATCTTCCGCAACACGCCGCAATGGTTCATCGCGCTGGATAAGGCGTTTGAGGTTCCACAAGAACTCCCTCACCCTGAGGAGCGGGCAAGGCCCGCGTCTCGAAGGGCGAGGGGGCGGCGCCGACTCTGGAACGTCCCCATCCTTCGAGACGGGCGCTGCGCACCCTCCTCGGGATGAGGGCGCGGAGACGTTGCGCGAGATCGCCCTGCAGGAAATCGCCGTCACGCAATGGCATCCGGCGACCGGCGAAAACCGCATCACCGGCATGATCGCCAACCGGCCCGACTGGGTCGTCTCGCGTCAGCGCGCCTGGGGCGTGCCCATCGCCATCTTCGTCGATAAGGACAGCGGCGAGATCCTCAAGGACGCGCAGGTCAACAAGAGCATCGCGGAGGCCTTCGAGGCCGAGGGCGCCGACGCCTGGTTCGCGGCGGGCGCCGCCGCGCGCTTCCTCGGCAATGGCCATGACCCGGACAAATACGAAAAGATCGACGACGTTTTGGACGTCTGGTTCGATTCCGGCTCGACGCACGCCTTCACGCTGGGCGATCCGAAAAATTTTCCGGGCCTTGCCGGCATCCATCGCCGGCGCGACGGCGGCGCCGACGAGATCATGTATCTTGAAGGCTCGGACCAGCATCGCGGCTGGTTCCACTCCTCGCTGCTCGAATCCTGCGGCACGCGCGGGCGCGCGCCCTTCGATCTCGTTCTGACGCATGGCTTCGTTCTCGACGAGAAGGGCCAGAAAATGTCGAAGAGCCAGGGCAATGTCACCGCGCCGCAGACCATCATCAAGGACGCCGGCGCCGACATCCTGCGCCTGTGGGTCGCGGCCTCCGATTATTCCGACGATTTGCGCATCGGCCCGGAGATCCTCAAAACCTTCGTCGAAACTTACCGCAAATTGCGCAACACGATCCGCTGGATGCTGGGCACGCTCGCCCATTACGATCCCGCGCGCGCCGTCGGGCACGCGGGCATGCCCGAACTCGAACGGCTCATGCTGCATCGGCTCGCCGAACTCGACGCCGAGGTGCGCGACGCCTATGACCGCTTCGATTGCAAGCGCATCGTGGCGCGGCTGTCGTCCTTCCTCAACAGCGATCTGTCGGCCTTCTATTTCGACATCCGCAAGGACGCGCTTTATTGCGAGGCGCCCTCGAGCGCGAAGCGCCTCGCGGCGCTTGAGGCGATCGAGCAGATCTTCCGCTGCGTCACGCTGTGGCTGGCGCCGATCCTCGTCTTCACCTCCGAGGAAGCCTGGCTCTCGCGCTACCCGCAAAAGACCTCCGTGCATCTTGAGACGCTGCCCGACATTTCGCCGCACTGGCGCAACGAGCCGCTGGCGATCAAATGGGAGAAGATCCGCGGCATCCGCGCCGTCGTCACCGGCGCGCTCGAGATCGAGCGGGCGCAAAAGCGCATCGGCTCCTCGCTCGAAGCGGCGCCTCTGGTCTTCATCGCGGACGAGGCCCTGCGCGCGGCGCTCGACGGCGTCGATTTCGCCGAGGTCTGCATCACCTCAGACATCGTGATCGAGGCCGGGGAGGGGCCGGCCGACGCTTTCCGCCTCGCGGAGGCTCCCGGCGTCGCCGTCGTCTGCCGCCGCGCCGAGGGGAAGAAATGCGCCCGCTCGTGGCGCATCTCGCGGCTGGTCGGCGCCGATCCCGATTACCCGGACGTGACGCCGCGCGACGCCGCCGCCCTGCGCGAACTGAAAAGCGCCGGCCTGTGGCCTTGAGCCCGCGCGCGCTGGGCGGGCTCGTCGCCGCTTTGACGCTGGCGGTCGATCAGGCCAACAAGCTCTGGCTGATCTTCGTTTTCGGCATCGCCACGCGCCAGCCGGTGGAGCTGGCGCCTTTCTTCGACGTCGTCTTCGCCAAAAACCCCGGCATTTCCTATTCGCTGTTCAGCGCGCGGACGGGGGTGCAGCGTTTTGCGCTGCTCGCGGTCACGCTCGTCGCGACGGCGTGCCTCGCCTTCTGGCTCTGGCGCGCGAAAAGCCGCCTCGTCGCTTTGGCGCTCGGCCTCATCGTCGGCGGCGCGCTCGGCAACGCCTATGACCGGCTTGCCTATGGATTCGTCGCGGATTTCTATCATTTCCACGTCGGATCCTTCTCCTGGTACATTTTCAATCTGGCCGACGCCGCCATCGTCATCGGCGTCGGGCTGCTGATCGTCGATTTGCTGTTCTTCGGCGAAAGGCCGGGGCCGAAAGATGTTTCCGCCCGATAAAGACAATTTAACCAATCCTGCCCCTAAATTGCCCCGATGGCGCCGGATGGTTCGCGGCACAATCACGGCGAAGGCTGCGCATCAGGCGGGAAAGCCCGGGACGCCGCCTGACAAGCGCGCTTTTAGGATGAATTTCATGGTCTTCGATATTTTGAGAGGCTCGTCCAGATTGCGTTCCGGCGCCGCCGCGCCAGCGCTTTGTCTCGGCATTTTCGCTGCCGCGGCCGTCTTCGGCGCATCGCCGGCGCGGGCGCAGGCCCCGCAGGAAGACACAAATCCGCTGAACTCGGTGCTCGGCTTCATCGGAATGCAGTTCGACAAGGACAAGGAAGATATCGATTACCGCGCGAGGGCGCCGCTGGTCGTGCCGCCGCGGCTCGATCTGCCGCCGCCGAAACAGGTCGCGCATAACGCCGATTGGCCAAAAGACCCCAACGTCGAGGAGCGCCGCCACGCGGCAGCCGCCGCGCAGCGCCCGGCGCCGCAGATCACCCCGAACACCCGCGTCGAAATGTCGGCGGCCGAGCTGCAGAGCACCCGCGGCGAACTTCCGAAGGACGGACCCTCCAGCGATTGCCAGATGGGCGCCGGAACGCCAGTCTGCCTCTATTCCCCCTGGGAGATCCTGAAATCCGTGACGGGGCTCGAAAGCAGCAAGACCAATAAGGTCGAAGTCGGCGATTCCGAGCCCGATCGCGCCTATCTGACCGAGCCGCCGTCTGGCTATCGCAAGCCGACAGGGACCGCGACCGCGACGATCGATGCGCCGAGGGACGGGCCCGACGCCGCCGATCCGCAGGCCTATATTCGCTCGCAGCAGCACAAAACCTCCGTCGATCAATAAGGAGATGTCCGGGGCCTGACGCAGACGGCGTCGGCCCCGATCGCCGCGCAAGCGCCCTTGCGGCGGATCAAGGCGCGGGACGCGCTTCACGCTCAATCTGACCCTCACCCCTGCGGGCGGGCGCTTTTCGCGCGGGTTTCGCGTCGGCGCAACTCGTGCGGACGAATGAAGGACGCGATCGTCATGACCAACGGAACCGCCGAGCGCTATGATTCGACCACGATCGCCCTGCATTGGGCGACAGCGGTCCTCGTCATCCTGCTCTGGGGAATCGGCCAACTCGCCGATCTCGTTCCCAAGGGGCCGCTCAGGACGGATGTCTGGTCGATCCATTTCACGCTCGGCTTCGCGCTCGCCGCGGCGCTGATCTGGCGCCTCGTCTGGCGCGCCACGGGCGGCGAACGCCTGCCGCCGTCCAATGCCGGCATCCTGCATCTCCTCGCGCAGGGCGCCCATTACGGGCTCTATCTCCTGCTTATCGCAACGCTCGCGCTCGGCGCCGCCGATGCCTTCGTCCGCGGCGTCACCTTCTTCGGCCTCGCCAGCCTGCCGCAGATCGGCGACCCGGCGCTGAAGAAGCCGATCACCGAATGGCATGAACTCGCCGCCAATCTCCTGCTGATCCTCGCCGTGGTTCATGCGGCGGCGGCGCTGGCGCATCATTTCTTCCTGAAGGACGGCGTCCTTTTGCGCATGTCGCCGCGCCGCGATCCCTCCGCCTAGAGCGCTTTCCGACCGAATGGAACATTCAGGCGGGCGGCGCGCCAGATCGCGCAGCGTTCATGGCGAGCCGGCCTGAACGACAAGATGCGATATATTTCAACAACATCGACAGTATTTGCGGCGGCGGGAAGACCTGCTTTTCAGTTTTTCCGCGTTTTCAGCGAGACGAGGACCGTCCCGACATGTATATTTCGCTGCGACAGCCTGCCGCATGCGCTTCTGAGACGCGGGCGAGGGGGGGTCCGCAGACGAGCGATACGACAAAAAATCAGGGCGGGAACGCGGAGCGATGGCGAACAGGACCGGCGAACATTACGATTCCACCACCATCGGCCTGCATTGGGTCACCGCCCTCATGGTGGTCCTTCTCTGGGGCGGCGCCGAACTCGACGAATTCGTGCCGGCGGGCGTCTGGCGCACCAATGGCTGGACCCTGCATGTGGCGCTCGGCTTCGCGCTCGCGACGGTGCTGATCTGGCGCATCATCTGGCGCTTCACCGGCCGCCGCCGCCTTCCCGCCGCCGATTCGAACCACGTCGTTCATATGGTGGCGGAAGCCTCGCATTACGTGCTTTACGCCTTGTTGTTCCTCACGGTCGCGCTCGGCATCGCCGACGCCTTCGCGCGCGGCTACAGCCTTGACGATCTGGCGAGCCTGCCGGCCTTGGGCGACAAGGAGGCGCGCACCGTCCTCGCCATGCGGCATGGTTTCGTGGCCGATCTCCTGATGCTCGTCGCCTTCGTCCATGCGGCGGCAGCGCTGGCGCATCATTATGTCCAGAAGGACGGCGTGCTTGTGCGCATGGCGCCGGAACGTCGTCCGGCCGTGGAAGAGCATCTGCTCGAGTCGTCCGACGCCTGACGCCTCCGCGCCTCGCGTTGGGGGAGGGCTTCGCGGAACGGTCATGATTGCGCGCTATGCCCGCCATGCGCGCGGGGCAAATCCGCCTTGCGCGCGCCTTTTTCGATCCCACGGACTCGAGAAAGGCCGTAACTTCCTTTTCGCAGAGCCTTCCACGTGCGAATCAGAGGCCGGAGCGGGCCGCCGCTTCGCACGCCTCTCGTGGATGCGCGGGCGTTCTTCAGGCAAAGGTCCGGACCGATGGCGCGTCACAAGGAAACTCATCTCGTCGCGCGCATCGGCTGGCTGCGCGCCGCCGTCCTTGGCGCCAATGACGGCATCATCTCGACCGCGAGCCTCATCGTCGGCGTCGCCGCCGCCGCCACCTCGGCCAGTGAAGTGCTCGTCGCCGGCGTCGCCGGCCTTATCGCGGGCGCCATGTCGATGGCGGCCGGCGAATATGTCTCGGTCAGTTCGCAGGCCGACACCGAGGCCGCCGATCTCGCGCGCGAAAAGCAGGAACTCGCCGACGACCCCAAATTCGAGACCGCGGAACTCGCGCAGATCTATGTCGGGCGCGGCGTCGAGCCGGGGCTCGCCCGCCAGGTCGCCATTCAGCTCATGGCCAGGGATGCGCTCGGCGCGCATGCGCGGGACGAGCTTGGCATCTCTGAAGTCGTGGCCGCCCGGCCGATCCAGGCGGCGCTGACTTCGGCCGCGACCTTCGCCGCCGGCGCCGCCCTGCCTCTGGTCGCGGCGGTTCTCTCGCCGGCGCATCTGCTGGCGCCGATCGTTTTCGCGACCTCGCTGTTTTTCCTCGCCCTGCTCGGCGCCCTCGGGGCCCGGGCCGGCGGCGCGGCGGTGCTCAAGCCGACGCTGCGCGTCGCCTTCTGGGGCGCTTTCGCCATGGCGGTGACCGCCGGCATCGGCGCGCTGATCGGCAAGGCTGTGTGAGGCAAACGACTGCTTTCGGTCCAATTGGGGACGTCTGCCTCGCGGGATCGCATCCTATATTTTATTCACGACGCCTGGACGCTGTTGCGTCTCAACACGATGGTGGATGCGCGGCGTGAGATGAGCCCCGTTTAACGGCGGGGCTTTTATTCCCGGCGCCGGGCGCGACGCTCGCCAGCCTGCCGACGCGCGCGCCAACGGCTTACGATGTCACTGGAGACCGACGCCACCCGCCCCAAACGGACATGTGCCGGTCGAGCCGATCACGCCATCGGATAGGTACGTCCAGTTGGAGTCGATCCACGGACCGTTGCCGGTGCCGAAGGGCGACCAGGTCCAGTATGACCACGCAAAGAGCGCGCCGCCGCAGCAGCCCTCGTAGCTGCGACGGAATGGAAACCAGCTGAATCTCGTGCGCCAGGGACGGAAATCGTACTGGTAGCGAGTCTCTTGGGTCGTGTGTTTGCAGGGGTAGGGAATGAATCCCCACTTCCAGCACACGCCCCAGGAAGTCACCGTGATTGTTTCCCTCAATCCACAAACCATCGCCGCCTCCCATCACCCACGGACGGCCAAGCACAACGACGGATGCGTCTGCGGCGCGTCGGAGTTCCGCATCATCCGACGCCATCTCTGTCAGGTCAATCTAGTTCTGGCGGTTTCCGCTTGGCTCATTTGCTTTGGCGGAGCCCTCCGAATGTTTATCGACGCTGTATAGATGCATGTCGCTTGCAGTGCATGTTGCGGCTGTCGCAGGCCTGAGCCTCGCATTTGCGCTTAACTACGGTGCGAATGTCCGCCTTAACTCTCCAATGCCTTGAAGGTGACGGGCTGCATTTGGCCCGCCCCGGCTCTGAACCGATTGTCCTGTTCCGCGCATCGCGGCTCGCAGGCGGACAGGCGGGGCGGCGATGCTCAAGCCGAATCTGCGCGTCACCTTTGGGGCGCCTTCCTCATGGCGGTGTCGGCCGGCATCGGCGCGCTGATCGGCAAGGCTGTGTGAGCAGCGTGTCGGCGGAGTATGTGCGAGACCTAAAAGCTGCGCCTTTTCGCAGCGCGTCGGCGGAGTATAGCGTCACAGTTTGAAATTTGAGCGATCTCTCCATCGCCCAACGGATTGACGAAGCACATGCACTATGCGCCCTAAGCCGCTTGATAACGGCGCGCGGCCGATTATTATGGTGAAGTGGTTCATACGTGGGTGGCGAGAGAAATGACGGATGTGTTGGAAGCACTTATCGCGAAGGCTCGAACCGTCATTATGAATGAGGCGCAATTACGCGAGCAGCGGCTGAGTTTCGTGTATGGGAACACTCATATTGAAAATGACCGGATCACGCGTGAGATGGTCGCCGAGGCTGACGCTAAGGTTTCTCGCGAATTAGCGACTCAAAACGAGCGGTCGGCTGTAATTGAGTGAAGACCGTGAAAGCAGAGCCGATCCGGTAGAACTGATAAAAGATCCGGATGAAAGGGCACGGCGTGAGGCCGAGAATGGTGTTCGTCAATTCAATACAGCAGTGCAAATAATCAGATCGAATATTCCAAATCACGACGATTTGTTTCGGTTGCGACAAGCAACTATTTTGGTGCTTCATAGAGAGGCGTTGGACGGTATTCATCCGCTTGCCGGAACGTATAGAAATTCGAGAGTTTTTATTAGCAAAAGCGATCATTTGCCGCCAAAATTTTTAGATGTTCCAGATCATGTCGCTGACATGTGCGAATATATAAACTCTAATTGGCGGGAGAAAAACGCAGTCCATTTAGCGTCATATTTACTTTGGAGGATCAATTGGATTCATCCGTTTGCAGACGGTAATGGGCGAACGGCAAGAGTTGTCTCCTATCTGGTACTTAGCATAAAACTTAATAGTCTTTTGCCGGGCAATCCGACTATTCCTGATCTCATCGCTGCCAATAAATCGCCTTACTATGAGGCATTGGAAAAGGCGGACCGCGCTTGGCGATTGGAGAAGTTGGACCTTTCCGAGATGGAAGCAATGCTCGAGAGCCTGCTAGCCACCCAGCTCCTGAGCGCGACTCGCGAAGCTGGACTTTAGCCAATATTTTCAAACTGAAACACCTTGCCCACCGGAAGCCGCCGGAGGGAGCTTGCACAAGAATGAGGTTCGAGGCCGACCGGCGAGGGGCAGCCCCCCAAGGGCATTGCAATCCGAAAGCTACGCGGCGAGCGGACGCCAGCGAGGCTGCTACCTTGCTAAATGACGGTGCGCTTTCTAAGTTTATCGTCATGACAGCGAGCGTCTTCCGCTGGCCGCGATGCGGCGCGAAGATGAGAAAGCGATTGGATCCACTATGTCTTCCGCCCGACCCGCAGCGCCTTCCCTCACCCCTTCCCCCGCCAGCGCCCCCGCGCATGCCGGGGGTCCGGCGATCGTCGAAGCGAAGCTCGCCAACGGCCTCGACATTGTCGTCATCCCCGATCGCCGCGCGCCCGTCGTCACGCATATGGTCTGGTACCGCAACGGCTCGGCCGACGATCCATTGGGCAAGTCCGGCATCGCCCATTTCCTCGAACATCTGATGTTCAAGGGCACGGCCAATAATCCGCAGGGGAAATTCTCCGAACTCGTCGCCGATTGCGGCGGTCAGGAGAACGCCTTCACCTCCAATGATTACACCGCCTATTTCCAGCGCGTCGCCACGGGCGAGCTCGCCGTCTGCATGGAATATGAGGCGGACCGCATGAAAAACCTCGTCCTTTCCGACGAGATCGTCGCGCCCGAGCGCGAGGTCGTGCAGGAGGAGCGCCGCATGCGCACCGATTCCGACCCTTCCGACCAGCTCAACGAGGCGGTGCAGGCGGCGCTTTACACGCAGCACCCCTATGGCAAGCCGATCATCGGCTGGAGCCATGAGATCGCGGGCCTCGATCGCACCGACGCGCTCGCCTATTACGACCGCTTCTACACGCCCGAAAACGCCATTCTCGTCGTCGCCGGCGATGTCGAGCCGGCGGACGTCATCGCGCTGGCGGAAAAGATCTACGGGCCGATCCCGGCGCGCGGCGAAGCGCCCCGGCGCAGCCGCCCGCGCGAGCCGGAGCCGCGCGCGCACCGGCGCGTCACGCTCTCGGACGAAAAGGTCGAGCAGGCCTCGCTCCAATGCGTTTATCTTGCGCCCTCTTACAGCACGGCGCCGCCCGGCGTCGCCGAGGCGCTCGAGGTGCTCGCCCATCTCCTCGGCGGCGGCGCCACCAGCCTCCTTTTCAAGCAGCTGGTGATGGGCCAGAAGATCGCGGTCGCGGCCGGCGCCCACTATCAGGGCACGGCGGTCGACGACACGCGCTTTTACGTCTACGCCCTGCCGGCTCCCGGCGTGTCGCTGGAGCGGCTTGAGGCCGCCATCGATGAAATCATCGCCGAGGTCGCCGCCAATGGCGTCAACGAGGCCGATTTCCGCCGCGCCAGGACGCGCCTCATCGCGGACGCCGTCTATGCGCAGGACAGCCAGGCTTCGCTGGCGCGCTGGTATGGGGCCGCGCTCGCGACCGGACTTTCGATCGCGGACGTCACGGAATGGCCGGCGCGGATCGAGGCGGTGACGCCGGACGACGTCAAGAAAGCCGCGCTCTGGCTCGCCAAGAAGCGCAGCGTCACCGGCTTCCTTCTGCCCGCCGGCGAGACCGCCAGCGCCGGGGCCGACATCGCCGCCTGAACGGAACCCCGTTTCCGCCCTTTTGCCGCGCGTCTCCGCGCAGGGATGTGAGAACAAATGACCGCAACCACAACGCCGCTTGCGCCCGATCTCGACCGCGCAAAATCGCGCGCTTCCACGGTGCAGAAAATCGTCTCGGCCGGCGGCGTTGAGGCCTGGCTCGTCGAGGATTACGCCGTGCCGCTCGTCGCCGCCGAATTCGCATTCAAGGGCGGCGCCGCGCAGGATCCCTCGGGCAAGCCCGGCGTCGCCAATCTCCTCGCCGGCCTGCTCGACGAGGGGGCGGGCCCGCTCGACGCCGAGGCTTTCCATCAGGCGCTCGACGAAGACGCCATCGAACTCTCCTTCTCAGCCGATCGCGACATGCTGACCGGACGGCTGCAGACGCTCGCCCGCAACAGCGCGCGGGCGTTCGAGCTGCTGCGCCTCGCCGTCAATGAGGCGCGGCTCGACGCCGAGCCTTTCGCGCGGGTCGTCAGCCAGATTTCGGCCGGCCTCAAGCGCGAGGCCAATGATCCCGATACGGTGGCGAGCCGCAGTTTCCGCGCGGCGTCCTACGCCGGCCACCCCTATGGCCAGCCGGTGCGCGGCGATCTCGACGTGCTGCCGACTCTGGCGCAGGCCGATCTCATCGATCTGCGCGCGAAGACATTCGCCCGCGACAATCTCAAAATCGCCGTCGTCGGCGCCATCGACGCCGCCACCCTCGCGGGCCATCTCGACGACGTCTTCGGCGCCCTGCCGGCGCGCGGCCAGCTCGCGCCTGTCGCCGATGCGGCCTTTTTGGGCGAGGGCCAGCGCATCATCGTCGACATCGACGTGCCGCAATCGACCATCCGCTTCGGCCGCCAGGGCCTCGCCCGCACCGATCCCGACATCATTCCGGCGACAGTGGTCAATCACGTTCTCGGCGGCGGCGTGTTCTCGGCCCGCCTCTTCCGCGAAGTGCGCGAGAAACGCGGCCTCGCCTATTCGGTCTATTCGCAGCTCCTGACCTACGATCACGGCGCGATGTTTTTAGGCGGCACCTCGACCAAGAACGAGCGCGCCGCCGAATTGATGGGCGTCATCGAGGCCGAAATCAAAAGCCTCGCCGAGCTGGGCCCGACCGAGGAAGAACTCGACAAGGCCAAGAAATATCTCATCGGCTCCTATGCGCTGCGCTTCGACACCTCGACCAAGATCGCCTCGCAGCTGCTGCATCTGCAAACCGACGGCTATGGCGTCGACTATCTCGACGAGCGCAATCGCCTCTTCGCGGCGGTGACGATGGACGACGCGAAACGCGCCGCCAAACGCCTCTTCGGCGACGTCAGCCTGCTCGTGACCGTCGCCGGCCGGCCCGAAGGGATGTAGGGCGCCGGGGAGTCCGCCGCGCCGCCGCGCAAGAGCCGCGCGGAAATGAAAAAAGGACCGCCGCCATGACGATCGCCGACCGCAGTTCGACCAGGGTCTATCTCGTCGGGAGCGGCATCGCCTCCCTCGCGGCGGCGGCCTTCATGATCCGCGACGGCGACGTCATCGGATCAAACATCACGATCCTCGAAGAGCTCGACCTGCCGGGTGGCAGCCTCGACGGCTCGGGCTCCGCGAGCGAAGGCTATGTGCTTCGCGGCGGGCGCATGTTCGAGGCCAAATATCTTTGCACCTATGACCTCTTCGCCTCGATCCCGACGCTCGATGGAAGCCGGACGGTCACGCAGGAGATTTTCGACTGGAACGAGACGATGAAGACGTCGTCCAAGGCGCGCCTTCTCTATGCGGGCCGGCGGCGGACGGCGCCGGCGTTCGGGCTCAGCGAAAAGCATATTCTGACCATCGAGCGCCTCGCCATCGAGCCCGAGGCCATGCTGGGGCGCTCCAGCATCGCCGATCAGTTCGACCCCGCCTTTTTCGAGACGGGATTCTGGCTGATGTGGAGCACCACTTTCGCCTTCCAGCCCTGGCACAGCGCCGTCGAACTCAAACGCTATCTCGTGCGCTTCGCCCATCTCGTGTCCGGCTTCAACCGGCTCGAAGGCATCATGCGGACGGTCTTCAACCAGTATGATTCGATGGTTCTGCCGCTGCGCAAATGGCTTGAGGCCCGCGGCGTCCGCTTCGAGTTTGGAACGCGCGTCACCGATCTCGGCTTGCGCGAGGCGGGCGGCGAAACAGTCGTCGAACGCATCGACTATCTGCGCGGCGGCGAGGCCGGCGCGATCATGGTTGGCCCCAATGATTGCGTGCTCGTGACGCTCGGCTCGATGACCGAGGCCTCGAGCCTCGGCGCCATGGACCGCGCGCCCGCGCTCAAGGGCAAGACCGACGGCGGCGCCTGGACGCTCTGGGAGAGGATCGCCGCCGGCCGGCCCGAATTCGGCGATCCTTCCGTCTTCGATTCGCATATCGACGAATTGAAATGGGTGTCCTTCACCACGACTTTGCATGAGCCGGCGCTTCTCGACATCGTGCGCGACCTCACCGGCAACGTCCCGGGCGAGGGCGGCCTCGTCACCCTCGTCGATTCGAGCTGGCGCGCCTCGATCGTCATCCCGCATCAGCCCCATTTCATCGACCAGCCTGAAAATGTCAGCGTGTTGTGGGGCTATGGCCTGTTCGTCGACAACCCCGGCGACTTTGTCGAAAAGCCGATGTCCGAATGCACCGGCCGCGAGATCATGACCGAAGTCCTCGGTCATCTCGGCGCCGAGGACGAGGCGGAAAAGCTGCTCAGGACGGCGATCTGCATTCCCTGCATGATGCCCTTCATCACCAGCCAGTTCCTCCGGCGCGGCAGCGGGGACCGGCCGCAGGTCGTCCCCAGGGAATCGCGAAATCTCGCCTTCATGGGCCAGTTTTGCGAGCTGCCCGACGATGTGGTGTTCACCGTCGAATATTCGGTTCGTTCGGCGCAGACCGCCGTCTATGCGCTGCTCGGCCTCGATCGCGCTCCCCCCGCCATCTTCAAGGGCGCGGTAGATCCGCGCGTCCTCTACAAGGCGTTCATGGCCCTGCATGATTTTCACGCGTAAGCGGCGTGGGCGGGCGCTGTGGGCGGGTTGATCCCTCATCCTGAGGGCGGGCGAAGCCCGCGCCTCGAAGGATGAGGCGGGGGAAAGGCTCTGTCGCTCCACAAGGCGGATTTATTCTTTGAGGCCATGACTGACCCAGCGCGAACCCTTCGCGCGCTCCGGCCGCCGCGCAAGATTTCAATGCCGGAACGGAATTGTCGAAGTCCAGATTCGATCTTTCAAGTCCCGCCTACCAATCGTTTCGACCATTTTGGAGATCGCCGCACGCGCGAGCGGCGACGATACGGATGGTCCGAGAATGATTTGCTCCACAATCTTGGAAAGACTAAAATCAAAATCAGTAAAGTCCGGTATATGTTCGACTTTGAATTTCAATTTTGGTTCGACGCCCCGTGATCCGACTTGGTAGCTGAACATTCGCTCGAAGGCGTTAGCCACGTCTCTGTCCTTAAAATAAACGACGCGCCACTCGTTTTCTTCTTTGAATCCACAATGCTTTGTAAAAACGGAAAAGAGCTTCAAGCGTTCGAAAAAGAAATAGGAAGCCAGATGAAGATTCTCGTCCGGAATATCTGATTTCTTTAGAATCTCGGTAAATTGCGCGATTCGCTGGTGGATCCAGTTCGTTCGGTCTTCTGTCGAGCCATACCGCACCTTTGCGATTGTCAGTGGCGAATTGTTTCGCGAAGAGAGCATTGCAGTGTCGAAAACGATGGCAATGCCGTTCCCATCCCCACCGTACCCGCGCCACATTGACAACACGCCATCAGTATCATTCCTTTCGTGCTCGGAGAGGCAGAAGACGTAGGTATCAATCACGTGGTCGTTCGCGAATTGGTCGTTATAATGGTTGAACGCATCCTTAAGACAATCAACCCTCGCTTTACTGCCACAAGCGGATTTAATTTCCCGGCTTGCCAGAAAAAGCCTTGTCCCGGTGTTAATACCAAACCGCACCTCTTCCAGATCATTCATAAAAAGCGGGTTAGAAAACCA
The DNA here is from genome assembly GCA_963767805.1 of uncultured Alphaproteobacteria bacterium. Classification (GTDB taxonomy): domain Bacteria; phylum Pseudomonadota; class Alphaproteobacteria; order Rhizobiales; family Beijerinckiaceae; genus Methylocapsa. Next base: position 31 of record CAVYFP010000001.1, on the reverse strand, counting down.
GAGTTCTTGGGTCCGCAATATAGATTCAAGC